>JBEKIZ010000020.1:0-72708 GCA_050011515.1 Terriglobia bacterium | reverse complement strand
CTATCTACCCGACAGGCTCGGGAGTTCCCTCCCGGCCTCAGCGCAGATCGGCCTCCGCCGCCGGACACCGCTAACTCCAGGGACTGTTTTACACCCGAAATCAGCGGCGAAGCAAAGATACAAGCGCAGAGTTTGTGCAGTTCAAACTCTGCGGCTCTCATTTTGATGAACGTCGACTCGTTGGTTACGTGTGAACTCGATGCTCTTCGGCGAATCTTGTTCTCGTTGAACGTCACGCGTCATGGTCTGGCCTGGCCCGCGAAGAGTAAAAAGCCGCAGAGTTTCTGAGAGGCGAAACTCTGCGCTACCCGCTCCACGCGTCGACGTCCAAGGAACGGCGGGCGCGACCAGGGATTCGCGGGCGGGAGCGCTCCGACCTGCCGCATGATGGTGGCGGAATCGCAAAAATCCCTGTTCAGAGCTCAGAATTGAGGATGCATTCCCCCTGCAATGATGGTCTGCATTCTGTTACAATGCCCGGCAAGCCAATGAGCCGTAGGACGAGGCGGCGGAGGGGATCCATGTTCGTCGTTCTCGGGAAATGGCTAAGGTGAGTCGGAGTGGAACAGGATCAGGGACTACTGGACCGTTGCCTCGCCGGTGAGGACTCCGCCTGGGAAGCCCTGCTTAGGGATTACACCCGAAAAATCTATAATCTCTGCTACCGCTTCACGGGCCGGGTGGAAGAAGCCGAAGATGTGACCCAGGAAGTTTTCCTCAAGGTCTTCCAGACTCTCAAAAGTTATGATGCCGCTCAGGGCAGCTTTTCAACCTGGTTAAACCGCGTGGCACGCAACCATTTGGTGGACCACTACCGACGCACCCGGAAAGACCGTGTGACCTCCTCGCTGGAAGACGAGTTGCCTGCGGCGGAGCAAAAGTCAAGCCCACATATGGAGCCTACTGGTCAGGTGGAATCGCGGGAGCGCAGGGAGACCCTGCAATTGGCCCTGGACAAGCTCTCGCCGGACCTGCGGGAAGCAGTGATCCTGCGAGACCTGCACGACCTCGATTACGAGGAGATTGCCCTGGTCCTGAAGGTTCCCCAGGGTACCGTGAAATCGAGAATTAACCGCGGAAGATTGGAACTGGGGCGGGTCCTTAAGCGTATGGAAGGAATGAGAGGCCCCGCAAAGGCGGGAAGCGAGCCATGACGCACCTGGAACTGGAAAACCTGACGAGCGATTACCTGGAAGGGCTGCTCGAGCCGGCGCTGAAGAGGGAAGTCGAAGCCCATCTGAGCGTCTGCCCCTCCTGCCTCGAAATGGTGGGAGACGTGCGCCGGGCCATGGAACTCTGCCATTCCGCCCCGGAGTTGGAACCCGCTCCCTGGCTGGTGCGGAAGATCATGCTGGCCACCGTGGGGGAGCGCAAACCCAGCTTGGCGGATCGCCTCCTGGCCTTCTTCCGGCCCGCCCTTCAACCCCGATTCGCTTATGGTGTAGCGATGGCTGTGTTTTCGTTCTCCATCATCATTAACGCCGCGGGGGTCAATCTGCGGCACATGACGGTCGAGGACTTGAACCCTCGCACCTGGTTCTTCAGGGCGAATCGCGCCGGACACCTGTACTACGCTCGTGCGGAAAAGTTCTATTACGACCTGCGAGTGGTCTACGAGATTGAGTCTCGACTCCGGCAACTCCGCTCGCACCCAGAGGAAGAGCGGCAGGAAGCGCCCAAGCAAGAACCGCCCGCGGGAGGGTCCACGAACAGCACCCCGCTTACCATGCCTGCGCTGGCTGCAAACCGGGCCCGGATTCTTAATGGGGCCGACCCCGCGGCTATTCTCGGGAATGAAACCGTACCGAACTTCCCAACCCTCGAGGCAGGAAGGAGCCAAAACCCATGAAATGCGCCAACCATCCCAGTGTTGATTCCGTCGCCTATTGCGGCCTGTGCGGACGTGCTCTGTGCAGTGAATGCAAGCGCGACGTGCACGGAATGCTCTATTGCGAGACTTGTCTGGCGACCCGCCTGCAGACTCCTATGTTCGGTCCGCAAACCGGCCCCAGCCCTGGCGTTGGGCTGGCGCTAGGCTTCATCCCGGGCGTGGGCGCTATCTATAACGGCCAGATCGTTAAGGCCATGATTCAGGTGCTGATATTCGGCTCTCTCATCGCCATGAGTGATCGCGTGGGTAGCCCCATGGACACCATTTTCGGCTTGGGCGCGGCAGCGTTTTACTTTTATATGGTGATTGATTCGTATCAGACCGCCAAAGCCAAGCAACTGGGCCAACGGACGCCGGAATGGTTTGGGCTTGGTGACATGAAGATGAATGCGCCCATCGGCGCCGCGTTGCTCATCGGCTTGGGGGCGCTGTTCCTGCTTGATAACCTTGGCATACCCGTTTTTCGTCATATCAGCAGGTACTGGCCGGTGTTGCTCATCGTGATCGGAGTGCTGTTGCTGCAACGTCGCTTGGGTGGGGGGCATACACCCTCTCCTCCTCCGACGGACGCCCGCAGCATAGCAAAAGGAGGACCCGGCGGCACGTCGGGACCACGAGAACTGTAGTGTCCCAATTAGAACGTAGGGCCGCCTCCCGCCTTGCGGGACCGGCCCTACCAGGATTCGACACGGCGCATGACAAACCAATAGCCCGGAGGACTTGCATGGAAAACATCCTGAACAACCCCTTTATCATCCCCCTGGGAGCATTCGTGATGGCCGTCATTATCGTAGCCATCGTCTCCATGAGAAAAATGAGAGAGCGTGAGCTCCAGGCCCACCAGGAGTTGCGGATTCGGGAGATGGAGCACGAACGGAAAATGAGAGAATTGGAAATCGAAAAGGCCAAGCTGGAATTGGAAAAGGCCAAGGCGAGCAAGAGCGCATGAGACAGCATTCAATTGCTGCCCCACATCAGGCCATCAAGGCGGAGGAAAGCCGACTATGTTTCCATTCTTGTTGTTCTCGCGCTTCGGCGCGCTGGTAATGGTGGTGGCCATCGTGGGGATCGTCTTCTGGTTCAAGGCGCGTGAGAGGGAACTGCAATTCCACCAGGACATGCGCATCCGTGAAATGGAGCATCAGCGCAAGATGAAGGAGTTGGAGCTGGAGCTGGAAAAGGAGAAGAACCGCAAGGCCGCTGATAAGGCGCCCTGAACTTCGACGGAGGCGCATTGGGATTGAGAGAGGCATCGCGCGGGGATGGACGGGGTCCAGTCCCGGCGGACCAGGAAGAATCGCCCAAGCCAGTCCGATGGCGAGGGATTAGCGAGCGGGATTCAAAGGAGGTTTCCAATGTGGAATGTCTCTGACTTAACCCCGGTTTTAGGCGTGTGCGCAGTAGGTTTGACGGCTGTATGTGTCGTTGCCATCGTGTTCTGGTACAAGGCACGCGACAAGGAGCTCCAGGTCCAACGGGAGATGCGCATCCGGGAGATGGAGCATCAGCAGAAAATGAGGGAGCTGGAAGTAGAACTCGAGAAGGCCAAGGCCAGTCAGGTCTACGAGCGGACTGCCTGATTATGAGCATTCATCGAGAGGCTACGGAGGTAAAAAGACCATGGATTCGCCATTCATCATTCCCCTGGCAGGCTTCGTGGTGGTGGTCGTGATCGTCGCCATAACTCAACTGGTGAAGATTCGCGACATGGAGATGGAGGCTCACCAGCGGGTGCGCCTGGAGGAGATGGAGCACCAGCGCAAGATGCGCGAGTTGGAACTGGAGTTGGAACAGGTGAAGCAAGGGCGGTAGACGGATGGGCTGAGGAAAGGGCGGGTGAGTTGCAGGCCAGAAGGGAGAACCACAATAGACTATGGGTTACCCACCAAGCACGCCGATTTCAAGCAGGCCCAGTTTGACTGGTCCGGTCATTCTCATCACGATTGGAGTCATTTTCCTGATGGAGGAGTTCGTTCCAGGGTGGGGCATTAGCAGGACTTGGCCTATTTTATTGATCGTCATCGGCGTTCTGAAACTCATCGATTCTGCGATGCCGCCGCGGCCTCCACAAGGACCACGAGTGTAGGGACGGAGGGCGGGGAAGGCAGCAGAAAGCCTGGGATAGATGTCATTCCGATCCCGCAGTCGCGGGAGAGGAATCTTGCTGTGCCGAGGGATTGGAGCTCAAGGCGGCCAGCCAGGGAGTAGGTAGAAGAAAGAATCAGGGCGAGATTCCTCGCCCGCGACTGCGGGATCGGAATGACAGAGGGAGGGCGGACACACCATGAGCATTTACGGTTATCGTCGGGGATCAATTTTCTGGGCGCTCACGCTGATTGCGATGGGTGCCATCTTCCTCTGGCAGAACTTCAACCCTTCGATTCATCCCTGGCAGGTCATCGCCAAGTTCTGGCCGATCCTCATCATCTTTTGGGGTCTCTCAAAGCTCGTAGATTACATTCAGGCCCAAGCCCATCCTGAGACCGTGCCGCCACCGCTCTTCACGGCCAGCGAAGTCGTCTTGCTGGTCTTGATACTGGTTATGGGAACCTTGATCTCAAAGATCGTTTTGAGGCCGTGGCAGCAGTGGCCGGCCTCAATGGGCGTGGATATGGACAACGAGGGCTTTGCCGGCCTGTTCATGAACTCCTATACCTACACGCAGACTTTCTCGCACGAAGTCCATCCCCAGCCTCACATCCTGATCGTGGACCGTCGTGGTGACGTGGAGGTGCATGCCGCCAGCCAAGCCACGGTTGACGCGGTGGTGAAGAAGACCATCTGGGCCCCCAATGAAGGTGACGCCCAGAAGCTCTCGGAGCAGGTCAAAATTGAAATTGTCGAAGAAGCAGGCGGATACTTGGTCCAAACCAATCTTGATTCGCTTCCAGGCGGCGGGCACAACGTGCGCCTGGACTACACCTTGCGCGTTCCCTACGCGACTAGCACGGAAATTACGGCGGAACACGGTGACGTAATGCTGGACGGATTAAAGGCCGAGCAAGCCGTCACCGCGCCCCACGGGGATGCTCACATTAACAATGTGGAAGGGCTTGTACATGTGGGCAAGGGCAGCGGGAGGACGGAAGTCCGTGATCTGAAAGGGAGCGTGGACATCGAGGGGCGGGGAAGTGACGTCGATATATCCGGCGTCACCGGCACGGCAAGCGTAAACGGGGAGTTCAGCGGAGACATGCAATTCCGCGACATCGGCCAGACCCTGCACTTCAAATCCTCGCGAACCGATATGACAGCTCAGAAGCTCACCGGCCGCCTCGACATGGAAGTCGGTTCGCTGGAATTGAACGGCATCGACGGCCCATTCGAAATCTCGACTCGTCAAAAAGACATCACCCTCACTGATTTCAAGCACAGCGTGAAAATCACGGATACGAACGGGGACGTAGAACTGCGGACCTCCACTCCTCCAACCCATCCCATCGAGATCGACCTCAAAAAGGGCCAGATCGAACTGAGCCTCCCCGCCACCAGCAGTTTCCAGATCGACGCGGCCTCCCGTCACGGTGAAGTGGAAAGCGATTTTTCCGGGCCTGATCTGAAGGTCGCGAAGGAAGGCGACAACCCGACCATCAGCGGAACGGTGGGCAAAGGCGGGCCTCCGATCCGACTCGACACGGAATACGGGACCGTCCGGCTGCTGCGCACGGGAGCCCACCCACCGACGCCCCCGGCCCCACCGCATTCCCCCGCTGGGGACGAGAAGCGTGCATGGAACGCGCCTCTCCATCTGCGCCCGTTTTCGGGTACTGCGGGCCACGCCGTTAGGTGTGTCCAGTTGGCGCGACTGGCTGAGCGGTTCAGGTGCGTCCAGAGGACGAGGATTGAAGATTTACGTGATGCTTTCACACCGGCGGATTTGAGGTGGCATTGCGCACAGCCGGCAAAGGCACTTTTCTAGCTGGACCACAGCCTTCATTCACCAACGGATCCCACAGTTGGGCAGAAGCCTACGAGCCGTCGTGTCGCACGAGCTTGTCCACGGTATCGATCAGCGCGTCCAAGCGGCGCTCAGTGTGGATCCCAGCGTCCGCGAGTTCGCGGAGGCGTAGATCGGTTTCTTGGGCGTGCCCAGCGAGCGACATCGTTACATCCACCAACTGGCGAATCATTTCCCTGTCGGCATCAACGAGGCGCTGCGTATCGGCTTGCCGCTCTCTGAGCAATTGGATGCCCACGGTGAATTGGGCCTGTTGCTCAATGATGAAGCTCATCCGTGATTCGATGTTGTCGGGCATGTCGGCATTATAACACGGAGGGAAGAGCGCCTATTGACGCGCCTGAAACTCGGTAGTGGGTCAATTTGATGTAGAGGCGGCTTTACGCCGCCATTTGGCGAGGTAAACTCGCCGCTACAGCATCAAATTGACCCACTACCTGAAGCTCTAGCTGGCACGGTTACGTCAACGGCTATGGGGTGGTGTCTCGATCTCGTTCACTCCGTTGCTTTGGCCAGCGTATCAAAGAAATCAGGGAAGGAAATATCAACGCAACTGCTGTTCTTGATGACCGTGGCGCCTTGGGCGACTAATCCTGCCACAGCAAAAGCCATGGCAATCCGATGGTCGTCATGGGGATCAATCTCGGCGCCACGCAGGGTTTGTCGCCCGGCAACGCGCAGGCCATCCGGGAATTCCTCCACTTCGGCGCCCATCCGCCTCAGACTTTCCGCCACGGCTGCCAGGCGGTCACTTTCCTTTACGCGCAACTCCGCGGCCCCTCGGAAAGTCAATCCTTGTTCCGTCTGTGTCCCCAGGACTGCCAGGACGGGCAATTCATCAATGAGGGCGGGGACCGCGCTCTGCGGGATTTCGCCTCCTCGCAACTGGCTGGCCTCCACGTGGAGGTCGCCGATCAGTTCGCCGTTGATCATCTCAAGGTTGACGACCTTTACCCGCCCGCCCATGGGCACAAGGACATCGAGAATCCCCGTGCGTGTCGGGTTCAGGCCCACGTTATGAAGCATCAGGTTTGAGTGCGGCATGACCAGTCCCGCAACGATGAAAAACGCCGCCGAAGAAAAATCACCCGGCACATAGAGCTTCTTGCCTTCCAGGTGCGCTCTGCCTCGCACGGCAATGGTCCGCTGATGCCGTCCGATGTCGGCCCCCATTTGTTCCAGCGCGATCTCCGTATGGTCCCGTGTCCGAACCTTTTCGATTACTTCGGTCTCACCCTCTGCGAACAGTCCCGCCAGGAGAACGGCCGACTTCACTTGCGCGCTTGCCACCGGCATTTCGTAACGAATGGGCTGGAGCGCGCCGCCTTCGATTTCAAGAGGCGGCAGCCCACCTTGCTGGGACTTGATCCGCGCTCCCATCCGCGAAAGCGGGTCGGCGACGCGCTTCATGGGCCGCCGGGAGAGCGAAGCATCGCCGACCAGCACGGAACGAAACGGTTGGCCGGCCAGAATGCCTGCCAGCATCCGCATCGTCGAACCTGAGTTGCCGGCGTCCAGAGGTTCGGCAGCAGGCCGCAGTCCGCCCAGACCGGCGCCCTCAATCGTCACCACGTTGTCCTTGCGCTCGATCTTCACCCCAAGCTGCTTCAGACAGGAAAGCGTGGATTGACAATCGGCGCTCGTGGAGAAGAAGTGAATCTCGCTCGCTCCCTCGGCAATCGCCCCCAGCATGGCATAGCGGTGGGAGATGGACTTATCACCGGGAAACTGAACCGTGCCCGTAAGGCTCTTGGCAGGCTCGATCTTCTTCGTCTTCGAACCAAACAGCCCCATCTCGCGCACCCGTCAATCCACCGCTAGTAGAATCTTGCCAACTGTCTCGCGCCCTTCCATTCTGCGGTGGGCCTCGGCCGCTTGCGCGAGAGGCAACCTCAACCCAATCACTATCTTCAGCTTGTCATCGGCAATCCAATTCATCACCCGCTGAATTCCTGCGCGCGCCTCTTCCGGGCGCTGCCTGATCGTGTAGAGATTAAAGGCACTCACTTTGAGGGATCTTTCGAAGAGGGTTCCAAACACATTGATGGGTTCGGGAGGGCCACTGGCGGCTCCGTAAAGGATAACGTGGCCGAAAGGAGCCAGGCATTTCAAGCTTCCCGCAAAGGTCGCTCTCCCGACGGAATCAAGAACCAAGTCCACGCCCCGGCCCTGGGTCAGCTCTTTGATCCGCTCTGCAAAATCCGCCTTGTTGTAGAGGATGACTTCGTCTGCGCCCATGTCGCGGGCCAGCTTGGCTTTCTCCTCACTTGAGGTAGTCCCAAACACTCTCGCGCCGGCCTGCTTGGCCATCTGAATGGCCTGAAGTCCCACACCGCCCGCAGCAGCGTGAACAAGCACCGACATGCCGGGCTTCACTCGATCGGCAGTGTAGAGCATGTGATAGGCGGTCAGGGCTTGGGCCGGAAACGCGGCTCCGTCCTCAAGACTGAGTTGGTCCGGCAGGAATATCAACTGCCCGGCTGGCGCCACTGTGTATTCCGCATAGCAGTGCTGGCCGCCGAGGATAGCTACCCTCCGGCCAACGAGAGCCCCGCCGACTCCCTCGCCGACCTCTTCCACAACTCCGGCAGCCTCAAACCCCGGCGTTTCCGGAAACTCCGGTTGGCGCGCGTAGCGGCCTCGCCGAAGCAACGTGTCGGCAAAGTTGACACCCGCCACATGGATTCGGACCAGCGCTTCACCTGCCCCCGGCCGGGGTTTCTCAACATCTTCGAGCTTCAATACTTCGGGGCCGCCAATGGTGTGAAAACGGATGGCTTGCATAGTTAACCTCCTGTGGGCAGGTGTTTGTCCATGTCCGCCGCGAGCACCAAAAGCAAAGTGAGGTGTTTCGAGAGCTGCCGTTGCGTGTGACGACCCAAGGCTCAAGCCCTGCCCGGGAAGCTGTGACCCCATGGCCGCCGGGCCTTGACCCTCAAGCTTGGAATTTGGACCCTCGACTTTCGACTGTACTTACCGCGAGCAAGCCTGTAAGCCGAATTCTGTTTCCCGCGGAGGCGGGACGGCGATCATTCATCTAGCCCCGGCATTACTGGCGGGGTCAAGCGACCTACCCGGGAGTTGTAACGGAGCGGGCAGCCCCTCCTCCCCTATTTGGTCTTGCTCCGTGTGGGGTTTACCATGCCCCCGGTATCACTACCGGAGCGGTGCGCTCTTACTTTAATTCCCGATTCATCGGGACCGCACCTTTTCACCCTTACCCCGATAGATCGGGGCGGTATATTTTCTGTGGCACTTTCCGTGCGGGGGGCGTACGGTCCCCCACTGTGGGACATCCACCCCCAACCCTCGCCGTTAGCGAGCACACTGCCCTGCGGAGTTCGGACTTTCCTCTCCCCCGCCCCTGCTTGGCCGCCGAAGCGGCCGCTAAGGCGGGGCAGCGATCACCCGGCCTGCTCGCGCAAGTTTCATGATAGTCTTCTCAGTGGGGTAGGGTCAAACCAATCCTCGCGTCGGAGGTATCCCATCTTGAGCGTAGCGCCGACCCCGCAAGGCGGGGTCGGCAAGTGCCGGCCTGAAGGCCGGCGCTACGAGTCAAATTAGGACAGCACCCTGGCGTCGGTGCGGCGGCTTATGGAGGTTATCAAGGCATCATGAATTGTCTCAGGGAAAGCACGAAAAGACTTCGGTCGACGTTGAAGACGCTGGCCGCTCTCACCTTCCTGTTGCTGGCTTGTGCAGTGCCAACTGCCCGGTTTGCGGCCGCTGGGCAAGGTGCTCCGGACCTTCTGGCCCAAGCCGACAAGACTCTCCAGCAGATGAGCGAACTTACCGGCCTCCCTATCAAGTCATCGCTGAAGAAGCAGATCATCAGCCGGGCGGAAGTCGAGAAGTACCTTGCGGAGAACCTTCGCGTGGAAATGACGCCGCAGGAGATCCACATCCAGGAAGCGACGCTCCAGGCTTTCGGCCTTGTCTCGCCGGACTTCAATCTCGAGAAGTTCCTCATCAGCTTCTACACCGAACAGGCTGCCGGCTTTTACGATCCGCACCGTAAGACCATGTTCATCGCCGACTGGGTTGAGCCGGACATGCAGCGCTTCGTATTGGCTCACGAGCTGACCCACGCCCTTCAGGACCAGAACTTCGACCTCGAGAAATTCCTTAAGGCCGTCCGCCCGGATGACGATGCTTCCAACGCCCGTCAGGCCTTGGTGGAAGGTCACGCCACCGCAGCCATGATTCAGCAACTGATTGCGCCGATGAAATTGGAGGATATGCCCGCGCTCGAACCGCTGATGGCGCAGGTCATCCACCAGCAATACGAAGAGTTCCCCGCCTTCAACCGAGCGCCTTTCTTCTTTCGCCTCCAGGCCCTCTTTCCATATATCGAGGGCATGGGCTTCATGCAACGTGGGCTCCAGGAGGGCGGTTGGAGAAGGCTGAACTCGCTCTTCAACGATCCGCCCAAAACCACCAAGGAAATTTTCGAGCCGCAGGCATACTTTGAAAAGCAACAACTGCCGAAGGTCTCCCTACCCCATCCGGCGCCTCTCGCGGGAATACGCGGGCTGAATTTTCTGGCGGAGAACATCCTGGGTGAGCTGGGCTACTACGCGGTGCTGGGCCAACTGATTTCCGAAGACGAGGCGAAGTCGGTGGCCACGCGCTGGCTCGCAGACCGTTATTTGCTCTACGAAAGGGCTGCCGCCGGGCCCAGTCCAGGACTCACACACGAAGGGAAGGAGTACACTCTGGTTTCGCGGACCCGCTGGTCGGGGCCTGAGGCGGCTCTTGCCTTCTTCCGCGATTACCATTCCATTCTCGCTCGCAAGTACCCCGAACTCGCGCCCGACAAGCGCTCTACCACAGACCTCTTCATCGGCACGGCAGCCAACGGGCAGGTCATCCTTCTCCGCAAAGGCGACGAGTGCCTCTGGGCGGAAGGCATCCCCACGGCGCAGTCTGAGGCCATGTTGAACTGGCTTAACTCGAGGTAGCGCAAAGCTCCCCTCGCGGCCTTGCGTTTCCTCCCCATCCTCTACCCCTGGTCGCGGTGCTTGGCTTGCTCCATGGCGATCTGGTTAATGTGGGAGAGCGCCTTGGCCCCGGACGCTCCCTCGATGGCCTTCACAGCGATTTCCTGCACTTGCTGCTTCGCTTCATCAAGCTGCTTCTGGAGCGCCGCCATCTGCGCCGACTGCCGCGAGAGGGTATCTTCCAGCGTCTTGATCTGAAGCTCGGCCAGCCGCTTTTCGGCTTCACTCTCTTTCTTCAATAGGAGAATCTGCTGCTCAAACTTTTGCGCTGTGGCTCGTGTAGCCTCCGCCTCCGCCTGTGTGCACGCCTTTTCGAGTCGGGCGGGGAAACCCTCTGATTCGCTCTTGAGACGGGAAACTTCCTCCTCTCGCTCTTTCAAGACTGCCTCGCGCTGCTGCCAGCTTTTTTCGAGCGCTTCCTGCTTCTCCCGGTTCTGCTTTTCCAGAAGTTTCATCTCTTCTTCGTACTTGTCCTGGGCCTTTTTGCGCTCCAGCGCTTTGTTGTAGTCGTACTCGTCAATTTCACGCTGCCGCTGCTTCCTGAGGTTCTCGTCCTGTTCCTTCCGCTCGCGCTCGGTTCGTTTTAGCTCCTCATCCCACGCAGCGTGCTGGGCGGCGATTTCGGATTCCAACTCCTCTTTCTTGCGCGTATAGTCTTGGACGAGTTGATCGAGCGCCGTACAAGCGACGTCGATCTTGTGAAGTCTGTCGATTTCTTTCCTCTCCAATTCCACCGCTTCACGAGCGGAGGAGAGGCGATTCACTTCCTGGACAAGTTTCTCCGAGAGGCCCGCGAGCGCCTTCGAAAGATCGAGGCCCAGCCCCGATATTCCCTTTACCACCTCCTCCACAGAAATCCCTTCCACCGCTTGACGGATTTCGGTTTCGCGCAGCTTTGAGGTTTCCTCTGTTTTCTTGTCGGCTGTTTCCCTTGTCGCCGCGACCTCCTCACGGATCGCCGAAAACTCCTCTTCTATCTCAGCTTTTGTACGCTTGGGTCTTGCCACCGCCTTTGTCGTCTTTGTTACCATCTTAGTAGCCTCCCTGGTAATTTCCACAGCGCTTTACAGAGGCATTGTGTGGCCACCGCCGACATAAAGCAACTGTCCCGTGAGCCAGCGCGCTTGCTCGGAACTTAGAAACACAATCACATCGGCCACATCCTCCGGGGAGCCCAGCCGTCCCAGTGGAATCGTGGGCACGACCTTCTTTTCCAACTCCGGAGATATCCAACCGGTCTGTATGGGCCCGAGCGACACCACGTTGACCGTAATCCCACACGGTGCGAGCTCGCGGGCGGCGGCCTGACTGTACGACTCCAGCGCATGCTTGCTGGCCCCATAAGAAATCTCGCCAGCGAATCCGGACGCCCCGTCGGTACTCACATTCACGATTCGCCCCCATTGCCCCCCGCGCGCGATGTGCCGGCGGGTGAATTCCGCCATCATTAAAGCCGGGGCACGACAATTTACCGCGAAGTGGCGGTCATGGCTTTCCGCAGTAAGCGTACCCATGGGAGAACCCAAACCACCCAGACTCCGATCACCCTGTGCCGAGGACTTGGAGGGAATGAAGGTGTCGGGCAAGTCAAGCGCCGCGTTGTTAATCAGCACCTCCACTGGCCCAAACGCTTGCTCGACGCGATCGAAAAGCTGAGGAATTGCGGATGGCTCACCCAAATCAGCTTCCCAGGACTCGGCCTGTCCACCTTCGCGCCGGATCGCCCGTACAACCTCCTCGGCCGACTTCAATTGTGCATCAAGGTAAAATGCTTCCCCGGGCCTGCCGGATTCGACCTCGCCTTTTCCCTGGTCAGACATTGCGGATGCCTGCCGGAAAAAGTGAATAAACACGCTTGCACCCTGGGATGCGAACGCCTTAGCGGTTGCGGCGCCGATTCCCTGCGGGTTGTTCCCACCCGTGATACAAACGACTTTACCTCTCAATTGGGGATCAATCATAGTCCCTCAGTGTCCCTAGGGTCTCGATCAATGACCAGGCCACCTTAACCTCATTTCACATCGGTGACCTTGCCGTTATGAAACTCAACCGTCATGTCTTTGTACTTGTAGAGGACCTTTTCGCCCAGGTCCACGCGAGTCTGTGGCGGTCCCAGAGCCGCTTCAACCTCGGCGAAGGACATGCCCAGCTTTACTTCTCTTACATACACGCCACTGGCGGTGTTTCCGAACTGAGCGGCCTCCGCGCGTGTGTCGAAGGGCTTTAGCCACTTTTCAACGAGCGAAGCCACGGAGTCGTAGTCTTTCGCATCGTCCGTCTCGAAGATCAAGTTGGCCCTGCCGTACTTAAGGTGCTGATGTCGGGAGGTGCGCACACCCCGCTTCACCTGGTGAGCCGAAGGGTTTTCGACGGTGATGGTGAAGTATCCTCCCCTTAGCCGTCGAAACCAGGTGGACCTGGCAAGGACGACCTCTCCCTTGTGTAAAGGCTCGGGGATGATCTCTCCGCAGCGAGTCATGCCAGCGGACACGCCGGTTTGCGGGTGAGACTCGGCCGATTCGCCGGTGATTATGACATCAAGAGCGTTACCCAATGGGATCTCGGCAAGCTCGGCGCACATGCCCACCGCCAAGCCCTCTCGGAGAACGACAAGGTACTTTCCCTTATAGCGTTCTGACAAATCCTCCTTGTCCGTCGCAAAAACAGGAAGACACAATGAAAGCAGCAGGACTGCGAGCCCGACGCGTCGTTTCTTCATTTTGACTCCTCCCCCTTTTTGTTCGCCGTCTCCATTTGCGGGTGTCGACCAGATGGCGGCCGTGCCACGAATATCGTCATGGGTGCAGGGAGTCGCAGCTCGACATGAGCGGTTGAGCTACCGATAGACCTCTTGCGGTGTCCCACTTTGACAATCAATAAAGATGGCCCATCGTCGTTGACGGAATAGACAATCCGGTAAACCCCTTGTCTCAAACGAAACTTGTCCTGGCCCGATAGTTTTTCGGAGCCGGGTGGCCTCGGATTGCTGGAAAGTCCCTGGATTCGCGCCATGAGACGCTGGCGGTCCCTTTGGGGAATCGCTTCGATCTCTTTCACTGCGGAAGGCTTGATAAGGATCTTATAGCTTCCCACGCTTCCTCAGGTCTTTGAGTACTGCCTCGAAAGACAGGTTCGGTTCCCTCGCCCTCTCCTCGAATGCCGCCAGGTCTTCCGCATCCTCCGCCAGGCTCAGCCGCACGGCGTCATTGATGATCTTGGAAATCGGCTGGTCAGTCTCGGCAGCCTTGATCCGTAATGCCCGGTGGAGCTGGGAATCGAAATAAACGGTCGCTCTTTTTTGCAAGCTTCTCATGGAGCCATTATACAGTTAAAGCGTTATGATGTCAAAACGTCTCTAGCCACCCAAAAGCTTGAGCAACTCCCCTTCCTCAATCGTTTTGACTCCCAGCGAACGGGCCTTGTCGAGCTTCGACCCCGGATCGGCGCCGACCACGACGTAATCCGTCTTCTTGCTGACGGAGCCTGTGACGCGGCCGCCGGCTTCTTCAATCATCTTTTTGGCTTCGTCGCGGGAATAACGAGGCAGCGTGCCGGTGAGCACAAACTGCTTTCCGGCTAAGTTGCCTTCAGGCTTGTGGACTTTCGCCGACTCGAACTGCAAGCGGGCTTTGCGGAGCTTCTCGATGACCTTCAGGTTTCGCGGTTCGCGGAAGAACTCAAGGATGCTCTCGGCCACTCTGGGCCCGACTTCTTCGACCTCCAAGAGTTCCTCTTCGCTGGCCTTGGCGAGCTTGTCCAGCGAGGCAAAATGGTCGGCTAAGAGCTGGCCGGTGCGTTCGCCGACGAAGCGAATGCCCAAGGCAAATATCAGCCGCGCCAGGCTCGCCTTCTTGCTGTTGTCGATTTCCAGCAGGAGGTTGCTTGCTGACTTGTCCCCCATCCGTTCCAGATTCGCCACCTTTTCCTGGGTCAAAGCGTAAAGATCAGCGACGTCGCGGACCAGCCCCTTGTCCACAAGTTGATCCACCAGGGCGTCTCCCAGCCCATCAATATTCATGGCGCGGCGACCGGCGAAATAGAGCAGCGATTCTTTGAGTCTGGCCGGGCAAGCCGAGTTGACGCAGCGGTAGGCGACTTCTCCTTCGGCGCGGTGAACGTCCCCGCCGCAGACGGGGCATTGCTTGGGCATGCTGAATTCGCGCCCCTCCGGAGCTTGCTTCACCACCTTGACCACCTGCGGGATGACTTCTCCGGCACGCTGGATCAGCACCGCGTCGCCGATCTTGACGCCCAGCCGCGTGATTTCATCCATATTGTGCAGTGTGGCGTGGCTCACTGTGACTCCACCCACGTCCACCGGCTCAAGGTCGGCAACAGGCGTCAATGTTCCGGTCCGACCGACTTGGGCGCGAATATCCATGACGCGCGTGGTGGCTTGGCGCGCCGCATATTTATAGGCGATGGCCCAGCGCGGGGACTTGGCTGTGGTCCCGAGTTCCTCCCACAGGCGAATGTCGTTCACCTTCACGACGATACCGTCAATCTCGTACTCCAAGCCGTCTCGCTTCGATTCCCATTCCTGGATATAGGCCATCAATTCCTCGAACGATTTGCACAAACGCCTGTTGGGGTTCACCTTGAAGCCCATCTTGACCAGGGCTTCAAGGTTTTGCCAGTGTTCGCGAAGCGGTTCGCGGTTTTCGACCAGGAGGTAATAGAGGAACATGTCGAGCTTGCGCTGCGCCACGATGCGCGAGTCAAGCTGGCGCATGGAGCCCGCTGCGGCGTTGCGCGGGTTGGCGAAGCGGGGCTCGCCCGCCGCCTCGCGTTGCGCATTCGTCTGCTCGAACGCTTTGCGTGGCATGATGACTTCTCCGCGGACTTCCAAGCGCCTTGGATCGCCGATCAGCTCCGACCTTTCGGCGTCAAATCCGAGAGGCACGGAGCGGATCGTCTTCACGTTTGCCGTGACGTCCTCGCCCTCGACTCCGTCGCCGCGCGTGACACTGTGCGTCAGCACGCCGTCTTCATAGGTCAACGCCATGGAAAGCCCGTCCAGCTTCAATTCCCCCACATACTCGACCTTCGAACGACCTGAAATCTCGCGCACCCGCCGGTCAAAGTCTTTTAGCTCATCTACAGAGTAAGTGTTGTCCAGGCTCAACATGGGCACGGAGTGCCGCAGCTTGGGGAATTCCTCCGCCGGTTGGCCCCCCACGCGCTGGGTGGGAGAATCAGGCGTGACAAGCGCCGGATTCTGGGCCTCCAGCTCCTGAAGCCGGCGCATCAGTTTGTCAAACTCGAAGTCAGAGATTACAGGGTTATCCAGGACGTAGTACCGATGCTCGTGGTAGCGGATATCATTTCGGAGCTTTTCAATTTCTTTTTCGATGGCTTTGGCCACGTAATCCTCCCCACCAGGCGCGGGCACACCATGGTCCTAGCGCGCCCCATAGGCTTTCATTTCCGAACGGAATTATAACCCACCGGCCGGACATATATCGGCTGACATCGTCAGGGCTGATGCGCAGGCTGAAAGCTTGGCTTGACAGGCGTCGGAACCGGCTGCTAGTGTCGATAAGGGGAGCCATTAGAGGTAGGAGAAGATTGAGGCATGAATCTGCGAACAATATGGATCCCGGCTACCCTTTGCTTGGTTCTGGCAGTGCCCATGCCGGCGCAGGAAAAAACCGTCAAGGCGGGAACGGGGCGCTACGGAGACCCGACGGGCACCGCGCGCAAATACCAGAACCTTCTTTATGGCGTCATTAAGACGCTTGACGCCAATGGAATGGTGCTGGAAAAGACCAAGGTCGGCATTGACCAAACTTTTAGATTCCAGCCCAAGACCAAGTTCATTCACGACGACAAGCCAAGCTCGCGGGAGGATCTGAAGGTCGGCGACCAGGTCTACGTGGATGTCCGCGAGGATAAGAAAACCGGCGACCTTTATGCCAAGAAGGTGGTTACGGGCATCGTTGTGCCGGTGGAGTAAGAAACCAGATTCAAGACGGATCTTGCGCGAACCGATTCCCTCTCTTTGAAAACCTCTACTCTGATCTATAACCCGATAGCTGGACGGCACCCTGCCCGGCGCGCAAGGGAGATTCGACGAGCGGCTGAGATCCTCCGCAAAGCAGGGATAGAAGTGGATCTCGCCCCAACGGCTGGACCCGGAGCGGCGTCTGAACTGGCAAATAAAGCCGCAAGTAAAGGCAGCGACATAGTATTGGTTTGCGGCGGGGATGGCACGATCAACGAAGTGATCAACGGTCTGGCCGGTAGCCAAGTGGCGCTCGGCCTGCTGCCGGGAGGGACAGCCAACATTTTGGCGAGAGATATGGGACTTCCGCTCAACCCTGTCCGTGCAGCCACAGAGCTTTCGCGTTGGTCGCCACGCCGAATCCCCCTGGCGAAAGCCACCTGGTGCATTGAGAAGGCCTCGATAAACGGAGCTCCGGCTGAAAAGGAGCAGGCCATTCGTTACTTCATGACTGTGGCGGGAATCGGCTATGATGCTCACGTCGTCTATAAGCTTTCACCCGAGATGAAGTTGTCGTGGGGGGTCTCGGGATACATCGTGGAAGCCTTGCGGCAGGTATTCCGCTATCCCTTCCAGGGCTTTTGCTGCCGCACGGACGGTGGGCCGGACCGTATTGCCACGTTCGCCGCCGTCCAGCGAGCCGGCAATTATGGGGGATGGCTTCACCTCACGCCTGACGCGCGGTTCTTTGATGACCGGTTCACCATGTGCCTTTTCAAAAGCCATAATCGCGCTCGCTACTTCCTTTACGCAGGCCTGGCCCTGGCGCGCCAACACTTCCACCTCGGCGATGTGGAACTTGTGGAAACGCGTAAGCTCTGCTGCGCCGCCCGGGTTGCCGGCGAAACCATCCGCTTCGAACTCGATGGCGAGCTGGTGGGGACACTCCCGGCAACATTCGAAATCGTGCCAGATGCACTTACCGTGCTGGTTCCATGATTCGAAACTGGAAATTGGAAACTGGAAACTGGAAAATGGAAAGTGGAAACTGGAAGATAGAAAGTGGAAAATGCAAACTGGAAAATGGGAAGCGCAAACTGGGAAGTGTAAGCAGGGAAGTGTAAGGTGGGAAGTGGAAACTGGAGAATAAAAACCCGAATGCCGAAGTTCGAGATTCATGAAACAAAGTTCAATTGGAATCGCCAGTTTCGTTTTTCCAGGTTCCTTGTTCCCTTGTCGATTTTCGACTTTCCAGTTTCGACTTTCGATTTTCCAGTTTCGATTTCAAATTTCAAATCTCAAATTTCAAATTTCTGCATGTGCCGTGGATAATCTGACCCACACCCTTACCGCAGTTGCCTTGAGCCATGCCGGGCTGCACCGCAAAACCCGGTTTGCCACCCTCACTCTGATCGCGGCTGCGAACCTGCCGGATCTCGACATCGTCTCCCGCCTCTGGGGCAGCGCCACCTATCTCAAGTACCACCGCGGTTTCACCCATTCGATTCTGGGGGTCAGCCTGCTTGCCTTCCTACTGGCATGGACCATTTACTTTTTTGGCCGCAAGGCAAAGCCGAAACCCGGACCGCCACTCAGCCTTCCCTGGCTTCTGATCCTGGCGTGGATTGGAACGGCCAGCCACCTTTTGATGGACTTCACGAATTCCTACGGCGTCAGGCCCTTCCTACCCTTCAGCCCGCGGTGGTATGCCTGGGACATCATGTTTATCTTCGATCCTTTGTTGCTCGCATTCCTTTGCCTTGGTCTCGGCCTTCCCACGCTGCTGCGGCTGGTCTCGGAAGAAGTCGGGGCGAGTAAATCCCGCCCTGCGTGGGGTGCGGTGTTCTCGCTCTGTGCGCTGGTATTTCTCTGGGGCCTGCGCGACGTCGCCCACCGTCGCGTCCTCGGGTTCCTCGAAACCCACACTTACTCTGAACAAGACTTGCTTCAGGTCGGTGCCTTTCCCTCCCCACTCAACCCCTTTGAGTGGACGGGAGTAGTCGAGACCGACACCGCCTATGATGTCCTGCCTGCTAATGCCCTTGATGACGATGTGGATCCCCGGTCCGCGCAGCAATTCCATAAACCCGAGGCCTCGGCGGCCCTCGACGCGGCCCTGAAGACGCGCACCGGACGTATCTTCATGGATTTCGCCAAGTTCCCCTGGGCCCAGGTAGAAGAAAACGGCGAAGGTTTTGACGTGCAAATCCGCGATCTGCGCTTCTACACAAACTATGGCGGTCGCCGCTTCCTGGCAGAAATCGAATTGGACAAGGCCTTGCGAGTGCGCTCGGAATCCTTCAGTTTCACCGCGCCAGACCATGAAGTGCCCGGGAGATAAGGCCGGCGGAGTGGATTCCCGCTTTCGCGGGAATCTGAAGTTTAGACATTAGGCAAGGTGCTTCAGCCGTTACGGTGTCATTCCGAGCGCAGCGAGGAATCTCGCTCTGTTCTTTCTTCCACCTCCGCCTAAGCCACGCCTGCGATCCACCTCAGCGCGGAGCGAGATTCCTCGCTGCGCTCGGAATGACACACTCCCTCAGGGATGACCCCACCAACTGGGACTTACCCGGAATCATCCGAAGCGGCCTGGCGACCCTTCCACCAGCGGGAAAGAAGCGCCAAGCCGATAACGATCAGGATAGTCACCAGCGAGACCCAGTCGAGGTTCTTCTTCACATAAGCTTCCCCCTGGGCGCCGTAACGCGCTCCCAGCCAGGCCTCCGCCCCAAACCTCAAGCTTCGCCCCAGCAGCAAAGCAACGCCGAAGCGCAGCGCATTCATGCGCAGAGCTCCCGCGGTCAACACGGAGATCTTCAGGGGCGCCGGCGGAGGCAGCAGGGACATCACGAGCATCGCCAAAAGGTCATTGCGCTCCAGCCAGCGACGCGCGCTTCCCTTCGTCGAGGATGATTTGCCCCCGGCCAACCTCCCTCCACTGCTCGCAATACCATAGAGAACATAACACCCCAAGAGCGAGCCCACGGTGCTCATGAAGGCATAGAAGGGCGCGCGAGCCGGATGCTGGCTGGCCAGAACGATAAGTGCCAGATCGTTGATGCCCGGGAATGGAACGAAAGAAGAGTCCAGGAACGACATGGCGAAAAGCCCCACACCGCCATAGAGGGCCAGCACGCGTCCGAGTGTCAAGGAAAGCGACTTGAATAATGGCAACCGGTTGCACCTCGGAAGTTAAGCACTTGGATTTTATGCGGCCTTTCGCTCAAGATGCAACGCCGTTCGGTGGTGTCTGAAATCTGCGCTGATGAAGATTCTCCTTTTCTTTGCCTGGGCGCAATAAAAAGATCGACGCAAGACGGCGCCCGGTGAGAAGATTGCGGGCATGGAGCAAAATCCCGAATCCAACAAGTCTAGATCAGACCTTATCTTGTGGCTATTGGCGGCTGCTATGGCCATAGTTCTTTTTCTCCTTGAGAAGACGCCGCTGTGGACGATATTGCTTTTGGTGGCCCTTGCGGCACTACTCTGCCATCCGGTAACGCAGATACCATGGATTAGGGATACTCGCCGACGCCAAGTTGCGGCTTTGGCGTTCATGGGGTGTCTTGTTGTTTGTTTTGGTTTCTTGGTATGGCCTGAGGCGGATAAGGGTGCGGCGCACGGCGTTTCTATTGCTCTGGGGATATCGAAAATGCTTCTCAGGATGCTGACGGGACCGGGCGTGCGATACAGCTTATGCATTGTACTCGGAATGCTACTCTTGGCAGTTTCCCAACGCATCGCACGCCGGCTCGCGATTGTGCAGAAAACAAAGAGAGGTCGCCGCGCCGAAGCTAAGGGCTTCCTCGATTACAAGATGCAGACTGAGGAGGGGGCGCATAGGCTTTCCCCAAAGCTAAAGGAAATATCGAATATCGTAGCTAATGTCGGTATCTGCATGGGGGAGTATACAAAGAGAGTTCAAGGCGTATCGACATCCTCAGCGCGGATACAGTTGAAGAGAGTTAGGCAATCGGCAAACATGCTGGACAGTTATTCCAGACAGTTAGACAAAAAATGTGCCGATTTAGAACAAATAGGAGATCCCCTGGCGGAGGGAATCCACGAATGGCTGAAATGGATAAGCACGCTACCAAATCGCTGGGTCGCAAAGCAGGAATTGGATGGGTCACTGAGAGATATGTTAAAAGCCACGGATGCCGCTCTTAATACTATTAATACCTACTTAACGATATTTGAGGGCATTCGTGGCGTATCACGAGATATGAACTACGCCGTCAACGCGCATCTTATTTCCATGAAAAGAATCAGGGATGTTATTGAAAAAATAAGAAAATCGTCTTCGGATGGCTTACTTCTTTTTGAAGCAATCGAGCCGCAGTAGTGAGTTTCTTGTACTCTAGGACGGGCGATTCAATAAAGGCCCTTTAGGCTATCAATTCCTTCAATGTCCACACGTGATCGGTAAGGCCAGCTTCCATGGCGGGGGTAACGCGGAGCGTGCTGGAGCAACTTATTCGATCGAAAGAGCGCCTGGAGGAGCGGCTGGCCCGGAGGCGATTGCGCGGGGCGCCCCCGGGGCAGGGATGTGGGGTTGTTCATCAGAGGCAACGAGGTATTGCCGCAGAAGTTAATATGCAAACATTTACCGTTTGGGTCGTTTCCGCCGCTTGGGCTGGTGATCCAACCCGAGCTCTTCGCTTTTCCTGCTGAGGGTGTTGCGATGAATCCCCAGAGCTTGGGCTGTCTTTGACTGGTTTCCGTTGTTCTTTTCGAGCATGCGCTGGATAAACCGTTTCTCGAATTCGGTTATGGCGTCGGGAAACTGAATTCCTTGTTCAATCATGCGGTTGACGAGAGCTTCTAGCTGGTCTTTCACGGCAGTGCTCCAGTGCGGAAGTATTTGCTCGGTTTGCATGACAAGCGAACTTCGAGCATTGATGGGCTTGTCCTCAGCCTCCCAATTCGGCTACCCTTCCGGTGGGCAAGCATGACCAAGGACTAGTTCTTAATGGCTTTCTTGTCGTTCTGAATCAGCGTTTCTCTGAACCTCTCAAACCCCAGGCGAAACTGCCCCTTGAGGTTGCGGGGCATGGCCAGGGAAATAATCTTTGCTCCGGCGGTGACGTAAGGGGCGAGAGATGACTGCTGCACAGCTTCCGGCTTAATGGTGAAAGCTAGCAGAACAAGGAGTAGAATGCAATCCACAACCACCCCGCGGACCAGGCCGAAAACCGCCCCCAGGAACCGGTCGAACCATTGAATGCCGGCAGTCTTAATCAACTTCCGAGCCAGTAGCGAAACCAAACTGCCCAGCGCCAGGGTTCCCAGAAAGAGGACCAGAAAACCCAAGCCTAGGGCTATCTCGTGCGACTTCGTCAGGTCCTCGAACCAGAGAGCGGCCCTTGGGTATGCTACCGCTGCCACTACCAATCCGATCACCAGGGAGGCCAGGGAGATCAATTCCCGGATGAACCCTTTCATGATGGCCGCAGCCGTTGATGCCACTAAGATGGCGCCAAAAGTCCAATCGAGCCAGTTCCATTCACCCATGATCTTTAGCGCGAGCCGCGCCCCATCCTGTTTCAATTAGGATTCTGTCCAGTCAAAAGACTGTACGCTTGCCGGTACTTCTCACTAGTTTTCCCCACCACCTCAGGCGGAAGGGGAGGTGAGGGAGGTTGTTTGTTCCAGTGAAGTGATTCGAGGTAATCGCGAACGAACTGCTTGTCGAACGAAGCCTGGGGTTTGCCAGGCTGGTAGCCCTGCTGGGGCCAGAAGCGAGATGAGTCCGGGGTCAGGATTTCGTCGATGAGGATGATGTTACTTCCGTTCCGTCCCCATTCAAACTTGGTGTCGGCGATGATGATGCCCCGTCCTGCCGCGTAATCTCTGGCCTTCGAATAGAGTTCCAGGCTATAGTCGCGCAGTTCTTGGGCGGCCGCTCTCCCCACTCTCGAGATGGTCTCCTCCCAGGTGATATTCTCGTCGTGGCCCGTTGAGGCTTTTGTCGCCGGTGTGAAGATCGGCTGGTCGAATTTGGACCCCTCGCTCAGTCCCGCAGGCAGTTCGATGCCGCAAACTCTTCCTGTGGCGCGGTACTCATTAAGTCCTGATCCCGCCAAGTATCCCCGGACAACACACTCGATGGGAAAGGGTTCGGCCTTGCGCACCAGCATCGACCGGCCTTCCAATTGATCGGCAAACGGCTGAAGCTCGGAGGGGTAATCCTCCAGCTTGGAACTCAGAAAGTGGTTGGGGAAGGACTTCCCGAACATCTCGAACCAGAAGCACGAGAGCTGCGTCAAAACCCAGCCCTTGCCCGGGATGCCTTCGCCCATGACCACATCGAAGGCCGACAGACGGTCTGTGGCGACGATCACAAGCTGCCCCGGCCCGGCCTCATATACATCTCGAACTTTGCCGCGGGAAAAAAGCCTTGCTCCGGGCAATCTGGTCTCCGTGAGAACAGGTTGTCTAGTTGTTTGCATGGCGGTGGCTCAGAGCATCCGCCATTCTAAAACATCAGCAGGAGTTGTCAACGAAAAAAGAGGCCAAAAAAAAGGGGCCGCACGCTTTTAACTGAGCCTACTGGATGTGGGGTAGAGATTGGAATAAAGCACCAGATAAAGACAGGAGTCAGGAATCAGGAGCGGGTAGTTTCCTGAATGTGTGTTGGTCAGCTGGGAAGTTGCCCTCGACCGCGGAAGGCTCGATCAAACGACGAAGAAGCGTCCCAATCAATCAGCCACGAGGTTAAGAGGCCACACTTCCAGAGCAAGGTCGCAGAGGTGATTTTGCCTGGCGTCGATGTCAGCAGTTGTCCAAACGGTGGGCAGGACTTTTCTTTACTACAGGGTAACGGCCCGATCGGGAAAGGATGCGCTCGAAAAATACTCCAGGGATCGCGCGGAATACGTCGGATGCACTGACGAACCCACTCAACGTATCGTACGTGCCGTCGACAAGCCCCCATACATTCAATGGGGGAAATGAACGAGGCATCGCCGCGGACCTGACTGGTACTGGGCACGCGCGTGCATCTCACCTTCTGGGGTGGTTGTCAAAGGCTGTTTAGCCGCGCCAGGGTTGCACAGCTTCGCGTGCGAGCCCAAGGCGGGAGCTGTCGCTCCCGCACTCCAAGGCGCCTGCGGCGCCGTCAATTCTCGGGTGCCCATTCCACTTCGAAGTTATCGGGTACCCTAAGGCGCTCGATCCCAAATCTCATGACGGTTTTGTAAAAGGCCGCTGTCGCTCGGCGCTGAAACCAGCCTGCCGAACACCAGGGGTAGAGCGACGGTTCGCGAACGAGCTTGTGGTGAACAGCATTCCGATGCACATAGCTCAGTCTTGCAAAGTAGGATTTCTGATAGGTGAGCTGGGTGTCCCAGTATTGAAACCAGACCTGTCGCCCTTGAGTCCTGTCCCACTCATTTGCAGCGAGGGCGGTGTCGGAATGGAGCTTCTGGATAAAATCCTGCAAACCCTCCGCGCGGGCCGGTGAGAGCGCCACAAAATGATAGTGATTGGAAAAGACCGCCCAGGCCTGAAGGTTCCAACCGAATTCGGCGGCCGACCGCAGAAGGGCATCACACAAGAAACGCAATCGTTCGGCACTCTGGAAGTGGTGAATCTTCAAATACGTGCCGCAGGTCACCATGTAGGCCCCCGCTTGTGAAAGGCGATGGATCGGACTGTGCGGCCAGTCGGTCATGCGATATGCGGGCGAAGCCCGCCTTGGACTGCGGTAGCGTCAGCTACCGCCTTGGATGGTTATCACAATATTCCAATGTGCTCCTCAAGTTCCTTGTAGCCTTTCTTGCGGGTGTATAGCTCATGTATTTGCTGGATTTCGACGAACGTAAGGCGCTCACGGATCTCGTGGAAAGTGCCGCTCAGCAGCCCGTCGACTTTGGTCTTCTCCGGTGCAGCGGCTACAAGAAAGATGCGGCTGTTCCAAAGGTCGTAGGCATGTTTAAGTTTCGCCAAAGCATGATAAATGTCGCCGCCAACCTGGACCTCAAACACATAGGTCGGCACTGATTTCTCGACTCGCCTCCAAACCACGTCTAACCTCGTCGCTTCCATGGGATATTCAGCCTCAGCGAGGAATTTCTGGATCTCTCCCATTTCAACGAGTTTGGCTTTAATGTCATCGTGTAAGCCCGTTATGTCGCCGGTCCCGACGGAAAGCGGTCTCATCAGCGGCTCGAACGCTTGTAGCGCTACGTCTCTGGCGCTTTCCTTGAGCGGCTGAAATCCGGCCTGCGCTACAGCCCGGAGGGCGTCGATAACCAACTTGGAATCCTTCCAGCGGTCTAAAGGAAGGCAGAAGTCCACGTCAAATTCGAAGCGCAGCGGCCAGAGCACTTCATTTCTTTGGACTTCTTTAGGCCATAGCGGCTTGTCCTGCTTGAACTTGGTTCTCACCCTACCTAGACCCACGGCGCCGCCAATTGGCCGCGTAGCATACAAGACCAAGCCGTCCCCTTCCGCGAGACGCTCCCACCAGCTTTTCTTTGTGTCCTGAAGTCCCCAGATGTTGCCGTTCTCAAAAGCCACTTGCCAGTGTTCCGCTGGTCCCACCACAAGCCAGTATTGGCTCATCAGATCTGGGCCTCCGCACTCGGCTGGCGTTGAGGGCCGCTTGCCAGCCAAGACTCATTCGCCAGGGGCACGCTAGCAGGCGCATTATCGTACATTTCGACGCTCATCTCGACGAGCATAAATGCGAAATGCTCGCGGTGCACGCTTACTGATTCGCAATCGGAAAGGCCCGCTGCCCCACATTGCCGTAGTCACAGGGGAACCCCTTCCAAGCAGGTTGGCATCGATCGCTTTAGGCACCGGCGACGTCGACTGCGTGTACCATTTCGCCTTGACCGAGCTCAAGGAGACCGTGGCGGACGAACAACTGTCTGATTCGCGCGAGATGCTTGACGTCATGGTCTCCGGGCGAAGGCTTAAGGATATCTCTGACCTTCCTCTTGATCTTGCCGTCTGATGACCGTATACCCGAAGGTTTCGTCAGGTAGAGGGTACGTTGGCCCCCCGCCTTGTTCAAAGCGCAGAGTTATGCGCCAAGGGCATTATTCTCAGGGTTGAGAGTTTAGCCGCACCCGGATAATGCCTGGATTGCTTCGTGTTGACCAACGCACATTTAGGACACCACCCAAGAGTGAGGAGTCAAGGGGCGGAAGCATCAGAAGCGGAACAGGGGATGCGGGTTTCTCTCTGCACAGAATCTCACAGCGTCAGAGGCTCGGGACGCGCGTCCATAACACAGCATCATTATACGCTGCGGGCGGAAGACTTCACCTGAGGACGGGGATTCATTTCATAATCTCGAGCCGGCAAATCTCATCCTGGTTGATGTCGAGCACATAGACATCGGGGGACAGGCCCCTGGCTGCGCTCCGGGCGAAACCATATGCCTGCTCCAAGGCCTCTGGCAACTCTGGGTAGATGTGGCCAGACACTACCCAGCGCTGGAAATTCCCTTTGGTGGCGACCAGGAATCCCTTTTCGGTCAATTCCAGGTCGAGGCTCCGATTACGGGCGGCCTTCCGTATGGCGGTTCCAATTTGCCCTTTACTCTCTGTCATTTCACTCTCCGATCTTTGAAAGGACACGCGCCACTGATTTCACTTGCTTGTCGCTCGTCACTTGTCACTGCTCGATCAGGCGGGCACCGCGGCCGGCTCAGCCTCCACCGCCTCGAATCGGACAGAGACCAGCTTGGACACGCCCGGTTCCTCCATGGTGACGCCGTACATCACTCGTGCGATTTCCATGGTCCGTTTGCTGTGGGTAATCAGGATGAACTGGGTGTGCCGGCTCATCTGTTCGACCATGCGGCTGAAGCGGTCAATGTTCGACTCGTCGAGCGGAGCATCCACCTCGTCCAGGATGCAGAAGGGGCTCGGGGTGTAGCGGAAGATCGCGATGAGTAGCGCCAGCGCCGCCAGCGCTTTCTCTCCCCCGGAGAGCAACAGCACATTCTGCAGCCGTTTGCCGGGAGGCTGGGCGGCGATGTCGATGCCGCTGTCCGCATCCAATTCATCCGTCAGCCGCATCTCGCCCACTCCGCCGCCAAAGAGGGTGTGGAAAGTCTCAGCGAAGTATCCGTTGATCGCCTGGAATGCTTCCAGGAATTGCTGGCGCGAGACCTGATCGATTTCGCGAATCGCCTGGCTTGTGTCCTCAATCGAAGCCAGCAGATCCTGGCGCTGGGTATCGAGGAAGGTGAGCCGGTCCTCGGCTTCCTGGAGTTCTTCGAGCGCCATCATGTTGACCGGCCCCAGGTTCTCGATGCGGGTCTTGAGTTGGTGAACCTCGTCCTCAGCGGCCAGCAAGATTTCGCCCGCGAGCACCGGCGGAGGAGGTAACTCCGCGAGCACGGCGGAAGGTTCCGCGTGCAGTTCCTCGCGGAACTGTTGCGCATGGTGGGTGCGGTCGGAATCAGCCCGGGCGAACGCCACGTCGGCCTCCGAACGCCTGGCGCGACGGGCCTCAAGTTCGACTCGCGCAGCGTCCACCTGCGGGCTGAGCGCCACGCGCTGAGCCTTGACCGCCCCAGATTCCTGCTCGAGGTGCTGAAGCTCCACCCGCGCCATCTCGAGTGCGGCTTCCAGCTCATGCAGGCGAACCCCAATGGTCTCGCCCTCTTCTGCCAGCCGCTGCCGCTGTTCGCGCCAGCTCTCCGATTGTTGCTGGAGGCGCGTCATACGGCTGCGTACGTCCTCGCACATGCCCAGCAGGCGCGCCACCTCGGCCCCGGCGGCGCGTGTCCTTTCTTCCAGCGCGCTGTTGCGGGCGCTTGCCTCGGCCAGTTCCTGCGAAAGACGTTCCAGGTCCATGCGAAGTCCGCGAAGTGCGCCGGTTGACCGTGTGATGGCTTCCTCGCGCCGCGTCTTTTCATCTCCGGCCACCCCCAGTTCCGACCGCAGGCCGGCTTTCCGCTCATCGGCTGAGGCGAGCTCGCGTTGAAGCGCTGCGGCTTCGGACTGGAGGATCTTGAGCTGGTCGCGCGCGCGCTCCCAAGCCTCTCGTACTTGGCGCGTTTTCTCGTTGGCGACCACGGCTCTCTTTTCCGCTTCCTGCTTGGCCGCTGTCAGGTTCCCGTGGTTCTCTGCGAGTTGCGTCAGGCGGCTCGCAGCTTCGGCCAGCGCAGCCTCGCTCGCCTGGATTTTGCCTTCCAGCTCGGCGGCGCGGCGCTCGAGTTTTCGGAAGTCACGGCGAAGTGCCAGAGGCCCGGCGCTTGAGCCTTTGCCCCCGGACACCAAGCGATGCTGATAGTGCTCACCGGTCCGGGTCAGGAAGTGGCATTCAGGGTAGGCGCCTGCCAGCCGCTGGGCGGTTGCGGGGTCCTCAACCAGATAGGCATTGGCCAGCGCTGGCAGCCCCAGGTCGCCATTCAACCCAAGAGATTTCTGGAAGCTTATCAGGTCCCGCACCTGCGCCACCACTCCCGGCTCGGCAAGGAGGTCAGCGTGGGCTTGCCCATACGAGCGGTCATTCGGGGGGATATGCGTAACGAAGAAGGTGGACCACCCTTTTCCTTCCTCGCGCAGCAGCGCGATGCCGGAGCGGGCCTGCTCATGTTGTTCCACCACCACACACTCGAGTTCGAGCTTGAGGAAGTCTTCCACCACTTCTTCATAGCCCGGCGAGACTTCCACGAAGTCGGCGAGCACGCCGAGGGGATGGAACTGATGCCCGTTCGTGGGGATCTCCCCCGTGAGCAGCCGCCGCACACTTTCCGTGCTGTAAGCGTGACGGGCCAGCGATTCCTCCAGCGCCTGCTTGCGTGCCACGGCCCCGGAGTGTTCCCGGCGAAGCGTCTCAAGAACCGATCGCCGGGAAGCTTCCTCGCCACGCGCCTGTTCGAGCGCCACCACGGTTTCGCCCAGCGCCTTCGCCAAGTCTGCCAGCGAGGTCGTGTCTTGCTGCTGGGCAGCGATCAAAACCTCCAGCTCGTCTGCCCACCGCTGGTGTTCCCGCTCCACGCGCTGCTGCTCGGACTCGGTGCGCGTCGCTTGGCGGGAGAGCGCCAAGCCCGCTTCCTCAGCCTGCACAAGCTGGTTGCGAAGCTCCGCCGCATGGCTCACGGCTGCAAGCATGGCTTGGCGACATGACTCTACCTGTTCCTCCGTTGCTGCTACCTGGATGCTTAGTGAGTCCTGGCGCGACAGCAGTTGCGCCCGCGCGCCTTGCGCCGCCGTCCAATCCTGCTGGACCTGTTCGAGCTGGAGGGTTCTTTCGTTGCTTTGCTGTTCCAGTGAAGCCAGTTGGGTCTGGAAATCCGCCCTTTCCCGAGCCGCGTCCGTATCCCGTCCCTCAAGGCTCGCCGCCTGCTGGCGAACTTGTTCGCAGCGCGAGAGCAACCGCTCGCGCTCCAGGCTGCTTTGCGCGATCTGCTCCCGCAATTGCGTGAGCTGGCGCTCCCACTCCTCGTGCTTTTGTGTGGCGGCCTTCTGCTCCAGCTCCAGGGCTTCGAGCCGCTGCGCCGCCAGCCCGCACGCTTCCTGCGCCTGGGCCACTTCATCCCCCAGCCGGGCGCATTGCGCTTCCAGGGCCACCCACCGTGAGGTGAGGACCACTTTCAGTCGCGCGCGCAGTTCGTCGTGAATTTCCCTGTATCGCCGCGCCTTGGAGGCCTGGCGCTTCAGCGAGTTCACCTGCTTGGTGACTTCCTCCAGGATGTCGGCGATGCGCGCCAGGTTCTGCCGCGAAGATTCCAGCTTGGCCTCGGCAAGCCGCTTGCGCGTCTTATACTTGGAAACCCCCGCTGCCTCTTCCAGGATCAGGCGCCGGTCCGATGGCCGGGAACTCAGAACCTGCCCGATTCGCCCCTGCTCGATGATGGCGTAAGATTCCGGGCCCAGTCCTGTGCCCATGAACAAGTCTTGGATGTCACGCAGGCGGCAGACTTGGCCGTTGATGAGATACTCGCTCTCACCGGAGCGAAACAGCCGGCGTGTGACCGTGATCTCGCCGGCGCGATGGCGAAGCTTGGGCGGTCGGCTCCACTCTCCCTCGCCATCGTTGTTGCCTGCCGCAGCTTCAGGTTCTTGCGCCTCCACTTGCCGGCGTTCTTGCTCTTCTTCCGGAAAGCCCGCCTCGTTGTATTCGGGGTCGACGAGCGTCATGCTGACTTCCGCCATGCTCGTGGGAGGCCTTGTGCCGGTGCCGTTAAAGATGACGTCAGCCATGCGCTCGCCGCGCAGGCTCTTCGCGCTCTGCTCTCCGAGAACCCAGGAGACGGCGTCTGACAGATTGGATTTGCCGCAGCCGTTCGGCCCCACAATGGCCGCAACGCCATCCGCGAATTCAAGCCGCGAGCGATCCCCGAATGACTTGAAGCCGAGCAGCTCGAGTTTTTTTAGTTTATACAATTTGCACACCTCCCCTCTGGTCGTTCCAAGGAGGTGCGAGCCTGCGCTCGCGTTGAAATGGAAGCCAGAAGCATCGCTAAATAATTTGTGCAGGGCGAGCGATGTGGCCGACGCAGATTCAGCATCGTGGTTCGCCACCTGATGTGGCAAAAACGTTCCGGCACAGACCTCGCTCGCCCCGGCCCAAGCTTACCTTCTGGCGCGCACGAAAAGGCTGATGCGAGCATCCCCAATAACTTCACAGAATAGTTAGCACGAAAAAGGAGGGAAGTAAAGCGAAAACCACAAAATGGTGGGCTTTTCCGGAATCATGGCCCCCATATGTAGGGGGCCGAAGCGATGACACTTAATGGGCTTTTTGTACCAACCTGCTATCCATCCATTCCAGAATCAGCTTCCTCATTTCCGGCAGCTCAACGTGTCCGCAATCGAAAAGCTCGATCCGGCAGTCGCCGGGCTTTCCGTATTTTTGATACAGTGCGAGCAGGTAATCCCGGACCCCCTCAACACCGGCGGGCGGCGTTAACAAGTCCTGGCGGCCGTTCACGCTCAGTCGAGGACGAGGGACAATCAGCTCATTGATCTCGGAAGTCTGGAAGTGTTTCAGCAAGGAGGGCACGTAGTAATAGATCCCATGGCCTTTCAGGTTGTGAGTCCTGATCAATTCCTCAAAATCCGTGAGGCAGCAGATATCCACGCACAAGTCGACGCGTGGTTCGAGGGCAGCCAGCCACCAGGCCTTGGTCGAGCCCATCGACATGCCCAGCGCTCCCAGTCGCCGGGAATCAACCTCCGGCCGGCTGGCGAGGTAATCGAACGCCCGGAATTCATCAAACATCATCATTCCCCAGAGTACCTGGCCCCTCCAGAGCATCAACTTGAAAGCATCTTCCTCACCCGTGCGGCCGTCCGCTTCGCGTTGGCGTTCGCCGAAACACCAGCTATCGATGGCCAGCGTCACGATGCCCTTTTGCGCACAGACGGGCGCATAGGCAGGCTGGGCTTCTGCTCCCACCAGCAGTTGTTCCTTCCCCAGGTCATACATTCCACCGTGCCAGTGGATGAAGAGCAGCCCCGGAGCCGGCTTCTGGCGCTTGTCCGGGATCAACAGCAGCGCCGGGACCGGTTCGACGCCATTAAGATCCAGGACCAGTCTCTCGAGAGTGTAGCCATCGTGTTTCTCGGTTTTCACTAGCTTGGCTGGGCCAGGTTTGTGAGCCCAAGGCAAGTCGCCGAGCAGGCTCCAGAGTTCTTGGCGGCGCCTGGCCTGGAAAGTGGAGAACGCCTCGCCGGCCTCAGGTTGGCGACTTGGTTGCACCTGCTCGCCCGCTGACGGTTCAGCTCCCAGGGCCAGCATAGCAGCGGATTGTTTCAGAAAATCACGTCGGTGAGGGAAAATCATGAGGCCTCCAGCGCGCGCGATGACGGCCATCCCTTCTTATTACGCCGGTGGTGGACTGTCAAGTGACAAACCGAGCGACCGCAATAGGTAGTTCGGCAGTCCCCGCCTCCCGAAATGCCCACGGCTTTTTTCGCCAAGAGCAGGGAAGCATACAAGGTGCTACTTCTGTCCCGGCACCCCCCACCCTACGGATCGAGTTCCCTGAAAGGCCGGAGCTTCCCATTCGTGCGCAACAACATCCTGCCCGGCCTCCTCGAAGATGTAGAACTTTGTGGGCAAATCCGAAAACCCCTCGAATTCCACACTCCCCTCGCCTGATTCAGCATTGCCACGCGCCGCCTTCAGCCGGGAGGTGTGCAGGGCGCGCAAATACTGAGAGAGGAAATCCAGTGTTACCGGGACCGGCTGATAGGGCTTCAGGCCATCCATGACGCCTTTGAGAATCTCGTCCCAGTCGGCGGGCTGAATATGTTGGATGTGATCGGATTCGTGGGTGAAAAGGACTGCCGGCAGCATACTGTCGAACCCACGCCGACACTCGACCAGTCCCCGGCGAATCGCCTCCTGGACCGGCACGCCGCTCGGGGTCCATTCGTAGCCCGTGACGTCACGTATTTCCTCGAGGAAATTGAAAAACTTGTGGTCGAATTCCGCATGGCCGGGAACTTCCAGCCAATCGGCAATATAAATGGGATCATTCCCGTTGCTCGCGAACGAGTATTCGGACTTGAGGTAGGGCGCGGCCCGCAGGGTTGCTGAGCCGTAGCCTTTTCCCGGCGCAACGGGTGTGGAGACGAATTCCGCCCCCCACCGCTCGAGCCCGCCAAAAACGTTGGTCCCGAATTCGTAGTTATGGGGAATCACTACTTTGGATTTCGGAATCCCATGGTCACGAAAAAAGTGCTCGGCATCGGCGAAGTTGTTCCTCACTTGATCCTCTGGCCAGTCGTGCCCCGCGACGTTCGCGCCATGCTCGTCGTGCCAGAGCGGCTCATCCAGGTAGAAGAAATTCGGCCATCGCCGGGCATGGACCGAGGCCGTGGCCAGCCTCTGCCGTGTCAGCTTGGCCAGGGTTTGGACGGCTTCAGGGTCTTCCCGGAGGTCGTCGAGGAAGACGCCCAGCCACGGTTTCAGGCCGTAATGATTCGCAGTTTCGACGTAACCAAGATGCCGGTTGGCGCCCAGCCCAAACCCCGAAACGTCATCGATCCGCAGGGCAAGATAGTGCGGCATGCCGCGCATGACGAACGGCTTACGCGCCGCCCATACCAGGCTGCGCCAGACCAAGTCATCCAGGCCATAGACCTTGCCCTTCACGTCCGGCCTGGTCCATTCATAGCTGGTCCACACCGCCGCCCGACCGCTGCCGTGCCGGGCCGTCATCAAAAGGGGTTCACTTCCGCACGTCGCGAGCACAGACACGTTAGGTCCTGGAGCTACTCCAGGAATGAGAATTGCGCGCTTGAGCCGGACCGTGCGCGGAACCGGGCCGAGTGAAATGATGTAATGGCTTGCAGGGGCGCCGGCTGTATTTGCAGTGGGCGCACCAACAGTGATCGTTGCTGCTTGCGCCGGCGAAATCAATCCCAGTGCAAATGGTTCGATGGCGTAGCGGTAAAGCAAGTGTGGGCGCCGGTCTCCCCAGGCGATCAACAGGCCGTCAAAACTCACCAGGCCGACCCCGCCTGCGATAGCCGCCAAAAGTTGCTGCTCCTGTTCCTGGGTAAAGAAGGTGCGGGGAACGTCAAACGCTCGATGGCCGATAATTATCAGCGCATAGTTCGCAAAGTCGGGTCCGGCCCTGCCCTGAGCAATGTCGTGGACCTCGTACGGAATACCGAATTGAATGAGGTAGGGTTCCAGGTAACGCGCAAAATCCTCATAACCCGGTGAGCGCGAGTTAACCAGGACGAGCGCAGCGGCATTCAATTCGCCTGCGCTTATCCTAGAGGGTGACAGCCCGGCTACAAGGGCGCAGAGGAGAATGGCGAAAAAGACTGCAAACTTCCTAATCGCGTCCATCGATAACCTCATTGACAACATGACCGCGTCAGCGCGAGCCTTGCTCCGGCGGCAACCGCCGAACAGGCCTACGAGAATACAGACGGTTAGTGGGAAGGTTTCCAGCGCAGGACGGGCTTGCGCGCCGCGGCGGCTTCATCCAGGCGCGTGACGCGCGTGGTGTAAGGGGCCTTGAGGACAAATTCCGGATTCTCCTCGACCTCTCGGGCAATGGACCGCAGCGCGTCGATGAAGGAGTCCATTTCCTCTTTGCTGACGCTCTCCGTGGGCTCGATCATCAGCGCGCCGGAGACAATCAACGGAAACGCTGTGGTGTAAGGATGAAAGCCGTAATCGATGAGCCGCTTGGCGATGTCGCTGGTGCGGACGCCGCGCGCCGCCTGGCGGCGGTCAGAGAACACGCACTCGTGCAGGCATGCGCAGCCCTGAGGAAGGTCGAAAAAGTCTCTCAACTGGCTCATCACGTAGTTGGCGTTAAGCACGGCGTCCTGGGTGGTCTGACGCAAGCCTTCGAAGCCATTGGCCTGGATATAAGCGAGCGCGCGCACCGCCATGCCGAAGTTGCCGTAGAAGGCGCGCACCCGACCGATGCTCCGGGGCCGGTTGTAGTCCAGATGGAACGTTCCATCCGCCGCCTGCTCGACGACGGGCAAGGGCAAGTAAGGCTCAAGAACCTTCCTCACTGCTACCGGCCCCGAGCCCGGGCCGCCACCGCCATGAGGGGTGGTGAAGGTCTTGTGCAGATTCAGATGCATCACGTCCACGCCGAAATCCGCCGGCCGCGCCACGCCTACCAGCGCGTTCATGTTGGCCCCATCCATATACAGGAGGCCGCCTCTGGAATGCACCAGGTCCGCGATCTCCCGGATTTGCGACTCGAAGATGCCCAGCGTATTGGGATTGGTGAGCATCAATCCCGCAACTTTATCCGTCATGGTGCGATCGAGCCCGGCAAGGTCAAGGCAACCGCACTCATCGGATTTGATGTTCTGAACCTCGTAGCCCGAAATAGTGGCGCTAGCGGGATTCGTTCCGTGCGCCGAATCGGGGATCAGGATGTATTTCCGCGGGTTGCCGCGCTCGCTTAGGCAGGCGCGGATCATCAGCAGGCCAGTCAGTTCGCCCTGCGCGCCCGCCGCAGGCTGAAGCGTGACCGCGTCCATGCCGGTTATTTCCTTCAGGCAACGCGCTGTTTCGTGGAGAACTTCTAGACAGCCCTGGACCAAAGCTTCAGGAGCGTAGGGATGGTCCGTTGCGAGGCCCTCCAGGCGCGCCACCACTTCATTGATCCGCGGGTTGTACTTCATAGTGCAGGAGCCCAGCGGATAGAGGCCCGTGTCCACTCCGTAATTCCAGGAGGAAAGGCGCGTGAAGTGGCGAATGACTTCCAGTTCCGAGACCTCCGGAAAGCCCTTGACTTCGCCCCGGCTGAACTCCGGGCCCAAGAGTTCTTCCGGTGATACAGGGGGCACGTCCAGTGGCGGGAGGTCCACGCCGGATTTCCCAGGCGTGCTCCTTTCGAAGATCAGCTTTTCGTTTCTGTTAACGTGAGGCCGTGCCTCACGAATTCGATTTTCCATAGCCATTGTTTCGAAATCTGCTGGGCAGATATATGACCTGCCTCTGGAGTTTCTACATTCTCCCCTCTCCTCCCCGGGGGAGAGGGACGGCACGTATAAGGCCTGTCCCTAAGCGCGCGCTGCCGTTTGAGCGACCAGTCCTGGACCGGCAGCGCGACTGAAAACCTCCACCGTACGGTCAATCGCCTCCCGGCTGACAGTCTCGGTGACGCAGACCAAGAGGTGGTTTCGCAGTTCCGGATAGAATCGCTCCAGGTTCAGGCCACCTATGATCTTTCGCTTTTGCAATTCGGCCAGCAACTCGTCCGCGTCGCCGGGCGTCCTGACAACGAACTCATTGAAGTACGGGCCGGTGAATGGAGTGGCGACACCGGGGATAGTCGCGAGTTGCCTGGCGGCGTACCGAGCCTTGGCGAGGTTCTGCTCAGCCAGCATTTTCAGTCCATTTTTCCCCAACAGGCTGAGGTAGATGGTCACGGCCAAGGCGCACAACGACTGATTGGTACAAATGTTGGAGGTGGCCTTCTCGCGCCGGATGTGTTGCTCACGCGTGGCGAGGGTCAGCACGAAGCCCCGGCGGCCCTCGGTGTCCACCGTCTGGCCGACCAAGCGGCCCGGCATTTGCCTCAGGAACTTCGCCTTCACGGTCAGAAAGCCAACGTAAGGCCCGCCGAAGGCCACGGGCACACCCAAGGATTGCGCCTCTCCGCAGACGATGTCCGCCTCGCTGGGCGGCTTGACGATCGCCAGCGACAAGGGTTCTGCGATGCTCACGATCAGCAGGGCGCCGCTTCGATGCACGACTTTCGCAATCTCGTGCGTGCGTTCCAGAGTTCCGAAGAAATTGGGCGATTGCACCACCACCGCCGCCGTCTCGGCATTGAGGGCGGATTCGAGTCTGGCGAGATCAAGCTGGCCCGATTCGCCGTAGGGAACTTGCTGGAGCTCAGTTCCCTGGTGCCTGATGAAGGTCTCGAGCACCTGGCAGTATTCCGGATGCACCGTGCGGGCCATGAGCACGCGGCTGCGACGCGTGACGCGCATGGCCATCAGGACCGCCTCCGTGGTAGCCGTGGAGCCATCGTAAAGCGAAGCGTTGCCGACCTCCATGCCCGTGAGCTGCGTCATCAGGGTCTGGAACTCAAACATCGCCTGCAAGGTGCCTTGGGCGATCTCCGCTTGGTAGGGCGTGTAAGCGGTGAAGAATTCGCCGCGCGAAAGAAGCGCGTTCACGGCCACGGGGATGTAATGGCTGTACGCTCCGGCGCCCAACAGCGAGACATACTCGCGGCTGCTCCGGCTCGCGGCTTGGCGGAAGAAGGCCAGGATTTCGGGCTCGGAGAGCGGCCCCGGCAGGTTGAGCCGGCCCCGGAGTCGCAGTTCGCTGGGAATCCGCTCGAAGAGTTCTTCAACGCTGCTCCGGCCCGTGGCTTTCAGCATGGCGATGCGGTCGGAGTCAGAGTTGGGCAAATAGCGCATCAGGTGGATTTTTCCTTTTGGATATAAGCTTCATACTCATCCGCGGTCATCAGCTTTTCGATCTCGCTGCGGTCCGAGAGCCGCACCCGAACCAGCCATGCTTCGCCGTGGGGATCGCTGTTCAGCATCTCGGGATTGTTCTGTAGCTTGGTGTTCACGGCAGCCACTTCTCCGCTGACAGGGGAGTAGATCTCGGAGACTGCCTTCACGGATTCGACCGTCCCGAAGCTCTCGTTGGCGGCCACGTGTTCACCCGGCTTCGGAAGCTCAACATACACGATATCGCCCAGTTCCTTTTGGGCGTGGTCAGTAATGCCGATGGTGCCGATCTCTTCGTCCGCTCGGATCCACTCGTGCTCTTTTGTGTAGAGAAACTCTTGGGGATACATGGATGCTCACTCTCTCACGGGACCGGAGATGGGGTGATCGGGTGATCGGGAGATCGGGTGAACAGGAAGCTCGAAAATCGAAACTCGAAAAACGAAAATCGCCGCGAGCTTTCGATTTTCGTTTTTCGCTTTTCGACAGTTCACCCGATCTCCCGATCAGCCGATTTCCCGATCTACTTCTGCCTTTTGTAAAAGGGCAGGGGAACAATCTGCGCGCCTGCCATCTTGCCACGAATATCGACTTCAATCTCCCGGCCCACCTCAGCCAGGGAGGGGGAGATGTAGGCCATGCCGATGTTCCTCTTCAAAAACGGCGCGTACGAACCACTGGTCACATGGCCGGCGATTTTGCCTTCGACGTAAACACTATAACCGTCGCGCGCAATTCCCCGGTTGGTCATTTCAAAACCCACCAGCTTCTTGCGCGGGCCCTGGGCTCGTTGTCGCAGCAGGACATCACAGCCGATGAATTCACCTTTTTCAAGCTTCGCGATCCAACCCAGGTTGGCTTCGAGCAGGGTGGTTTCTTCATCGAGCTCGTGGCCGTAAAGGGGGTAGCCTGCCTCGAGCCGGAGGGTGTTCCTTGCGCCCAGGCCTGCGGGAACCAACCCTTCCGGCTTGCCAGCTTCGATCAGTGTGTTCCACACCTTCTCCGACTCTGCCGGCGGGAAATAAAATTCGAATCCGTCTTCGCCGGTATAGCCGGTGCGCGCCAGAATGCCCTCCACAGCGCAGCATCGAGTGCGGCAAAACCAATAATACTTGAGCCCCGCGACCGTCGTGTCCGCCACCTTGGATATGATCTCCACGGCGTGTGGGCCTTGAAGAGCAAGCTGCGCATACTCGCCGGAAACGTTGCGCACCTCAGCCCCAACGCCGTTGTGCTGAACCATCCAATCCACATCCCGGTCCGCGTTCGCCGCGTTGACGCAGAGGAAGTAATGGTCCTTCGCCAAGCGGTGTACCACGCAGTCATCTACGGCGCTTCCTTTTGGATGCATCAAGGCGCTGTATTGGGCCTGAAAATCCTTCAGGCGGGACGCGTCGTTGGAAGTGATGTGCTGGAGGAGCGATAAAGCACGAGGCCCACTGACCTCGATCTCCCCCATGTGACTTACATCGAAAAGCCCTGCCGCCCTTCGGACCGCGAGGTGTTCCTGGATGATGCCGGAATACTCCACCGGCATCTCCCAGCCCCCAAATTCCACCATCTTGGCGCCCAGGGCCTTGTGCAAAGAATTGAGCGCCGTGCGCTTCAAAGCCAGTCCTGTCGGCGTCGCCAACCTTTCTCCCCCAAGCGACAAAAGCCATCAATGCAAGTCAACCAACCTAACACACTCTCAACGATCCGGTCAAGGCAACGAGTGTGGGTATAATCCGCAGATTCCGCAGATGGCACAGATTAACGCCAGTCTTGACTCATCTTCGTCATCTGCGCAATCTGCGGATCACTTACTGTGGACAAATCGCTTGTATTCAAGTGACGGTGCGCCGAAGTTCAGCAGTAGGCCGAATTCAAAGCCCGTGGCCTTGAGGTAGTTGATCAGTTGAGCCTGCTCGACCCCCGTCAGCCGGGCCAAGGCTTTCAGCTCCACAATCACCGAGTCGAAGCATATGAAATCGGCGCGGTAACTCGTGCTGAGCTTTTCGCCTTTATAAAACACCGGCAACTCGACCTCGCGGCGAAATGGAACTCCCCGCAAGGTGAATTCACGGGCCAGCGCTTCTTGATATACCGCCTCGAGAAACCCCGTCCCCAGGTCGCGGTGTACCTCCATCGCCGCCCCGATGATGGCGTAGGTCCTCTCGTCGCGTCTTTCTTCACTCATCTGCGTCATCTGCGCAATCTGCGGATTTGTTCTTGCCTGCCAAAAAGAGCGCAGCGCCCAGCCTTTTGGCTCGGCGCTGCGCAATTTCTTGGTCCGGAAGCTCTGGTTTACTGTGTGGTCGTATGCGCAGGGTGGTGATGCACGGGGGCTTTCGGCTTCTCCGGTGGTTTGTCGGGCAGCGGGTCGGGCTGGGTAATCTCGCCAGCTACCGTCAACACGACGTTGGGCGTGGCTGTATAAGAATCCGCTGTACCTTTGAAAGTGACGGCGTCGCCCGGCGCAAGGTTTTTGACATTGGGCTGCTTCGAGTCCTTCACCTCAATGTCGTAGGCACCCGGCGTGGCCTTCGTCGTGTCAAGGATGCCGATACGGACCAGATAGGTTCCAGCTTCTGAACCTTTCACGACGCTCTCCACAACCCCTCCCAGCCCGAGGGCTTGTCCCTTCAGGATGTCCCAGGCTTTTTGCGCGGTCTCTCCGCCGAATTTGAGAGGGTAGGTCATGTCATTGAAGCCATCAACCTGGGCGTTCCCGGTGTGCTTCGGAGCTTCCATCGCGACCACTTTGAAACCGTCGGGTGGGTTCACGGAAGAGGCGGCTTGTGTCACGATGTCCTGCAATCCCTGGTCGTTACCGTGATATCCGATATAGGTCTGCTTAAGGTACTTGCCGAACTCGTCGGCGTTCGGGTCCGGCGCGGCTTGAGCCAGGGCTAAGGCGCGAGCGATATACCAGATGCCATGGTCGTAATCGTGAGGGTTCGAGTACAGGTACGCCAGACCCATGCGATAAAAGACGTACCAATCACTGGGGTTGTCTTCGGAAGCGGCTTTATAGGAAGTGATGGCAGCCGCGTAGTCCTTGCGCTGAAGGGCCACAAACCCCACGGTCCCGTTAAAGACCGCCCGCAAACCTTTCAACGCCTGGTTGAACTGTTCATCGGAAACCCCGGCGGGCTTCTGTAGCTTCTGGAGCACTTCGAGGCCATGCTTGGCATCGCTCTCAGCGCGCGAAAGCTTGGCCGGCGCCTCGGGATCGTCGGCCTTGTAAACGAACGGGAACACAAAACTCAGGAACCTCAAGGCATCAAGATTCTCCGGGTTGGCCTCCAGAGCCTTATGACCTGCCTCGACGGCCTTATCGGGTTGGTTCAATTGCTGGTAGGTTTGCATCTCCACAACGTAGGCGAGATCCTTGAAGTCCGAGTTCGAATACTTCTGGAGGAGCGCCTCGGCCAGCGAGATCTTCTTGTTAGGGTCCTTCTCATTGCCCATTGCAGTATAGGCGTCGTATTCGTCCCTGCTCTTCCAGTTCTTGGCCGGTGCTGCTTGCGGAGGCGCATTCCATTGATGAGCGAATGCCCCCCTCAGGACGTGCTGTGGTTTGGCGGCAGCCTGCACCGCAGGCGTCCATACCACAAGGCTGACTAGCAGGGTGAAGCTCCAAAGCGCAGTTGGTTTCCTCATTGTCACGCTACCTCTGTATTGGGGTTTTGACTTTGTTGAGAATTCGGGCGCGCTCCATCTCGTTTCCTTCTTCAAACCTTGCGGTCCGCGCACACCGTAAGCGTTTGCTGGACGAAGTGACTCTATAAAATGACGCAATTCAAATATCAAGGATTGAAGAACAATTCAAGCAAAATCGTACTTACCCTTCACCCGCCCATTGACGTTTTTCATCTGTTAACTTGGATGCTGACGGCGGGAGAAAGATAGCCTCTCTCGCTGACACACATATCATACCACTATTCGGGCGGATTGCGCCGGCGGACATTGTTTTGTCAGCCGGGCCCGATGATGGGTGCGGCGTTGCAGCGGTCCAAGAGACCTATTAGAATCAGGAAAGGATGGCAGAAGCATATTCCCACACCCCGGTCGCCGAACGAGCCGGACTGGCTGCGGTGGTCCCCCGCTCCAGGCTCGAGCCGTTTTTCAAGGAAACGGCCAAGGAAGTCCTGCTCGCCCTGGCGCGCAACCCAAACCTTAAGGAGCACGATCTGCTCCGCCTGCTGGAGCGCCAGGACCTGCCCAAGGAGGCGCTGCGCGAACTGGGTCAACACGCCCAGGCCGTGCGCAGTTACCGTGTGAAGCTTGCCCTTGTCCGTCATCCCAGGACCCCTCGCCTGGTTTCCTTGCCTCTGATGAAAGTCCTCCACCTTTTCGACCTGGCGCGGGTGAGCCAGACTCCGGCGGCGCCCCCGCAGGTGAAAAAGCTGGCGGAGGAAACGGTCTTGAAAAAGCTGGAAGCCCTCCCCCGCGGAGAGAAGATAACCCTGGCGCGCCGGGGTTCGGGACGCGTCGCGGCCGCATTGCTTGTAACACAGGATGCAGAGCTGATCCGCGCCGCCTTGAGCAATCCTTACCTTTCGGAAGACCACCTGCTCAAGGTTCTGGCCCTGAGCGAGCTCCCGGCCGTGCTGATGGAGTTGCTTTCCCATCACGAAAGATGGTCGCGCCCCTATCACCTGCGTCTGGCATTGATTCGCCATCCGCTGACCCCTTTCGCTCGCCTGCTCGCCTTCCTGCCGGACATCACCGTCAACGACCTTCGGGACATCTGCCTCGACCCTCGCATGCCCGATCAGGTTCGCAAGTACATCATCGCTCACTGCGTCCGACGGCTGAACCCAAGGAACATTGCATCATTGAGTCATTGAGCCACTGAATCATCGAGCCATTGATTCATTGAAGAGCAGTGCCCGAGGCCGAAGTAATTATGAGTTTTGAAGGCTGAATTCTGAACTGCTTTCGCCTCTCCACCGCCTACTGCCTTTAACCCGAACTCGGAAGTTGGAGTTGCACAGACACGGCGCACACCCCAGGCATGTCATCCTGAGGAGTCCGCCATTCTTATTGGCGGACGACGAAGGATCTCCGCAGTTCGCAGGAAACATCCACTGGATGGCCGTTCAAGGAAACTGCAGGGATTCTTCGGCCCCAAAGAACGGGGGCCTCAGAATGACACTGGGGCGGCTTTTTGATCCCCAAACGCCTGATATCTGGCTGCACAACTTTGTTCATACTGCTGGACCTTCTGCTTTCTGTGTTTGAAGAGGCGCAGGTCTCCCGCCCTGCGGGACGGGACCTGCGCTACTGCCACCTGTAACCTGCTTTTCCGCTCGTCACTCGTCACTTGTCACTCGTCACTTGTACGGGTATCCTTCCTGACGGCTGTACGCTGATCGCTGAAAGCTGACGGCTGAGAGCTGGTTCCAAGGAGCGCGCGTGGCAATTAGTTGGCTTGACCTCCTGGTGGTGATCGCCTACCTCGGCGCCATCACCATCTTCGGAGCCCATTTCCGGAAGAGGCAGCGGACCTTACACGATTATTTTCTGGGCGGGCGTCGTCTGCCCTGGTGGGCAATCTCTTTTTCCGTTGTATCAGCCGAAACCAGCATCCTGACCATCATCAGCACGCCCGGCATCGCTTACCATTCCAACCTGGGCTTCCTGCAACTGGTGTTTGGATACCTGGTGGGCCGCGTGGTAGTGAGCTTCGCTCTCATTCCCCGGTACTTTGCGGGTGAAATGTTCACGGCTTACCAGCTTATCGAGCAGCGGTTCGGCCGGGCCTTGAAGGTCTTCACCGGGGCGCTGTTCCTCACCACGCGAGCTTTGGCTGAAGGCGTTCGCGTGTTCGCCATCGCGATTGTGATTGGGGTTGTTTTCAAGAGTGGCGTATTGGCGGCTCTGCTCATCATCACAGCGCTGACCCTCTTCTACACTTTTGAAGGGGGACTCACCGCGGTGATTTGGACAGACGTTATCCAGTTGCTCATTTATCTCACGGGGACCGCGGTGGCGTTGGCCCTGGCGTTACACGCCATCCCAGGCGGGTGGACAGAGGTAAGCCGCCTGGCACATTCCGAAGGGAACAAGCTGGCGGTCTTCAACTTCCATTTCAATTGGCATGAGCCCTACTTGTTTTGGTCGGGGTTGGTGGGCGGAACGTTCCTGACTACGGCCAGTCACGGCACGGACCAGTTGATCGTTCAGCGCCTGCTGGCCGCGCGCAATCGGCGCCAAAGCCAGGCGGCCCTGCTCTCGAGCGGATTGCTCATCCTCCTGCAATTCACCCTTTTCCTGGTGGTGGGTGTAGTGCTTTTTGCTTTCTACAAGCACTTTCCGCCTCCCAACCCTTTTGCGCGGGCGGACCAGATATTCCCCACCTTCGTGGTGACGCAACTGCCTCGCGGGCTGGCGGGCTTGCTGATCGCGGCCATTATCGCTGCCGCTATGGCCAATTTAAGCGCGGCCTTCAACTCCCTGGCGTCCAGTTCAGTGGTGGATTTTTACAAGCCCTTCGTTCGGCCGAACGCCGGCGAGAAGCATTACCTTGCTGTCTCCCGCGCCGTGACTTTAGGATGGGGCGCCGTGCTCGTAATGATCGCGCTGGTGGCACAACATCTTCACCGCAGCGTCCTGGAATTGGCGCTGACCATTGCCAGCGTTCCTTACGGCAGCATGTTGGGGATTTTCCTGTTGGGGGTTCTTACCAAGCGCGCCAATAGTCGGGGGGCTTTGACCGGCGCCCTTGTCGCCCTGGCTACCATGGGAGTTGTGGCAGGGTGCACATCCCTCGCCTGGACGTGGTACGTCGCCCTCGGAACGGTGGTCACTTTCGTTGTGGGATGGGCGGTGAGCTCGATGGGAGGCTGGGGACTGGGGGCTCGGGACTGGGGGCTGGGGAAGGACAGTAAGCAGTAGGCAGAGGGCAGCAAGCGGCAGGCAGAAAGCGGTAGGTGGCAGGCTTTGCTTGCCCGACCTACCACCTACCGTTCTGTAGCACTAGTCGCCAGGACGTTGTCGCGGCGCGCAGATTTCTCCTCGTGTTAGTCGTGCCTCCGTGTCCTCCGTGCCCAGAAAAGCCTTAACACGGAGGTCACGGAGATCCTCCGTGCTCTTTGTGTTAAGGCTCTAGAGGCACGGAGCACGCAGAGGGTCTCATTTTGGTTGCGGCCACGGGGCCGCGCTGTGAAAAATCAGACAAGCTCACGCCGGTCCGTCAGTTGACGTACCGAAGCAGACTTCCTGTCTCTTGACAAACGCAACAAGATAGGCTAGAACTGTACGTTGATGCTTCGCAAGAGGTGCCGTCCTGCTGGGAACACGATGCGACCCGCCTGCTGGCGGGCTACGGCCCGCCCAAACCCATTCCCGAAAATGTGCCAAGGGGGACGAAAAGCCCGCAAGCGGGCTCGGCGCACCACAGACAAGAAGTCTGCCATGGTAGAGGAAAGCAAAAAAGAACTCTTCAAAATTGAACGAGCAACGCGGGAATCTCTATGAAAACAAAGTACCGCTGTGGAAAACTTGGCCTCGAAGCTGGAATGTCTATGAAAACACAGGTACTTAGCGGCAAAAAGCGGGAATGTTGTTGAAAAGAAAGGTGGTTAATAGGTGGCAGGTGTTAACCCGTGGGCGCTAAGTAGGAAGGAGCCGGACCACGCTCCGACCAATCGTAATCCACTGGTCCCCAATCCAAGGAGTGCAAGAGCAGGGTCGTCTACGGGCTCAATCGCCAACTCCTTGGGTCTGGGCCATCCCGCGCGGCGGGATCGGCCTTCCGGGCCTTGCCTCTAACGCACTCCCTGCCTCACAATGGCAGAGCGGGTTCAGAGGCAACTTGAAATTGCCCTGACTTTTGCGCTTTCGGGCTCCGGCTCGGCGGGGGTAGGCAGTAAGCAGTTGGCGGTAGGCGGAAGAAAGTAGGCAGTAAGCAGTCGGCAGTGGGCAGTGTTCGCCCCCGCCTACCACCTACTACCTACCAAATACCGGTCTGACAATGGAACAACGGCGGGAACTGGTCAAAGGGCTGAGCGTTTACGGGGCCACCTCGGTGGTGGCCGGGACGATGATTGGGACCGGAATCTTCGTGGTGCCCAGCATCATGCTCCGGCAAGTTGGCGCCCCCGTATGGGTCATCGTGGTGTGGATACTTGCCGGCGTGCTCAGCCTGTTCGGGGCGCTTGGCTACGCGGAGCTGGGGGCGGCGCTTCCGGAGGCAGGCGGCGAATACGTTTACATGCATCGGGCTTATGGACCGATGATGGGCTTCCTTTACGGCTGGACGCAGTTTATGGTGGCGAAGAGCGGGTCGATTGCCACCATTGCCACCGGTTTCGTCATCTACCTCGCTTACTTTTTCCCTGGCCTGAACGAAGCCCTCTGGCAAACGCCGGTGCAAATTGCAGGTCACTCCGCGACCCTACGGTTGACGGGCCTGCAAGTTGGAGCGGCGCTCATGGTACTGTTTCTTTCGGGCCTGAACATCCTGGGCGTCCGCCGCAGCGGCCGCACCCAGACCTTTTTTACGGCCGCAAAACTGCTCGTGCTGTTCACCCTCATTGTCTTTGGCCTGGCGCTTGGCCATGGATCATTTGAACATTTCCGGGCGCCCGTAAAGTTCGGATCTCAGGCGAGCCTTCTCACCACCTTCGGTGCCGCGACGGTTGCTGCGCTGTGGGCTTACGACGGTTGGAACAACCTGAGCATGGTGGCCGGTGAGGTCGAGAATCCGCAGCGGAATATGCCCAGAGCTCTCATCCTCGGCACATTGCTCGTGATAACAGTTTACGTTCTCGTCAACATCGCGTACTTTTACGTTTTGTCCCCCACGAACATCGCATCGACCAACACAGTCGCCGCTGACACTGCCCGGCAATTCATGGGCAAAGCCGGTGGGACGTTTATCGCCATCGGCGTAATGATTTCGAGCTTTGCGGCGCTGAATGGTTCCATCCTGTCGGGCTCGCGTGTCCCTTACGCCCAGGCTCGCGATGGGCTTTTCCCGCAATTCCTGGCAGGTGTGCATCCTCGCTTCCGCACGCCGGCGGCTGCTATCGCGGCCCAGAGCGTCATCGCCTGCCTGCTGGCGCTGACCGGCCAATACCAAGGCCTTTTCACCAAGGTGATCTTTTCCGAGTTTCTCTTTTACGCCTTGGTCACCGCCGGCATTTTCATTCTGCGCCGCCGCATGCCCGGGCTGGCGCGTCCCTATCGCACCTGGGGATATCCTTTCATACCGGCCATTTTTGTTATTCTGTCAGTGATGGTGCTGATCAATCAAGGGTCGGACTCAGTGTGGGTACTCGCGCTGGTCGGCAGCGGCATTCCCGCATACTTTCTTTGGAGGATGTGGAAACGTTCAAGGTGATCGATGCACCGGAGCCCACGCGTGTCGCCCCTTCGCTGCGCTCAGGGCAAGCTCTGAAGGGCGGCGCTACGCCGTTATTGCCAGTGATGGCGCTGCTCGTATTGGCATTTGCCAACCTGGCGGCGGCCCAGAAACCAAGCGTCGCCTCGAAGCCCGTCGCCAAGCCCGCGGCAACCTCGGTTAGGGCGCGCTGGCGCGTTCTGGGGGCTCGTCCGCTGTCGATGTATTACTATTCCCCGGACTCACGCGGCGTCAAGTCTTTGGAGGAGCATGCTTCGCAGATGACCCTAGTTGCTCCCCAGTCGTTTTGGGTGGATAGCGAGGGTTTCGTGCACGGCGAGGTTCCTTCCGAAATCCTGGAAACTGCAAGGCGGGCCAAGGTTCCAGTCATGCCTCTGGTCGTCAATCCAGGCTTTGACCGGGGCGCGGCCAGCGCCCTGCTTCGCAGTGCCAAGGCCCAGCAACGGGCCGTGACTTACCTGGCCTATCTTGCCAAGCGCGATAATTTTGTAGGCTGGCAGCTCGACCTGGAGTACATCGATCCCGAGGACAAGAGCTACTACACCCAGTTTGTGCAGCGTGCGGCCGCACGGCTGCACAGGGACGGCAGGCTGCTCAGCATCGCCGTGGTTCCGCGTTTCTCCGATGTCTACCCCGATTCCGATCCCTCACAGGAATTCCACAGTGGCGAGTGGGGAGCCCCTTACGATTTCCGCGCCCTCGGCCGGGTGGTTGACTTCATGACACTGATGACCTACGACCACCACAACAGCACCACTCCTCCCGGACCGGTGGCGGGTTACGACTGGGTCAAGGCTGCCCTCGAATACGCCGCCGCGCGCGTGCCCTGCCGGAAGATCCTGCTCGGCATCCCTTTCTACGGCAGGGAGTGGATACAAAGTGGCGACGTAACTTCGGCGCGAACCCTGCCTTTTGCGGAAGCACAGAATCAGATTGAGCAGTTGAGCGTCGAACGCCTCTGGGACGAACGGTGGCGCACGCCATGGTTCCAGTACAGCAGCGACTCCGGTCTACATACCGGCTGGTATGAAGACAGCATCAGCCTGGAAGCGAAATTGGAATTGATGCAGAAATATCATCTTCGAGGGTTTGCGGCGTGGCGATTGGGATTTGAGGACCCCAAATTCTGGACTCTGGCGTCTGTGCAGGACCGAACCGGGCAGCGAGACCAAAAGCGCCGCCCCCACCGGTCTGGAACTCACGCCGCCCAGGGGGGTGGGAACCGCTGACGGGCACCTCTTGCGCGCATGGAAGCCCGGCGGGTTTGAGGGGGATAGCGCCAAGAGACTCCTCACCCGCCCTCGTCCCTCGGGCACCCTCTCCCCAAGGGAGAGGGCTGTAGGCTCCAACGCCGTTTGTTCAATCGACAATCAGCCCGCCGCGGCGGGTCATTCGCCAATCGGCGGTCGGCAGTCAGCAATGAAAACCCAGGCAGGAAGGACACCATGCGCATCGCTTTCATGATCTTGGGGACGTTCTTGCTTTCGGTCGCGCAACTTTTGGGCGCTGCCCGTCGAGATCACACCTGGGCTGTGGCCGCGCCGCCGGGGGTTGATGCCAGAATTCTGCGTCAGCTTGAAGCCTTGGCGGCGCGGGACCAGGCTTTGATCCGGTTCTTCCCCAGTCCAGGCCAGGCGGAGCGCTACCGTTTGCACCCGGGGAACCTGGTCATCGAGCTCCACGAGGAACAGAACATTAACTCCTTTGTGAAGGCCTTGAGGTCTGAGGGCGGAGCTCTTCCTACGGAGTCGACGCGCGAATTGGCGCGCGAAGGCTATGTCCTGGAAGCCTCCTACCCTCGCGCTTCTGTGCCGAATCGGCTGCGCATTACGGCAGCCGGCGCAGCGGGGTTTCATCACGCCTTGCTGCGGGTTCCCGATTTGCTGGTGATTTGGCCCTCCAGCTTGCCCTCCAATCTGGTGCCTCGCCCTCAGGCGATTCGCGTGGAAAGAGGGGGCGCTGAGGTGGTCATTTCAGACTATCCATCGTTTCCTGAGCGCGGCATCGTCGAGGGATTTTACGGTGTCCCTTGGTCCCACCAGGACCGGGTCGACATCTTGCGTTTCGAAGGCCAGCACGGCATGAACGTTTACTATTACGCGCCCAAGGACGACCCCTATCATCGCAAGCTGTGGCGCGACCCTTATCCAGCGGATGAAATGAAGCGTCTTGCGGAGTTGGTCAAGGCGTCCCATGCCAACTTTGTGGACTTTTGTTTTGCGATCAGCCCGGGCCTTTCCATGACCTACGCGAGCGACGAAGATTTTCGTGCCCTCACCAGCAAGCCTGAGAGTGTCGGCAAGCTAGGTGTTTCCTGTTACGCCCTCTTCCTGGATGACGTTCCCCAGGAGCTTCAAAATCCGGTGGATCAGGCGCGCTTCAAGACTCTGGCCGAGGCGCACGTTTACCTGGTCAACAGGCTGTACCGGCACCTCAAATCGCAATCTCCGGAGAACCGGCTAACGGTTACGCCCACCGTTTACACCAACGAGTGGGGCAGCCGCGATTACATAAAGGAACTGGGGGCCGGAGTAAATCCCGGCGTGAATATCGTGTGGACCGGCACGGAGGTCGCGTCACCGGCCATCACTGTCGCCCAGGCGCGGGAGTGGGGCCGGTTTCTCGGGCGCAAGCCGCTGCTTTGGGATAACTTCCCCGTCAACGATGAGCGCCGCTGGCGGGTGTTTCTCGGCCCAGTGCGCAACCGGGATGCGAACTTGCCGGTGGCAGTGGAAGGACTCATCTCCAACCCTATGAATCAATCCCACGCCTCGATGATCGCGCTCGAGACCGTCGCCGACTACTTGTGGAATTCACAGGCTTACGATCCGGCGAAGTCTCAGCGACATGCCGTCGAAAGCCAGTTCGGGAAGAATGCCTCCCAACTCCTGGCGACCTTTCTAAAAACCTATGGTGACTACTGGTGGGATGAGAACATTTTCACCCCGCTGTTCCTTGAACGCCGCTACCCCATTGATGTCGCCAAAGTCGATTCAGGTATTGCCCAGCTTGATTCGGCCTTGGGACCACTTCGCAGCCAACCGCGCCTTGAAAAACTGGTCACGGAAATCTCTCCCTTCCCGAAAAAGACCCGCGAACGCCTGGCCGAGGTTTCGGCTGATCCGGCCTTTCTGCGCTTAGCGGACGGAAGGCTCCGCTGGCGGGAGGACTATGATTTGTTAACCGCACCCAGGTTGGCCGCAACGCCGAACATCGACGGGGATTTTAGGAAGTGGGAGAACGGGCAACTGTACGTGTTCGACAACGCCTCGAAAATCCGGGCGGGAACGAACCTCTGGAAAGGGCCGGCGCAATTGTCGGCGCGCGTGGCTTTAGCGTGGGACGATGACTACCTCTATGTGGGAGTGGACGTTACCAACCCCGAGCTCTATCAGCCCTTCTTCGAGCGTGGCATCGAGAAGGGAGACGGGTTCGAGATCGCCTTGGAAACAGCTTTCCAAAAGAACTTCCTGGCCGTCCGCCCGGCAGGCGATGAATACTCGCTTTGGTTCAGCCCAGGCGATTTCAAGGAAGTGAAGCCGAGCGTTTTCTCCGACGAGGATTATTTGCCACTTCGGCCCCGGAAGCATGATTACAGCCGAGAGATCAAGAGCGCCTGGAAGAAGACCGCCCACGGCTACTCGGGCGACCTCGCCATTCCCGTGTCGTTCTTCGACGGCGGAAAATTTACGGGCGGATATGAGATCGGCTTTGCATTCAACGTACAGAAGGTGTTCCCTTCGCCCCAGGCGGTTGAGCAAGAAGAACGGATCGTCTTCACTTCCAAGGCGGATCAGTTGTTCCGCGCCAGTATTACCAACCCCTCAAGCCTTCAGCGCTTGGTGCTGGTGGAAGTGCCAGCCCGATAGTCTGGGGAACCGAGGCGCATAGCCAGGAGTCAGGAGTCAGGGTCAGCAGCCAGTTGGCGCAGAGTCTGGTTTCTGAGAGCCTCTGAGGGCAAATTCAGGTCGCAGATTCCAAATTTCAGAGGTAGAGGCGGTTAGTTTTCCCGCCAGGGACCGGACCGGCTCCTGCCCGCGAAACTTTGCGGCGATTTCGCCATCAAATGAAGGTGCGAGGGGTACGAGGGCGAATCATGAAACCATCCCCAAGTGCATGAATCGAAATGCGGAGGTCCAACCGTGTCGAACTTTAGCGTAAACCGCTTCCGGTTTCTCAGATGCCTGCTCATTCTTTCTCTATTCGGTGCGGCCGCGTCCAGCACAGCACGTGGTCAGGTTCCAGCCTTTGCGGGAGGGCCTCCGTCCTCAGCAGCCGAGGGTAAACAGACGGCGGTTCTCGCCGGTGGGTGCTTCTGGGGTGTGGACGCCGTGTTCGAGCACGTGAAGGGTGTTAAAAGCGTGGTTGCAGGCTATTCAGGGGGAAGCGCGGCGACCGCGAAATACGAGGTTGTGAGTGCGGGCAGGACGGGGCACGCCGAGTCGGTGAAGATCACCTATGATCCATCAAAGATCTCGTACGCCGATTTGCTCAGGCTCTTCTTCTCGGTGGCACATGATCCGACCGAACTGAATCGTCAGGGCCCGGATTCGGGAACTCAGTATCGCTCGGTGATCTTCTATTCCAATGAGGACCAGAAGCAGATTGCTCTGGCCTACATCAACCAACTAAACAACGCCAGGGTTTTCCGAAAGCCGATTGTGACCCAAGTTGTCCCTCTCCAGGCTTTTTACCCCGCCGAGGCGTATCACCAGAATTTCCTCGCGCTCCATCCCGACAACCCCTATATCGTTAACAACGATCTGCCCAAGCTGCGAAAACTTCAGAAGCAGTTCCCCTCACTCTGTAGACCGTAGCGATGGCGCGGATGACGGCCCATCCCTGCGCGTGGGCACCGGTCGCCCGCGGGTTTCTGCCGGCAACTAATTGCCCAGTTCGGTGAAACCTAATTCGACACTCATACGTCCCCTTTCTATGGCAGGATTTCTTCTAGGAGGATGATGATGATGTACAAACGGTTGCTTACAATTGCAGCGAGTGGGTTGCTCGTTTTAGGAGTGGCATTGTGTGGAGTTCAGGCCAGTGCGCAGGCCGGCCCATCCGGCGAGCATATGGGTCGAGGGCATCAGATGAGCCCCGATGAGGAACTCCAAAGGCTGGATAAGGCGCTGAAGCTCACCGACGATCAGAAGGGCCAGATAAAGCCTATCCTTGAAGACAGGCATCAGAAGATGCAAAGCCTTCGTTCCGACACCTCTCTTTCAGAACAGGACAGAAGGAGCAAGATGAGGAGCACGTACGAAGACAGCAACAAGAAGATTCGCGACGTGCTCAACGACGATCAGAAAAAGACGTTTGACGAGATGCCGCAGCACGGGCGCGGGCACATGCAAGGGCACCAGCCAAGCGGGGGCTCGAATCCCCAGTAGAAGGCAACCAGCCCCGGTCCATCTGATAAACTCGTCTAGCCTGTCATTCCGAGCGAAGCGAGGAATCTCGCTCTGGAATGACAGCATTTTTTCAGTGCCAGATTCCTCGCTTCGCTCGGAATGACAGCGTTGTCGGGATGACAGGGTTGTTTGTTAGGCAGCGAGGCGCTGTTCCCGGTACCGCTTGGCCATCTCCTCGAGCGATAGGGGCGCATAGTCGCCCGCGTGGCCGGCCTGGCCGAATTGCGTCATGCGCTGCGCCACGACCTTCTTCATGGCGTCGCGGGCGGGCTTCAGGTAGCTGCGCGGATCGAACTCTTCCGGCTTTTCCCACAAGACTTTGCGGATAGCGCCCGTGATGGCCAGCCGGTTGTCGGTGTCCACGTTGATCTTGCGCACACCGTTCTTAATGCCGAGCTGGATTTCTTCGATGGGCACGCCCCAGGTTGGCTTCAGCTTGCCGCCGTACTGGTTGATGATATCCTGCAAGTCCTTGGGGACGCTGGACGATCCGTGCATGACAAGGTGGGTGTTGGGCAGCCTCCTGTGGATCTCGAGGAGGCGGTCCATCTTGAGTGTTTCTCCGGTGGGCTTCTTGGTGAACTTGTAAGCGCCATGGCTGGTGCCGATGGCGATAGCAAGCGCGTCCACGCCAGTCTGCCGAACGAACTCCACCGCTTGGTCGGGATCGGTGAGGTGGCTGAGGCCATCGAGGCCGGCGCCGTGGCCGTCTTCGATGCCGCCCAGACAGCCGATTTCGCCTTCCACGGTGATGCCCTTGGAGTGCGCCGTCTCCACGACTTCGCTGGTGGCCCTCACGTTGTACTCAAAGGTTGAGGGCGTCTTGCCGTCCGGCATCAGCGAGCCATCCATCATGACGCTGGTGAAGCCCATGGCAATGGCCGATTTGCAGGTCTCCACGCTGTTGCCATGGTCCAGGTGCAACACCGTGGGGATTTCGGGGTAGAGTTCGGTGGCCGCCAGCATCAGGTGATAGAGGAATCGGTCCTGTGAGTAGCTGCGTGCACCGCGGCTGGCCTGAACGATCGCGGGCGACTTGGTCTCGCGAGCCGCCTCCATAATCGCCTGGATCTGCTCCATGTTGTTGACGTTGAAAGCACCAACCCCATAGGCCCCCTTGGCTGCTTCGTCAAGCAGTTGACGCATGGATACGAGTGGCATATCAAATGATCTCCTTAGATTTGTACGGATTCGCTGATCCGGAATTCCAAATATCCTCCGGGGCTTCCCTATAGCGGTCCCGGAAATACAGCACCCTACAACACCTTACACCAACTTATATCCCTTTGGGAAGTTCGGGGCTGAGCAATGAACCGGAAAACCGCCATAAGCATTGATACGGATTGTTCGTCATTCGTAGGGGAAAAGGCCACCGCCTGTCATTCTGAGCGAAGCGAAGAATCCTCGCAGTTTCTCGCCGGCTGGTGAGCGCAAAAGACAACTGCAGAGATCCTTCGTCCCGACAAGTCGGGACTCAGGATGACACACGACTCCAATTTCGGAATTCGGGATAAAATGCCAACTGTTCATTTTGCAGGGCTGGCAGTGGTAAATCAGTGCTTCCTTCAGACAATATAGGTCAAGCGCAGGCACACTAACAGCCTACGATTTGGTAGGGGTGTTTGACTACTCCGAGGGTGCGTAGTACCCAGGCTTGGCGCGCACCTGCAAGCTCCTCTGAAGCGGTTCGATGTGGATCGTGCGGAAAGTTCCGTCGTGGGCCTGGTTGGTGGAGATGTACGCCAAGCTATATTGGCTGCGGAGTTCACGAGCGATCTCCTGGAAATTCGCGGTCGTTTCGCTGGCTTTAAAGGGGAAGAAGGCCCGGCCTCCGGTTTGCTCTGCCAGGCGTCGCAAAACCTTGTCTCCGCGTACCGGCAAGCCCGTGGCGTTGGTGCTGATCGCGAAGATGGTCACCTCGGAACGTTGCGCCATGGCCAACGCCTCCTCGCGCGTATGTTCGCTCTGGTTATCCTCGCCGTCGCTGATGATGATCAGCACGCGGCGGAGATAGGGCTCCGGAGGCGGAAAGATGAGCATCTTTTGTCGACAGGAGAAATAGATGGCATCATAGAGGGCGGTCACGCCGCCCGCGAGTACACTCCGGATCGCCTCTGAGAGTTTTTCCAGGTCGTCGCTGTAATCCTGCACCAGTTGCGTTCGCACGTCGAAGGCCACCACGAAGGCAGAGTCCTTGCCGGGACGCAGTGTGGTGCTCAGGAAATCGATGGCGGCCTCCTGCTCGAAACGCAGGCGGTCACGAATGCTGCTGGAAGTGTCAATCAAGACCCCGATGCGGAGGGGCAGATTCGTTTCCCGGCTGAAATAACGGATCGTCTGTGGCTTTGCATCCTCGAAAACACGGAAGTCGTCCTTAGCCAGATCAATCTCCAGGCGATTCTTTTTGTTGGTCACTGTCATGAGAACGTTGACCAGGTCAACGCGGACCTTGATTCTGTCGGTGGGAACTTGAGTCGTCGCCGGTCCGGAGGTCCTCACAGTCTCTTGCGCTGCAAGCGATCCAACCAGCACCCACAGTACAAACAAGGCGACGGAAGGTTTCTTCATCATCCTGCCCTCGGATCAGCCGTTCCCCATTATAGGTAGGTTTTTTGTAGATTACATCCTACGGCCACGAAGCTTCTCACGCATTTCGCGTTCTGTGCGGACCTGCTTCATGTCCCGGAGCAAGCCAGCCAGAGATTCCTCAGGCTCCTGTTGGCGCAGATCATCCGCCCTTTTCCGAACGTAAGGAACGGCGTAAATCAGCATCGCAATGATAAAAGCACTGAGGACGGTGAGGACCGCTCCGAGGATGGCGTGTGAGGTAAAAACATTAGCCCACGCCACAATCAGCAACACGACCAGCCCCAAGCTGAGGGCGGCTACGATGCCGGCGGCATAATTAGCCAGCCAAAAGACCCATGATTTTCTCATTGCACTCGCAAACTTAACCTACCCGGAGCGGATTGGCAAGCCCCACGAGCTTCTTTTCAGAAGAGTCATCCCGAAGGGCAAGGTTGCCGGGAATCAAGGCGTTTCAGCCCGGCGCGCCAAGCGGCGTCCAAGGCGCGCTCGTATTCAGCCGGAGTGACGCGCCGGTTGATTTCGGCGTGGTCGGATCTTGAAACCTTCCCGGCGGGATGGTACTGGGCCATGATGTTGACGTAAGTTTCAGGAGAGAGTTCATCCGCGATCCACTGCATCACGGCTCGTGTGCCTGCAACTTCTTCGGGCATCACCAGGTGGCGGATGAGCAAGCCGCGTCGGGCAAGCCCATTGTCCTCGATAACCAGGTTTCCGACTTGGCGGTACATCTCCTTAATAGCGCGCCGGGCGACCTCAGGATAGTCCGGGGCTCTCGAATACTTCCGCGCCATTTCCGCGTCCCAGTATTTGAAGTCGGGCATGTAGATATCCACGAGCCCGTCGAGCAGTGCGAGGCTCTCCAGGGAATCATAGGCACTCGTGTTGTAAACGAGCGGCAGCCTCAGGCCCTCTTCAATGGCCAAAGGCAGGGCTTGCACGATCTGCGGCACCACATGCTCCGGGGTTACCAAATTGATGTTATGGCAACCCTGGGCCTGAAGTTCCAGCATCATGGCGGCGAGTTCGCGTGGCGGCGCTGGCGTGCCACGCACCTGCCAACTGATGTCGAAGTTCTGGCAGTAAACGCAACGCAGGTTGCAGCCTGTAAAGAAAATCGTGCCGGAGCCTCTCCCCCCGCGCAGGCAGTCTTCCTCGCCATGATGCGGAAAGTGGCTGGAGACGACAGCATGACGGCCCGTCTTACAGACTGCGAACTTGTCTTCTAAACGATTGACCCGGCAGTTTCGCGGACAGGCAGTGCAGGATTGCAGTAACTTGAGAGCCCGCGCCACCCGACGCGCCAGCTCACCACGTGTATAGGTCCGCATATAGACGGGTTCGAAGGTTTGAGACTTGGAGGTGGTCGCCCCGGGTATCATTCACTCTCTCACGAGTGTATTACAATAAGATTGAACAGCAGGTGCGCGGCCAACACTGCCATCGCCAGTGCTAAGTATACATCCGCGGTCATTTCCCACCTACCTCTCAAGACAAGCTGCTGCGCGGCCACGGCAATCCCCCGCAGCAGGCGAACGGGCCAAGGTGAGTGCTGCGCTACGAATTGCCTCAGTAGGCATCCTGTGGCCCTTTGTGGGGCCGCACTTTCTTCATCAAGAACATGAAGGGAATCATGCCCAGGGTGGCGACAGCCATCAGCCAGAAGTCATCGAGGAAAGCAAGCATGGAGGCTTGGCGCATCAGCAATCCGTAGGCCAGGCCTTGCGCCTGGTGGGCCGCCTGAACGGGATTCGATCCCTGCGCAACCAGCATTTGCTTGGCGCCACTCAGCATCGCCTGGTAGGCGGAGTCGAGCGGAGTCATATGGCTCACCAGCACCGCCTGATGGAATTGGGCACGCCGCGCCAGCATCGTCACCACGCCCGCAATGCCAACGCTTCCTCCGATGTTGCGCGCCAGGTTGATGATGCCGGTGGCATTGTTAATCTTCTCCTTGGGGACGAAATAGAAGGCCATCACATTTATGGGCACGAAGAGGAAAGCCATTCCGGCAGATTGGTAAACTCTCGCCACCATGGCTGTACGAAAATCGACTTGCAGGTTGAAGTTCGCCATGTGAAACAGCGAGAGTGCCAGCATCGATAGGCCGCACACGACCAGCCAACGCGATTCGAATCGGGTGAGCAACTTTCCCACCACGGGCAGCAGGAATATCACCAAGATTCCTCCGGGGGAAAGCACGAGCCCGCTCAAGAGTGCAGTGTACCCCAGCAGGGTTTGCAGGAAGATCGGAAGCAACGCGGTGCTGCCATAGAGCACCAATCCCAGCATGAACATCGTCAGGGTGGCGATGAGGAAATTCCGTTCCTTAAGCAGGTGAAAATCCACCGCCGGATCTTCTCGGCTGAGCTCCCAGAGGAAGGCGCCCAAGAGTCCGATTACCGCCACCACCGAGCACCAGACGATGAAGCCCGAGCCGAACCAATCCTCGCGTTCGCCCTTATCGAGAACCACTTGGAGAAATCCCAGCCCGACACTCAGCAAACCAATGCCGATGTAATCAATCTTGGCTCCCTCGCGGAGGCTCTTGCGCACGAGGAATGGTGGGTCAAAGATGAGGAACAGAGTAAGCACCAGTGAGATCACTCCCACCGGAATGTTGATGAGGAAAATCCAGCGCCAACTGTAGCTGTCCGTGATCCAGCCGCCCAGCGTGGGGCCGATGATGGGCGCCAGCACCACACCCATCCCGAAGATCGCCATGGCCATGCCTCGCTTCTGCTTGGGGAAGCTTTCGAGCAAGATGGCCTGCGAGATGGGTTGTAACGCGCCCCCGCCCGCGCCTTGCAGAACCCGGAAGAACACCAGCAGTGGAAGGCTGGGGGCGAGTCCACAGAGCATGGAGGCGATCGTGAAGATGGCCACGCAGGTCATGTAAAAGCGTTTGCGTCCGAAGAGCGAGGAAAACCATCCGGTGAGCGGCAACACAATGGCGTTCGAGACCAGGTAGGAAGTGAGAACCCAGGTGCTCTCATCTACTCCTGCCGAGAGGTTGCCGGCAATGTGAGGCAAGGCCACATTGGCCACGCTGGTGTCCAACACCTCCATGAAGATCGCCAGCATCACCGTGAAGGCAATTATCCAGGGGTGGGTTTCACCGTTTTGTCGCGCTCGCGCCAGGAGAGTGCGCATATGAAGGCCACAGCAGGGGTGGGCTTCGCAGCCTGCGATCCTGCCACCCTGTTGGACTTCAAGGCTAACCTGAAAGGCCGGGCTTGTGGAAGAGACGAATTGTCGCCGACAGCCCGTCCGGGGTTTCTGCTTTCAAAGCTTGGCTAGGCTGGAGCCTACACCGCGCCGCCGCCTCATTTTGGAACGTTCCAGGCCAGCTTCCGGCGCATGCGCGCTTACTCGAAAGGAGATGTTTAAGTGTGGCCAACAAGGAATGCTGAATGGGCATCTTGGGACGCTGGCCACGAAGCCTGATGATGCCCATGGAGTTGAAGGGCATGAAGCCCTCGGATGGGTTCACTTTCTTCCACGATTTTGAATTGTGACGTGTGGTTGGTGCCGCGGGACGGAGTTGAACCGCCGACGCCAGCCTTTTCAGGGCTGCGCTCTACCACCTGAGCTACCGCGGCATCATGCAGTTATTCTGGGGCTGATTTGATTCCCTGTCAAGAAACGCAAAGCAGTTTGTCAGCATCCGTCCGGTGAACCCATCTTCCCCAGTTTGTCACGGGCTCCTCTTGACAACCCGTCTGTCATTCCGAGCGCAGCGAGGAATCTCGCTCTGCTTGGGGACGCGGGACAAAGAACCAATGCGAGATTCCTCGCTGCGCTCGGAATGACATGGAGTGAGAGTGCGGTTCGAGGGCTAGCGCAACGACTCGTCCACTTCACGCAGCCATTCGGGGCGTTTGAGGACCTCGCGCGGCTTGGAGCCATCGGGGGCGCCGACGATCCCGTCCTTTTGCATCATGTCGATGAGTCGCGCGGCGCGCCCGTAGCCCAGTCGCAGGCGGCGTTGGAGGAGGGAAGTGGAAGCCTTGCCGGATTCCACCACCAGGCGCACGGCGTCGTCGTACACCGCGTCGAGTTCCGCCGATTCCCCCTCGTCTTCCTCTCCGACTTCTTCGCGCTCTCGCTCGTTCACCGGTTTCAGCAATTCCTCGTTGTATTGCGGTTGCGACTGGGATTTCCACCAATCGACGACTTTGCAGATTTCCTGTTCCGTCACCAGCGGTCCGTGCAGTCTTTGCAGGCGGGCGCTGGCGGGCGGCAGGAAGAGCATGTCGCCGCGGCCCAGCAAGGCTTCCGCCCCGTTGGCATCGAGAATGGTTCGCGAGTCCACCTTGGAGGCCACACGAAATGAGATGCGCGCCGGCAGGTTGGCTTTGATAAGTCCGGTGATGACGTCCACGGAGGGGCGCTGAGTGGCGAGAATCAAATGGATGCCCACGGCGCGGGCCATTTGAGCCAAGCGCGTGATGGATTCTTCCACTCCCTGGGGTTCTACCATCATCAGGTCCGCCAGCTCATCGATGACGATCACGATGTAGGGCAGCGGGTGCTCGGGCACGCCGTTGTTGTCAAACAAGTTGAGGGTCGATTCGGGGGCGAAGATTTTATTGTACTGCTCGATGTTGCGCACCCCGTGCTCGGCCAGTTTCTTCAAGCGTTCTTCCATCTCGAAGGTGGCGCGGCGAAGCACGTTGGCGGCCTGCTTGGGCTCCGTGACGACGGGCGTTAGCAGGTGCGGGGTGCCCTCGTAGAGTCCTAATTCCAGCCGTTTGGGATCGATCATGATCAGCTTCACTTCATCGGGGTTCGACTTATACAAGATGGACACGACCATGGAATTGAGCGCCACACTCTTGCCCGACCCTGTCGACCCCGCGAGCAGCAGGTGAGGCATCTGGGTGAGGTCCGTGATTCTGATTTTTCCGGTAATGACTTTGCCCAGGCAGAGGGTCAGCTTGGAAGATGAGGCAGCAAACTCGCTGGACTCGATCGCTTCGCGCAAGTGGATGATCTCGCGGTGGAGGTTGGGTACTTCAATGCCCACCGTCGATTTGCCCGGAATGCGGTCGATGAGGATTGACTCGGCCTTCATCGCCAGGCAAAGGTCGTCCACCAGGTTGGTAATACGGCTGTATTTGATCCCGGCCTCAGGCTTGAATTCGTAGGTTGTGACGACCGGCCCGGGATGAATTTGCGTTATTGCTCCGGTGACGCCAAACTCGCTGAACTTCGCCGTCAGACGGGCGGCGCGATCTTTCAGCTCATCTTCGTCGATGCCTTCCGTATCGTCAGGCGGGCGCAAGAGAACGGGGCTGGGAAGTTTGTAGGATTGCGATCCGCGGCCGACGATTCTGGGCGAAGAGGACGCAGACTCCGGCTCGGCGTTTCTTACGCGACCCAAGGACCCGGGCGAGGACCTCACTGAGGCTTCGACCGTGAGCGCGGGCATGATGCCCGGAGTGGCGGGTTCGGTCGGGGGCGCTTCCTGCGCAGATGCGCTCGGCTGAAGCTTGGTGACGATGGGAGTGGCTTGGCTTAACACCGCCCTCTGCGCGACGAGGGGCGGCTTCCCGAGCCTTCGCAAGTTCTCGGCCCGGCGTCGCCGGCGCTCCGCAGCCGCCGCCGCGCGGGCTTCCTGCCACGCCTTCCATCGCGCCGCGACGGGCCGTGCCAGCACCTGCCAGCGCGCTTTTGAGAATCCTGCCGCCCAGGAGAAGGAGAAGCGTGTGACGAGAAACAGTGAAGACAGGAACACCGCGCCTGCAACAATGCCGGCGCCCACCCCATTGAACGTGTGGATCAGTCCTGCAGCCGCCAGATAGCCCAGCATGCCGCTGCCATGGATCAGCCCCCGGACAGCCGGCGTGTAGGGGAAAAGCTCGAGAAGCACGCTCAAGGAAGTAACCAGCAAGCCTGCGCCAACGGCCTTGGTTTTCGGAGCTTCGAAGGGCCGCACCAGCAGCAAGCGCGTGCCCACCACCAGCAGGACTATAGAAATCAGGTAAGCAACCCAGCCGAACCCCTGGAAGAGCAGGTCAGCGGCATAGGCGCCAACGGGGCCGATCCAGTTTCGCGGTGTGGCGCCGGCAGCCGTAGCGGTGTTGAGCGAAGCGTCCTCGGGCATGAAGGATGCCAAGCTCAGCAGGACCAGCAGCCCGACAACCGCGACAAGGAAACCCGTAAGCTCCGAGCGGCGGCGTGAGTCTAAGAGCGGCTGTTTTTGCTGGGAATTCTTCGCGCTGGACTCTCTGGACTTCGACGGTGTGGCAGCGGATGAGGCGCCCATACTTTTGCCTTCCTTATGCAAACCGGCGCTGAAGAGCAGGTGACAGGTTTCGGGTATCAGGTTTCAGGGAACAAACACAAACTGCCCTCTGCCACCCGACACTTAGCTTCTGGCACCTAAACGTGATGCAATCCCCATCCGAGCACCAATAGTATCACGCCCAGCACAAGCCGGTAAACAACGAAAACTTTAAAGGTGCGCCGCTCCAAATACCGGATGAGAACCGCAATCACCAGGTAACCGACAAGGGCCGAGACGAGCGCCCCGCAAAGAAAGGGTAGGCGCATGTCATGGGGCAGACCCGCATGGCGAATTTCCAGGCCTTTCTTCAACGCCGCCCCGGCGATGAGGGGCGTAGAGAGCAAAAAGGAGAAGCGCGCCGCAGTTTCTCGTTTCATCTTTCGGAAAAGGCCGGCAGTCATGGTGACGCCGGAGCGGGAAACGCCGGGGATCACGGCCAGCGCTTGCGCCACGCCCACCAGGAACGAGTCGAGTAAGCCGACGTGGCCGAGGTCGCGCTCGCGTCTTCCCAGCCAGTCTCCCGCCCACATGAACAGACCAATCACGATTAAGGCGGCGCCGATGATAATCGGCGACCGCAATTGCTCCTCCGCGGCATGCTCGAACCGCCACCCCGCCAGGGCGCCAGGGATCGTGGCAATCGCCAGGTACCACAGCAGCCGGGGATTTTCCCGCAAGTCTGCGCTGGCTGAATGGCCTGTAGCGCCGGCGTTCGGCGCGGCAGCTCCGCTTCCGCCCAGACCCGCAGCCAGCCTGGCCATCTCCACCCAATAGCGCCAGAAATAAACCAGCACGGCCAGGAGCGTCCCGGCGTGCAGAGCCACGTCAAATGTCAGGCCAGGATCTTTCCATCCCAGCAGCCACGGAAAGAGCCACAAGTGTGCAGTGCTGGAAACGGGAAGAAATTCCGTCAGGCCTTGAACGACGGCGAGAACGATCGCTTGGTAGATGGGCATGGTAATTTTGGATTTTAGATTTTGGATTTTGGATCTACGAACATTGCCTCTTTCTGTCACCCACGGTAGTTTTGGATTTTAGATTTTGGATTTTGGATTCACGAACATTGTCTCCTCCTGCCACTTGCGGCCTCCCAAAGTTTCGACCAAAGAAGAGTTTACAGCGGTGAATTCGGCTCCCTAATCCAAAATCTAAAATCTAAAATCCTCTAAGCGGCGCTCAGCTTGTGACTCCGTAGGGTCCTGATAGATGCGACCGTCATAGCCAGCAGTTCATTTGCTTCCTTTTTCAGCACGTCCACGCTATTTGGCGGTACTACGCCAGCCTCGACCAGTAACTCGATCCAGTAAATCGACTCGTCCGCTTCCTCTTCGACAATGCTAAGCTTGGCCACGACATCGGAAGCGGATTTCCCACGGCACGCGGCGCGGTAATTTGCCCCGACGGATGTCCCTGCGCGGAGCAACTGCCTCCCAAGGACCTCCGCTGTGCGGTTACGCGGGAGGGTTTCAACCAACCGTATCACCGAGAGTCCGAACCGCTTCGTCCTTTGCTTGAAGGTTTCCTCGTCCATCGATTTTAGATTTTAGATTTCGGATTTTGGATTCACCAACTTTGTTTCTTCGTGTCATCCAAAACCAACTCCAAAATAGCTATCCCTCCCTCTACGAAAATGCTAATGCAATATTATGCAAAAACCAAAATCTAAAACTCGAAGCGATCAGAAAATAGCGGCAAGCCTGACTAGCTAATCCAAAATCCAAAATCTAAAATCCAAAATCCCTAGACTTCGAGGACGACCGGCAGAATCATGGGCCGCTTTCCGGTCTCCTCGTTGAAGTGCTTGCGCAGCGCGGTGCGGATTTTTTCTTTAATCACGCCCCAATCGCCGACTTCCTCGAGGTTGGATTTTTCGATGGTTCTCAGGATGACCTGGCGCGCGCTTTCCACCAAGTCTTGTGCCTCGTCGAGCGGCACAAAACCCCGCGAGACGATTTCCGGCCGGGTCTCGAGCTGGCCGGTATGCTCATTGATGGCCAGGATGGGGATGACGATGCCATCTTCCGAGATGTGTCGCCGCTCCTTGAGGATGATCTCCTCGACCTCATCGAAGGTGCCCACGTCAATGCACACCCGTCCCACCGGCACACGGCCCGCTCGCCGCGCCCCCAGCTCGTCGAACTCGAGAACGTCGCCACTTTCCAGCAGGAAACCCTCTTCCGAAACCGCCGCAAGCTCCTTGGCCAGTTCCAGGTGGCGATAGAGTTGCCGGTACTCGCCGTGGATGGGCACGAAATACTTGGGTCGCACCAGGTTGAGCATCAGCTTCAGCTCTTCGGCGCTACCGTGCCCGGAGACGTGGACGGGCGGCTGGCTGCCGTCGTGATAGTAGACGCGCGCCCCGCGGCGATAGAGGTGGTCGATCATGCGGAAGATGGGTTTCTCGTTGCCCGGGATGACGCGAGCCGAGATCACCACCTCGTCGCCGGGTTCCACCGTGACCCAACGGTGGTTGTTCACCGCCACGCGCGAGAGGGCTGCCATGGGCTCGCCCTGGCTGCCCGTGAGAACCAGCGCCACCTGGTTCCGAGGCAGTTTCTTGATATCCTGGGGCGGGATGAGCAGACCTTCCGGGATGTGCAGCTTGCCCAGGCGGAGCGCGATCTCGGAATTCTGAAACATGCTGCGTCCCACAAAGCAGAGCCGCCGGCGGTGCTCCTGCGCCAGGTCGGCGACGATCTGCAAGCGGTGCATGGAAGTGGCAAAGCAGCTAATCAGCACGCGCCCTTGCGCCTCCGAGATGATGTGCGAGAGGCGCTCGCGCACCGCTCGTTCGGAGGGCGTGAGGCCCGGCCGGTCGATGTTCGTGGAGTCGGAGAAGAGCGCCAGCACGCCGCGCCGGCCATAGTCCGCCAGGGTGTGCAGGTCGCTCACCTGCTGGTCGGTGGGCGTGGGATCAAACTTGAAGTCGCCGGAATGGATGATGGTCCCCAGCGGCGTGGTCAGGGCCAGCGCACCGGCTTCGATGGTGCTGTGGGTGAGGTGGATGAATTCCACATGGAAGGGACCAACCTCGAACGGCTGGCTGGGATGCATCTCCACCAGTCGCACGCTGTCGGCCAGGCCGTGCTCTTCCAGCTTGGCGCGCGCCAGGGCCAGAGTGAACGGCGAACCGTAAACGGGCGCGTCCACTTCGTCCAGCAAATACGGCAGTCCCCCGATGTGGTCTTCGTGCCCATGCGTCAAGAGAATGGCGCGCAGGCGTTCCCGGTTTTCCCGCAGGTAGGTGAAATCCGGAATCACGATGTCCACGCCCAGCAGTTCGGCGTCCGGGAACATGACGCCGCAATCGACGACGATCATGTCGCCGTCGTATTCGTACACCATCATGTTCATTCCGAACTCGCCCAAACCGCCGAGCGGGATGGCCTTAAGCTTGCCATTTAGGGATGGAATATTAGTCCTCCTGAACTGTTCTCATGCTATCAGTTCTTCGCTTCGCCACAGATTCGAGCCCGTGCTGGCCCGAGGGTTTCACGGGTTGATAGCGCTCTGTGGACAACCTTGTTCCCAATTGTCAAGTTGGGTGAAAAGGGGCTCGTCATTTTGCCGACTCGGTCCCGAAAATCACCCGAAAAGGGCTCGATATTTCGCTTCGTTTGACGTTTTCGAGGCTGCAAAAGGAGTTCGTTTTTAGGGGCTCCTGGGCTTAAGTCCTGTATTTTCAGTAAATCCTTAGGTTCGTTCCGTCGGAAATAACATCTTTTTCAAGAAAACGCGTTGCACCACAGGTCTGAGAACAATACGTACCCTCTCACGGGACGGCGTTGATGGGGTGGGTACCGGCTTGGTCGCGGTCCATCAGTCGTGTCCTTTTCATTGGAATGCAAAGACTTGGCGCGAAAGACCCTCCGCCAGACCGGGAGTCCAAAAATCTAGCCTAGCATGGTTTGGGGAAATGTCAAGCCCTTTTCCAGGGACTTGTTGAAATAGACCCGGATGGCGCAACGCCGGTCTTGCGTCCCGCGGCTCAGGGTAATACGACCCCTCCAGGGTCGGGGAAGGAGCGTGGCGCTTTCCGGGGGCGCTGCCCCCGGCTACTATCTTGTGCCCCTGCGGGGCACGAAAAAGCTACCCTTCGGTCTTACCCCGCGGCACCCCGTTTCTGACGTCACGGATAGCCGCTTTCGGCTATGAACGCTCACAATGACACGTCATCCTGATCCCGCCTTGCGGGAGAAGGATCTGCTTTTCTTCGCGCCGCGCGATGAAGTTGGCGCCTAGTGCTGCGGAGAAAGGGCCCTTTCTTCTCAGTCCCCTGCGCCTCGGTGTCTCTGTGGTGACGAGGTTCTTCCAGAGTTCGGGTTCTTCAGCGACTTGCTAATTCTGGTTTCCTGCCCCGTGACTGGAGCCGCAGAGCTTGCAAAAGGTAGGTGGTTCGGCGTTGTCAACGCGATGCTTTACGGGTTTGAGCGTGCGAATGTAGGCGAAGATGGCTTTCAGGTCTTCGTCGGTGAGATTCCGGTAATCGCTCCAGGGCATGATCTGGTTAATCTTCCGCGCCTTGACGTATCCGGTGCGTATCATTTCCAGGAAGAGCGCTTCGTCGTAATAGGGGATGCCGGAGGGGTCCGGGGTGATATTGGCGCTCGCCACTCGACCCCACGGACCATCCAGGACGAAGCCACCGGCGAATTCGAGGCCGCGAATCGGCTGGCCCTTCGCCTGCGGCGTGTGGCAATCCGTACAGGCTGCGATGGTCACCAGGTATTCGCCCCGCTTAACCGGCGTGGAGACGTTGGGTTGAGGCACGGGCTCGCTGATGGGCTGAGGCATACTGCGCATGAGGTACTTCACCGGGAAAATAATCTCTGTCTTTGGCAGCGCTTTTCGAATCGGCGGGATGGAGCGTAAATAGATGATAACGGAGGCCAGGTCTTCGTCAGATATATGACGGAAGTCCGGGTAAGGCATAAAAGGAAACAGCGCTCGACCATCGTACCCGACCCCCTCGCGGATGGCGCGCGCGAGCATGTCATCGGTCCAATTGCCGGCTCCAGTTTCGGGGTCGGGCGTGATGTTGGGCGGAATGACGCGGCCCGGAAGCCCGGCCAGGGGGAAGTCGGCGTAGCCGGCGCCGCGCGTGTCCTCGATAAGCGGCGCGTCGTGCTTCGTCCAATCGTGTTCGCCGTGGCATTCGAAGCATCCGAAGTTTTCCGCCAGATACCGGCCGCGGACCAATCGCTCCGGTGTCCGCTCAAAGGTGCGATTCGTCAACGGACGAGCGCGCGGGCCGATGAACGGCCGCCAGCCGATTGTCAGGCTGATGACAGTCGCAACGGCAACGATAAGAGCCACCACTCCGCACCCAACGATCTTAAGAATCTTCGCCATTGTCACACCTCGTTTGAGGACTTGGAATGGCGCGAGCGGAGGCGGCTTTCAAGCCCGCTCCCACCCCGTTCGCGGACTGCGTCAGGCGAGCCGGGAATCTTCGTATCCCGGGAGCTCAATCTTCTGAATGGCTCCCAAGGCGCCTGGCCGAAACTGCGCGGCACACAAGCAGTGCTTCAGCGCTCGCTCGGCAGCGATCGCATCCTTATCCCGCGGATTAGTGGTGGCTCCTGCAACGTGGGCAAGTTCGTGGATCAGAATGGGGCCGAGTACGATCGGCATATCAAGGAAGCGTAAGGGGTTAACAGCGATATCCCGCCCTGCGGTATCCGCATCCGGCAAATCTTCAAAGGTGTGGCCTTCCTTAGGTAGGAGGCAGTGCAAGACAATATCACCCTCATCCAGAACCTGCTGTAGCGTCTTCTTCCGCCGCAGAGTCTTGAAATACTCGTTACAGGGCTTGTGACGCGCTGCGCGCTGGGTGACAAAACTCCACGCCTGATTTAGCTCACTCCTCACATTTACCCGCTTCTCAACTTCCTTTCCATTTAGCTCCGTCACTCTAAACGTTAACACTTCCTGCTCGAACGCAGCGAATTTGTACACCCGACTTAGGACATTGGGGATAACTCTAGTGGACTTGCCTTGGTTTTTGATATCGATGAACAATGCCATGGCTTGCGTCCTCCTTCAGGTTCGAAGACTCAGTTGGAGTTCCCATTTGGCCCCCCGGAGTAAAGGAGTATACACCCTAGTTGAGGTGCAGGTCGGGCTCGCCTTACCTTCCCTCGAGCTCGTCAGCCAAAGACGAGGCATCGTACAGCTCGCGCAACACCTCAATGATGGCGCCACTGTGGACCGCCACGGCGCGGTTGTTCACCTCGTAGTACACGAAGTCGCCGACCAGGCCTTCGATGTTTCCATCGAAAATCAACCCTACCAGCTCGCCTTGCTTGTTGACGACTGGGGAGCCTGAGTTTCCCCCGATAATGTCGCAGGTGCTGACAAAATCCAGCGGCCCGGAGAGGTCCAGGCGGGTGCGGCGCTCCAGGTAGCGTGCCGGAAGGTTATAGGGGAACTTGAGGCCAAAGCTATAGGCCCGGTCGTAAAGGCCGTAGAAGGTGGTCATGGGAGGCGCTTGAGTCCCGTTCATGGGGTAACCCTTGACCGCGCCATAGGCGAGCCTGAGCGTGAAAGTCGCATCGGGATAGAGCGACTTCCCATAAACAGCGAATCGAGCCTGGCCGATCCTTTCCCCTGCCGGAGTCTCGACGCTTTCTACCTTGTCCTCGAATCCCTTGATCCTCTGGCGGTCGAAGGGGTCCATTGTGCGCGCCAACACAATCATGGGATCGTTGGATGCTTGAATGGCCGCTTCACCTCTGGTGACCAGTGACTTGCGAAGGGCCGGGTCCGCCAGCTTGGTCCCCTCGACCGCCTCCTTCGCCACTTCAGCAGGGGTGCGTGCGCCTAAAACAGCCTTCATGAAGGGATCGTTGGCGCCCAATTCTTCGAGGGAAATTTGCAGCGCACCTTCTAAAATTGCCGCTTCAAACCCGGGATAAACCGGCGCCGGGGAGAAGAGGCGAAAACGAAGTGAATCAAGCTGGGAATCATGATAGCCCTCGAGCCTTTCTCCGTCGGGTTTTTTCACCTCCGCCACATACTGGACGATATTCAGGGCGATCGCCAACAGGCGAGACCCCCGGACCGAGTGGAACCGATACGTTTTCAGCATCTGTCTATGCATCATCTCAGCTTGGGCAATGGCATCCCAGGCTCCGCCGTAAGCCTTTTCCCACGTCGGGTTGCTTGCCACCTGGCGGCGAAAGCTCGCCTCGTCCTTTTGCATCTTGGCCACCAGGTTCTTGTCTGCCAAGCCCTGAGCGCGGCCTTCGTACGCTTTCAAGGAATTCGAGACGCCAAAGATCGTGTTGGCTGCCTGACGGGCCTGCTCCGGCCCCTGGGCGGCATACCGCCTCGAAGTCTCCAGCCACCGGTTCAGGGTCTTAAGAACCAGGGGCAGGTTGTAGTCTCTTTCAGTTTCGATCTGAGTCATCGTTTGGAGGCGCGAGGTGGAGCCCGGGTGCCCTGAAACAAAGACCAGTTCGCCATCGCCCGCACCCTTCGCATTCCATTTCAGATAATTATTGCTTTCGACCGGCTTCCCATTTTCGTACACACGAAATAGAGCGAAGTCGATGTCGTAGCGGGGGTAGGTGAAGTTGTCGGGATCTCCTCCAAAGAAGGCGATTTGTTGCTCGGGAGCGAAAACCAGGCGCATGTCCGTGTATTTCTTGTATTGGTAAAGCCAGTATTCGCTGCCCTGATAAAGGGAAATCACATCCGAGCGCAAGCCGGTTCTTTCCAAGCTCTCCTTCTCGATTCTTGCTATTTCCGCTTTTCGAGCCTTCAAAGCGGCTTCGTCGGTCATCCCCGGCTTGAGGGCGCTGCGGACACGCGGGGTGACGTCTTCCATGGCGACCAGGACGTTCACTTCCAGGTCAGGGCACTTCAGTTCTTCCGCCTCAGTTCGCGCATAGAACCCATCCTTAACGTAGTCTTTGGCGGGAGAAGAGACCTTCTGCAATTGGCCGAGCGCAACGTGATGGTTCGTCAGCACGAGTCCACGGGGGCTTACAAAAGAGCCGGAGCCGCCATCGTTAAAACGCACGCTGGAAAGGCGCAGGTGGTCAAGCCACTCGCGCGTGGGTTCGAAGCCATAGCGTTCCTTGAGCTGTTTGATGGGGGGGTTATCAAAGGTCCACATTCCCTCATCCGCCAGGGAAACGGATATACCGAGCAATGCCCAAACCGCAAGAGTGAGCAGAATCCAAACCCTTCGTTGCCTGTTGCTTCTAATCATTTGTACCTCCGTCTTCAAAAGAGTGTCATGCCAGCCAGGACTTCCGTTTTGGAATCGGGAGAAGCCGGAAGTGTACACGCCACGGCCTCATTTTGCAATGTTCAATCCCGTTGGGTGTCAAGCCCGTTGGGCGGGATTCCTGCCCTGACGGGTGTCAGGGAAAAGTAGGCAGTAAGCAGTGGGCAGCGCGTAGACGAGCAGGTTTAGCTGCCAGGTTTCAGGGGTCAGGGGACAGGTCGCGGTGACCGCGCCACAACCGACGACTGACAACTGACGACGACTGACATCTGACAACTGACAACACTACTGTCACCATTCTTCTGGCATAATAGGCGAGCGTTTATGCGGCAATCTGAACAGGAGAAATCCAATCCATGGGTCATCGATACCAAGTCACCTTCATGAGGTGTTGTCTCGTTCTGGCTGTGGCGGTCCTCGTTTCAAGAGGGGTGACGCGCCTGCCCTCACAGCTACTCGGCTCCGACACCAGCTCCAGACCTGCCGCGCAGGCTGAAATCAGCGAGACGAGGCTTCTTGAGAACATCAAAATCCTCTCCTCCGACAAATTTGAAGGTCGCGCACCCGCTTCAAAGGGAGAGGAGCTCACGACTACTTTCATAAGAGAAAAGTTCAAGGAACTGGGTTTGCAGCCTGGCAATCCAGATGGGACGTACTTTCAAAGCGTGCCGATGGTCGGGATCACTGCCGAACCAGCCATGCAATTGACTTTCACAGGTTCGGATTCCGGGCAGAAGCTGGTGCTTCGGTACAGAGACGATTTCATGGCGTGGACCAAGCGTGAACAGCCGGAAGTAGGCATTGACGCTGACATGGTTTTTGTGGGTTACGGCGTGGTCGCGCCCGAGTACCACTGGGATGATTACAAAGGCGTGGATGTGAGGGGTAAGGTCCTGGTCATGCTCATCAACGATCCCCAAGTTCCAGACCCAAAGGATCCTGCAAAACTCGATCCCACGATGTTTAAAGGCAAGGCCATGACCTACTACGGTCGGTGGACCTACAAGTTCGAGATGGCGGCTCAAAAAGGCGCCGCAGGATGCTTGCTCATTCATCAGACGGGGCCCGCGGGCTACCCCTGGGAGGTCGTCCGGGATAGTAACGGCGGCGAACAGTTCAGCCTCGTGAGCGCGGATAAGGGCATGTCGCGGGCTGCCGTGGAAGGTTGGATGACGCATGACCAGGCCAAAGCTCTGTTCGCCGTGACGGGCAAGGATCTGGCGGCGCTCGAAAAGGCAGCCGTTGACCGGAACTTCAGGCCGGTCCCTCTTGACGCCAAGGCTGCGCTGACGTTGCACAACAAAATCAGGACGATCGACTCAAAAAACGTGGTCGCAAAACTGCCAGGGGGTGATCCCAAGCTGCGCCAGGAGTATGTAATCTACACAGCCCATTGGGATCACCTGGGAGTGGGGCCGGCGGGCATCTTTCACGGTGCGGCGGACAATGCCTCGGGAGTGGCCGGACTGCTTGAGATCGCACGAGCGTTTACGAAGGTCCAACCTCCCCCGCGTCGCTCGATCTTGTTTCTGGCGGTGACTGGCGAGGAAAAGGGGTTGCTGGGCTCGCAGTATTATGCTGAGCATCCTCTGTATTCGCTCACCAGGACGGCGGCAGACATCAACATGGATGTGCTCAACACCTTCGGCCGCACCCGCGACATCACGGTGATCGGTCTGGGTATGTCCACACTCGACGACTACGTCAAGACCGTTGCCACCGAGCAGGGAAGAGCCGTGAACCCCGATCCGGAACCCGAGAAGGGCTTCTACTTTCGCTCCGATCATTTCAGTTTCGCCAAGGTGGGTGTGCCGGCGCTCGACGCCGAAGGCGGAATCGACTACCTGGGAAGGCCAGCGGGGTGGGGATTGAAGATGCGGGAAAAGTTCACTAAGGAGAACTACCACAAGCCCTCCGACACGATAACCCCGGACTGGCACTTGAGCGGCGCCGTGCAGGACCTTCAGCTCTTGTTCGAAGTGGGATATCGGGTTGCCGATGCTGACCGTTTCCCCACCTGGAGTCCCGGCTCGGAGTTTCGGGCCAGGCGGGAAGCAATGCTGAAGGGCAGTGAGAAGTGACAAGTGACAAGGGACGAGTGACGAGCGGAAAGACGGTGACGAGTGACGAGCGGAAGTCAGAAGTCAGAAGACAGGCCACGAGTCCCCGGAAGCGCTACGCCTCGACCTGTCGAGGAGGCTCTTCGGAGGCAATCGGCGGTTTGCGGCATTTGTGGATGGCATGCTTTCCCCCATCTACCACCTGCCACCTGCCGCTCTTTACGTATTTGCCAGGATGCGTTGGTAGAGATCTTCGTAAAGGGGAATGATCTTTTGGCTGCAGAAGGTGGTCGAGGCGCGTGCCCGCGCCGCGATGCCCATCTGCTCGCGACGATGCGGGTTGGTGACGATCTCGAGGGTGCGTGCTGCCATGGTTTTCACATCATGACCGGGCACTAGAAATCCCTCCACTCCATTTGTGATTACCTCTGGTAATCCCCCTACCTCCGAACAGACGGCAGGGACACCGCAAGCCATTCCCTCCAGCGCCGCAAGGCCAAAGGACTCGATTTCGCTGGGCAAAAGGAGCACGTCGGCGCAGTTCAGGAGTTCCTGCACCTGATTTTGTTTGCCCAAAAAGTACACGTCCTTCATCAGGCCTTTTTCACGAACCAGCCATTCGGCAATGGTACGCTCCGGGCCGTCGCCAATCATGAGGAGCTTGGCCGGGATCTCCGCCCGGACGGTGGCGAAGATATCGACCACGTCCGGAATCCGTTTGACCGGTCGGAAGTTGGACAGATGGACGAGGATAGGCTCGCCCTGGGGGGCAAATTCGCCGCGTCGGCAATTGGCGTCGGCGGGCTGGAATACGTCGCAGTTGACGAAGTTTGGAATCACTTCCACCGAACGTTGGATATTGAGTTCGCGCAACGTCACCGTGCGAAGGTATTCGGAGATGGCTGTTACCCCGTCGCTCTGTTCGATGGAGAACCGCGTGATGGGCAGGTAAGAGCGATCCACGCCTACCAGTGTAATGTCCGTTCCATGCAGTGTGGTGACAAAGGGAAGGCGGTGGGGGTTTCGCATCGCCCTGGCCAAATAGGCGCTCACCGAGTGAGGGATAGCATAATGGACATGCAGTAGATCGAGCGATTCGTGCGCTGCCACGTTCACCATCTGCGTGGCCAAGGCCAGTGTGTAGGGAGGATGATTAAATAACGGGTAGTTGAGCATTTCCACTTCGTGGAAGTGGATGCGCTCGGAGGGTTCGGTCATGCGAACGGGGACGGCGTAGCTAATAAAATGAATGTCGTGTCCGCGCGCAGCTAATTCCAGACCCAGCTCAGTGGCGACTACACCGCTTCCGCCATAGGTGGGGTAACAGGTTATGCCGATTTTCATGGGATGCCTTCAAGACCTGCTCCGACCCCGTGGATGCTAAGAGGGGGGAGTTTTCTTCTTCACCGCGCCGCCCGCCAGGACCACAATTCCCGTAACTGTCTTGTGATCGCCCCTTTGCTCGTAGTTTACGAGAACATTGGTGCCAGGTTTCAGTTTCGTCAGCTTGAGCTTGCCCCCGTCGGCGGTAACGACATGGATTTTCTTCTTAATGGGGAAGATTTCTGTGGCATTCCCCTTGATGGCGTCCACATTCAAAACCTCGCTCTCCAAATCGATGGATCTCACGATGCCGTTAAACTGCTGATGCGTCGGTCCGCCGGAAGTGATCTTATCGAGAACTGGGACCTTGGTCTTGCGCTGCTCCTGTGCCTTGGTCGTGGTCCGGTAAGGCAAGCCCCACAGGACCAGGGCAACGAAAAGGCCGACCAGAAACCTGAAGGAAACCATGGTCCGCGAAGGGCCTGTTAGGGGACAAGTGGGGACAACAATCGTCGTTGTTGAGCATATGGCTGGCTGATAGTAGGACGTTGATTTACGAATCACTGTTCCGCTCGCGAGTGGGATTAAAAGCGCGTCATTATCCTAGGCGCGGAAAGTTACACTGTCAAGGGCCGTCGCAACGCTCCAGCAGCTTCGGAATCCCCATGATAGAAAGTGCTGAATCGCGGTTTGGGACGCATTTGACAGTCAATGGTGATCTCACGGCGAAGCGGCACCTATTTTCCGAACCTATTTTTTCTCTATTTGCCGA
>JBEKIZ010000019.1:0-73193 GCA_050011515.1 Terriglobia bacterium | reverse complement strand
ACGACCGCCCTCGCATGGCTGGGGGCCAGGGTGGCTCGCTATGCCTTCCCTGTACGACTCTTTCATTCGCGACTCCAAGCCGGTTTATCCCGGCGCTATCCAGAGCTGCGCTCTGCGCCAGCCCGCGAAAGTTGACTCATGGTAATGAGTCAAATATACTCAAGTTATGGCTAAACGACTGCAAGTCATCCTCAAGGACCCCGAATACGGCGAGATAAAGCGCGCCGCGCGCTCCCGCCGAATGTCGGTTGCCGAATGGGTCCGGCAGGCGCTCGCTGAGGCACATCGCCGTCAGCCTGTGGGCAGGGTCGGCAAGAAGCTAGAAGTCATCCGCGCCGCAGCACGTTTGGATTATCCCACGGGTGACATCGACCGCATGCTGGCGGAGATCGAGATGGGATACGGATCGGGTGCGCATCCGTGATTCTGGTTGATTCGAACATCCCCATGTATCTCGTGGGCTCGCCTCACCCCCACAAGAGCGACGCACAGCGATGGCTCGAACAACTGGTCAATGACCGCCAGCGCCTGGTCACCGACGCCGAGGTCCTGCAAGAGATCTTGCATCGGTACGTCGCCATCGACCGCCGCGACGCCATCCAACCGGCGTTCGACGCTCTGCTCGGCATCGTCGATCAGGTGCTTGACGTTACGCGGACCGCCGCCGAGCGTGCCAAGGAGATTGTCCTGGGACATCGACGGCTGTCGGCGCGTGATGCCCTCCATCTCGCCGTCATGGAACAGCACGGAATCAATCGAATCTTGAGTTTTGATTCAGGTTTTGACGGCTTCCCGGGTATCGCACGGCTGTCGTAACTTGACGCGACCCCGGGGATCGCAGACCCCCAAAGGCAAGGGTCTGCGCCAGCCCGCGACAGTTTGGAGTTGTAGATTGGGGAGAACGCTCACAACCGAATTTGGCGACTTCTGGAGGGATGGCAGTCTAAGCTCCGTACATGCACGGCTCGGTAACGCCTGGTGGGCCTGGATGGCCTGGGTCTTCACGCTTGAGGAGAGCGCGGCGTGCATCGGCGAAAGGTCATTCCACATCGAGAACCCGAATGGCGACGTAGTGATGCCTCTGACTCTTTGCGTCCGCGCCATGCTGATGGGTTACGCGATTGAGTGTGCACTGAAGGCCCTGTGGGTCAAGAAGGGCAACAAGGTCGTTGATGTAAAGAAGGGAAAATACGTGGGTGTGGGAAAGAGCCAGCACCACGAACTCGTACAGTTGTCTCATGCGGTTGGTTTCTCGCTGACAATGACTGAAACCGATGTCCTCTACCGCTTGTCAAAGTTCGTGAGGTTTGCCGGTAGATACCCCGTGGCCAAGAGGCCCGACGAAATGCGACCGTATGAAGTGCCGGTGATTGGAAAAGTCGACGTTGGCTTTTTTTCTAAGCGGGACTTCCGGACAGTTCAAAGTATTCTGAACAAGATAATAAGCCAGGTCTCAGGTAAGAAGCGACGCGCGATACCGCCGCCGGGGAGTCTGGCCATGAAGCGCCTACTAGTGAAACGTTCGATTACAGCGACAAAAGCAAAAGCTTAGCCAGGGCGGAGACATTACGCTGGCTGGCGCAGAGCGCAGCTCTGCGCTTCAGCGTGCTACATTGGCGTTGGTCATATCCACTCAACGCGCCGAGCTTCTTGAGAGTGATCGGCTCACATGATTTCAGTCTTGTCTGTGGCTCGCGGAGCTGCGCTCTGCGCCAGCCCGGCTTCAGCCTTGCTGTTCTAGCCGCACTATTAACCGGACCTCCGAACCCGGCTCCACGCTGATTTCACGCGACCAATCCTTGTGGCCAGAGAGCTTGGCGCTAACAATGTGCTTCCCGGGCTTCAGCTTCAAGACCGCGGGGCAGCCTCCCACAAACTGGCCATCGACATAGACATCGGCACCACCGGGATTTGAGGTTACATTAACCGTACCCGTTGCCGTCTCTTGGGTTGGTGACGTGGGCGGCTCTTCTTCCCCGGCTTGCGTACCAGCACGACACCCAAGAGCTTGCTCAACCTTTTTGGAGTTAGGAAAGAAAGTCATCTCCCATTGGCCCACCCGCCCATGGGTCTTCGGGTTTGTGAATATCCATGTCCAGCCCCCTACGCCCTCCTGTACGGGGGTCAGAACGATGTCAGCCTCGGCAGGGCCATCGACGAGCTGCAAGCACGTGCTCTTACTGAGTCCCTTCTTGATATGCCCCGGCGCGGTATAACCGAATTGATGGGGGTCCTCGACGTAGACCCTTCGGATTGAACTAAGCCCCAACTCTGCCACGGATGCCGGAACTGCTGGCGGCGCTCCCGACCACCCGCAGGCATCAGCCACTTTCCCGATGAGACCATCCAGACCCGTCAGGTCGAACCACGTTGCTACCGGGACAGAGCCTAAGGGCGTGAACTCAAAGGCCAGCTTCTTGGCGGCGGCCAATTCCTTGGCGAGTTCAATCGGGTTGGGTGAAAAGAGCGAATCGTAACCTGCCGATTCATTCCAATACTGCGTGAAAGGCTGTCCATCATCCAGACGCAGCCGAACACTATATTTTCCGCCGCTGTCAGGATCAAAGGGAAGGGACCCCGTGTTGATGAAAACATCTGTCGCGCGTGATTTGCAGCGGATAACCATCAAGGGGAAGCCGCCCAGTCCGGCCATGCCAGGGACGCTCTGCTCGGCTTTGAGGTTCAGATAGACTGCCCGCGATCCGTCCAGGGGGGAGACATTCTCCTCTGCTTCCCATTTACCGTTCTCCACGCTCGTAGCTGGTCCTTCCCCTGCCACGGCTGTTGCCGTGTTCTTTTCGGTTCCCGCAGTAAGCATGGCGTCTAAAACCTTCTGAGGGACACCCTGATTTTTGAGTGAGATTAACTCCTGGGGGGATGTGTCAAAATCCGTTGCGCTCTTCTGTATTGCCAGGGCAATGGTGCTCTCAGCCAGCCCAGCCTTGACCATGCTGACCACATCCGCGTTCGTGAGTGGCTTCTTTTCACCTTTTTGTGGCTGGCTCGTTTGCGGGTCCTTCTCCTTCGCGCCTTGACCAGTCTCCCCACCTTGTATTGAAATCTTCACGCTGTTTGATTGCTGGCCCAGAACCGCCCACACTGGGCACAGAACCAGAAGAAAAACCATAATTACAGTTTTGTTCATGGAGTATACCCCTCCTCAGATGACCCGATCCGGGGATTAATTAGCAGGTTTCTACCGCCTGCTGGGAGCGTAGACCTCGATCTGCCGGTTGTCAATTGGATACCGCAGGCTGGCGCAGAGCGCAGCTCTGCGCTTCAGCGTGCTTTATTAGCGCTCATCATGCCCACCCACAAACGCCATTTTACGCGCTGACGGCTGTGACTCCTGGTCAGCAGAACCTATCGCGGCGGCTAGCTTTTTGAGAGTGATCGGCGCCGCCTGATTTCAGTCTTGTCTGTGGCTCGCAGAGCTGCGCTCTGCGCCAGCCCGCGGCAGCAGGACCGCGCCAGAGGACACGTCGGCCGAAGCGCCTAGTTGGCCTCTCACAAGCAAATCACTCCGACGGCCAGGGCAGCGTCCCGCTGATTCTTATCCAGCGTCGCAAGGGGACTCCCCGACCGCATGGCAAGCTCCACGTAAAGCGCATCGTAGCATGCCAGGCCATGTTGGCGGCAAAGCGCCTGAATCTCATGGATCACCCGCACCAGCGAAACATCGTCGAGCGTAGGGCGCAAGGCGCGAAGGTCTTCGAGGAAAGCACGTGTTTGGTCGGCGGAGATACGCCCTTTCCTCTCGCCGACGAGCAATGAATTGAGAACCTCGGAACACCAGAAGGCAGGCACCAGCGCTTGGTCTCCCGCCTTCAGCAAGTCCAGCACGCCCACAGCGGCGGGCGTTTGCTCATCGGGAAAACACCAGGACAGGGTAACGGAGGCGTCCACGACAATCCAACTCACGGACGCGCCTCGTCGCGGAGCTGCTTGATGGTCATGCCGCCCAGAGAAAGCTTGTGCGTCTTGCCGAAGCTCTTGAGGCGCTCAATGGCCGCTTGCCGCTCATCCTCGGTCGACTCTGCCAACCCAGTTTGCCGCGCCTGCCAGACGGCGATCGCTTCCGAGAGCACGTCTTCGGCTGAGTGGTATTGGCCGGAGAAGACGGCATCCTTGACGATGCGCTCGATCCGGGGGGGAAGACGGACAGTCACCAGGAACCTCCTTACACCAAGCCCCACGGTAGCGGAGAGGGCGGGGGCAGTCAAGCATAGTATAACTGCGTTTATCCTATGCCATTTTGCACGCCCAAGGCAAGTGATCTCGTCTTGGTATCCCACTCCGATACGCAAGTTCATTCATCTACGGAATTAAGGCGGGCCACGGTCAGCGTTTTTCCGACCGGGGGCTTTTGCCTCGATGACGAGCTCGAATACGTGCACCTGAATCCGCGCGAAAAGGGCTGGGGAATCGGGGTTCGGGGCTGGGGATTCGGAACCAGTTGTCTCCTATCCGCTATCGCCCTGTTACCCGTTGTTACTGATGACTGAAGACTTGTGCCGGTCAAGGGATTGCGCCTGCGACGAGCTCATAGTAATCTTGATAGAGGAAGGTGACCATGACGCAAATCACCGAGGCCATCTACACTCACGGCGTTCTGAAGCCTGCGGTTGATCTAAACCTCCGCGAGCAGCAACGAGTCCGCGTTATCGTTGAGCCGATCGAGGAGAGTCGCGGGGACCGCGACGCGGCCGTGGCACGATTGAAGGCTGGGATCGCGGGCATGCAGTTCTTCTCGAACGGGCCACTGCCCACGCGAGAGGACCTCCATGATCGCACTTGACACCAACGTCCTCCTTTACGCTTGCGATCGGGCGGATTCCAGGCGCCAACAAATCGCCATCGATCTCATTGCGAACAGCAGGGACGGCGTCCTGCTTTGGCAAGTGGCCTGCGAGTTCGTCGCGGCTTCTCGCAAACTGAGCGCACAAGGCTTCACCGCATCGGATGCGTGGAACCGACTCACAGAATTTCTTACTCTGTTGCCCCTCATCCTTCCCACTGTAGGTGTGCTTGAGCGCGGCCAGAGGTTGCATGCAACTCACGGTGTGTCCTTCTGGGACGCCTTGATTTTGGCAGCGTGTGCTGAGGCAGGGGTGGAGACCCTTTATTCGGAGGACGTCCCGGGCCTCCCCACGCTAGGTGCGCTCCAGATCGTGAATCCCTTCAAATAGGCGCCCGTGTTTTCGGGATCCAATTCCTCCGGCACGCTGGCAGGCGCAGGGCTCGCGGTTCGTCTTTTCCACGGAGGCCCTATTTGGCAGGCGATAGGGCTTGCGCGCGAGCCTGCGATGAGGTACTTTGACAGCATGCAGACCGTACGCGTGGAAATTCCTGCGGAGCTTGTTTCGGCGGCAGGATTAGATACCGGGAATCTGTCCGCGGAAACCGCGCGGTTGTTGGCGCTCGGGCTGTACCGCGAAGACAAGGTCTCCTTGGGACGCGCCGCCGAGCTCTGTCGGATGCCGGTCGAGCAGTTCATGGAGTATGCCGCCCAGCACAACGTTCCGCTTCACTATGGCGCGGACGACCTGGAAGAAGATCGCCGCACCTTAGAACGGCTCGGATTGTGATTGTCGTTTCTAATTCCTCGCCGCTGGTCGCCCTCGCCCGCATCAGCCGGCTGAACCTTCTCGCTTCGATCTACAAACGGATACTGATCCCTGCTGAGGTGCACCATGAGGTGACGGTGGCAGGGCTCGCTGGCTGGCGCCCCGACGAGTCGGGGCGATCTCCCGAAGGGACGCTCCGGTTGACGAAAGGCCAGCATGCACGTATAATCGTGCTGCACATATTTAACGTGCTGCTTTTGCAGGTCGGTTATGAAAACCAACGTAACGGTCAAGCTTGACATCGATCTCCTCCGCGAAGCCCGCATCCTTGCGGCTGAGAGAGGACGCTCCCTGAGCGCTCTCCTAACGGAGCGACTGGAGGCGATGGTTCGCGAGAGGAAGGCGTTCGACAGGGCTCGCCGGCGGGCACTCGGGCGACTCCGCACCGGGCTCGACCTTCAGTGGACGCCTCCCATGTCACGAGACGAGCTCCATGAGCGATAAGTACTTCGTTGACACAAACATTCTGATGTACGCCCATGACACCTCTGCCGGCGCCAAGCACGAGCGCGCCAAAGCGCTTGTGGAAGATCTCTGGCGCCAGCGGTCTGGCGTCGTGAGCACGCAGGTGCTGCAAGAACTGTGCGTCAACCTACGCCGGAAGGCAGGACACCCCGTCGACCTGCGCACCGCACGTGAAATCATCGCTGATTATTTGTCGTGGGACGTGGTAACGAATACCGGGGAGTCCATTCTCGATGCCCTGCAACTGGAAGAGCATTACCAAATCTCGTTCTGGGATGCACTCGTCGTGCAAGCGGCAGAAGCCTCCGGAGCGGCAGTTCTCTATTCCGAGGATCTATCGGACGGCCAGACTTATCGCGGCGTCCGCGTCGTCAACCCGCTACGCACGGCGGAATAGTGCCCGCCCTTCCCCCCACCGACCTCACCGCATAGGCAAGGAGACGAAGCGGGTAGATTCTCTCTTCAATTTCAACAGGTTTTTCTTTCTAGAAGGGTACGGGAAACCTCTTTCTTTTTGAAGGTCAGGAAGCGACGAGAGCACGGGTCACCTCCTGGGCAGGGGCGGAGTTAAGCCGAAAGAGTTTGGAGCCCTCGTAGGGCTGATGGGTTTGGAACATGGCGTGGAGAGCATGCAGGAGTTTGCGCATGACGGCGACCAAGGCTTGCATTTTGAATTTGCCCTGGGCGAGCAGATGCTGATAGAAGGCGCGCAAGTGCGGGTCGTGCTGGACGGCGACCAAGGCGGGCATGAAGAGAGCGTGGCGGAGGTGTTTATTGCCGGCCTTGCTGATGCGCGGCTTCTTATGCACGGAGGTCCCCGAGGTGTACTGGCGCGGGTCGAGCCCGGCGTAGGCCACCCACTGGCGAGCCTGCAGATCGGGCGCCAGCACGCCCAACTCCCCCAAGAGCTGCACGGCGCTGGTTTCGCCGATTCCCGGCACGCTATCGAGCAGTTCAAAGCGCTCCGCGAGTTGGGGATCCTGCGCGATCAGCTGGCGAGCCTGGCGGGTCAAGCGCTCGATGGCCCGTTCCTGGGCCCGCAGGCTGCGCGCCAAGTCACGCCGCACCACCGCCGGAATCGCCTGCGACAGCCCCGCCGCATGCTGACGATTCTTCTCCGCCGTCTGCATCTCCACCAACTCCCGCAGCCGCCGCGCCAGCGCGTGCAAGGCCAGCGTGGCTACCGAGGGCCGCTGCCAAGGCTGAAAGGGCATACGCGCGGCAAACTGTTCCAGCACCCCGGCGTCGATCTGATCGTTCTTGCTGCGTTGCATCAAGGCGGTGGCGAAATGCCGCACCGCACGCGGATTGGCCACCATCACCTCGATGCCCTCCTGCCCGCTCAGTGCCAGCGCCAGGTCCAGACCGTAGAGACCGGTCGACTCCATGCAAACGCGCACCACGCGGCCCGCTCGCCGCAGGTAACGAAGCACCATGGTATGGCCTTCCGGCGTGTTGGTGAAATTTCGCAAAGGCTCCAAGTCCTCCTGCCGCCGCAGCATCACCACCAATTCCTTCGCACTGACTTCGATTCCACACGTGTCCAGGTTGCTCATCATACCCTCCCGGAGTTAAGCTTTCGGTCCGGTCCCCCCGACCCTGTGCCGTCTCCCGTCGAGCTTGAATATGCAGGCTCATACGGCCTCGGATTCTCCTCGGCGTGGGAGAAGAGGGCGGGGGGCCTATCTACCCGACAGGCTCGGGAGTTCCCTCCCGGCCTCAGCGCAGATCGGCCTCCGCCGCCGGACACCGCTAACTCCAGGGACTGTTTTACACCCGAAATCAACGGCCAAAGCAAGATACAAGCGCAGAGTTTCGGTTCTCAGAAACTCTGCGGCTTTTTGCTCTTCTCAGCGAAAACAAGCTTCGCGCAACAACATAGAGTCCACGTGTTAACCAATGAGTGGACATCATCAAAATAAGAGCCGCAGAGTTTGAACTGCACAAACTCTGCGCTACCCGTTGAATACTGAGAACTGACGACTTGCTATGGTCACGCTCGTTCTGAAAGTGAAGCGAGGAATTCTTCCAGTTCGGGAGGAAGCGGCGCCGAGAAGCTGACCGCTCGGCGCATCCGCGGGTGTTGGAACTCCAAGAAACCTGCGTGCAGAAAGGTCCGCGAAAGGGTCGCCACTTCCCCACCTCCGAGGTGGAGCTTGCCCGGCGCGCCATAAGTTGTGTCGCCAACGATGGGGTGCCCGAGGGCTGCGAAGTGGACCCGTATCTGGTGCGTTCGGCCAGTTTCGGGGTGGGCTTCGAGCAGTGTGAAGCCGCGGAACCGGCGGATGACCTCGTAACGGGTGAGTGCCTCCCGCGCGCGCAGCCCCCCCACCCTCATTCGGGTGCGCCGGAAGGGATCACGCCCCACCGGCTTACAGATCTTACCCTGCGCGCTGCTCACCTGCCCGTGGACCAGAAGCGCATAGGCCTTGCGCACCGCGCGCGACTTGAACTGTTCTGCCAGTTGTCGGTGCGCGGCATCGTTTTTCGCCACGACGACCAACCCCGAAGTCATCTTATCCAGACGATGCACAATCCCAGGGCGCCCTGCGCCGCCGGCAGAGGAAAGAGTCTTGACATGGTGCAGCAGCGCATTAACCAGCGTGCCTGATTTCACGCCTGCTCCCACGTGCACCACCATTCCCGCTGGCTTGTTCACCACCAGCAGATCTTCATCTTCGTAAACGATGCAAAGCGGCAACGCCTCCGGTGTGGCCGTCAGCTTTTCTCGTTCCGCGCGCACCGAGATGATATCGCCGGCTTGGACCTCTTCCCCTCCCTTGCGGGCCAAGCGGTCGCCGACACTGACCAATCCCGAGCGAATCAGGCGTAGTACCTGGCTGCGGCTCCAATCCGGCATCTGCCGCGTTAGGAAGATGTCGAGCCGCTCCCCGACGTCTTCCGCTCCGGTTACATATTTCCGCACCTCGGAGTTGGAAACTCGAAAATCGAAACTCGAAAATGGCGGTTGTTCGGCCATTGATTGAAGTCTCAGACCATCTTCGGACCTGTCATGCCCAAGGAGATGAAAATCATCGTCGTCAAGTGCAAGCGGAGGTCTGGCCGAAGAAGTTCATGCTCACCGGCCCATCATGAAGCGCCTGTCATTCTGAGTCCCGACTTGTCGGGACGAAGAATCTCCGTAGTTGCCTCTTGCGCTCAGCTATACCGGGCTACATATGTGGCCTACTCTCAAGTGGGGGAAGCGCAAAGCGTGCCAAATTGACACATGTATGCACTTTTCTACATATCCTCGGCATTCTTCTAACCCCTTGAAAATACATGGCAACACGTTGTCACTGGCGCAGACGACTTCAAAAAAGTGAGGCGCGTGGGGCAAATGGAAATCCCCTCCACACCAGACCAGAAAGACATGGATTCCCTCACTCCAAGAAAAGCAATTGGAACACCAGGAACCCGGCTCCTACCACAATGGCGCTGTCGGCAAGATTGAACGTGGGCCAGTGATAGCTGCGGTAGTAAACGTCAAGGAAGTCGACGACTCGACCAAGCCGGATACGATCGAAGAGATTGGAAAGCGCGCCGCCAAGAATCAGGGCAAGCCCCACGCCCGTCTCCCACCGGAGTCGTTGGTTTCGCCACATGACGGCAATCACCGTGGCCAGCAACGCACCCGAGATAACGATGAGCAGCACGGTTTTCCAGGGCGCCGGCGAGTCAGAGAATAGACCAAAGGCAGCACCCGCGTTGTTGGTATGAATAAGGTTGAAAAAGTGAGGGAGAAGTGGAACCGTCGTGTGCTCCGGGATCGAGCCCTTCACCACTGCCTTTGTCACCTGGTCCGCGACGAACACCACAACGGCAGCAATCCCCCAGAGACCGCGCGAAAACCTGCCAACGCGAATTGCACCCATAAGAAAGTTTTCAGTCGTCAGTTGTCAGTCGTCAGTTCTCAGTCGTCAGTGGTCCCGCCGCGGCGGGTCAGTTGGAAGAACCTGCCCCCCTGACGGCGACTCTCAGATCTCCAATCGCACCTACCCAACCATTCATCTCTTGCAGCGGACAACTAGCAACGGACTACGGACCACTGGCAACGGACCACTGACCACGGACACAGAAACTACCCGGCGGCTTCAATTTCCCGCAGCGCCCCCGAGCACCTCTCGCACACCGTCGGATAGCGGCTGTCTTTACCCACCTGCTCGGAATAATTCCAGCAGCGTTCGCATTTGCGACCCAGGGCCCTATCAATCCTGATCCTGAGGCCGGGGATATCTGTTTCAGGCGCTACTGCCAACGGGCTGGCGGAAACTTCGACCTGCGAAACAATGAAGATCGAGGGAAGTGCCGGCCGATATTCCACCAGCAGACTGCGCAGGTCGCCTTCCACCTCGAGGCAAATCTTGGCTTCTAGCGAGCCGCCTATGAACTTCTCTTGTCGGGCCACTTCCAACGCCTTCAGGACCGTATTCCGAACCGCAATCAACCGCGGCCAGTTCTCCAGGCGCTTGAAATACTCCTGCGGGACTCCTGTGCGAAGTTCTTCGGGCCGGAGAAATGCAGCGAGGTGGACGCTCTTTTCGCGCCCCTGCGGCCCCGGCAGATTTGCCCACACTTCCTCGGCCGTGAAGGGCAGCAGCGGAGCCACGGCACGAACCAACGCCTCCGTGATGCGATAAATCGCCGTTTGTGCCGAACGCCTCCTCATCGAATGGGCCGGGGCAGTATAGAGGCGGTCTTTCAGGATGTCGAAGTAAAACGCGCTCAGGTCCACAGTGGCAAAATCGTATATCGCCCTGTACACCTTGTGGAAAGCGTACTCGTCATAGGCAGCTCGGATTCGCCCTAGCAATTCCGCCGTCCGCACCAATGCCCAAGCATCCAGCTCCTCGAGCTGCGAGCCCTCCACGGAATCCCTTTGCGGATCAAAGTCGTAAAGGTTGCCCAGACAATATCGAAAGGTATTGCGCAGTTTGCGGTACGCCTCGGAGAGCCGGGCCAACATTTCCGCCGAGATAGTCACGTCCTCTCCAAACTCAACTGAGGCCACCCAGAGCCGTAGGATTTCAGCCCCATGGGTCTTGATGACTTCGTTGGGGTCGATCACGTTTCCAAGGGACTTGGACATGGCCCGGCGGTCGGCGTCGAGGACCCAGCCGTGGGTGAGGACCGTGCGGTAGGGCGCCGCGCCGTGCGTGCCCAGCGCCACCAGAAGCGAACTATGAAACCATCCCCGGTACTGGTCCCCAGCTTCCAGATAAACGTCAGCAGGCCAGGGGAGGTCCGGCCGATGTCCCAGCACCGCGAACTGGCTTGCGCCGGAATCAAACCAGACGTCGAGGATGTTGGTCTCCTTCCGCAGCCGCCCCCCGCCGCACTCCGTACACTTTGCCCCCGGGGGCAGAAGCTCTTCGACGGGGTGCGCGTACCAGGCGTCCGCGCCTTCCTTCCGGAAAAGCTCCACCGCCCGCTCCGCCAGCGCCGCGTCCAGCAAGGGCTTCTTGCAGGTTTCACAGTGGAAGACCGTGATCGGCACTCCCCAGAAGCGCTGCCGGGAGATGCACCAGTCTGGCCGCTCAGCCATCATGTTCGTGATGCGCTCTTCACCCCAAGTCGGCAACCAATGCACCTTCTTGATTTCCTCCAGCGCCCGCTGCCGTAACTCCCGGTGGTCAATGTTAATGAACCACTGCTCGTTGGCACGAAAGATCACAGGATTGTGGCATCGCCAGCAGTGCGGATAAGAGTGTGTCAGCCACTCCGGCGGCCCCACCAGCACGCCCCGTTTCTTCAGTAACTCGACAATGGGCTCATTAGCCTCGAAGACCTTCTTCCCCAGGTATTCCGGAAGGCCTTCGGTAAATTCTCCCGCATCCCCGACCGGGCAATAGATTTCCAACCCGTACTGCACACCCGTAAGGTAGTCCTCGCGCCCGTGGCCAGGCGCTGTGTGGACACAGCCCGTGCCGTCCTCGGCCGTCACGTAGTTCGCCAGCACACCCAGAATCTTCCGCTCCAGAAACGGGTGCCGCATTTCCAGGCGCTCCAGGTTCCGACCGGGGATTCTCGCTACCACCTTCGAGGCCTTAAGGCCCGTTTCATGCAGCACCGGAGCATGTCGCCGGCTTTCAACCAGGTACACATCCCCGCCATCCTCCGCCACCGCCACGTACTCGAACTCGGGATGAAACGCCACCGCCAGGCTGGCAGGAAGCGTCCAGGGCGTGGTGGTCCAGATGATGACGTAGAGTTTGCGCCCTTCGAGTGCGGGGTCCAGATTCGCAGGGTCTGTCAGCACAGGGTATCGCACGTAAATGGAGCGGCTGCGGTGGTCCTCATACTCGACCTCAGCCTCCGCCAGGGCGGTCTTGTCAGAGATGCACCAGTAAACCGGTTTGCGGCCACGGTAGACATAGCCGCCCGCCAGAAACTTCAGAAAGGCCTCAGCCGTCTGTGCCTCATACTCAAAGTCCATGGTGAGGTAGGGTTTTTCCCACTCGCCAAAAACTCCCAGGCGCATGAAGTCTTGCCGCTGAATATCCACATATTTTTCCGCATAGCGCCGGCAGGCCTGGCGGATTTCCACGATGCTCATTTGCGCTTTGCGCGGCCCTAGTTCTTTGTCCACATAGATTTCGATAGGTAACCCGTGGCAATCCCAGCCCGGCAGGTAGGGGGCATTGAATCCCTCCTGAGTCTTCGACTTGACTATGAAGTCTTTCAGAATCTTGTTGAGCGCCGTCCCGAGGTGAATGCGGCCGTTGGCATAAGGAGGTCCATCGTGCAAGGTGAAGATCGGTTCACCCTTCCGCGCGGCGCGAATCTGGCCATAGAGATCTTCCTTTGCCCACTTGGCCAGCCACCTTGGCTCGTTCTGCGGAAGGTTGGCCTTCATGGAGAAATGGGTTTGGGGAAGATTGAGAGTGTGCTTCAGGTCAAGCGTCTTCTGCATTCGTCCTCCACTGAGTGCGCAAGCCAAGTATTATAGAGAACGTATAAAGAGAGTGTCTAGCAAATCGGCGTTGGCGAGCGCGCGACGCTGAAGTGATGACTTGCCTTATCCCCACGGTTCGTCATTTTCTTACGCAACTTCATGCGGGGTTGCTGCGTCAAATGATTTAGTGGGAGGTGGCTTGCGGCTTGCCGGCGGTAGCAGTTCTCCAGTGACCGGGGGGCGATTGACTGTGGTAAAATGAACAATGCCCTTGAGTAATGGCGAACAGAGGAATAGTTGTTCCGGCATGCAACCTCGGAGGGCTGGCGGCCATCATTCAACGAGAGAGGGTGACAGGATCATATCCGGGCTGCCGAGAAGCCCGAGGGACAGGACATGAGTGTAATGCCAAGCAGTGATACCGAGGTCGAGATCAGCAGGGACGCTACTCCGAGCGCAAGTCCCCGGATACCCGAGCCTGAGTACCACCTCACCTTCGTTGATTCCACCCTTGCACCCGTTTCCCTTTTCCGGCAGATTTTGGAAAGGCTCCGCGAACCGAAGATCACCGTTCCGAAAGAGTATTACCGGGGAGAGGCCCCTCTGCCTGCCACGGACATGCCTCCCTGGATTCTGGATATTCGGAACGAGCTCAGGACACTGTTTGAGAAGCCGAAACCTCCTTCGATTCCGATTACTTCAAAGCCCATCGATGTCCCGGAGATTTGGCAGGACTATCAGCCGCAGTCTGGCTCGTGGCTGAATGCCCTGCTCCTTCACTTGATGGCAGTTGCGATCATTATTTTGCCCTTCTTCGTGGAACACATGACCCAGCAGGTCAAGGCGTCGACCAAGTATGAAGCGGTTGATATATCGCCCTATTTGGCGGAATTACAGGCGGCGGGCAAGAGGACAGGGGGTGGTGGTGGAGGAGGCGACCGGTCGCCGACACCGGCTTCAAAGGGTGCGGTTCCCAGGTTCGCGAAGCAACAACTCGCTCCCCCGCTGGCCGTGATTAGAAACCCAAACCCCAAGTTGCAGGTCGAGCCCACTTTGCTGGGCCCGCCGGAGCTGAAGCTGCCCCAGATGGCTTCGAACATGCCCTGGGGCGATCCGCAAGGCGTTTTGGGCCCGCCCTCCAACGGGCCGGGGACGGGCGGCGGTATTGGCTCCGGTGAAGGGACCGGCATCGGTTCTGGCAAAGGAGGCGGCCTGGGCCCCGGCGAAGGTGGCGGGACCGGCGGCGGGATTTATAGCGTGGGTGGCGGCGTCAGCGCCCCGATACCGATTTACAAACCCGAGCCCGCTTACTCCGAGGAAGCCCGCAAGGCGAAGTACCAGGGCACCGTGGTGCTTTGGATTGTTGTGGATGTCCAGGGCAATGTTACCGATCCCCGGGTGGTGAGACCTCTAGGCCTCGGGCTCGACGAAAAGGCTTTGGAAACAGTGCGGACTTGGAAATTCAAACCGGCTCTGCGCAACGGGTCTCCCGTCCCAGTGCGCGTCATAGTCGAAGTCAGTTTCCGCTTGTTCTGATTTTTCTGCATCCTTGCTGCTCCCTGCCCGGCCGGATGGGGTGGCCGCAACAGAAATCATCGCTTGACAAAATAAGGCAACCCCATTTACTTCTATCAGGGTGCCCCGTTGGGAGGTCGTCTAACGGTAGGACTGCAGACTCTGGATCTGCGTATCGGGGTTCGAATCCCTGCCTCCCAGCCACCTTGTTTCCCATTACCTGCTGCTGAATCAGATCCTTTCATTCATCAGACCCAGCCCAGTAATGCAACCACCTCCAAGTAGACCGAGCACAGACTGGGCACAACTCCAGGCAAATTCCCGGCGACCGAACTCTTTGCCACCAAGCAGCACTTCTCCGCAATTCGCTCCGGCTGCCCTTCTTGGGTCGTGCTTCAGTAGGCTGCCTCCCCGGCGGGTATCCCAGGTGGCTGTGAGGCCAACTATGGGATTCTACTCGGACTCCGAGCGGGGGTTCGCCCCATCAGAGTCTCAGATGTCAACTCACGCCTTCGCGAGGGCGCCACTAGGTCGTCTTCCGCAAACCCTGGAACCTGCGCATCCCAGCGCTCGCTCTTGATGGCAACCTGATGTTTCAGCAGGCGACCCGGCCGGGTGCCCCCGTAGACGCGTTTCTTCAACCGCTGCTTACGGGCTCGCAGTCCCGCAGGGCGTACTTGCGCTGGTATCGCGTGTTCGCACAATACTCCTCCAAGATCCTCTCCCTCCCCCGCCGGTCGGCCCGTCGATAACGGACGTAAACGGCTCGGAAGTACTCCCATTTGCCTTGACATGCCATGCTAACCCCCTCCTCCAAACTGCTCCACTGGTTTACGTTGCGGACGGCTTGACGGGTTACATTTCTAAATGGCTTGACGGCGCCTCACCAGTAACATTTGACATGACTGGATGCGCCCCCTGGCGTGGCCGTATATGAATTCGCTATAATGGAGCCCTGTGCGTGCTTACTTGAGTCGTCGATGGGTGAAGGTCGCGACCACGCTTTGCCTAGCGCTGTTCCAGGTGAACCTGCTGTGGGTCGTGGCACTTCACCGCCATGAAACGCTCTGGACTTCGGCGCCGCACCCGACGGCCGTCCGCAGGGCGAGCCAGGCACAGCAACGTGTTGTCGAAAACGGATTGCTCTGCACCGCCTGCCAGATCGTACGGCACGCGGCTGCCCGGCCTGCCCCAAGCGCCACGGCACCCGAAGCTCGAGGCGCGGTTTTCGTCCTGGCGGCGTTTTCGTTCAGCGTCTTTCATTCCCTTCGGCCCACCACTCTCTACGGGCGCGCTCCGCCTCTCACCTAGGTCTATCCCCGGTTTCATGCTTGCCCCTGGCAAGCCCCAAAGGAAGATGAGTCTGTAGCCACGTCTTCCTTGGCGTGCATTCATCCCGGTGGGCCATATCAGGTGCCGAAATGTATATTCAATTCACGTTGATTTTGAAGCGATTTCGACTCTCGAGGCGGATGGCGCTTTCACTCCTGATGGTGGTTGCGGCGGCGCAGGTCGCGAGGCCGCAGAGCCAGCCTCCGCCTAGCATGAAGATCAGCCTCGACGAGGCCATCCGGCTGGCGATCGAGCACAATCACGCCCTGAAGGCGGCGCGCACCCAGATTCAGCAGAGCCAAGCGCAGGAGATTACCGCGGCCATCCGCCCGAACCCGGTGTTTGACTACGACGACCTTTTTGTGCCCCTTACCCCTCACGATTTCAACTCGACCAACCTGAATCAGATCACCGAGTTTGACGTCGGGCTCTCCTACACCTGGGAGCGCGGGCACAAACGGCAGGCGCGCATCCGGGCGGCGCGCGACCAGACGGCGGTCACCCAGTCGCAAGTGAGCGACAACGAGCGCTCGCTCTCCTTCAACGTCGGGCAACAGTTCATCGGCATACTGCTGGCCAAGTCGAATCTTGAGTTCGCCAAGCAGGACCTCAAGAGCTTCCAGGAGACGGTGGACATCAGCGCCGCGCGCTACAAGGCGGGCGGCATCAGCGAGGGCGACCTCCTTAAGATCAAGCTGCAGTTGCTCCAGTTCCAGACCGACGTCTCCTCGGCGGAGCTGAACCTGGTCCAGGCGCTGGCCAGCCTGCGCAGCCAGCTCGGTTATGACACCGTGCCCGGAAACTACGACGTGGTCGGTGACCTCAGCTACGTTCCTCTGCACGGCAATAAGGAGGACATGCAGGTGACCGCGCTCGGATTGCGCCCGGACCTCAGGGCCGCGATCCAGGGAGTCACCGCGGCCGAGAGCCAGCATCAGCTCGCCGTCGCCAACGGCAAGCGCGACCCGACCACCACGCTGGACTACACCCACGTCACCGGGATCAACAGCGCCAGCTTCATTTTCAGCATGGAAATCCCCATCTTCAACCGCAACCAGGGCGAGATCGCGCGCACCCACTACGCCATCACCCAGTCGCAGGAGTCGAAGATCGCGGCCCAGGAGACGGTGATGACGGATGTGACCACGGCCTACGAGGCGGCCAAGGAGGGCGACACCGTGGTCAGGCTCTACGAGTCGGGGTACTTGAAGCAGGCCCAGGACTCGCGCGACATCTCGGAGTACGCCTACAAGCGCGGCGCCGCCAGCCTGCTGGACTTTCTGGACGCCGAGCGCAGTTACCGCGCTACGCAACTGGCCTATCGTCAGGCGCTGGCCACCTACATGCTGGCGCTCGAGCAGTTGCGGGAGGCGGTGGGATCAAGGACGCTACCATGAAAAAGCAGGCCACAGTTCCCAGTCAACCGTCGACAGTGGCGAGGACGTGTTCTGATCGGGCCGGCGGTTCTCCGCACCGCACGATGCCAAAGCCGCTCGACGCGCTGCCGGCGCTTGTCGTCGTTGCCCTTCTTGCCCTCACGCTTGCAGGTTGCTCTCATCGCCCCGCCGACGCCCAGTCGAATTCGACTTCTTCTGGCGGCGCCGTCAGCGGGGAAGACAAAGCCCAGTTGTTCACCGTGCCCGAGGAGCAGATGCAGCACGTCCAGGTGGTGATCGTCGAGACCCAGCGCCTGCCTCGGGTGCTGAGGCTCACCGGCTCGGTCGCCTACAATAATTTCCAGACCACTCCGGTGATCACCCAAGTGGGCGGGCCGGTGGCGCGCATCGTGGTTTCGCCCGGCGAAGTCGTGCGCAAGGACCAGCCCATGTTGTACGTCGCGAGTCCCGACTACGCCCAGGCCCGCACCAATTACCTGAAGGCGCGTGATGCCTTGTCGCTCGCCGGAAAGAGCTACGCCCGCGCGCAGGACTTATACGCGCATCACGCCATCGCCGAAGCCGACCTCCAGCAGGCCGAATTTACTCGGAACCAGGCGCAGGCTGATCTCGAGGCGGCGGAGCAGGCGCTGAAAGTGCTGGGGGTAAATCCGGAGGCCCTCCCGAAGGCTCCGGTATCGGCGGAAATCCCCGTGCTCGCGCCCCTCGCGGGCGAGGTGGTGGAAAGATTGGTGGGCCCGGGACAGGTGCTACAGGCGGGCGCGACCCAGGCGTTCACGATTTCCAACATGTCGACCGTGTGGGTGCTGGCCAACGTCTACGAGCACGACCTTGCCTTTGTGCGACTCGGCGATCCGGTCGCGATCCAGACCGATGCTTATCCGACCGCATTCCATGGCACGATTTCTTACATCGCCCCGGCGCTCGATCCCACCTCGCGGACCTTGCAAGTGCGCATCGTGACCGACAATCCCGGACGAAAGCTCAAGAAGGATATGTACGTGACGGCCACGGTGCAGGCGGGACAGGTGAACGCGCTAGCCGTGCCGGACGCGGCTGTGCTGAGGACGCCCGAGAACCAGCCTTTCGTCTACGTCGAGGCGGGCCCAAGCCAGCCGAACCAGACGAATCACGCCAAACAGTTCGGCCAGCGACCGGTGGAAATCGGCGACAGCCAGAACGGAAAGACCGAGATCTTGAGCGGCCTCAGGGCGGGCGAGCAGGTGGTGGCTGACGGCAGCCTGTTCTTGCAGTTCGCCAACTCCTTGCAGAAGTGAGCGAACTAAGGTGAGGGAGCCACTTTCTTTGTAATCGCTGTCATTCCGAGCGAAGCGAGGAATCTCGCTCTGGAAACCCCGATCTGATCGGGGCGAGATTCCTCGTCGTCCCGCAAGGCGGTACTCCTCGGAATGACAGGTTAGACGGGTTTTTCAGCATTCCACTAGAGACTGATACGTATGATTCACCGCATCGTCCAATTCGCCCTCAACCAACGCTTCATGGTGCTGATGCTCACTGCCTTCATCGTGGTGGTCGGCGTCGTCTCCTTTGAGCGCATGCCGGTGGATGCCTATCCCGATCTCTCGCCGCCCATGGTCGAGATCATCACCCAATGGCCGGGCCACGCCGCCGAAGAAATCGAGCGCCTGGTGACCCTGCCCATCGAGGTCGAGATGAACGGCGTCCCGAAGCTGGTCTTCATGCGCTCGATCTCGCTCTACGGGCTCTCTGACGTGATCCTCACGTTCGAAGACGACGCCGACAATTACTTCGTCAGGCAGGTCTCCTTTGAGCGCTTGAGTAACGCGAACTTGCCGAGCGGCGTGACGCCCAGCCTGGCGCCGCTCTTCAGCCCCAGCGGCCTCGTCTACCGCTACGTGATCGAAAGCCCCGACCACACACCGCAAGAGCTGAAAACCATCGAGGATTGGGTGCTCGAGCGGGCCTACAGGTCGGTGCCTGGAGTAGCGGATGATTCGGGCTTCGGCGGGACGGTAATGCAGTACCAGGTGCTGCTCGATCCCGCCCGCATCTACGGCTATCACCTCGGCGTGCCGCAGGTCATCCAGGCATTGGCCGCCAACAACGCCAATGCCGGTGGCGGATTCTATTCCCAGGGCGGGCAGTTCTACTACGTGCGTGGCCTGGGTCTGGCACGCGACAACCAGGACATCAGCAACATCGTGGTGACCAGCAACAACGGGGCGCCGGTGCGCATCAAGGACGTCGGCGAAGTCACCATCGGGCACGCGCCACGCTTGGGCGAGTTCGGCTACGTTGAAAAGTCTCTGAACAACTCCAAGGACAATGATGACGCCGTCGAGGGCGTCATCCTCATGCGCCGGGGCGAGCAGACCCAGGAAGTGCTGAAGCGCGTGGAGGCCAAGACCGAACAACTGAACCGGGAAGTGCTGCCGACCGACGTGAAGGTCAGGCCCTACTACGATCGGAGCGAACTCGTGCGTCTGACCACCGATACGGTGGAAAACAACCTGCTGCGCGGCATGGTCCTGGTGCTGGTCGTGCTGATTTTCTTCCTGGTCAGCGTGCGCGCCGCGGTGATCACGGCGCTCACCATTCCCGTTGCTTTGCTCTTTTCCTTCATTCTCCTCCACGCCCGCGGCGTTTCGGCCAACCTGCTCTCCATCGGGGCCATCGACTTCGGCATCCTCATTGACGGCACTGTGGTCATGATGGAGAACATCTACCGCGAACTGGGGCTGAGGCAGGGCCAGCCGTACAAACTGCACGAAGTGATCGTGGCTGCGGCGCGCGACGTCGACCGGCCGATTTTCTACTCGGTGGCGGTCATCATCGCCGGCTACCTTCCCATCTATGTCCTGAGCGGTCCCTCCGGCCTGCTCTTCCACCCCATGGCCGACACCATGTCGTTCGCGCTGATTGGCGCCTTGGTCCTGACCCTGACCCTGGTTCCGGTGCTCGCATCCTACTGGTTCAAAAGCGGCGTCCGGGAAAGGACGAACCGCGCCTACGAGTGGATCAAGCGCGAGTATGGAGGAGAACTCGATTGGTGCCTCGACCACCCGAAGGTGAGCATGCTCGTCGCGGTCCTCATTTTCGGCGCCACTTTGTTGCTGGTCCCCACCATCGGCGGCGAGTTCATGCCCCATCTTGACGAGGGCGCGTTGTGGGTGCGGGCCACCCTGCCCTACACCATCTCGTTCGAGGAAGCGAGCAAGATCGCCCCCGAGATTCGCAAGATTCTGATGTCCTATCCCCAGGTCACCGTCGTGGGCTCGGAACTCGGTCGTCCGGACGACGGCACCGATCCCACCGGATTCTTCAACTGCGAGTTCTACATCGGGCTCAAGCCCTACAAGGACGAGGCTTGGAAGAGCGCGGGCGGGATTCACAACAAGCAGGAGTTGATTGACTCCATCCGCGCTAAGCTCGAGTCCTACCCCGGCATCATTTTTAACTTTACCCAGCCCGCCGAGGACGCCGTCGACGAGGCGCTGACGGGACTCAAGAGCGCCCTGGCCGTGAAGATCTATGGCGCTGACCTGAACGTGCTCCAGGATAAGGCCGTGCAGATCAAGAACGCCCTGGCGAGAGTCCCCGGTTTCACCGAATTAACCGTAGTTCGCGAGCTCGGCCAGCCCAGCCTGCTCGTAGACGTGAATCGGGAGAAGATCGCCCGCTACGGGATCAACGTTGCCGATGTCGAAGCCGTCGTCCAGGCGGCGGTGGGCGGCCAGGCGGCGACGCAAGTGATCCAGGGCGAGAAGCTGTTTGACTTGGTCGTGCGCATGCAGCCCCAGTTCCGCTCCAGCGAGCGCGAGATTGGCAATCTGCTCGTCGGCACGCCCACCGGCCAGCAGATCCCCTTGAGCCAGCTCGCCCGCATCAGTCAGGGTAACGGGGCCTCGTTCATCTACCGCGAGAACAACTCGCGTTACATCGGCATCCAGTACAGCATCGTGGGACGGGACCTCGAGCGCGCAGTGGCGGATGGACAACAAGCCGTGAGAAGGGCGGTCACACTGCCCTTCGGTTACCGCCTCGAATGGGGCGGGGAATACAGCGAGTTTCTGGCCGCCAGAGCTCAACTTGACATCATCGGACCGTTAACTGTGGTGCTGATCTTCTTGATCCTGTTCGCCCTCTACGGCAATTTTAAGTTTCCCGTCATCGTCGTGCTGAGCGTGGTATTGACCGAACCCGTAGGAGCGCTGCTGGCGCTGAAGCTGACCGGCACGCCATTCAGCGTCTCTTCCATCTTAGGACTGCTGGTTCTGATGGGTGTGTCGGTGGAAACCGCCGTCATCGACGCTTCCTACATCAACAAACTGCGGCTGGAAGGGCAGGAAATCCGAAAAGCGACCTTCGAGGCTTCCATGGTGCGCCTGCGGCCCATCATGATGACGGCGCTCGTGGCCTGCCTTGGCCTGCTGCCCGCCGCATTCTCGCACGGTATCGGGTCGGACTCACAGCGGCCCTTTGCCATCGTCATTGTAGCCGGCCTGGTCTCGAGACTCTTCCTCGGCCGCATTGTGAGTCCAGTCCTGTACCAAATGGTGGCGCGCGAGGGCGATGTCCTTCAGGTGTAGCGTGCGGATCCTGGCACGACTTGGTTGCGAACGCCAACCTCGCGATGTGATGGGATTAACTGGCCCGCCGGCAGCGAGCGTGCATAGATTTACTCTAACGTATTATACGCAAGACCAACCCCTGCGATGCCGCCAACGAAATTGTAGGCCCCGTTCGGAATCACGAGGGCGTAGGAGAGCCGCGAGACCCGCCCCCTCCGCCAGCCCGCGCGGACGACCGTAGAAAGACGAGCTTGTGACTGCAAGGCAATCGAAATTCGAAAAAAGTCACAGCCTCTGAGCGAAGCATCTCCGCAGTTCGCCGTAGGCTGGTGAGCGCAAAAAACAACTGCCGCGATCCTTCGCCCCGACAAGTCGGGACTCAGGATGACAGATGACTCCAACTTCGGGATTCGGGATCAAAAGAGTGGCGGAGGGAGAGGGATTCGAACCCTCGAGCCCCTTTCGAGGCTAACGGTTTTCAAGACCGCCGGTTTCAACCGCTCACCCATCCCTCCGGTTGGGGACTGCGTGCTAGGGGCTAGGGACTGGGTTCCGCTTCCCCAGCCCCTAATCCCTAGCCCGCCAGATTGACTCCTGACCTCTTCGCTCAAGATGACATGCCAATACCTTGCCTCAGCATCCTGCAAGGCCGGAGCACAATGTTGCCCCGGCTCCGTCCAGATTACCACAATTCCAGCTCCCAAGAAGCGATCACGCACTTAGCTCGCATTTCTCACGACGGGTCTGGAAGGGCGGGGCTTCAGACCCGCCGTTACAAGGCCTTCCAAATTATTCCCGTGTCCCATGCCCCGCGCAGTCCCGCGCCTGCGGGACTGCGCGGGGCGCGGGACCAATAGAGGGCGGGAGCCCTGATTTCGGCGGGGCTGAAGCCCCGCCCTTCCGGCACCGCTCCTAAAGGCGTCCCGGCTTAGTGAGAAATCCGGGTTAGCTCAGATGCAGCGCGGGAGGAAAAGGAGGGGACACATCCACCCGCCGGAATGCGCTATACTCTCATGCGATTTCTCGAGGAGGCTGTTTCATGCACCGTTGGCATTTCACTGTAATCCTATTGCTCTCGACCCTAACGCTCGCTGCCGCCCCGGCCGAAGAACCGGTTCCATTGCAAGGCTTCTCTTCGAACGCCGCGCGGGCGGAGCGAGAATGGGAAGGAAAGTTTCGCTCCATACCCTCTCCCGACAACCTACGTGATTACATGAAGCGTCTTTCCGCCCGCCCGCACCATGTGGGTTCACCGTATGACAAGGAGAACGCGGAGTGGATTCTCTCCCGCTTCAAAGAGTGGGGCTGGGATGCGCACATCGAGAACTTCGAAGTGCTCTTCCCCACTCCTAAAGAACGGTTGGTTGAGCTGGTTGAGCCCACGAAGTTCACGGCCAAGCTGGAGGAGCCGGCAGTCCCCGAGGACCCGACCTCCAGCCAGCATGATGAGCAGCTACCCACTTACAATGCCTATTCGGCGGATGGGGACGTTACGGGGCCGCTGGTTTACGTCAATTACGGCGTGCCCGAGGATTACGAGCAACTCGAGCGGCTGGGGATTTCCGTGAAAGGCGCCATTGTCATCGCTCGCTACGGGGGATCGTGGCGAGGGATCAAGCCGAAAGTAGGGGCAGAGCATGGGGCGGTGGGCTGCCTGATCTACTCCGACCCACGCGGAGACGGTTATTTTCAGGGCGACGTTTTCCCCGCTGGAGCCTTTCGTCCCCGCGAAGGCGTGCAACGCGGCAGCGTCATGGATGACACCCTTTATCCCGGCGACCCGCTCACGCCCGGCGTTGGGGCCACCAAGGACGCCAAGCGACTGCCGCTCGAGGACGTCCAGACCATCACCAAGATTCCCGTTCTCCCCATTTCTTACGGCGACGCGCAACCTTTGCTCGCTGCTCTTAAGGGGCCGATGGCGCCTGAGCAGTGGCGCGGCGCGCTTCCCTTCCCTTATCACCTCGGTCCCGGCCCCGCCAAGGTGCACCTGAAAGTCAAATCAAACTGGGATATCAAAACACTCTACGACGTGATTGCGCGGGTTGGCGGGTCGGAGTATCCGGACGAATGGGTGGTGCGCGGCAATCACCACGACGCCTGGGTGAACGGCGCCGAGGACCCTATCTCCGGCTTGGTCGCTGAGCTCGAGGAAGCTCGGGCCTTCGGCGAACTCTTGAAGCAAGGCTGGAAACCCAAGCGGACCCTCATCTACTGCGCGTGGGACGGTGAAGAGCCGGCGCTTCTCGGCTCAACCGAGTGGGCGGAGGAGCACGCGGATGAACTGAGCCGCCACGCGGTGGCTTACCTCAATTCAGACTCGAACGGCCGCGGCTATCTCTTTATGGGGGGATCACATTCACTCGAGAAATTCATCAACGGGGTGGCGCGCGACATCGAGGACCCCGAGAAGAAGATCAGCGTATGGAAGCGCAGCCAACTCAGGCGGATCGAGGGCGCCAGCTCACCGGAAGAGCGCCAGGAAGCGCGCGAGCGTCCCGACCTGCGGATTGGCGCCCTGGGCTCAGGCTCTGACTATGGCGCGTTCGTCGATCATCTCGGCATCGCCTCGCTCGACCTCGGCTACGGCGGCGAAGGCGGTGGCGGAGTCTACCACTCCATTTACGATGACTTCTATTGGTATACGCACTTTAGCGATACTTCGTTTGTCTACGGGCGCGCCCTGGCCCAGACCGCTGGAACGGCGGTCATGCGCCTGGCGGATGCCGAGCTGTTGCCCTTCGACTTCTCTGACTTCACCGACACCATTCACAAATACACGGACGACTTGAAGAAGCTTCTGAAAAGCAAGCAGGATGAAGTTCGGGAGCAGAACAAAGAGATCGAGGAGGGAGTCTTCACGGCCACCGCTGACCCGCAAAAGAGCTTCGTTCCTCCGAAACCGGAAGAGGTCCCGCCTTATTTGAACTTCGCTCCACTCGAGAATGCGACGGATGCGCTTACTCAGAGCGCCCAGCGCTACCGGAAGGCGGTTGAAAAAGCGAATGCCAATGGCGGCGCGGCGCTGGCCGGCGCTCCGTTAAGCCCGCTCAATGCGCTGCTCGTCCAGAGCGAGCGGAAGCTGACCAGCCCTGAGGGCCTGCCTGGACGCCCCTGGTACAAGCATGAAATCTACGCGCCCGGCGTATACACCGGCTATGGAGTCAAAACCATGCCCGCGGTTCGCGAATCCATCGAGCAGAAGAAATGGAAACAGGCCGACGAGGGGATCATCGAGGTAGGCAGAATTCTCGCGGCCGAGGCCGCACTTATAAACTCGGCGGCGGCGGAACTGGAGAAGGCGATAAAGTAGCCCGGCCACGCGAGCCTCCCAATGACGGGCTGGCGGGACGGACCTGCCAGTTCTCTCGAGTTGATTTACGGAAGGGCTAGCGGCTTCTCAACGAGCTTCCCTACTCGGACCCCTAATCCGGTCGCCGGGGAGGTTCTGAAGTCGGCCGCGGAAGGGTTGCCGGGAGGCCGTCCGGGTGGCTTCGGTCGGTGCTCAGCAAAGCTCCGAGAACCACTTCCAGCGCGTCGAGCAAGCGTGCGTCGCCACTCTGAATGAGATAGCCGGCCAGCCGAAGCAATTGCAGATGACGCGGCGTGTACACTTCGGCGCCAGGTTGTGGGGGTTTTCCATGGCCGGCGCTAATCATGTCCATAATGCATCTGCCGGAGGGTGTAAGCAGGCACTGGATGCCTGCCAGGTTCTCGTCGCGCTCCTGGAAGAACTCGGCCAAGGGTACATCGAGAGCGTCCGCTATCTTGCGCAGGGTCTTAGGACGTGGCTCAAGGTGGCGATTCTCAATCCTTGAGAGGTATGAGCCGGCAATGCCCGAGCGTTGGCTCAATTGCCGCTGGCTGATGCCCTTCTGGTTCCGTATCTGCATGACGCGCGTTCCAATGCTCATAGATACCTCCCACCCATGCTTTTTCGAGGCTAATCTTAACATAAATGTAATAAAAGCGTAAGCCGTATGCAATACCTATTGACTCTTCTGTGCAGTGAGCTATGTTAGAAGCGGTATACAAGGGAAACAAGACGGAGGTGATGTTGAGCGTATACGGTGTGCCGGGATCCTGCTAGCCTTGGCGTCGGCTCGACGCATAAGGCGGTGCCAGCGGAGGCGAGGGAACGCGGAAAGCGTCAGCCGTCGCGGTAGCCCAGGAAGAAAGATTCGGGGCGCGAGGTAATGAGCGGCACCCAACGGAAAACTCACACGCTGGGTGACCCTGCCTCGGACGTAAGCCCCGGTGAAGGGGACAGGACCCCGGCGCCTCAAGAGTTTCGTAGCGACCACTCGCTACAAACAAGCCCACCGACCCGTCCGGGATTATATAGCAACCCCACAATCCTGCCTGATAAGCCCTGAGCCGGACGGGTCTACCCTTTTCTAGACTCTTAGGGCCGCCTCTCCCCAGAATCCCATGTTAGAATGTCGCCTTCCCGCTCGTTGCGGCCAATGAAGCCAGATGCGACGCGACGCTTCTTCTTTCGCTGACTCAAGAAAGCTGGGGCGAGGATGAACCCCTCCGAGATTCGATTTGCAGTCGACAGGATGCTCGGGCGGCTGGCGAGAATGTTGCGCCTGCTGGGATACGACACTTACTATGCGAACGATATGACGCCCGCGCAATTGCTTGCCATGGGACGGAGCGGCGAGCGCGTGATCCTGACCCGGGGCGAAACAGCACAGCGGTTTCCGCACCTGGATAAGGTGCTCAGCCTCAAAAGTGAATATCCCCCCCAGCAGCTCCGCGAGGTAGTGGAACGACTTGGCCTGGACACCCGCGCGGGGCTCTGGACTCGTTGCACGTTGTGCAACGCGCCCATTGAACGCGCGGAGAAGGCAGGTGTGGAAGCGCTCGTCGAGGCTAAGATCTTCCAACTCTACGAGGACTTCTACCGCTGCACCGGCTGCGGCCACGTCTACTGGCACGGCTCGCACGTGGATCGAATTCTGCGAAACTTGGAGTTTGTCCTGGGCAGGTCTTCCTCATAAAACTATAACGTGAGTGAATAATATAGATATAATGAACCACCTGAGGGCAGGCTGCGCGCCGCCTGGCGCAGATCTATTCGACCGTAACGCTCTTTGCCAGGTTCCTGGGTTTGTCAATGTCGCAGCCGCGCAACAGCGCGCAGTGATACGCAAAAAGCTGCAAGGGAACGACGGTGAGGACCGGCATCAGAAGATCGTGGTTCCGGGGAACCTCGATAAAGTCATCCACCAGGGAGCCGAGCTTTGCATTACCGGTGGTGGTAACGGCGATAATGCGGCCTTCGCGGGCGCGAATCTCCTGCATGTTGGAGATGACCTTCTCGTAGGAGCCATCTTCCGGGGCAATCGCCATGGTAGGGAAGGCAGGATCGATGAGCGCGATGGGGCCATGCTTCATCTCACCGGCAGCGTAACCCTCCGCGTGGATGTAAGCAATTTCTTTGAGCTTCAAGGCGCCTTCGAGCGCAATCGGGTATTGGTATTTCCTGCCGATGTAAAGGAAGTGAGAGAAGCCGCAGTATCTCTGCGCCAACTCTCGGATGCGCTCGGATTCCTGCAAGGTTTCTCGAATCTGGTCAGGAAGCTTTTCCAGCCCCCGCAGCACCGTGGCTCCTTCCTCATAAGAAAGGTCCCGGCTTCGTCCCATCAAAATCGCCATCAGGGTGAGTATGGTGAGCTGCGAAACGAAAGACTTGGTGGAAGCCACCCCCACCTCGATGCCGGCATGGGAGTAAACGCCGGCGTGGGTCTCGCGGGCGATGGTGCTGCCGACCACATTCACCAGTCCGAGGACCAATGCCCCCTTGCGCTTGGCCTCGCGGAGAGCGGCCAGCGTGTCTGCGGTTTCTCCTGACTGGCTGATGGCTAGCACCACGGTGCCCTGCCGCAAGTTCAGTTTGCGATAGCGGAATTCCGAGGCCAACTCCGTTTCCACCGTCAAATCCGTGAGGGTTTCGAAGGCGTAGCGTGCAAACAGGCCGGCATAGTAGCTGGTACCGCAACTGACAATGATGAGATGGCGAGCCTGTTGAAGTCGCTCCTGCACAGACTCTAACCCGCCCAGCTTGGCTACTCCCTCCGCGTGATTCACCCGTCCCCGCAACGCGTTCTCGACCGCCTCGGGCTGCTCGAAAATCTCCTTGAGCATGAAATGCGGATAACTCCCGCGATCCATCGCCTCCGGGCCCACCTCCAGCGTGGTTGCTTCCCGGTTCACAGCGCGGTTCTCGAGGGTAGTAATTGAAAACCGGCCTGGCTCCAGCCGCGCCACTTCGTTGTCCTCAAGGTACACAACCTGGTCCGTGTGCCGTGCCAACGCGGAAGCATCGGAGGCAGCGAAGGATTCGTTTTCACCCACTCCCAGGACAATCGGACTTCCTCGACGCGCCACAATAATCTGCCCCGGGTGGGCTGCGTGCAGCACCGCCAAACCGAATGTGCCCTGGACCTGTAAGAGTGCCTTTTGGACGGCCGCCTCAAGGTTCCCCTGGTAAAGGCTCTCAATCAAGTGGGCCAGAACCTCCGTATCGGTCTCGGAGCGGAAGGTGTGTCCCGCGGCAGCGAGCCGCTTTTTGAGCAGCAGGTAATTCTCAATGATGCCGTTGTGTGCCAGGAAGATCTTGCCCGTGCAATCGATGTGCGGGTGGGCGTTGCTTTCTGAGGGCTTGCCGTGCGTCGCCCAGCGCGTGTGCGCGATTCCCACCACGCCCTCGGGAGCGTCCTGCCAGACGCGCTGCTCGAGTGCAGCTACCTTCCCCACCGTGCGCACCCAGTAAGGTGGGCTGTTGAGGATGGCGATGCCACTGGAATCGTAGCCGCGGTACTCCAAGCGCTTTAGACCATCAATCAGAACTTCCCGGGCGGATTGCTTGCCCGTATAAGCTACAATGCCACACATACATTCACTCCTCAGTTGTCAGTTGTCAGTCGTCAGTCGTCAGTGGTCAGTTAAAGCACTTCGCCAGCAAGTCGGGGTATGAAGCAACTTGGAGTTTGGAATGAGTTGTTTTCTCCCCACTGCCTGTTGCCCTCTGCTTAGTTCCCACCTTCTGTCTCCTGACTCCTGAATCCTGGTACTGACACCTACTCACAGATACCCGAGTTCGCGACCCAAGGCCCGGAATTCTTCACCGCTCAGGAAAAGCTCCGCCTCGGTAGCCGCGTACCCGTGCTCGAGCGTTCGACGCAGATGCAGAGCGGCAATATCCGCCAGTTGTTGGTCGGTAAGATTCTTGCGATCGCGTTCTTGCAATTCGGCGAGTGTCGCGCAGGAAATGGCGACGGTCACCTTCTGGCCGTCCGCCAAGAAAACTGCGTCCATAGTGTCGCTATGCCGCGTGGCGATGGCTGAGTAAAGGTGAACAAAATGAACTTTGACCGGCGATTCCAAGCCTTTGGAACTGACCTCAAACGGTGTCACGATATAGCTCATCGTTCCTGATCCTCAACTTTGCTGCCGTCTGCCATTGATGATTTCCAACTCGGCTACGTATTATAACGCATATAGGGTGGCCGCCGTCAGTTGTCCCGCCGTGGCGGGTCCGTTGTCCGTGGTCAGTTGGCAATCTCGAACTCTGAATTGTGAATTGCCCTGCCTGCCACCCGCCTGAAGAGTAGGCAATAGGCAGTAGGCGGTGGCCAGAAGTAAGAAGTCAATCCATAATTCACATTCACTATTCACAATTCGGAACCCCTGTCTTTTCAACAACATTCCCGCTTTCAGCGCGTAACTACCTTAGTTTTCTATAACATTCCCGCTTCACCCTCGGCTCCTGGGGGCCGGTCCTTTGTTTTCAACAACATTCCCGCATTGTCCTCCATTTTTTGAAGTTAGTAGTTCTTTCCTTCCCTGTCTGCGGTGACATCTTGTCGTAGACTTTGGCACGGGCCAAGGGTCCCGCCGTCTCGAGCCCCCTCAAGTTCAGTAGGCACTCGACAGTAAGCAGATGCTCTTCACTCTGACTCCTGAACCCTGACTCCTGAATCCTGAATCCCGAATGAATCCTGTTTCTTCCACGACCCCACTTACTATACTAGCCTATCATTTTGGTCATGTCAAGAGACAGGGAGTCCGCCTCGACTGGGCGTTCGGCGTTGCCCCTGCGTGGAAGCAGGGTTGTTGAAGAATGCCCAAGAGGGGCCGCGGACCAAACCATGCTGGAACGTTCCAGGACGAGGCTGTGGGGTGTATACTCGTCGGGAGTTGTCAAATGGAAGTCCCGGCTGGAAAGGCAAGTGGCGCTGGCCAGGTGGACAAAAGCATTACCAACTGACGACGAAGTCGCGTCAGTAGAGCCGGCCGTGGTGGGCGGGTATCTTAAGGAGGCTGGACGGCAATGGCGAATGTGGGCAAGTCAAACTGGCTGATTGGGGCATTCTTGGGACTCACTTGACTGCTCATCGTGGGGGCGGTCGCTTTTGCTGCTTATTGGCACTGGCTGCGGCCGTGGCACGTTCGCTGGGGTGCGACGGAGGCAGAGGTCCGACGCGCGCTTCCCGGCGACGAGCTGCTGCCTAACCCGAAGTTGTCAGCAACCCACGCCATCACAATCCATGCGCCGGTGGCCGAGGTGTGGCCGTGGCTGGCGCAGATAGGGCAAGGACGGGGCGGCTTCTACAGTTACACATGGATCGAGAACCTGCTGGGCTGCGACATTCACAATGCCGACCGGGTCCATCCGGAGTGGCAGAATTTGAAGGCCGGTGATCAGATCCTCCTGCACCCGAAGATTCCGCCCATTCCCGCGGTGATCGTTGAACCGCGCCGGGTGATTGTGTTGCACGGGGACACACGGCAAGGCCCTCCCTCCAACCTGGTCAAGCCCGGGGATTATGCCGCCACCACCTGGACCTTTTACATCGAGCCCGTGGACGAACGCACCACCCGGCTGATCGAGCGCTTTCACTCCGACTACAATCCGACGCGGAGGAACGCCTTCTTTAATCGCGTCATCCTCGAGCCCGGCAGTTTCATTATGGAACGGAAGATGCTCCTGGGTATCAAGGCGCGAGCGGAGGGAGCAGCCGGGCTGTAAAGGCGTCATGGACTCGCGCCCGGAGGAACGTCATGAGGACTGGCCATTTCCTCAGCTTTGCCGGCAAGGTTACGGCAGCCCATATCATCACCTATTTCATCGCGGGGGCAATCGCCTACCCGCTCCTCACCCAGGAGTTCTACGTTGGCCCCAACCCCATCTTCAAGGTCTTCATCCGCACGGAGGCGGAGCCGGAGCTGTGGGGACATGTAGTGACTTGGTTTCTCCCAGCCCAGTTTCTTCGGGGTTTCCTGATGGCCGCGGCGCTTTATCCTTTCTTCAACACGCTGATGAACTGGTCATTCAAGAAGCGCTTCCTTTCCATTTCCGGGTTGTACATTGTGCTGGGATTCTGGGCGACAGCGGTGGCCGCGCCCGGAACAATTGAAGGCATGGTATACATGCGACCCATCTTCACTCCGGTCGTGCACCTGAAGGTCCAGCCGGAGATCATCTTGCAGGGATTGGCCTTGGGGGCAATAGTGGCATTTTGGATGGGCCCACCGCCACTGGACCGCGCTCACGGAAGCTGAACGTGACGGGATGCTGGGTAATGGGTCAATTTGATGTAGAGGCGGCTTTATGCCGCCATTTGGCGATCCCGCCTTGCGGGATCGCCGCTACAGCATCAAATTGACCCAGTACCGGATTCTGAGGTTCGCCCCGAACGCGGAGGACTACGTTCAATGACCAAGGCTAGTGAAACCCACGAGGCGGAAACAAAAGCGAAGTGGGCGATCCGGCTGGCGCGGGCCGCAGCGTGGTTGGCATTAGGGCTGGTGGTGGCTGGTCTGGTTCACCTGTGGTTCATCCGGCCATGGTATCTCACCTGGGGGGCGACGGGCGACGAGATCAGCCGGACATGGCCGGGGGATGAACTCTCACCCCGGCCCGCAAGCCTGGCCACACGCGCTTTGACGATTAATGCGCCGGTCACCGACGTGTGGCCGTGGATCGTGCAGATCGGCCAGGACCGCGGGGGATGCTACAGCTACGCGTGGCTCGAGAATCTCTTCTTCGTTGACATGCACAATGCGGACCGGATTCATCCGGAGTGGCAGACGCGCCAGGCCGGCGACACGGTTTGGTTAGCTCGAAAAGACCGGTACGGCGGACGAGGACGCGTGGTGGTCGCGCTACTTGAACCCAATCGCGCCATGGTCCTTGTCTCGCCCAGCGACGCGGAGAGAATCTCCAGGGGTGGCCACGCCCAAAGCGGAACCTGGACATTCATCCTCGAACCCATTAACAACCACGCCACCCGGCTGATCCTCCGTTCGCGTGGCGCCCAGGACGAGAGCTTCGGCGCCATGCTCTTCGGGCGCCTGGTGTTTGATCCCGTCCACTTCATCATGGAACGCAAGATGATGCTGGGTATCAAGCAGCGAGCCGAGAATGCCGGCCGCGCAACGAGCAGCCTTGAGCCTTCAGCCGTCAGCTCTCAGCTATCAGCGAACCCAAACACAAAGCGCCCGTTAGGCCACCCATCACTTGAGATGATTCAATAAGCCAATGAATCAATGGCTCGATTCGAGGCTCTTGTGCTGAAGACGAGGGGATGAAAAAGCAGGAGCCAGAAGTCAGGAGTCAGAATAAGCAACCGATTTTCGATTGATCCCGCCGAGACGGGATCGCTTGACAGGGGAGAAGGTTGCCACACCACTTCTTCAATCGTCAATCGGCAACTAAAACCTGGTGTTTGGTTGCGGCCGCGCCGCGCTGTGCAGGTTGTCGCACACATTTGCGGTATCGCCCTTTTCGACTTTCGACTCTCGACCCTCGACCGCCTCAGGAGGGCGGAGCCTTTGGCCAGTAAGTCCTTTCCTGCCCGAGGCTTTGGCATCCAACGAATCAGCAAAAGTTCCGGCCCAATTTGTAGGACAAATTGTTTGACGCATGCAACTTTTTCGGCGAATTCTACGTCTATATGAGTAACTCAACTCTAATGACTACCTGGGGAAGCAGGTAGCTCGAGGAGACTTGGATTACCTGCTTCCTCCTTCCCTCTACAGCGAATGACCGAAACTCGCCGGATGGCCTTCACCCTGAGGATTAATGGCTGGGTGCCGGGGTAAACCTGAACTATGAATCCGCAATTCCAAGCGATCCCTCGATCACATCCTTCCTTCCTACAGGTCTTGAGGTTTGGAACTTGGTGTAAAAGAGTCAAGTTCTGCGTCCAATTCTAGGGGAAGGGCGGGGCTTCAGCCCCGCCGCCGGGCGCGCACCAGAAAGGGGCTTCAGCCCCTGAAGCACTAACCAATGCCATTAGGGAACATGTAGCTTCAGCGGCTAAAGCCGCGACTCTCTGCCTCCGCGTGCGGCTGGGCTGAAGCCCCGCCCTTCCGATCCCTAACGAGGCATGACTCGTCGGCCTGAGGGATCGCCTCGTCAGTTTTTCGCTTGCTCCCTTCTTGGCTTTCGGCATATCCTGTCCTCGTTTGTTGATAGTCGGGGCTCGGCCCGGTTGCGGATGGGTTTAAGAGTCTCACCAACGGGGTCAAGTCCCCTGTCCGAAGACAGCGAACTGCCAGTAAGTCACAGACCACCAAGAGCCGGAACCATGCTCAAGAACGGGCACTTGGGCGCCAACTCAACTTCGGTCGTAGCTTGCCGAACCCCACCCTTCTTAGCTTCTAACTGTCATGGAGAGACTAACATGTATCTGAAACGGCTAACGATCTGCTCGGTAATGGCTTGGATTCTCACGCTCGCCCTTCTAGCGGTCTCGGCGCAAGGGCAAGGCCGGCCAGGGGATCAGGCGCCTGCGGTCCAGGGTCCGTGGATGGACCGGAGTCTATTACCCGACCGGCGGGCCGAACTCCTCGTGGGGCAGATGACACTCAAGGAGAAAATCTCACTCCTACATGGAGTCGGCCGGAAGGCGTTTTCCCAATTTCCCGGCTCGCAACCGCCGCCGGGATCGCTGGGCGGGGCGGGCTTCATTCCCGGCATTCCGCGTCTGGGCATCCCTGACCTCCAGATGGCGGATGCCGCTGTCGGCGTCACCCGCGGCGCCCGATTCAGCCGGTACTCGACCGCATTGCCGTCCGGCACATCCGAGGCGTCGAGCTGGGACCTCAAGCTGGCGCACGACTACGGAGCGTTGATTGGCCGGGAGCTTCGCGACCAGGGTTTCAACATGTCACTAGGCGGCGGCATCAACCTGGCGCGGGAGCCGCGTAACGGCCGCCTCTTCGAGTACAAAGGTGAAGACCCGATCCTGGCTGGGAAGCTTGTCGGCCAGGAGATGAAGGCCCTCCAGGAACAGGGCGTCATTGGCGACGTCAAACACTACGCCATGAACGACCAGGAGAGTGGCCGTAATTTCGTGAACGTCAAGATCGACAAACGTGCCATGCGCGAAAGCGATCTGCTGGCCTTCGAAATTGCCGTCAAGGACTCGGGCGTGGGAGCGGTGATGTGCTCTTACAATCTCGTCAACGGTGACTATGCCTGCGAGAACAGTTACCTTCTGCATGACGCGCTGAAAAAGGATTTCGGCTTCCAGGGCTTCGTCCTATCGGATTGGGGAGCCACTCATAGCACGACCAAGGCCGCCTTGGCGGGATTGGACATGGAGATGCCCGACGATATTTACTTCGCCGATGCGCTCGAGAAAGCGGTGAAGCGCGGGGAGGTGCCCATGTCGCGTCTCGACGACATGGTCCACCGCCTCCTGCGGACAGAGTTTGCTGTTGGCCTCTTTGACCATCCGCCGGATCGCAAGGTGGTGGATATTTTCGCCGGATTCGAAGTGGCGCAGCGGGTGGCCGAGCAGGGCACCGTTCTCTTGAAGAACGCCCAGGGCCAATTACCACTGAGCGCGTCGCGCCTCAAGTCGATTGCGGTTATCGGATCGCATGCGGACATCGCCGTGCTCTCGGGGGGAGGTTCGGCGCAGGTCGATCCGCCAGGAGGAAACGCAGTGCCGGCGCCGCCTCGGCCCCCAGGCGCGCCTCCGATGCCCTACTTTGATCGAGTGGTGTGGGACCCCTCCTCGCCGCTGGAGGCGATTCGTGCCAAGGCGGCGAATGCCAAAGTGGAGTACAACGCGGGCCTAGACCACGGAGCCGCGGCGGATCTGGCCAAGGCATCGGACATCGCCATCGTGTTCGTCAACCAGCCCGCGAGCGAAGGGCAGGACGCGCCGAGTCTCTCGCTGCCGGACAATCAGGACCAACTGGTGAACGCGGTGGCCGCTGCGAATCCGCACACCATCGTCGTTTTGGAAACGGGCGGTCCTGTGACGATGCCCTGGATCGACAACGTGAGCGCCGTGCTGGAGGCCTGGTATCCGGGGATTCGCGGGGCTGACGCCATCGCCAACATCCTCTTCGGGGACGTGAACCCCTCAGCAAAACTGCCCCTTACAATCGCCAGAGCGGAAGCGGACCTCCCGCATCCCAGGCTTACGAAACAGCCGCCGCCGGCTGGTGGGGCTGGCATGGAGACTCCGATCCCCGGTGCGCCTTTCCGCATGAATACGACGCAGTTCGAAGTCGACTACAACGAAGGCCTGAAGGTCGGCTACAAGTGGTACGACGCCGAAAACAAGCAACCGCTGTTCGCCTTTGGTTATGGACTTTCCTACACGAGTTATGCCTACTCCGATCTGAAGGTCATACCGGGACGGGCGGTGACGGTAACCTTCAACGTGAAGAATACGGGGGCGCGTCCTGGGGCGGAGATCGCGCAGGTTTACGTCTCGCTGCCAGCAAGCGCCGGCGAACCCCCGAAGCGGCTGGTGGGGTGGGATAAGGTCTACCTTGCTACTGGTGAAGCCAAAACGGTCAACCTTACGTTGGACCCTCACTACCTGTCGGTCTTCAATGCTGACAAGGGCGCATGGGAACTCGTGGCCGGCGACTACAAGTTTTGGGTCGGCGGTTCTTCCCGGAATCTTCCGCTGTCGCAAATCCTCAAGATCGGCGATTGAGCGGCGGGGCATCGTTTTGTTCTTTGGGGCGAAGGGTTAACTTTTGCGCTGCCATTTCCACCTTGAGCAGCAAGCGTAGCGCAGACCGCCGTCTTCGCGGTCTGCGGTTCTTCCTTACATTCACGCTTCCGAATCCGAGGGCAGCCCGCTATTTTTGAGATTTGAGCTTTTCCCTACTGAAGAACCGCGGACCCCAAAAGCGGGGGTCCGCGCTACGCGAACAGATTCGCGCTTTTGAATCCAAGGGCAGACTGGCAATCGTTAACCCGCAGCAGCGCATGGGGAGACGCTGTTGAGCCTCAAAGGGGCGACGCATCCCAGCCCAGGCCATCGGCCTGGGTTAAGCGGCCAATCCATTTCAACCCGTGAGCCCTGAAGGACCCACGACCTTGTTTCAATCCCACACATATCGTTCGTCGTACTCAACGCAGGCTGGCGCAGAGCGCAGCTCTGCGGCCCAGAGAAAGGCTGAAATCAGGCGAGCCGATCACCCTCGAAAAGCCTGGCGCGGCGATAGGTGCTGCTGGTCAGGAGTTGCAGCCGTCCGCGCGCAAGATGCCGTTTGTGGGTGGGCATGACCAGCGCTAATATAGCACGCTAAAGCGCAGAGCTGCGCTCTGCGCCAGCCAACGGGCTCAACGAAAAGCCGCCATAACCATTTTTCGAGTGCTGAATACGAGGTGAACATACGACTTTGATAGCGATTGTGGCATGGGTTTTAATTGGCGCGCCCCTTCAGGGCGCAGACATTCACCTGATCCCTCGTGTGTCCCAGGCCGTTGGCCTGGGCTGTGATGGATCGCCCCTATGGGGCTCAGGCTTATTCCGAACCGGCAAGCGGGTCGCGACGGTGTCACCGCGGCTGGAAGTCCGCCAATCTTAATGGCAGGCGGCGCAGTCATGACCGTGGGCTTTTCTCGTGCCTGATGCCCTTGGCACCTGACGACTTGTTCATGAGCGCTTTTTCCACTGCTTCCGGGTTTCCATCAATCACCGTCAAGTAGGCGCGCACCACGCTTTCTGGACGCCTGCGCCCTTGCTAAAGAGTCTTGCTGAAAAAGTGCGCGACTTTGTGACCGGCTTGCTCCGTGTAGTAAACGGTGACCTTGGCGGATTTCTCCGCTTCTTCAGAAACGTCTTTGCCCGCATCTTCCGCGGCGTGGTCGGTTAAGCGGAATTCATGCTCGGTTCCGTCTTCCGCCTTGATGGTAAAGGTTTTTGCGCTCCGATCAAGGTGGGCGATAGTGCCCTCGGCAGTCTTCAGACCACCCTCGCCAACATGGTCGATCTCCTCGGCGGTCTCTTCGCTTCCCTTGACCGTATAGTGCACAACCACGTCACTGCCTTCCTTTAATCCGTGGAATGAATCTTTCGCGGCCGCGGCCGCCATCTCAGCGCCGTGGACCGCAGTCCGCCCGGCAAAATGAAACGTGTGTTCAGTACCATCTTCCGCCTTCACCACTATGGTCCTGGCCGTGTGGTCGATCTTCTCGACCTTGCCCTTGACCGCAGTTATAGCGAAGGCAGTGGAACAAAGCAGCAGAAACAGGACACCGAAAACCAGCAACTTGTTCATCTTTTTCCCTCCTTGTATTTGAGGCAAGGGTCTACCGAGAATACTATCGAGCCATGCCCCCCGCATCATTGCCCTTCAGAACGTCCGGCTGTATAGCTGAACAGCCGTTCGGCGACCGCATTGCAAAACAAATCTCGCCTCCGAGCGTTACTACGAAGGCCGCATCCGCCGTTCGGTCAAGTAGCTTGTATACATCCGCAGCGAACTTATACAGTCTGCCCCCTCACGTCCGATGGTTTGAGCGCACATCACCTGGAATTTCCGTTCTCATTTTCCGCCCTGCCGATAACGTACACCCGACCGCCTCTGAGTGCAAGGTCAAGTCGAGTTGTCATTGCCGGGTGCTTCCACGGACCACGGAAGGGATCAGTCTTACCCCTGCGGAGAATCCCAAAACCCGAAACTGCCCCTTTTCCAAGCAATAAGTGCGAAGATCATGAGCGCCGCGACCCACCAGGAGACGTCGTAGTACCGTTGAATCCAGTGCATCGCTGCCCAGGCAAGCATCCTGAGGATGTGCTCAATTACCTCTGGCATGGACGTGCACATCGAAAGTGTATGCGCAGCCCGTCGGATGGGAAGGATATCATATTAACGTGGATTATTGATTTTGCTGAGAGCCGTACAGCAGGGTTGCGAGCCGGCAGGGCCAATTCAAGGTAGACCCGCAGTTTGGAGCTTGGCGATCAAGCCGATGTGTTGACAGCCGAGAAGGGCTGTAGTATCGATCTATTCTAATGAATGTGTGAGCGCTTCCTTCGATCTGGCACGCGACCTCCCTGAATCTCGCACAATACAGTGACAGACTTTGTTTCTCCACGACGGGGTCTCACGTAGGATACAAGCAACCCGTTGTCACTCTATTACGCGAGCGAGGGTCATCACTCTTTCGATGGCCGTAAACAGTTCGTTCACATTAACCGGCTTGGATACGTAGGCGTCCATGCCGGCCTCGAGGCACCGTTCCTTGTCGCCCTGCATGGCCCCGGCGGTCATGGCGATGATGGGAAGATGGGCCCCGGTGTGACGCTCCCGCTGACGGATGGCGGCGGCGGCCTCAAGCCCGTCCACGTCCGGCATCTGCACGTCCATCAACACCAGGTCGAAAGTCCCTCTTTCGAGAGCCTCCAGTGCTTCCCGGCCGCTAGCCACCAACACCGCCGAGTGGCCCTGCTTTTCGACCAGACGCTTCGCGAATAGCTGGTTAACGGCGCTATCCTCGACCACCAGGACTCGCAGTCGGTTCCGCCCTTCCCCCAGCAAATGGCGAGTGACCAACTGCGCTTGCCGTGCGGCGGGCTCGCCCTTTCCCAGAACCTGCAAGGTGGCCGTCAGGAGATCCGACTCACCGATCGGCTTGGTAAGGTAGGCCGACACGCCCAGTTCCCGGCAGCGCGCAGCGTCGCCTCGCTGACCGCCGGAAGTCAGCATCATAATGATCGCGCCCGCCAGTCGCGGGTCCAGTTTGATGCGCTCGGCGAGGGTGAAACCGTCCATTCCCGGCATTTGTGCGTCGACGATGACGAGCGGAAACGGCTTGCCGGCCGCCTGAGCCTCTTGCATCGAAGCCAGCGCGGCGGCGGCACCGGCCGTCAAAGTGGGGCTCATTCCCCACCAACTCAGCATGTCTGCCAGGATGCGTCGGTTTAGGGAGTTGTCGTCGACCACTAGCACGGGCATGTTTTGCAGGCAAGCGGTGTCAAGTGGCGCGGCGCGTTCCGTCACCGGCTCGGCCATCCCCAGGCGCACCTCGAAGTGGAAAGTGCTGCCCTTACCGAGTTCGCTTTCCACCCAGATTCGTCCTCCCATCATCTCGACCAACTGAGAGGAAATCGTCAGACCCAGCCCTGTGCCCCCGAAGCGTCGGGTGGAGGACGGATCGGCCTGAGTGAAGGCTTCGAAGATGGCCTTCTGCTTCTCGTGCGGAATGCCCATGCCCGTGTCACTGACGCTGAAGTGCAATTGGACGTCCTCCGGTGTTTCCGACAGCTTCGCCACTTGCACCATCACCTCGCCATGCTCCGTAAATTTGACCGCGTTACCGATCAGGTTCACGAGCACCTGACGCAGTCGGCCGGGATCTCCCCGTACTGCCGCCGGCACGTCATGCTCGTAGCGGCAGACCAACTCCAGGTTCTTCTCAGCAGCGCGGATGCCCAGAGATTTTACGGCCGCATCCACGCTGTCTTTCAGACTAAACTCGATGCATTCAAGGTCCAGCTTCCTCGCCTCGATCTTGGAAAAATCGAGAATGTCGTTAATGATGTTCAAGAGAAAGTCCACCGAGGCCTTGACCGTGTTCAGGTCGTCACGCTGCTGGCGGCTGAGGTCGGTATCGAGCACAAGGTCCGTCATGCCTACGATGGCGTTCATGGGCGTGCGGATTTCATGGCTCATTGTAGCCAGAAAGTTGCTCTTGGCTCGGTTGGCGGCTTCGGCAGCTTCTTTGGCCGCCAAGATCTCAGCTTCCGCCCGCTTGCGCTCGGTGATGTCCTGAATGATGCCGAGGACCGCTCTTCGTCCGCGAAAATGCAGAGCATGGGCATCAACTTCCACGTCAACGACTCGTCCGTCTTTAAGTCTATGGCGCCCCTGGCCGCGATCTCGTGACTGCGTGCGAAGCACCTGCATTTGGGAGAGAACGCTGGGGGCGGCTTCTGGCGGCAGGAGGTCCGTGACCCGCATCCTCAGGAGCTCGTCGCGGGAGTAGCCGGAATGGCAGACGGCAGCGTCATTAACCTCGAGGTACTGAAGCGTCTCCAGATCCCAAAGGAAGGTGGGCAGGGGGGTCGAGACGAACAGCGAGCGAAATTGCTCTTCCGCCTCGCGCAAAGCTTGCTCGGCGCGCTTGCGCTCGGTGATGTCCCGGAGGAAGCCCGCGATGCACACCCTGCCATCAACAGACATGCCGACCGCGCTGACATCCGCATAGACAATTGCGCCGTCCTTCCTGAGAAACGGAAGGCCCGCGGCCAGCGTCTTGTCTCCGCGGGCCTGGGCTTCGAACTCGGCCACGACCCACGGCAGATCATCCTTCGAGTGAATGTCGGCCACGCCCATGGTTGTCAATTCCGCTTCGGAATATCCGAGCAAGCGACATGCGGCGGGATTCGCGTAACTAAACATCCTCGTTTCAAGGTCGGCGACCAGGATGCCATCGGCACTTGCCTGAAAAAGCGCGTGGTATTTTGCCTCCGACTCCCGCAGCGCCGCCGCCCCTTGCTTGCGCTCGGTGATTTCTGCTTCAAGTGCCTCATTGGTTCTTTTGAGTTTGGCCGTGCGCTCTTCTACCAGCTCCCCGAGATGTTCGCGGTGTTTTTTCAATTCCGCTTCCGCTCGCTTGCGCTCGGTGATGTCGGTACAGGTACCAACCCACTCCCGAATACTGCCGTCGGCTTCGAGCACAGGGATGCCACGAGCAAAGAAGAGCCGATAGCTACCATCGTATTTGCGCACGCGGAATTCGCTTTCGTAGGGACCTTTCGCTTCAACTGCTTTTGCCCACACCTGTGCCACTCGCTCACGGTCATCCGGGTGAATTGCTTCAATCCATCTCCATCCTTTAATCGCTTCTTCGCTCTGGCCTGTAAGCTCCCTCCATGAGGGCAAATCCACAACGACCTCTCCGCCAGCGTTTGTAATCCACACCACTTGCGCAGTCGCCACGGTGAATGCCCGGTAGCGCTCCTCGCTCCTCCGCAGTTCTTCCTCTGCCCGCTTGTGCGCGGTGATGTCTCGCACGATCCCCCACATCTCCACGGGCGGCCCCTGTTCATTCTTCACGAGCCAAACTCGGATACTGATGGGGAATGCCGTTCCGTCCTTCCTGATATACTCCTTCTCATATTCATCAGAATACCCTCTCGCCAAAATCTGATTCTTGACAATATCTGCTTCGCATTCATGCCACTTGAGCGGTGTCAACTGCTGATGGGTCAACCTTCTGAGTTCGTCCTTCGAGTAGCCGAGCATATCCAAGTAAGCTTGGTTAGCATCCAGGATCTGCCCTTTCATATCAGTGGAGATGATCCCATCCACACTGGACTCATACAGGGTCCGGTACTTTTCTTCAGATTTTCTGAGGGCTTCCTCCACCCGCGCGTTCTCCAGGCGGACGGCCGTCTGGCTGGCGAAGGCGGTCACGGCTGGCACTTCGGCCTCAGTCAGGCCGGTCCCGGTGATGAGCAGTACGCCGTGCGTCTCGCCGCCAACCGTCAACCGAGCGGCGATGCCCTGTCCAATCCTCAGCAAGGATGCCAACCGACTGGCTAGCGGCCCCAGCGGCCCGGGCAAACCCTCGGCAACGATCTCGGCGGTCCTATTCCGGTCAGTAAAGATGGTCTGTCCCTCCGCGATAATCCGCTGGTAGAAACCGCCCGGCACCAGCGGCATGCGGTAGTCCTGGAGCGCGATCCCAGTAAGTTTCACGGCCGCCTGGAGCAAGGTCGGATCGAAGGTCGTATGGGAGACGGTGAGGCTCGCCCGGTCCGGCGTCAGGCTGAAGACCACGGCATTGAAACCCAGCCGAACCACCTCCTCACCGACTGTGCGGTAGACCTCAGCGGGCGTGCGGGCGCGCTGTACAGCCTGGGCGGCCTGGGTGAAGGCTAGGAGCCGGCGCTGGGCGCGGCTTGCCTCATCTTGGGCGCGGCGCAACTCTTCCTTCATCCTCTCGAGCTCGCTGATATGGGGCATCATCCGCCGAAACAATAGGGAGTTAATGGGGATTTCCTCATGCAGGAGGACGCCCTCGGCGTGGGAGCTACAACTCCGACCTTCCTTCTCCCATCTACCGCCTCCCCCTGCTGCCTCCAAACTTAACCTATCGGCACTGGCAGGCAGCCTGATGAGGAAAAGTGGGCTCCAGGGCGGAATTTGTGGGTAGATTCAGCTAGAGCATCGAACTGGCAGCGAGTTTCACGGCAGCAGGCACGCTGGCGCGGCAGGACGCCAGGAGTGAAAAACCCAGAACGCTGGAATTAGGAACGCAGTTCTAAGGAAATCTTCAAGCGCAAAATGACCCCACAGGACGAGAAATCTGCTAGGCTTGTTGTGGATCGCAAGAAATGCTCTTTCAGGTTCGAAATCATACACAAAGGATACTTACCGTTTGCCAGATCGAGTCTGAACTACTACCGTCGAGCAGATGAAACCGTGAATGAACGCTTCCGATTATTGTTCCGCCGCGTGGGATATAACCTGCGTGGTGGCTTCCTAATTCGTCCGCTGGCTATCGCGCTTATCTTGGGTTGCGCCGGTACACTTCTCTCGTCGTTGGAGGAGGCCGATCCCGCCATCAGCGCATGGGTGCCCAAGGCGCTGTTCCCATCGCACGCTGATCCCCAAATGGCTCAGGTCATCCTGGGAGGAATCGCCGCCTCCATTATGACCGTCGTGTCTATCGTCTTCGCCATTCTGTTGATGACACTCACCCTGGCCTCCATGCAGTTCTCGCCACGCATTATCGTGAGCTTTACAAGGGACCGGGTGACCCAATGGACCCTCGGCATATTCCTCGGCACCTTCTCGTACTGCATGGCCGCACTTCCCGCGGCGCGCTCTTTCCCAACCCCTTTCGCACCGGTTGCCACGGTCCTGGGCGCGATGGTGCTAGCCGCCGCCTGTGTGGCATGGCTGCTCTTCTTCATCTTTCACATTTCGCGGGCAATCAGCGTGAGCCATATCGTGGATCGGATCGCGTCTGAGACTGAGGCCATGATCAATGAGCTGATGCCATGGCCCCGAAGGCTGAGCAGCATGGAAGCGCCCGATCCGGTTCAGTCAACTATCTGGGAAGCAACTGTCTTGAGTGATGTCTCCGGTTACATCCGCTTCATCGACACCACGAGGCTCGTCGTCCTGGCAAAGTCCTGCCGGGTAAAACTCCGTGTCCTCCGGCGTGTCGGCCAATTCGTTCCAGCAGGAATCCCGCTGCTGATGGTCTCGAAGGCGGATCGCCTTCCCCCTGAGGCAAGCGCTGAGATTCGCCAAGCCTTCGACTTCGGTCCATCCAGAACCTTGCAGCAGGATGTGGAATTCGGGGTCTTGCAGATCGTTGACATCGCGCTGAAAGCAATATCGCCGGCCGTAAATGACCCTACCACTGCTATTAGCTGCGTGGACCAGTTGAGCCGGATCTTGATCCGTTTTGCTTCCAGAGAGGTGCCAAATTCCATCCTCTACGATCCGCCGGGCGTCTTTCGCGTGAGCATTCCATGGATGGGCTTTGAGCAAATGCTGGACTCTGCGTTTGAGCAGATACGCCTATATTCGAAAGCGGACATGGCGGTTAGCCTGCGGCTGTTGCGTGCCCTCGGTGACATCTCCACCACCACCACCGACCAAGAGATCCGCCGGACGCTCACTGAGCGGGGAAGACGAATTGTCGCGGGTTGCGCAGAAAACCTTGGCGAAGTGGAACTGCGGTACATGCGCACCCGATTGGTCGTACTGGAGAATTCTCTTACCCCCCCCAGCGCGGCAGGTTGAAGACCCTCAAAGGGCGATGGTCGAATCTATCCCTTCCCGAGAAATCTAAATCACACTGTGATATAATTTCTGAATATGATGCACCGTGCCTCGCGGCCACAGCAAACGTCTGAGAACTCTGTCGTGCTCCGTCGGCTTGCCTGGTTCCGCTACAATCTTCGCCGTTTTCTTCGCTTTAGCGAAAGGGCCACTCGCAAGCACGGCGTGACCCCTCAGCAGTACCTCTTGCTTCTGGGAATCGCAGGATATACCGGCCGCGGATGGGCAACCATCACCGAATTGGCGGAGTTTTTGCAGGAACGTCACAACGCCGTGGTGGGACTTGTACAGAGGGCTGGCCGGAAAGGACTGGTCCGCAAGGACCAACGCGGGCGCGACCGCCGCTTCGTGCGCGTTCGGCTTACCCGGCAAGGGACCGCAGCCTTGAACAGCCTCGCGAACCTCCACCTGGAAGAGCTCAAACGCATGGAGCTTGACATTGGCAATGCCTTGAAGGCAAAGCCGCAGATTATCAAGCCGGCTGAAGGAGCCTGATTACACCTCATGGTTAAGGCTACACCCATCGGCGTGGCGCGCGCGGCAGACATTCTCAGATTGAGAAGTTGGATTGTGGAGGAAGAAATTGAATAGCCCTCCGGAGCGTTCCGCAATGAGCAATCCCCAGAACCCGTCCCGGCAGGCTGCGCTTAGCTGGCGGACCCTCAAAAGGTGGGGCATGCCTCGCTCCGGTTCTTTGCAGCCGCGTGGACGCAAGCTGCCTCATCATCATTTTGCCCGCCCGCTGTATTACTGTTCCTGTTAGAATAGCATTGCGAGCTTTGCTGAAGGAGTCGCATGCAGAACAGCAGATGGAAAGTAGATGTCCTCTTGCCGGGGAGTTGGCGTGGCGCGACCTCAGTGCTGCTTTCCAAGGGGCGCCATCACATCGTTGTGGACACCGGAATGCCTCACGAGGCGCACGAAATTGTTAAAGCTTTGGAACTCCGCGGCCTGAGAACCACAGACATCCGGATCGTCATCAACTCTCATTTCCATATTGACCATGTGTCGAACAATACGCTATTCCCGGGCAGCGAAATCTTCGGCTCGCAGGAATCCTATGACTGGTGCCGGGCTGTCTATTCTGATCTCCTGGACAAGCAGAATTGGGAAACCCTCATCTTAAAGTACTACCCCGAAACCTTCGAATACGAGAGAGCAAAGGAACTAATGACTAAACTCCGGAAACTGGCGCTGCGCTGGTGGGATCCCAAACGATTGGGTAACTCTTCCCAGTTCCGCTGGATTGAGAAACATGCCCTACCGACTGACCTGGAGGGCCTTCTCACCTCTGGTCACGTTCCCGGGCACGCCTCCATCATTGTCCACGGGGGAGAGCAGCGCACGGTGATCGCCGGAGACGCCCTGCTCAGCCGCCAGCATGATGAAAAGGTTCTGACCATGATTCCCTACCGCCGAAGGCAGTTCCAACAAGACCGGGCGCGCATACTTGCCATGCGAGCCCGAATCCTCCCCGGACATGATGCGGAGTTCTCGACGCCCCGTTCCTGACAATCCTGGACCTATCTAATTAACAGGCGCCTCTTTTCAGGTCCCGCAAATAGCTCATCCACCCTAGAATAGGGGCGATGCATCGGCCTCGAGCAGGATCAGGCGGCAATTCTATTGAATCGACCTTAATTGCTCTTGATTTTAGGATTAATAAATGCGTTAATCTACAAGGAATCGATTAGTTGGCACCAAGGAGCGGGATAGTTTTGACCGAGCAATCTTTATTCCCTTCATCCAACCCCATAGAGGATGCCTCGAACCACGGCCTTCGAGCTCGCCATGTTCTTATCGTCGAGGGCGAACCCTCCATCCGCAATGTCCTCTACGTTCTGCTGGCCGGACTGGGATGCGAAGGCGACATTGCCCACAATGGTCGCCAAGCGCTGGCAATGATCGAGAAGGAAAGCTTTGACGCGGTCCTACTGGACCTCCGGTGCTCGGAAATGCCCGCTGGGGAAATGGTCTCCGCAATTAGGGAGCTTCGTCCCAATTTGGTGGGGAGGGTTTTGGTCATCACGGGCGAAGTCTCCGACCCCCAAGCCATGGAAATGATAAAAAAGAACTGTTGGCCCTGCATCCCCCGGCAGCGGGTGATGCAAGAACTTTGGGGGCGACTCCGTGCCCTCTTGGGCGTCTCGCAATCCTCTGCCGATTCAGCCTCCTGACGTTCATCCTCAACTCTCCTTACAGGGAGAGCGTGCGAATATAGTCCGCAAGTGCCTCTTGCCAAGGCCGGGGCAGTGAGAATCCCGCTGCCTTGAGCGCGGCCATTTCCATCACCGCGTATTTCAGCCGGGGAGCTCGACGTCCCATCTGATCGGCAGGGACACCGACTACCTTGCCGGGGTCCAGCCCGGCCAACTCGGCGGCGCGCCGGGCGAGTTCGTATCGAGTACACGCTCCCTGATTCGCAAGGTGGTAGAGGCCGTAGCGACGAACCTCGACAACCTCCATGATTTTGTAAGCGGCATCGAGCGTGTAGGTTGCACAACCCTCCTGGTCACCCGCAACGACGTACTGTTCGCCCGCTGCGACCTTGCGCAAACCTTTTTCGACGAAATTCGTCTTCCCCGATCCAAACAGTACGGAGACCCGGAAGATCCAATGCCTCGGCTGGGTTTGGACGATTGTTTCGCCACCCAGTTTTGTCCGTGCGTAAACAGTGGTCGGAAAGGGCCGGTCAGACTCGACATAAGGGCTCGTATTCTTTCCATCGAATACGGCATCGGTAGAAATGTAGACGACCTCAGCGCGAACCGCGTGCGCCGACTCCACCACGTGCCGGGTTCCGTCGACATTCACCAAATAAGCGCGCGCGGGGTCAGCGTCGGCGATATCCAAATCAGGAATAGCCGCGGAGTGAACGACCACCTCCGGTCGGATTCGCTCCAGCGCTGCGCGCACAGATTCCGCGTCCGTGATATCGGCATCCGCCCGGGTCAACGGGAAGACCGCGTGCCGGGAGGAGAAAACCGCCACCAAAGCATGCCCGAACAACCCCGCCGCGCCGGTAATCGCAACCTTCATCAATCAATCCTCAACAATGGACTAATTCTTTCCACTAGCAGGTTTCTCCAATGCCTCCTCGTATTCTCGAAGCTTTGCTATAACTTTCTGCGCAAGCTGGTCGGAGGTCATGGCGCGAGCAAAGATCTTGGTCTGCGGGCCCGCAGGAGGGGTAGCTTCGTCTTTCTTCTGCTTACGGTTCAGGATATCAGCGTACCAGACAGGCTGGTTGGTTACCCAGTCAACTACGCTAATCGAAATTGCCGGAAGTTCGTCGTGTTTTCCCTTCGAGCCGGGCAACGGTGGCCGGTCTGCGCCGCGCGGTTGGGCGGTCCCCGCCCGGTTCTCGAGCCGGAGTTCCTTTTCAGGATTGGTGGCCTGGATGACCAGGTCCACTCCTTCCGGATCGCTGGTAACTTTGTATTTTCCCCAGCGGCGCAGGAAGTCGATGATCCACTGGTCGAGACCATCGGGCATGGGCTCGACGTAAATCACCTTTCCCACAACCAATTGGTTGGGCTTTTCAGCAGGCGCCTGCTGACCCAGCGCCAAAGCACAAATCCCCACCACCACGAGGCCAACCGAAGACCACAAAATACCCGATATTTCTCTTCTGGCGTTCATAGCTTTCAATCTCCTGCCCAAATCTCCCCCAACAGTATACACCGCACTCGGCAGGCAGCGGGCCGCAGCCAAGAACGCAGAAGCTCGCACAGGTGGTTGCCCCTTGTCTGACGGTGGGCGGTGGCTACCTGATGGAAGGAAGTCTTCCTGGGGCTGAATGTTGGAAGTAACCGGGCCACGCTGCGGCGCGAAGAACTTCTCCGCACACCGACTCGCTGCACTGCGCCCTGGCGAGTGTTTGTCAGGGGTAGAAGGCCGCCGGCAGTGGGGGGAACGAAACAATTCAGAATTCAATACTCAAGATGCAAGATTCAAAATGCAGAATTGAAAATCGAGAATTCTAAATTGCTCCGGCGCCCTCTTTTCAACAGACCACGGACAACGGACCCGCCGTGGCGGGACGAGGGACGACGGCTAGAAAAACTTCCCCGTGTAATTGGTTGGATTCGCGAGGGGCTTGTCGAGGCATTGGCCTGCACCAGTGTCACAGCAAGGTGGGGCGCTTTCGTCGTAGCCGCACGTCCATCCGGAAAAATCGCTTAAAGAATAGATGCCGTGGTTATCGTCTGGTGCGAGGGGAAGGACAAGCACGTTGTAGCTGCCGGGCGGAACGAATAATTTATAACTGCCATCCGAATTGGTGAGGCCGTCCAAGACGACGTTGCCGGTGTTCGCGTCGATGGCCACCACATGCGCTGCAAAGGCACCGGCAATGCTGGCGAACGTGACCTGTCCGGAGATTGTTCCCAAGTAGCTTGCAAAGTTGGACGACGGATACAGGAAAGATATGCCAATGAGGTCGTCTGTGGAAGGGGTTCGTTGCTGGCTTTCGCCTGTGTCCCCGAAAGGAAACATCACGGCGTGGGCGACGCCGCTATTGTCAAGCCCCAGGGCGTGGCCGGTTTCGTGGGCGGCGACGGATTGCAGGTCAAAGTCATTCGAAAGCGGCGGAGTGGAAGTAGAGAATTGAGCGTGAGGATTGAAGACGATGTCCGCGTCATACACGATGGAGGGTGAAGTGGTCGTTATAGTTTCAAGGCCGTTGCATTCGGTAAATGTGTAGGTTGTCCCCGGCGTACCCGGCGCACCATTTCTCAGGTAGTCAGTGCTTACGGTTGTAAAAGCAATGGCAGCGGTCCCCGTAGGAAAATCGGCAGGGTTATTGTCATTGAACGAAACGACGTTCACGCAATCGATTTGCGGATTGGGCAGATTTGTGACGTCATTTCCGTTGCTGATGCTGAGGTTCGTCAACTGTTGCCCGTTCAGCGATGCCGTCGTCCAGGAGTTGAAGGAATTGATGAGGACCGTCTTGAGGGGCAGCGGATTCGTGCCATCGGCGGTGTCTACATTCTCCGGTGGTGTACCGGGGTTGTCCAACACCCACGTGAAGGAGGCATTCGGCCATCGAGAAGGAATCGGAACTCCGTCGACATCATTTTGAAAGGTGGTGTAGGCAAAGGCCAGGATGGCACCCAGCAGCGTCAAACTCCCCGCCGCAGCGGCTAAGACCTGAAGGCGAATGCGAAAGGCTCTTTTCACTTGCACCATCCTCACCTCACGGTGACCACAAGTAATCTACCTCGCAACGACCCAACCGCAGGCGCAGTGCTTCGCGCCGAAAGCAGGACCTGCTTCCCGCGAATAGAAACCTCGGTCCAGGAGATCTCCCATGAATCCCCAACTCGCTCCGCCATCCCCGAGAGGGCGCTGCCTGCGGGGATCACCAGGCCCACGTTGGGGAAAAGGTCAGATGTAGTCCGCCCTTGGACGTCCATGCGCCTCACACCCGCAAACTGCGTGGACCTGATGGCCAGGGTAATCGCTGTTCCATGCGGGATATTCAATGGCCTGCTGAGCGCTGTCGAAATCTCCCTTTGGAATTGACGGACTGGAACCGCCGGCCCCGCGATGGTCGAGGCAGCTCCAGAAGCCGGGGCGCCACGCGTTAGAGAACCCAAGGGAAGGATGAGCTTTTCCTCCTGCGTCGTCGCGTCACGGTAGATCCGGTAAGCCCCCTGCATCATGCCGACCGGGAGGAATCTGGAGGGGTCCGCCGCCGAACGTTCCAGGAACAACACGTAATCTGCCTGGGAATGGAATTGAATGGTCCCCGCCACAAAGACATGCACGTTGCCGATCGTACCGCCGGGTTGCTGGACAATCAGGGTGGAAGCCGGATTCCCCTTGTAAGTCTGGTCAACAGCGACGGTGGTGTAGGTGTAAATTCGAGTGTGCGCGGGGTTCCAGAGGGTCTCCTGGCTGACTACGTGGCCGCGGATAACCTCCGTGGACGCCTGCGCAAGCTGGTCCAGACTCATCCGCACCAGAGTGCTGGCGGACGCCGAGGCAGCCCATAAGACTGCCACGAATACCACGAAAAGCCGAGCGCGCATCTTCATCGCTTATGGCCCCGAGGGGGTAATCAGTACCCCCCCCACAAAGGCGGAAAGTTCGCCCGTAATTGGATTTGTCACCATGATATTTCGCGGCCCGAGCACAGCGTTGGAGCTCACCCTAATATCGAAAGTTACCGACGGCGTGCCATCGTTAGTCTGACCAAACTGGGAGCCAGAGGGCTGCACTACGGTCACATCGGCCGGGTTTCCGCTGATCGAGTAAACAGTCCCCGAAACTATCCCATTGCCGACCACGAAGATAATCGCCGAGCTTCCCTGTGCAACTTCCACCCCGGCAGCCGCCGTGGAGCATGTGCTACCGCTGCACGTACCCGCACCGTAAATGGACAAGGTTGGAGTCAGCGGCGAAACCTGTATATTGACATTTGAAATCGCTTGGCCGGAAGCCACCTGCACGGTATTCGCACCGGACGACTGCGTCACAATGGTCACGGTGGCGGAGGCAGACTTGGTATCGTCCTCTTGGCTGGTAACCATGACGGTTACATGGTTGGGCGAAGGCACTTTGACCGGCGCCTGGTAATAACCCGCCTGTGAAATGAACCCGACAGTGGAACTCCCACCTACCGCATTACCTACACTCCACACAACGGCAGCGTTCGCTGTCCCTGCCACTGTGGCACTAAACTGCAAAGCGTACGACACCGGGACGTAAGCAGTCGTGGGGCTAATGGTAACTATAATCGGTGTCTGGGTCGAACCTCCGCAAGCTGCGGCCAGCAGCGACACAGCAAGGCCAAAACCAAGAAACACTCTTGCCACGCAATTGCCGCGAATCATTCGGCGAACCCCGCTCATAACTGCTTTAGCAGATTGCTGTCTCCTGGCTCCTGAATCCTGGCACCTTAAGGCGCCAAGAGAGTCGCGCCTTTCTGCAACCGGCTAAGGCTCATGATCCAGAATTTGAGATTTGAATCCAAAATCTAAAAATCGCCTCATCCAGTTAGAGTCTATATGAAAACCCCAAAATTCGCCATTTCCTGCAAGAGGGCTCGATTATCGGCGTTGTCGAAAAGGTGCAATGATCGAGTCACCAAATAGGCCTTTTACCCAGCATCTAGCAGGGAGTTCCCGAACCAACCGGGACGGATCAACCTGGCATGTTCCGTTAAAGGGCGGCAGCACGCCATTGACAAGCACGGCCGCCTGTCTGTTCAAAAATTCGATGCTCTCCCAAAGAGCGCCGTTGTCTCGGAGCCCGACAGTTCAAAGATCAAAAAATCTGATCACTGCTGCGTAGAGGTGGACCCATCTGAGGGCGGAGACGTACCTTGATTTTGCCCCGGCGGCACAGGAATTCCCGTAGGCGGCTGGCCGAAGGTGTTTGGCTGGCCTCCTTGACCCGGCTGCCCACCGACACCTTGCGGGAGCCCCGGGATGGAGGTCGCGATGCCAAGCGCACCCAGATCCACGCCAATGAACTCCCACTCGTCATAGCGTGTTTTCTGATTCCAAATGCGGATCGATTGCTTATGGCTGCTGCTGGCAACACCGACAATGAATGTCCCCCCGCCCTGGATACCCCCGCCAAAGAAAGAGGAATTCCCCTGTGCGGTCGAGGTGCTTCCGGCGGAGGTGGAATTCAGAGAGAAACCTCCCGTTGACTGACCAAATCCACTATCGCCCATTCCCTGCTGGCCAGATGGGCTTCCGCCCATGCTCGGAGTGCCGGACATCCCGAACGCGCCTGTACCTTGGCCTGCGCCCGGTTGACCCTGCCCCCCCGATGAAGGGCCTTGCGTCTTCGAGTCCAGCAAAACTCCCTGCGCATTCGCGTGGATGAACCGCCACTTCCCATTGGGCGTCATCGGGTCAGTAAATTCCTTCCGCAGGAAGCGGAATCCATTGGTCAGCTTTGTCAGTTCGTTGACGCTGGTTGGGTATCTTTGGAACTTCTGGTGAAAGCCCGCGATAGCGCGCGCGTACTGCTTGCCGCGGAAGATGAGTTCCTGTTCGCGCTCGCGCTGGCCCTCCAGATAGATGCTGGGCAGCACGGCAGTCAGGCCGATCAACAAGACGGTGGCCGCCAGCATGACAAACAGCAGCGCGAAACCGGAATCGAGTCCTGGACCGCCGACAGAGTTACGGCGGGACGGGCAAATCAACGGTTTGGTGAATGGTGGCATCTTCGACGGTAATCACCGTGGGTGTTATTTTGATGACCTTGTATCGAGTCCCGACGGAATCACCCTCGTGGACTACGAAAACTTGGTCTTCATCAGAAATCATTGCTTCCTTGACTCCCCCCTTCCCCTCGGAATAGCCCATGGGCTTCAAGGTCACCGGGGGGGGAGGAGTAGGCTGCGCTGCCGCCGGTCCTGCGGCCGCGGTCTGACCCGGCGCCGCATGGGCTGGAGCCGCCACGAACTCGAAGGGGTTCCGGTCCAACTCTGGGAGCGGGCGCTCTTCGAGTTCCTTCAGCAGGTCCAGCTTTACGACGGGGTTGTAGCGGGACAGCTCATCCGATACTCTCTGCTTGCCGGCGGGGGCCTTGGGGCCTGGGAGAGTGGTTGCCTTGGCGCGGGGGGGAGTCGTCGCCCGGGGACGCGTGTCCCCGGCGTGCCCCCGGTTAATATGCAGCACGAGGTTTACGAGCAGGGCGAACGACACTACGCCCAGAACGACCGCGCCCCATTTCTCAAAGTGTCCAGTTGCCTTCATCGCGTCAAATATAGGTCGGCAGTCAGCCGTAACTCCAAATCGTGGGTATCACCCGCAGCAGCAATGTTGAAACTCCGAATCACGATGAAATCGCTCGCTGTCTCAAGAGCATGTGCGAACTTCAGCAGAGCCGGGAAGGGCCCCCCAACAATGATCACCAATCCCAGACGCTGCAGCGGTCCGGAAGCGTTGTTGTCCAACTTGTAAGCGACGCTGGTAAGCTGCGTCCCGGATTGCTCCGTCACACGTCGCACGAGCTTGGCGGCCTGCGAGAATCCCTGGCGCCGGGGCGGAGCATAGTCTCGTTCCAACGCGGCAAGCCTTTGGCCCGCCTCCGGCAATGCCTCGCGGAACTTCTTCAGGCGCTCGATACGAACCTCCGCGTCATAGATGCGCCGGCGCAGGGCGGCAAACTGTTGTTGCTCCGAGGAAACCAGCGCTTGGGTGGATCGGAACATTCCGAAATAAAGCAACACGTCGAGCAGAACCAAGGAAGCGCCGGCTATTTGGAAAACGCGGGTTACGGTCTGGCGATGACTCCTTGGCAATTATTCCCCCGATGCTTCACTCTCGCCTGGCAGGTAATGCGCTGTGCAGGCGATGTTCTCCAGCTCGGAAGCGGCACCTGTCTGTTCGAACCCTTGATTGACAATCGCTACATCTTTAAAGTGGGGCGAGTCCTCGAGGTCGCTCAGAAAACGCTCGATGGCTTCTTCGCTCTTGCCTGTAATCACGAACCGGACGGCCAGTTCCTGGCCCTCCGGCGCCAAGGCCAGCCCCGTAAGGCGCACCTCATCCGGCATGAGATCGGTAATGTCTGCGGCCAAGCCGGGCAGTGAGACCCGCTTCTTTTCAATCAGCGCGTTAACGAACTGCACGTCGTCGAGAAGCCGGCGATACTCCGGCTCCTCCAGTTGTTTGCGCAGCGCCATTTCCTGGGCGCGCAGAGTGTTCTCCCGTCCCTGCTGCTCGGCGACGGACTTCTGCACGGCCCTGTATGCGCGGAATGAACGAACCGTGAACAACAGGAGAAAGGCCAATCCTGTAACACCCAGCAGCGTAGCTGGGATAGCCCAATAGAGCGCGTAGCGCTCGCGCGCGCTGGGCGGAATAGCCAGATTCAGTACGACTTTCATGGGCCTAGTTTTGGTTCTCCAGCAGTCCGGCAAACGTCATGCCGAAACCTTCCAAGATCTTCTTCTCGGCGGGGGGAAGGGTCGCCGCGTGCGAAGCTGAGTTGGTCAGGAGCCGAACATGCCGACCTGTGGCTTCCGCGATTTCCTTGTCCAGTGAGCGTGTTGCCGGCGGTCGGACGTAAATCCACAAGTCCTCGATCTCACTCTTAAGGTGGTCGCGACAAGTCGCCACTACGCGCGCGATTTCGCGGACCACTTCCCCGTCTCCTTCTGCCGTGCGGGCCTCAAGCAGGCGATTGCGCCAGAAGCTAATGCCGTCTCCTACCATCACCACCGTGGTCACCGAACCCGAACAGACATGCACAAGGACCTGGCTTCCTTGGCTTCCGGCGGGTAACAAGGGAAGAAGGGCCGCCGTGGCAGGCAGGACCAGCGCCGGGCCGGAACTCAGAGTCTCGAAGGCCGCCTCGTATTCCGCCACTATGGAATTCCGCAATGCCATAGCCAGCAACTCGACGGATTGGTCTCCCTTGGAGAGCCGTTGGTAGCTGACTCTGGCTTCCTCCGGTGGAAAGGGAAGAATGCCTCCCATCTTCCATCGCACCAGCGCCTCCGCTTCGTCACGATTGTCAGGGAGCGTCTCAAAGCGCAGGATAGCGACGCGCACGGAAGGGTCCGGCAAGAGGATGCCCAGCCGGCCACTGCCATTGCCGACTGCTTCCAGGACTTCACGGACAGCCCGCCGAACCACCTCCTGCTTGGCCAGGTTGGGCCGGCTGGGAAGGGGTTCCAACGCTCCGGCCTCAAGCTGCCGTACGGCCACCCGGCGTACCTGACGCGATGACCTATCCAATCTTGCGCCGGCGACAAAACCAGGCTGCAGATCGAGAACCACGGAGGGCAAAAGGAAGGCGCCGGTTCTTTCCCCCCGCCTGGGCAAGAGTCTGGCTCTTAACGTTCCCCAATTCATCTCTTCTCTGACCCCCGGCCCACCCGGATCACTCCACAAAGGTGACCTTGTTGATCTCCTTGAAGGTGGTGACCCCAAGCCGGACTTTCTCCAGCGCCGACTCACGCAGTGTCACCATGCCTTCTTCCCGTGCCACCCGGCGAATCTCCGAACTCGGTTTCTTGTCGAGAATAAGTTCGCGCACGCGGTCCGAGAGGGCCAACAATTCACCAATGGCAGTACGTCCACGGAACCCCGCCTGGTTGCACGCCTGGCACCCAACGCTCTCGTAGAAGGTGATGCCGCGCCAGGCCTCAGGGGCTTGGCCGGACTCCTCGAACATTTCTGGAGACATTTCCGTGCCACGCTTGCACTCTTCGCACAGCGTCCGCACCAATCGCTGAGCCAGGATGCAGTTGAGCGCGGATACAAAGTTATAAGGTTCGACGCCCATGTTCAGGAAGCGGCCCAGCACGTCGACCACGTTGTTCGCGTGCACGGTGGTGAAAACCAAGTGGCCGGTCAGGGCGGATTGGATAGCGATCTGTGCCGTCTCGTTATCGCGAATCTCGCCCACCATGATCTTGTCAGGATCATGGCGCAATATGGACCTCAGACCGCGAGCGAAAGTCAGTCCGCGCTTTTCGTTTACCGGAATCTGGGTAACGCCGCGGAGCTGATACTCAACCGGATCTTCGATGGTGATGATCTTATCTTCGTCGCTTTTGATTTCTGAAAGCGCGGCGTAAAGCGTCGTGGTCTTCCCGCTACCTGTCGGTCCGGTCACCAGCACCATGCCGTAAGGCTCGCGGATGAATTTTCGCAGCCGCTTGATTTCGCGGTCCGCGAGCCCCAGGACTTCCAGCCGCAACTGGCGGAACTTCTCGTGCAGCGATTGCTTATCCAGGATGCGCAACACCGCGTCCTCCCCATGGATCGAAGGCATAATGGACACGCGGAAATCAATCGGACGCCCACGGTAGCGGACTCGGAAGCGGCCGTCCTGAGGGACGCGGCGTTCGGCGATATCCAATTCCGCCATCACCTTGATGCGGGTGATGAGGTTGGACTGGAATTCCCTCGCCAAGGGGGCCATCGCCTGCTGCAGGACGCCGTCAACCCTGAACTTCACCACCACGGAGTTGTCACGGCTTTCAATGTGGACATCACTCGCGCGCCGCTCCAGCCCGGCAAAGATGATGGAATCCACCAGCCGGATCATGGGGCTGACGTCTCGCTCCTCAACCAAGTGCTCGAGCGAAAGACCTTCGCCGGCGGCCTCTTCCTCGCTGATGACGTCCAGCCTAAACTCCTCGGTGGCCTCGTCCAGCACCCTCTGGGAAGGCTCTGTTTTTTTCAGGAAATCACGCACTTGGCTCGGCGGGGCCACACGAACAACCAATTGCCGGTCGAGCTTCATTTCCAACTCATCCAGCCGGGATAAATCGGTGGGGTCAGCCACCACGATAACTAACTGGTGATCGTGCGCCTCAAGCGGGAGAAACTGGTAATGGAGCATCGTGTCCAGCGGGATCGTGCGGAGTAATTCCCCGTCTGGACGACAATCCCGCAAATCCACAAAATCAAAATGATAGCGGGCTGCCAGTTGGCGCACTTGCTCGAATTCGGCGCTTAACTCCGGAGTCATTTCTCCCAACTTCCACCTCCCAACAAGTTGCTTTCAACAACCTCCAAAATCCTTCAGTGAACCTGCGCTGCCATGGAGAACAGGGGCAGGTAGAATGCCACCAGCACCGTCGCCACCACGATAGCCATGCCGGCGATCATAATCGGGTCCACTAAAGCCACGAGCGTGCCCAGATCAACGCTTACATCTTCCTCAAAGAACTCCGCCAGGGCCTCCAGCATATTGGACATGGCACCGGTAGATTCGCCCACTTCCATCATATCCAGAGCAAGGGGAGGGAACAAACCGCATGGGCGCAGGCTGGCGCTGAGCGCGCGACCGGCGATCACCTCCTTTCGAGCTTTCGCAATCGCCTCTGCCATCAGGGGGCTGGTCACCGAGTCTTTCGCGGTCTCCAGCGCGGAAACAATGGGGATGCCACCCTGTAACAGAGTGGAGAGTGTCCGCGCGAATTCCGCCACGGAGAACTTCAGCAAGAGTTTCCCCACCAGGGGCATGGTGAACTTTGCGCGTTCCCATGCGAGGCGCACGCGCCGGGAACGAAATACCCCGCGCGTCCCCATCACGGCCAGCACGATCCCCACCAGAATGACCGGCGCGAAATGCTTCACCCCCTGTGACAGGGAGATCATGAAGACTGTAAAGGCCGGTAATTGCACCTCGAGCTCAGCGTAAAGCATGGCGAATTTCGGAACGACGAAAGTGATAATAAAAGAAATCAAAACCACCAGGAAGGTCATCAGGAAGGCAGGATAAATGAGGGCGGACAGGAACTTCTTGCGGAAGGTGCGCGAAGTCTTCTGATACGTGAGGTAGTGAGCGAGAACCCGGTCCAGGCTGCCGCTCCGCTCCCCGGCACTGAGTGTCGCGCAATACATTTTGGGAAACCGGCCCACCGATTCGAATGCCTCGGAAAGCAGCGCCCCCGCCCGAACTTTCTCCTGGACTTTGTTCAATGCCCCCCGGAGCGCTTCGCTCTGGGCTTGACCGGCCAACAATTCCAGGGATTTTTGCAAAGGCAGTCCGGATTTCGAAAGGGTCAGGAATTGTTGATTAAAGAGGAGGAATTCGTCCGGCTTGATGCGGCCTCCCCTTCCAGGAGCCCACCGCGCGCTCAAGGTCTCTTTGGACCGAACGGAGAAAACGTAGAACCCTTCGTTTCTCAGCCGATGACGTAGTTCAGCTTCCGAACCAGCCTGCTCCGTCTGGACCAAGACCTTGCCCGTGCCCGTCCCGATTTTGCAAACGAATTCAGCCATTGCAAGTCGAGGAGTCAAGGAGTCGAAGAGTCGAAAAGTTGAAGACGCATTGGCCGAAACTATTGACCGCCAACTCTTCAACTCCTCGACTCTTCGACTCTCAACTGCCCTCCTCACCAACCGCTATAAGGCGTCCCATCCAGCCCAATCTCATCCGACCCGCTATGCACATCCACTATTCCGGACGCGGCTTGGCTGGGATTCACCGGGACATCCTCAACATCCGTGCGCCAGGTTTGGTTCGACCCGGTGAAAGGATCCACAGGAAGCCCGCTCCGCAGGTAACCCGCATCCACTAACTCATCCAGGGATGTGGGTGGACGTTGCTTATCCAGAGTAAATTCGTCGATGAGTTTCCGGAGCGTGTACAAATCATCCTTCATGACCGCCTCCCGCGCATGCACGATGGCCAATTGAAAAAGAGGCATGGACATGGTAGCGAGGATCAGGAGCAGCGTCAGGACCACCATCAGCTCGAGAAGCGTGAAGCCCCGCGTGTTGGAGCGGGAAACTGGGAGTTCGAAATTTGAAATTGGAAATTTGAAACGGGAAGCTGGGAGCTCAGAATTTGAAATTTGAGATTTGAGATTCGGAATTCGCAGGGGGTGAACCGGCGATGGCTCCAAACCTAACTTGCTCTCCCGCTGCCTTTGGAAATCGAAATTTGAGATTTGAGATTTGAAATTCGCTGGACGACACGCCCGCCCGGGCCCCCAAGGCCATCCCCTGAAGACGAGTTTCCGGTTTCGAGTCTCGAATCTCGAACTCTTACCAATCACTGTACTTCGTCCCATCCAAGGCGGTCCCATCGCTCTTGGAATAAACGTCAAAAACGTTCTCGCCGCCCCAGCTCCGCGAGTCAGGGTCATCCTGCATGGAGCGCATCCCCCATTCGGGCGCGTCAGTCATCGGGTCGACAGGCATCTTGCGAAGGAACTTGTACTTCGCCGTAGCAGTTCCCTTCAGCGTGACACCATCAACGAGCGTCTGAAGGTCCGGAGGATAACCAAAGGTGTCTGCCTTGACGGGTATCATCTCATGGTCCGCAAAGTCCTTGTAGTGGTCGATGGCTTCCCGCATTTCCCGCAGATCTCTCCGCAGCTCAACCTCTCTAGCCCGCTGGATCTGCACGCGGGCCAAAGGAAGAGCAACGGTTGTCAGGAGCAAGATGATAGTAATTGACGCCATCAGCTCCACAAACGTAAAAGCGGAGTCTGCCAAGTGATGGTAGTCAGTTGTGTGCTCGTGCATGCTCATTGCGGTTCGCCGGGCGGTTGTCCAGGGACTTCAGGTCCGGGTACCGGCTGAAATCCTGCTGGCTGGGGTTCGCCGGCTAAGGTCACGTTGCTTCGTGCGCCCAAAGGGGGTTCAGGCAGGCGGACGACGCGGGGAGTCAACATGACCAGGACCTCCGTTTCCTGTCGTTCGACATGCTCGGTGGAAAACAGGTAGCGCAAAAACGGAACGTCGCCGAGGAACGGCACGCCAGCCACAGTATTAATCATGCTGGTTTGAATCAAGCCTCCGAGCACACTCACTTCACCTTCCTTCAGGCGAATGTCATGCTCAATCTTGCGCTCGCCGAAAGTGGGTTCGCTCACCCCTGCGATGGTGACGTTCGCGCCCAGGGAAGAAATCTCGATCGAGGCGTGGATCGCCACCTCGCCATTAGCGAGCAGGTGTGGCGTGAGTTCCAGTTTTACGCCCACGTCCTGGAATTGAAACTGCGTGCTGGCCAGCAGGCCGGTAGTCCCACTCGACGTAGTGCCGCCCAGCGAGGGCAGGAAACTGCCCGTGGCGTAAGGAACGCGCTGGCCAATGCTGAGCTTGGCGGTCTGGCCATCCGTGGAGCGGACCTGTGGGTTCTGGAGAATATGAGTACCGGTGTCGTTCAATACCGCGTTAGCAACAGCACTGGGCACCACGAGGGCGTAGTCTTTGATGCCAAGGGTGTTCAGGCTGATGCCAGTCGAAGTGGTGGTCGATGACGATGAACTAGGAGGAGCGAATACCAGTCCACCCTGCAATCCAGGTGTTATCGTGCCCGAGGACGTGACCGTGGCAGGATACAGGCCCAGGTCTCGAGCCCGGTCGTGGTCGGCTTCCACGACCGCCACATCCATCACGATCTCAGCTTTGCTGCGGTCAAGATCGTGGACAAGCTGTTCAGCAGCCGCAACTTTCTGCGGCGTATCGCGGATTATGATAGCGTTTGAATCCGGGTTGTCGACAATTCTTTGCAGTCCCAGAACTTGTTTCAAAGCTGTGGTGATGGCGGTGCGGTCCGCTGCCGCCAAGGGGTTGGAGAGGTAAATCGTTTTGAGTTCATCCACATCGTAGTCCCGGCGATCGGTGGGCGTATCCGGAACCACCAGAATTGTGTTGGACGTGATCGCTCTCCAAAAGGTGTGAGTTTGCAAGGCGACAATATTCAGCGCCTCCTCAACCTTCACGTTGGAAAAATCCTCAGAAAGCGGGCCGGGCCGAAAGGTAGAGGTGAAGGCAACATTCAGGTTGGCAAGTTTCGCCAGGGCCTCGAAGACTTTGCGGCTGTCGGCCGAGACGCGGAAGTGGGCCAAGGGCTCCTCAGGGAAGGCTTTCAACTTAATAGGCGGCGCATTCGCCGCTTCGTCGTTGGCCTTCAGGGCTTGCTTGAGCGCGGTCTCGCGGGCCTGCTTGGCCGCAATCTGGGCCGCCGCCACCTTGGCCAGTTCCTGAGCTGCGGCCTCATTGGTGGGATCAATGCTAACGGCCTTCTGGAATTCGCCGGACGCATCGTCCGGGCGTCCCTCCCTCAAGAAACGCTGTCCTTGCTTGAGGTGTAATGCTGCGGCTTGGACCCGAACCAGCCTTTCGTGAATGATGATCTTGGCGTTTTCAGGTTGGTCACGGCCTGCTTTTTCGTAATTGACCAATGCGGTATCCCAGTCCTTGCGAAGTTCCGCCTTTCGCGCTTCACGTAACGCCACATTGCCGGCGCTACATGCCACCAGCCCTAACAAGCCGAGACAAGAAGCGAAGATGCGCAATTCTTTTGCCAGCATTTCCTGCTCCCGCAACTCTAAACCATTACCTTACAGTCGCCATTATGAATGACGGTAAGCAATAACACAAGCGGGCACGAGTGTCTGTAAGGTTACTTTCGTACCAGCACTGCGCCAAACCTTTTTCAAGCTGCGGTCGGGAAGATCGACCAGGAGATCGATGCCAAGCAAATCCTCCGACCGCGCACTCCCAGAGAGTTAGACGCCAAAAGCATCCCCCGCGGTTAGCTCCCTCGTGAGTTTTCTCGAGTCACCAACTGAAGCCCTACTCTTCCCGGCTGCGCTTGGGGCAATCGACGAAGGCAGAAACTCGAAATTAGAAACTGGCAACCTTGGTCCTTTAGTTTCAGATTTCTGGTTTCGGGGTCCACTCAATGCCTCACAAATCACCGGTTTATGGCCATATTTTTCGCTTTGATGGGGCTTTCTGGCGCTCAAAAACCAGTTCGTTTTGCGCCCTTAGAAGAGCTAACTCCTTTCTTTTCAACAGATCCTTAGCTTTGTTCCATCTATTTAGTATCTTTTTCGAATCTTCACTCTATCTTCCGCGACGGCCGGGCCGACTTTCGAACCTCTTTCGCGCGTTCCGCGGCAGCGTTCTCCATAGGTCAACCGCCATAGCCTATCACAACTCGCGCCTCGTGTCAAGGGCAAAAATGCGGGAGTCAGGAGCCAGAAGGTTGGCACAAAGCAGAAGCGGTCCGTGGAATCCCAGCAAAAGCCACCCTGACAAGCCAAGTCCCTGCTCCCCTTCCTTTCCCCAACCTCTAGTCCCCAGTACCCAGCCCCTGTGACCTCAAACCCTCTCTCCTGACTTCCTCGCGGCTGGCGCGACTGCTGTCATCCTGAACGCAAGGCATCACTTCCCTGTCATGCGCCCTTCAGAGGTCGTAAAGGCCGGCGAAGAAGAAACGGGAGACGGTGCATGGCGTGCAGTGGTACAATACCGCCCACAACCGAGCTGGAGAAAGGAGCTGATCGTGGCAAAGGTCTTGCGTTGTCGTGATCTGGGAATGAACTGCCCCAAGGAAATTTGCGCCCAGACCGAAGACGAACTGTTGAAACTTGCTGCCGAACATGCTGAAAAGGATCACGGATTTCCCCCCTCCATGATACCGCCCTCTATCATGGCAATGGTGAAAGCCTCGATCAAAGACGAATAGCGCCCTCAAGGCTTCCAAACGACACGCCGGGTAATCTTCGAGTTTGACTACTGGCTCGGTGGAGGCGGTTCCGCAAGCACCAGGGCCGCGCCGACGTTCAGGCGCTCGCCGAGCGGGAGTTGGGGCTGGGTTTAGGGACGGCGATCACCTCAAAACTGACGTCGTCCTGTCAAGCGGTGATTGCCGGTTTGTGCTGGCGGCAGATTTGGTGCCCGTAGCACTTGTTCCAAAACTCTTCGTACCTCGCGAATAATTTCTGCGATCATCACTCGACCGAAGATGGCAGGATGGGACCCTCGAGCTCCAATTCCTTCCTTGTTCCTCTTGACTCTCGTTACTTACTGCCAGTCGCTATTCACTGCTCGCGACACTTATCGCAGTAACCGCCGGCTTCCACCCGAACAACCTTGATACTGAAGCGGCGCTCGCGTTCGATCTGCCCCTTAAGTTTCTCGAAAAGCGAACTTTCAAATTCTTGAATACGACCACACTTGAGGCATGCCAAGTGAATATGATCCCGACTCGCCTTCGCCTCGTAAAAGTGCTTCCCACCCTCCAAATGCATCAGGTCAAGTTCGTCCACCAAGCCGTATTTCTTCAACATGGCCAGGGTTCGATAAACAGTCACCTTATTCAGTGTGGGATCTTGGCCCCTGGCACGCTCCCAAAGAGCAATGGCATCCAGGTGGCTCTCCGCGCTCTGGATTATCTGAATCAGGAGACGCCGCTGATGCGTCATCCGCACCCCGCGCGAAATCAACTCCTGCTCGAGAGAACGCCGCACATCCTTCGATTCACCTGGCATGAGCCCCAGCCGCCTTCGATTTGCCAAGATAGGCGATAGCATAGTTTCGCCTCCGGTGGATGACCTGTCAACCAGTTTTAACGCGTGAAGCGTTGCCTCCACACTTGGTCGGGAATTGCAATCGAATCATTCCTTGGCGGGGATTCCAGGCAAGGGCAAGACCAAAAGCAAAGCCCCCGTAGGTAGGTACGGGGGCTTGGGAATTACGGTCTGAAATCCTGTCCAGACCGGCAAGAGTAGGAGCGAAGGTTACGGCGTGGGAGCAGGAGCGGTAGTGGTAGTGGTCTTCTTTACCTTCGCCGCCTTCGTCGCCTTCGTCTTCTTCGTCTTCTTCTCAGTAGTCTTCGGGGCTTCCGTTGTCGCCGGAGCCTCCTGTGCGAACACTGGCATAGCCAGCGAGAACGCAACCGCAAAAGTGAACAGCAATACCAAGAGTTTCTTCATGCTAGGTCTAGACCTCCTTATGATTTTCTTTCCCTTCTGCTTAGAGCAAGGCGTGGGCCACTTTTCCGCAATTGCACTGGATAGCGCCAAACAACTCAAATACCAGAAGTTATGAGTACTCGGGTGCAAGGCGGCGCCAGATAACGCGAGACCCAAGTCCATCGTCATACACGAATTCGTATGTGCCGCGCACCAAATGAATCAGGAGACGCCACTGATGCGTCATCCGCACCCCGCGGGAAATCAACTCAGGCTCGAGAGAACGCCGCACATCCTTCGATTCACCTGGCATGAGCCCCACCCCTCTTCGATTGCCACGATAGGCGATAGTATGATTTCGCTTCCGGTGGATGAACTGTCAACCGGTTTAGACGCGAAGCGTTGCCTCCACTCTTGATCGGGAATTGCAATCGGATCATTCCTTGGCGGGGATTCCTTGGCAAAGGCAAAACCAAAAGCAAAGCCCCCGTAGGTAAGTACGGGGGCTTGGGAATTACGGTCTGAAATCCTATCCAGACCGGCAAAAGTAGGAGCGAAGGTTACTGCGGGGGCGCAGGAGTGGTTTCAGTTTTCGTCTCAGTCTTCGTCGTGGTCGTCTGTGACGCTTTCACCATTCTCACCGACACGACGTGGATCTCACCCTTGTCCGCATAGACGTGGGCCTTTACGCTGACGTGATGACCTTCATGACCCTTGAGCGCTTCCGGATTCCGGACCGTCCAAGCTTTCTGGTCCTTGTCATTAGTGAACGTTTTCCCGTCGTCACTTACGGTGCCATGAAGCGTCATCAGCTTCGTGGTGGTCGTGGTGGTCGTCTCAGTCTTCGTCTGAGTCTCCTGTGCGAACGCCGGCATAGCCAGCGCGAACGCAACCGTGAACGTGAACAGCAATATCAAGAGTTTCTTCATGCTAGGTCTAAACCTCCTTATGAATTTCTTTCTCTTCTGCTTCGGGCAAGGCGTGGGCCACTCTTCCGCAATTCCACTGGATAGCGCCAAACAACTCAAATACCAGAAGTTATGAGTACTCGGGTGCAAGCCGGCGCTAGATGACGCGAGACCCAAGTCCATCGTCATACACGAACTCGTATGTCCTTGGCACCAAATGGAGCAAAAAAAGCAAGCACAGGATGTCCGAGAGCGGTCTGGCTCTTGTTGCAGAGCTAGCCTTCTTGGCTGAAGTCACAGTAGAATAGGGAGATTCGGTCCAACTCAGTTGAGCATCTAACAGTAACTAATGCCGCGAAACAATGGATGCCGATACGCAGTCCCGCTCCTCACCATAGCAATCCTCCTGGAGATTGCACTCAGCCTTTGTGCTGCGATGCCGCCAACCCAGACCCTTAAGGGCGAGGTGCTGGGAGACAAGAACGCTCCGATTGCAGGGGCAGCCTGCACGCTCGCCGGTCCCGGGTTGCCCGAAGAAGGGCGAACCCAAACAACCGGAGAAAAAGGCGGCTTTGAATTCACGGGGCTGACCCCTGGGAGCTATGATCTGACTTGCGCAGCGCTCGGATATCAGCCTCTGATTCAGAAGGATATCGGGATCGCCGAAGGACAGGCGCCGTTTGTCCAGGTCGTCTTGCCCCGCGAGGTAGTCGTCCATCAAAAGGTGGAGGTAAAGGAGAAGGCGCCCGCTGTCTCTTTGGAGACCACCGCACCACCGGCCACGATCAGCTCAGGGGAGCTTCGGACGTTGCCCTTGGTGGAGCAAAAATTCCTGGCGGCTTTGCCGCTTGTGCCGGGAGTTATTCGGACCCCCGATGGGAAAATAAACATCAAAGGCGTCACTGAGAATCAAGGCATGTTGCTCATTGACTCTGCGGAGACCGTCGATCCGGTTACGGGAAGTTTTTCGATTCAGGTTCCCATCGATGCGGTGGAATCTGTGGAAGTTCAGAAGACCGCCTATCAAGCGCAGTATGGCCGCTTTAGCGGCGGGCTGACCAGCGTCCAAACCAAAGCTCCACTGGACCGATGGAACTGGGAACTGAATGACTTTCTTCCCAGCGTGCGCATCAAGAGCGACCACATCGTGGGTATTTCCGACGACTCACCACGCCTTAGCTTCACCGGCCCTGTCGTCGGAGATAAACTGAGTTTCTCAGAATCCTTCATGTACGACCTCAATAAGCAGCCTGTGCGCGGGTTGGCTTGGCCGCATAACGAGATCAAAAAGCAAGGGGTCGATTCGTTCACGGATCTCTATTACGTTTCTTCTCCCCAAAATCTCATGACCGCCAACTTGAAGGTGTTTCCGTTGCGCGAGCAATACGCCAATATCGACTCTTTCATACAGCAGTCCGCATCCTCCGACTATGCGCAGAGCGGATTCTCAGTTGGCGCTACAGACAGGTACATGTTCTCCAACGGCGGGGTGCTGACGACCCTCTTCCAGTACACCGACTTCGACAGCTATGCGCACGGGCAAGGTTCACAGGATATGGTCCTGACGCCGGACAATTGGGAAGGAAACTTCTTCAACGCCTGGACTCGGGCTAGCACCCAGCAAGAACTGCTCCAGAATTATCAATCCGGGAAGAAAGATTGGGCCGGCCGACACACCCTCAGGGTAGGGGGGGAATTCGTTCATCGCTCCTATAACGACCTCAGCAAATCCCATCCTGTGCAACTCCTGAGGCCAGACGGTTCGCTTGCCGAACTCATAACCTTCCAGGGAGGAGGTGTTTTGAACGCTAAAGATACGGAATTGGCCGCATTCGCCCAGGACCACTGGGCCTTTAACGACCAGATCGCCCTTGATTACGGGGCGCGCTTTTCCGGGCAGACGCTCGGCGCGCATGCTGCATTCGCCCCCCGCCTGGGCTTGGCCTATTCTCCGGGACGCAATGCCAAGACGATTATCCGATCGGGTATCGGCCTCTTCTACGATCGCCTGCCGCTGCTGGCCGGTGATTTCACCCAGAATCTCACGCGTGTTGTCACTTATTACGACACTCTGGGAAACCCGCTCGGCCCGCCCATCGTTCTCCAGAACTTCTACGAGAAGAAGGACGAGCACGGAATCGTTGTGCCCTCGAACAACCGCCTCGACAGCACGCCGTTCAACTTGACCTGGAACGTGGAGATGGACCAGGAGATTCGGCCCAACGTGATGGCACGGGTGAATTATCTCAGTAGTCGCTCCTACGAAGAGTTCATTGTCAATTCGCTGTACAATGCCCCCGGCGGCCCCGTCCTCCTCCTCAGCAACACCGGCGCGTCGCGCTATCACGAGCTTGAAACCACCCTGCGCGTCAGAGCTCGAGAGAATGCCGACTTCAACATTTCGTATGTTTACAGCCTTTCCCGCGGAGACCTGAACACGCTCTCCGCCGTTTACGTGCCCTTTGAACAACCGGTCATCCGTCCCGATTTTTTCGGGGCCTTGCCCAGCAACGTCCCCAACCGGCTCGTCACCTGGGGCCGGTTCAAGGTCCCCTGGAAAATTACCGCCAGCCCGGTACTTGACCTCCATACGGGCTTCCCTTATTCCGCCGTTGATGTTCTTCAGAACTACGTCGGTACGCCGAACAGCCTTCGTTTCCCAACCTATTTCTCGCTCGACCTGCGACTTTCCAAGGATTTCCGCATGCGCTGGATTCCTTGGGCCAAGAATCATAAGTTTCGCGGGGCATTACGGATCTTCAATATCACCAACCATGGGAACTTCCGCGACGTCCACAACAACGTTACATCCGCATATTTCGGCCAATATGCCGGCCTTCTGCACCGGTTCTATGACGTGTCACTGGACGTTGTCTATTGAAAAACCCACTGGAGGGTGTTTCGCAGGCGCACGTTGCCAGGCCCTAGACTCGCCGGACCGCCTCCACCCTTACTGGCATGAATTTTGACCGGTTGGAGAGCTTTGCAGGCCAGCACGCCTTGACTTGGCGCGAAACTATTGGGATTGAGCTTGCTCTGGGGGTGGCGGCGGCAAATCCTTACCTTCCGTAGTGCGATTCACGATAAAGGTCAATTCCGTTCCTTGCACGAGAATGATGTCCTTTTCGTGCTTGAAAAGCATATAGATCAATGCGGTCCCACCGCCAATCGCGGCACCATAGCCGATGTCGGTCCCCATGCCTGCGCCACCGCACATCCCATAATATTCGCACTCTATTTCGTGACCCATGCCGACAGTGGCGCCCGCCCCGGCTCCCATGGCTCCGGCAATTCCAGCAGCCTCAGCAGCATCTTTCTTGCTCTTGCCGCACCCCTCGAGCGTGCCTTCGTCGTCTTTGGTGTGAGCACAGGGCGCGTTGTTTGAATCGTCCAAGGTACTCGGTAGCAGGAACTGCTTGTCTTCGTCAGGGGTCACGACCTTGTCGATGACCAGTCGCATTAGGGCTTTGCCCTTAACACGTTTCGAGGGTTTTGCGAAGGCGACATGTCCTTGGACTTGGCTGTATTTCGGGACCACCTCTTTGCTGTCCACAACGATCGGCTGGGTGACCTGACCCGTAAATGGGTCGCCTGTCTTATTGGTCTTGGAGGTAAGCGTTGTGGTGAGCTTCATATGAAGCACACTGCCCGCCGGGATTGAAAGCGCTTGTTTCGGCACGTCCGTCTGATCGGCGAACGCGGAAGTGGCAAGGTAAACCAATGCCGTCATGATGCCCATCACTCTCACCGTCCGGCCTAGCATAATATGCTCCTTTCTGTATCGCCTTGCCCTAACCCCAGGATAGTATGCCCCCCAGGCACCGGTACAACCCCTAACTATACTCCTACTGCAGAGCATACACTCTTCTCCCCTTCGTGGCAACGCCTGGTGTTTCGATTCGGAAGGCATTGATTCGGTTGCCCGAAACTGGGGCGAAATTCACGGGCTTCGGAAACGTAAGCCCAGCCTGGAATTCGGCGCCCGCCGGGTGAGGATTCGATTCGTCCTACAGCCTGGCGCTCAGCCGCTGCCCAAGACCAAGTTTTCATTGCCGATTGCTAATTGCCGATTGAAAAGGCGGCGTGGCAACTTCCTCCGCTGTCAATCGACAATCAGCAATCGAAGATCGGCAATTCCAGCCGACCTCCGGCGCACCCAACAACTCGCGCCTGCTGCCCATGAGGCCGTGGGCTAGGCGCGCCCACCCGTGAGGCTGCACATCAGTACCGCAAGGACGATGAGCGCAACCACGACGTAAAGCCGGTCACGCTGCATGGCGAAAGCAGCAACCGAGAAGGCAACGCGCGCCACAGGAGTTGCGATTAAGAGAAGCAGCCCGAGCTGGATCAAACCGCGTCCCCGAAAGGCTAGAGCGTCTTTCACGATTCCTGACACGCTGCGCAAGTCCGTAGGTTCACCCATGAAAACGTGATATTGAGGCGCCGCACGTCCATGCCTAAACAGGTATACAATCCCTCCGAAAAGAACCACTGCCGCAGCCAGCGTTACGCCCACCCGGAGAAGATTCCCGATCAATTCTTCAACATACTGGTCCGTCCATTGTAGTGTCTGCTTTGCCACGTTATAGCCTCCCCGTCAGTCCGTGGTAAATCATCTCGACCGCCATAATGCCAATCACGAGACCGAAGACAAGTCGCAACCACCGCGTCTTGGCGCGAGTCAAAACACGTGCTCCGACCAACGCGCCGACCACCACCCCCAACATCACTGGCGTGGCAAGACCGGGATCAATGTATCCACGGCTGAGATAGACGCCAGCACTTGCGGCAGCCGTCACGCCGATCATGAAGTTACTGGTGGTGGTCGAAACCTTAAAGGGAAGGCCCATGGCCTGGTCCATGGCAATCACCTTGACGGCTCCCGACCCAATCCCGAGTAAACCTGAAAGAATCCCCGCCCCGAACATCAAACTGAACCCCGTGGGCACCGCTTGTGCGCAATAACTCTTCGGCCCATCGGGTGTAGGATAGCTGCCGTTCATTTTCAGGCGGGTGGCGAGAGGGTCGGGCTGGCAATCGCCAACTCGCTCGTGTCGCGGGCGGCTGGAGGCGTAGGCCGAGTAAAGCAAAACGAGTCCAAAGATGATGGAGATCGCACCTGTCGAAATCCTGGCGGCCAGCAAAGCCCCCATGACCGCTCCCACGGTGGTTGCAATCTCAAGGAACATCCCAATTCTGATGTTGGAGAAACCCTCGCGAACGTATGCGGCAGCCGCGCCCGAGGAAGTCGCGATCACCGAAACGAGCGTGGCGCCGATGGCGTATCGAATATCGACGCCGAGAGCCAGGGTCAGCACGGGCGTGATGATGATCCCTCCGCCCAGACCCGTTAACGATCCGACAAATCCGGCAAGGAGCGACGACACCCAAACCAGGAGAGTGAATTCAATAATGTTCACTGATATTTTCCCATGAAGGCGCGCCAGCGGATGGCCATCAAATCAAGGAACATTCGTGCGGAGTCGCGAAGAAACCGTACCTTGGTGGCCGGGTTGTCATTCCATCTCACCGGTACTTCCACCACCCTTCCACCTTGTCTCTCAATGAGGAATAAGAGTTCGGGATCGAATCCAAAACCCTCCACGCGCATCATTTCAAACGCCCTGCGAGTGGAACTGTGCTTGAAGAGTTTGAATCCGCATTGAGTATCGTGTAACCGGAGGCCCGTGAAGATCTTCACCAGCAGATTGAAAAATCGCCCGGCCATATCACGGAACCAGGGCTGATGAATTCCGATGAGTTCGCGTTCCAGGGCGCGTGAACCCACGGCGGCATCGGCGCCGGAGGATTGCAGAGCCGAAAGCAGTTTGTCCACCTCTTCAATCGGTGTGGAAAGGTCAGCGTCTGTGAAAAGTAAGAACTCGCCCCGCGCTTCCAAAACTCCGTGGCGAACCGTGAAGCCTTTGCCATGATTTCGGTCGTTCCGAACCAGACGGATGCCGGGGAACTCCGAGACTGTCTCGACAGTCCGGTCGGTGGAGCCGTCATCCACTACCATCAGCTCAATCGAGTAAGGCTCCAACTCCTTGAAGTGACAGAGTTTCTCCAGTGTGCTACGGATACGCCGTCCTTCGTTGTAGGCGGGAACCACAATGCTGAGGAAAGGCTCTGCCATCGGGCGAGATAATAGTACGGGCGGGTTTCGAAATGCAACAGGCCTGCAGTGGCTCTCTCGCCACAACACAGCCTCAGTAGTCAGCCGGCAGGCGCTCGAGCTGAGCCATGGTGAGGATCGGACCTTCCTTGCAGACGTAGAACGATCCGACGTTGCAGCGGCCGCACTTCCCTACCCCGCATTTCATGCGGTTTTCGAGGCTGGTGTAAACAACGCTGGGCAGAATCCCCATCCGGTAGAGCACCGGAAGGGTATTCTTGATCATGATGGGGGGGCCGATGACGAGAGCGACTGAGTCTTCCGCCGACACGCCGGCGCGCTCGAATACGGTGGGCACGAACCCGATCTCACCCTTCCAGTCGGGAGTCTCTCCGCCAGGATCGACGCAGCGCACCACGCGCACCTTCGGGTGCTTGGCCCATTCGTCCAGCTCGTCCACATAAACGAGGTCTGCGACGCTGCGCGCTCCATAGACAATCGTAATGTTGCCGTAGTCAGCGCGATTCTCCAGCGCATACCACACCGCGCAACGGACGGGTGGCATGGCAATGCCCCCGCCGAGGAAGATCAGGTTCTTTCCTTTCCACTCCTCCGTCGGATAGGCATTTCCGTAAGGGCCGCGGAAACCGATCACATCACCTTCCTCGATGCTCCACAGCGCTTCGGTCACGCAACCCACGCGGCGGAAACAGAACTCGAGGTTGTCCTTCCAGTTGGAGCTCGAGCAAATGTTAAAGGTGGCTTCACCGTAGCCAAACACGGAGAAGATGCCAAACTGGCCAACGCGAAAGGAGAACTCCGTCGCTCGCGCTTCGTCGAGGAAGCGGACCTTTACGGATTTCACATCCGGCGTCTGCTGGCGTGTCTCAATGACCTTCATCAGGTCGGGTTCGTATATGTTGTGCATGGTCGATCTCAGCAAGAACACTCAGCACGCCCATCCCCACCGGGCAGTTGCGCGTGCAGTTTCCGCAGCCGGTGCAGAGAATCTCCCCGAATTTTTCCGGATAGACGTGGAACTTGTGATCGATGCGCTGGCGCTGCCGCGAAGGCTGGTTGGGGCGCGGGTTGTGGCCGGAAGCGTGGAGCGTGAACATCGCGAATTGGCACGAGTCCCAGTTCCTGGCGCGCACGCCGCGCTCGATATTTCCCTCGTCGACGATATCGAAACAATGGCACGTCGGGCAGGTGTACGCACAAGCGCCACAGCCCAGGCAGGCCAGAGTCTGAGCTGGCCAGAAGGGGCTGTCGAAATGCTCCTTCACAAAAGCCCGCACCGCCTCCGCGTCGAAGCGCTTTTCAGGCCCCGCCGAAACGCTCGCCACGCGCTCGGAGGCCTGCACCTTGCCGCCCAAGAGGGCTTCCCCCTTCTCTGTCAGGCAGCGGACTTCATACTCGCCGTCCCCCAATTCCAGCAGCATCGCGTCCGAGCCGCGCTCGGCAGCAGGTCCCAAGCCCACCGATGTGCAGAAGCACGCGTCATCGTGCGCCGTGCAGGCCAGCGTTACGACCGTAGTTAATTGGCGGCGGAGATTATACAGCTCGTCCTTATAATCCCAGTTGAAAACGTGGTCCAGGATAGGTATCGAGGCCGCGTCGCATGGCCGCGCGGCAATCAGCACCTGCTCGCCGGCGGGTTGCTTAGCCTCGATGAGCTCAATCCCATTCCCTGCAATGCGGTATCCGTAAAGCTCTTCGTGCTTTGGGAAGATGAACTCCTTCACGGAGTTGGCAGGGCGGATGAACCCTGCGAGCGCCAACTGGGCGGAAGACTCCAAAGGCGCGTAGAACACGCAGCCGGGCTTCACCTGGCGCGGACCGGCAACACGTTTGCCTTGCCTGATCCACTCTGTCACCAGTTCTCGCAGCGCCTGTTGGGAAATAGTTGCGCTCACCGGATAAAGTTCTCCTTGTCCTGAAGCGAGTAAGCGCCGATCAGCGGTTCGGCCTTGGGGTCCATTCCGGCGCGGTAGACAAAGTGCTCTTCCGCCGCTTTCGCCAGCGAAAGGTTGAGCAAGCGCAGGTCAATTCCAACCGGGCAGGCCCGCGTGCATTCGTCGCAGCCGACGCAACGGCCGGCCAGGTGAAACGCGCGTACAATGTGCCAGGCGAAGTTGCCCTTGGCCGTGGCCGAAGGCTCAATCTCCGTGGGCCGGTTCTTCTCCACCAGGCAGCGCTCGCAATAGCACATCGGGCAGACTTGCCGGCAGGCATAGCACTTCACGCAACGCTCGAATTCCCTTGCCCAATACGCCATCCGCCCAGCCGGAGGCAGCGCCAGCAGGAACTCCAGCGCTTTCCACCGTTCGCCGGTCTCAGCGGGATGCTTGTCCGCGTAACCCATCACTTCATCCGCAAAACGCGGCACGTGAACATCGCAAGTCTCGCACTTCGCCTGGCCCATCCCTTTGCAGGCCATGCCGATGACGTGCATTTCCTTGCGGTCAATCTGCGATTCCTTTTCAAGCACCAACAAAGCGCGCTCGTCGCACCCTTTCACCACGATCGCCGGCCGCCCCAGCCCGCGAATCTCCTTGCGCTTCAGATAGACGGTGAGGTTTGCCAGGCAGTGGTTGTCCCAGATCAGTTGCTCGACTTCCTCAGGCCGCGTCACGAACACCGGACCGCGTCTCCCGTAGCCAATCACCACCTTCACGCTGCCCTCAGCCAGCAGGCGCCGGCAGGTCTCGCGCAAAGCCTCCACGCCCGTCGAACCTGGCACAGCCGTCTCGGCCGCGTGCACCTCCCCGCCCGGCAGCGGCTCCGGAGCAACTGCCGGCGCATCCGACAGCACTTCCAGTCCCTCCGCACCGGAAATCTGGTAGAGGTCCTTATAGGGTCCCAGCTTGCGCGTCTTCTCGGTAATCTCCTTGACGGCCTGCTGCCACTTGTGGCCTTCCGCGGCGGAGATCCATGTAAAGTGAATTCGCTCCAGGTCGAAACCGAGCGTCTGGAGCAGCTCGCGAAAGAGAATCCAGCGGCGGCGCGCGTGATAGTTCCCTGAGGTGTAGTGGCAATCGCCGGGATGGCAGCCGGAGACAAGCACCGAATCTGCGCCTATCTCAAACGCTTTGATGATGAGGTTGAAGTCGATCCGGCCGGTACACGGCAGCCGGATGATGCGCACATTGG
>JBEKIZ010000018.1:0-74265 GCA_050011515.1 Terriglobia bacterium | reverse complement strand
CTGGTGAAAATGCTTCTCTGGAAGCACGGCGGATGGAGGATCGTGGTGGGCGGACCGCGGCATGTAGGTGAGCATATCCGTCAGACCTATTCTCCGCAAGGTGCACGCGCTTTCGACGCTGAGTTCATGGGCGGAGTGTACGAACGGCCGTTCACGGTCGAGATTACCAGCCCCGAAAAAACCCCTGAGCCCTCGGAGGGTTCCATGGCCCTGGGGAGGCATCTCGACGGCTGCCGCATTGGATTCGACCTGGGCGCTTCGGACCGAAAAGTGGCAGCCGTGATCGACGGCGAGCCTGTTTTCACGGAAGAAGTGGTCTGGGATCCCCGCCACGCCGCTGACCCCAGCTATCATTACAACGAGATCATGGCAGGGCTGAAATCTGCCGCCAAGCATCTTCCGCGCGTCGACGCCATTGGCGGCAGCTCGGCCGGAATTTACGTCCACAATCGCCCGCGGGTGGCTTCCCTCTTTCGGGCGGTACCTCAAGAACTTTTCGTGACCAGAGTTGTGAACCTCTTCCTTGACATGAAGCGTGCTTGGGGGGGGATTCCCTTTGAGGTGGTCAACGACGGGGAAGTAACCGCGCTCGCCGGCTCAATGTCACTTCAGGATAACGCCGTGCTGGGGATAGCTCTTGGCTCGAGTGAGGCCGGAGGTTACGTCACCGAAACCGGTGAGCTTACCACTTGGTTGAACGAACTGGCCTTCTGTCCTGTGGACTATGACCCCGCGGCTCCCGTCGACGAATGGTCGGGTGATCGGGGTTGCGGGGCGCAGTATTTCTCACAGCAGGCGGTCTTTCGGCTGGCTGCCGCGGCTGGGATCAACTTGGACGAGCGCCTCGGTCCCGCGCAGAAACTCAAATCGGTTCAGGAAATGGCCCATGACGGGGAGGCGCGAGCAAAGCAGATCTTCGAGACCATTGGCTGTTATGTGGGATATGGAATCGCGCACTATGCCGACTTCTATGAGCTCCGCAATGTATTGATTCTCGGCCGCGTGACGTCGGGTGAGGGTGGGAACATTATTCTGAGCCGCGCCCAGCAAGTGCTGAAGAACGAGTTCCCGGAACTGGCGCAAGGAATCAGGCTCCGGCTCCCTGATGAAGCGACCCGGCGCGTCGGCCAAGCGGTGGCTGCGGCTAGCCTGCCAGCCCTACCGGTCAGGGAATAGGGAACAGGGAACAGGAATTAGGGATTAGGGATTAGGGACTAGGGATTAGGCTTTTCCCTGTTCCCTGTTCCCTGTTCCCTGTTCCCTGTTCCCTGTTCCCTAGGAATACGGAGGAATAGGATGGAGTTACACAATTCTGGAGCGGAAGTCTATGTCCCTGACGGTTCTCCTGTTAATGTGGCACTCTCCCGAACCACGCACCTCTGTGTGTCGGCCCATCAAGATGACATCGAGATTATGGCCTATCACGGCATCCTCGAGTGCTTCGGCAGGTCGGACAAGGGATTCACTGGGGTGACGGTCACCAACGGCAGCGGTAGCCCCCGCGATGGTCTCTACGAAAGTTACACGGACGAGGAAATGCAAGTCGTCCGGCGCAAAGAACAGAAGAAAGCTGCTTTCATCGGTGAGTACTCGGCCCACGCCTTCCTTGATTACCCCAGCAGCGCAGTCCAGGATCCTACTAATACTCAGGTGGTGGACGACCTTGAGAGAATCCTCGTGGCGTCCAAGCCACAGGTGATTTATACCCACAACCTCGCCGACAAGCATGACACACACGTTGCCACGGCCCTGCGAGCCATCCGCGCCCTACGCGAGTTGCCACGCGATTCAAGACCCCAGCATCTTTACGGCTGTGAAGTCTGGCGTAATCTCGATTGGCTGAATGACAATGACAAATTCGTCTTCAACGTGGAGGCTCACGAGAACCTTGCTATGGCGCTGGTGGGGGTGTTCGATTCACAGGTATGCGGTGGGAAACGATATGATCTTGCGACAATGGGCCGGAGGCGTGCTAACGCCACGTATCTTGCTTCGCATGGCGTGGATGAGTCCACGTCGCTGATTTTTGGCATCGACTTGACCCCGCTGGTTGAGGACGAACAACTCGACGTGGGGGAATACGTCGATGGTTTCATCCATCGCTTTGCCAAGGAAGTCTCCAGCAGGATCGCAAAGCTGTCCTGAGCTTCTAGTGCGTCTCAAATCCAGGTGCATTTGATTCTCAGGGTCGGAGTTGTAGCGCTGAGCTTTAGCTCAGCACATGCCGACCCCGCCCTTCCAAACCCGTGGTGAGAAATACGGACTAGAAGACTCGGTCCGAGTCGAGCAACAGCGTGACAGGCCCGTCGTTGACGAGTTCCACCTCCATCATGGCCTGAAACTGTCCCGTCTCGACCGTGATTCCGCTGGCCCGCATCGATCCTACGAAAGCTTCGTAGAGCCGGCGCGCCATATCCGGCGGAGCGGCCCGGTCGTAGCTAGGGCGGCGGCCCTTGCGGCAGTCGCCGTAAAGCGTGAACTGGGAAACGCAGAGCAGGCCTCCCCTTGTTTCCGATAAGGACCGGTTCATGCGGCCTTTCTCGTCGTCGAAGATCCGCAGGTTGACGATCTTATCCGCCAGTGATTCCGCTGCTTCCGGCGTATCCTCTTTGCCGATGCCGAGCAGCACAAGCATCCCCGTGCCAATGGTCCCCACGGCGTGGCCGTTGACTCGCACTTCCGCCCGCTTTACTCTTTGGATGACAGCCCGCATGGTAATACTCTCCTTTTTTGTATCCCTGCCGCTGCGTCAGACCTCGCATCTCCAGGCCCAGTGGAACCTGACCTGCAGAGCGGCTCCATTCGACAGAACACCAGCATTTGCCCAGGATAGCGCCTAGACCAAACGGCGTCGCCCCTTTTTTCCGGATTCCAATGCCTGTCGCAACTGAACCCGAATTCGCAGACTGAGGGGCCCTGGTCCGTTCCAACCCGTTAGAGTGAAGTCGCTTCCACCAAACCTGCGCAGGAACAGAACGGTGCGTTTGACGATTGCCTCACTCTGTGGTTCTAGCCTCGCCCAAGTAACCCCTCACCCGGCCCGCTTCCCGATGAAGTGGATCGGGACAGCGGGCCACCCTCTCCCCTCGGGAGAGGGCTGGCACCAAGAACACATAAAATAGCGGCCCTCTCCCTCGGGGAGAGGGTGGCGATCCCGCAGTCGCGGGAGACCCGGGTGAGGGGTCCTTTCTCTTCGAGTGAGATTAGACTCCCGTCCAACTTACGGATTCGGGCTGAAGTCGCTTCATCAGCCTGTCCGATGCAACAAGGGTTTCGAACGCCTCGCCCAAACATGCAGATTTTCCGATGTGTGTGTCAAAACGCGCCATTTGCTGAAGCACATTTCACAATGTGATAGAAGCGGCTGCCGCTATCGCCTTTTGGCTTAGGCAAATAAGAAATTCTTTCACACTCTCTCCACCCTTTCCCACTATTCCATCTCCACGTGCTAGGCTACATTCATGGATCGGATAGTGCCAGACCGGGCGCAGCAGGACGCGACGAGCACGCGGATAATCTTTTCCAACACTCGGTCGCGTACGGAGGCGCTCGTTCCTCCTTCCACAACCGGGGTTTCGCCGGCTGGTGGCCTTCATTCCGGCGCAGCCGCTCGCACTGAGGCTGAATACAGGTTGGTTCGGAGAGTATTTGCGCGTTGCGACGGGTTCATTCAGGAGGCCTGCGGCTCGTCATCAGTCCGTCCCGAGTTCCTGGGCGCGTTGACCGCCGGCGAGTCCGGTGGAAACCCCGCGGCTGTCCGTTTTGAGCCTTCTGTGTATCGCCACTTGAAAGCGGTAGCGGCCGGGGAGTCTCCCCGTTACGTTGGGATTCGTGCCCAGGCGCTTTGCGAGGAACTCGCGGAGGTCCTCCATCCCAAGACTGGCGAGTTCCACGAGAAGTTTCTCAACTCGCTCTTCACGGCCGGCCAAGCCAGCGAACTTTCCCGCCTGGCGGACGAGGCCCTGCGGGAGCTGGCTTCTTCGTGGGGCTTCGTGCAGATCATGGGTTTCCACGTGATCGGGCGGCACGGCACTGTGCGTGACCTCCTCGAGCCGCGATTTCATTATCACTTAGCAATCCAACTGCTTGCTGAATTCGCTGCGAGCTACCAGCTTGACCTCGCCCGCGAATTTGAGGAGTTGTTCCGCTGCTGGAACACTGGCCGGCCCGATGGCAGGACGGCGGATCCCGCCTACGTTGAAAACGGCCTGATGCGGATAGAGATCTATCGTGCGTTGATGGCTGGGCAGTCAGCGGCGCGCTTCGGAGATAAGGCCAAGGCGGCGTCGTGATTCTCCCATGGAGATGGAATTCAGCCACGAGAAGATTTTCGGTTTCGCAGACGACGCATATGACGACAGAGCGAGATTCCTCGCTTCGCTCGGAATGACAGGCTCTGAGGGATGAAAGACGAGCGAAACAAAAAGTTAAGAAAGGAAGGTCAGAGAAACGGGCTATGTTGAAATTCCTCCAACAACTCTTTTCCGAATCGGGTGAGGCGAGCTTCAGTCGCCTCGGAGCATTTGTGGCGCTGGGTTTTGCGTGTGGTTGGATTACCTACCTCGTATTCCACAACCACATCCTTCCCAGCCTGGAGGGCCTCACGCTCTTTATTGCGGCGCTTTATGGGTTGGGCAAGGCCAACGAAACGCTGCAGCGCATTTTGGAGAAGAAGTAATGGGAAGCAACCAACCGCTGTCGTTGACAACGTGCTTGGGCAAAATTGGGACCGCAGCCCGGAAACTCGCGAGCCTCAGCCCAGTGCAGGGGCTCTTGCGGAGCATTCCGGGCCTGCCTACCGCCGCTCTGGCTGGTGTTGTCATCATGTTCTTTGCCTGGTCCTGCGAGCGCCAAGCCCGGCGGCTTGACACGGTGCAGGCCCAGCAGGTGAAGAAGCAAGCAGCGGCGGAGATCTCCCGGCTCCAACAGCAAGCGGCCGGTGCCCTTCGGGATGCCAAGCAGAGCGCCCAGGCCGTCCGTGAGCTTGAAGCCCAGCGGCAACAGCTCGCGCGCCAAGCCGAAGGACTGAGTCAAAGTCTTGAGTCACTCCGCAAACAGGAGCTCGCGCGCGCCGACGAGGTGGCCACTCTTCCCACATCGGAAGTGGTGAGCCGGGTGGCCTCTCGTCTCCAAGAACCGGTGTCAGGTGTCAAGGACCAGGGGTCGGGGCAGCAGACCCCAAGCCTCCAGACGCTGGCGGCGGGTAATGGCGAGAAACAGCCAGCCCCCGACACCCAACATCTTGTGCCCAACCCCTCTCCCGCCTCCAGTCCCGCCCTCGTGCTCTCTGACCAGGGCGTGCGGAAGGTTGAGACTGCATTTATCGAGCTCGATTCCTGCCTCCAGCAGACCCAGGTTATGGGGGAACAGGTCTCCAACTGCGAGCAGCAGTCGAAGCTCAACTCCGCCATCAGTGACCAACAATCCGGCGCGATCGCCAAGCTCAACGCGGCGCTGGCGGACAAGGACAAGATCCTGGCCCAGAGCGAGGAAGCGCACCGGGCGGAACTCAAAGCCGCCCGCGGCACTTGGCGATCGCACTTTTTCCGAGCCGTCGAATACTTTGCCGGCGGATTCATCGCGGGGGTGCTTGTCCGATGAACCCTCTGGACATCCAACGCGTGGCGCTCTGGTGGGGCCCCGGCATTCTGGTCCTCATCATCTTCGGCTACGGTTTTCTCCGTCTGGCGCACTACTGGATTGAGAAGTCCATGGAAATGAAGCGCCAGCAGGTGGACGGCGCCTACGCCCTGGTGCGGCAATACATCGAGCAGTTCCTGGGCGCTCAGAGCGGGCAGGCCGACGCGCTATCGCGCCTCGCCAATTCGGTCGAGCATCGCGAGTCCCAGGAGAGCTTCGAGCACCAGGAAATCCTTATCGCCCTGAAGGCCCTGCATCGCGATATGAACAACCTGCGCTGCCGCAGCGGTGAGGATTTCTGCACGCTTCGCGCCTCGTCGGGATTCTCGGGGCGATGCGACTCCTCTTCCGACTTAAGGCACCTGCTGGAATCCCGCGCGCCGGGGTTCAGCTCATTGTGCCGGCCACCGGAGGCGGCGCCCGATGCGGCAGGAGTGGAATCGGAAAAAGAGCACTTTCCAGGCCAGAGCGCGGCGGCCTCCGAAGGCTCCCCCATCCACAAAACGCCCAGGCCTGATTCCAGTCTAGATAATATGTTCTGAGGAGTTAATCAATTATGGCCGCTACGGTTCGTCATAAGGAAATCATCCGCGGCAAGATCCTCTACTACCTGGGTCTCATCTACCCCCAAGCGGCCACCTTGCCGCTTCTTCAGGGCGAACTGGACATCTTTGGCTACCCCGTGCCCTTGGAGGAATTGAATTTCCACATCGCCTACCTGGCCGAGAAAGGCCTGGTGGCCGTGGAGCGCGTTCGCGGGCCCCGCTCCCGGCGTGAGATTCCACTGGTGAAGATCACGGCCCAGGGTATCGACTATTTCGACGGCCGCCTTCCGGCCGATGAAGGCATCTACGTGGAGCCCCGGTAATGAAAAAGCGCCTCTCTAGCCAAAACGCTCCGGGCGGTGGGGCGGCGGCGCAAAGCCCGCCGAAGTCGAGCACCGTCCCCTCCCCCGCAACGCAGCAGCCTACAGAAGGGTCTGCCGGTACGGCAAAGACCGTGGCGGCAGGCGGGACGGAAGTTGTGAACGAGGTCCTCAAGCTCAAGAAGGACGAGAAGGACCTCGTTTACAAGCTGCTCAAAGAGGGCTCGACCTTCGAGGACGTGGTCGAGGCGGTCAATGCGCGGGGCGGGCAATGCGTCACACTCAACGCCGTCAAGGCCTATTTTCAAGGCAACCGGGTGCTCCAAACCCAGCGAGCGCGCCGCCAGGTTGAAGATGCCGAAGCGCTCCTGTCGTCCGTCGACAAGGACCCCAAATCCGCTGAGGCTCGGCTCGCCAGGGCCACGTTCCTGACCGGTTACTCGAGGGTGAATCGGAATGCCTCAGTGGTGACTCCGAGGGAAGCCGCGCGCTACCGCATGGAGTGCGAGAATCTGAACCTCAAGCACCAGATACTCATGATGCAGAGGAAAAAGGCGAAGCAGGATTTGGATTACTCCCGCGCCCGGACACGCTTGATCGAGATCACGCAAGGAAAGATGCAGGGAGACCTTCTGAGGCTGGAGCGCGAGCTCACGGCACACCAAATCGGCGATCCCCTCGGGCCGGATATATTGCAGAGAATCCAACAGCTTTACGGACTTGCTTGTCAACCATTGCTTTATGAGGAAAGTGCCAATGCCTCCGCGAAAGCGTAACAACCCGCGGCCTGCCGTCCGACCTGTCGCGAGCGCAGAGAAAGCTACGCGGGCCTCCGAACCTTGCCGCAGGGAAGAGCTTCTTGCGGCATCTGAAATCCCGGATGTCCAATCGCCCATGACGATTCAGAAATCCAGCAACGAAGCACCCAAACCAGGCGGATGTCATTCCGAGCGCAGCGAGGAATCTCGCTCTGCACCGAGCTGGAACGGGGATCCAGGCGTACCAAGGGGTCTCGATGGAAGAAAGAATCAGAGCGAGATTCCTCGCTGCGCTCGGAATGACAGTGGAGCGACAACCCTCGAACCCATCCCTGAGCCTTTGGGTCCTGCTTTGCAATTACTTCCCTTCCAGCAGCGGTGGGTCGAGGATCATTCACCGCTCAAGGTCGTGGTGAAAGCTCGCCAGATCGGCTATTCCTTTGCCGCTTCCATCCGCGCCCTCCTGGAATGCCTGAAAAGAAGGACCACCTGGATTTTCCTTTCCAAGGGCGAGCGGCAGTCGCGTCTGCTGATGGAAAAGGTCCAGGAACACGTTCAGTCCTGCGGGATTCTGGCTCGGGCCTGCGAGTCTACCTTCTTCGAAGGCACGCTGATCAAGCAATTGGAAGTCCGGTTCGCCAACGGGTCCGTCATCTACGGACTTCCCGCCAATCCCGACACTGCCCGCGGCTACTCCGGCAACGTCACACTAGACGAATTCGCTTTCCATTCCGATGCCGACAAGATCTACACGGCGCTCTTTCCCACCATCACACGCGGCTATTGCCTCGAGGTCATCTCGACGCCCAACGGACAGCAGGGCAAGTTCTATGAGATTGCCAAGGCGGCAGGGCTCGTGGAATCGGGAGATCGGGAGATCGGGCGATCGGGTGAACTGGGGAAAACCGAAAATCAAAAAACGAAACTCAAAAGTCTGGGTGATTTGCGAATTTCGGATTTCGAGTTTCCTGCTCACCCGATCACCCGATCTCCCGATCACCCGATTTGGAGTGCCCACTGCTGCGACATCTACGAGGCCATCCGCCAGGGTCTCAACATCGATCTCCACGTTCTCCGCGCCGGTTGTGACGACGAAACCACCTGGCAACAGGAGTATTGCTGCCAGTTCATTTCCATCGCGGAGAACTTCATCCCGCCCGCACTCGTCGCCCAGTGCGCAAGCGCCGAGGCCGCAAAGGACTGCCCTCCCCAGTTCCTGGCCTCGGCGCCCCGCCGTGATTTGGACTCTCGGCTCCCTGAGCCCCGAGTCCCGGATTCGGAGTTTTACTTGGGCATCGATATCGGCCGCCACCACGACCGCACGGTGTTTTGGCTGGATAGCGTCACTATAGGGCCGAGCGGCGCTCGGCCCGAGGCAGGCACGCTATGGCGTGCCCCTGCGGGGTCCAATGCCGTTCGCCCCGGCGAGGATGGGGGCCGAGCGCCGCTCGGCCCTACGGCGCAAAAAACCGCCGTGGCGCGCCTGGTTCGCACCTTCTCCAATACCCCCTTCGCCGAGCAACTCGACTTCGCCCGCCAACTGCTTTCCTTGCCCGGCCCTGACGGGCGTCCTCTGGTGCGCCGCGCCTGCATTGACTCGACGGGCATGGGGGCCCCGTTGGCCGAATCCTTGGAGCGTGAGTTCGGAGCACGCGTGGAGCCTGTCACCTTTACCGCGGCCGTCAAAGAAGACATGGCTTACCGCGTCAAGAGACGAATGGAACAGCGGTTGGATCTTATTCCCGAGGCCCCGGAAATCGCCCGCGCCTTTGGAGCTGTCAAGAAGCTCGTGACCGTAGCGGGCAATACCCGCTTCGATGCTGAGCGCACCGACCTCGGCCACGCGGACGAGTTCTGGGCGAAAGCCCTCGCCGACCTTGCCGCCGAGCAGCAGCCCATCTCACACCTGAGTGACGGAGTGATCGTGGGCACGCCCAGAGCGGCTTGGTGGACCCCGCAGGCTTTGCCGGCGGAATTTTAGCATTGGCGATTGGCGATTTCTGATTGGTGATTGAAGAACGCGCAATCGGAAATCACCAATCACAAATCACAAATTCCTTATGTCGTTTCTCGAAACAATTCGACAGGTCATAACCCCAGGGGCTAGCTACCCCATGGTGACGTTGTTCCCTGGCGGGCCCATTGGGAATGACGTGGGGCTGAATCCCGCGGCGGTGCCCGGCGGCGGCGCCGTGCCCGAGCCGCAGGTAGGGCCGAGCGGCGCTCGGCCCGGCAATGGCGAGGGAGGCCGAGCGCCGCTCGGCCCTACGGCCCCTGACACGTCCCTCCGTGGCGCGGTCGGTACCGCGAACTTTGCGGGATTCATCCGCGATCTGGGCGAATACAACCCCATCCTTGAAGGCCGCAGCAGCTTCCTGATTTACGAAAAGATGCGGCGCTCGGATGCGGATGTGCGCGCAGCGTTGCTCGCCTGTAAGCTGCCCATCCGGGCGGCTGACTGTCAGATCGTGCCCGGCCTCAAGGAAAACGAACCGGGGTTTGACCTGGCAAAAAAGATTGCTGATGAGGTCCGAGAAAACCTTTTGGGTGGCCTCGAATCGCCCACCAGCACGGGCTGCTGGGTGACACAGAACTTCGAGACGGTGAAAGAAAATGCCCTACTCTGCCTGGATTTTGGCTGCGCCGCGCACGAGGATTTGTGGCATATCGACGGCGACAGAGTCCGGCTGCGCAAGCTCGCGCCGCGCCTGCCCTACACCTTCTACCGCTACCACGTTGATGACGACGGCGAGTCGCTGCTCTACCTCGAGCAGTACGGATACCGGGGCAACAATTTCGTTAACGTGCTGGTGCCGGCGGAGAAGCTTGCCTATTTCGTGAACGACATGGAAGGCGCGTACTTCTACGGGCGCTCCGTGTTGCGGGCGGCTTATCAGCACTGGTACATGAAGAGCCAGATTTACCGCATCGACGCCATCAGCATCGAGCGCAATGGCCTGGGCGTGCCCACCATCAAGCAAGGCCCCAACGTTTCCGCCGAAGACCGCAAGGCGGCGCAGCAGTGGGTACAAATGCTCGCCGCGCACGAAAGTACGGGCCTTTCACTTCCCAGTGGCTGGGAGTTCGTGCTGACCGGGATCACCGGCCGGATCCGCGACCCGCAGGCTTCCATCCAGCACCACAGTGAAATGATCATGCGCTCGGTGCTGGCAAACTTCCTCTCGCTCGGCACTACGCAAACCGGGTCGCGCGCCTTGGGCGGCTCGATGCGCGATTTCTTCTATCTCTCGCTCGAAGCGATCTCGCAAAAGATTGACGAAACCATTTCCAACACCTCCATCCGGCGACTGGTGAATTACAACTACACGCCGCAGCCCGGTAAGAAACTGCCTTACCCGCGCCTCGTAACCTCGAACATTATCGTGATTAATCCGCTCGAGCTGCTCGAGGTGGCGAAGGACGTGGGCAAATTCGACGTGGACCTGCTCCAACCGGACAATGACACGGAGAATTGGATCCGCAAAAAGTGCGGCATGCCGCTCAAGTCGAACACGTCGCGCCCGCGCTGGGCGCCCATCCAGACGCGCCTGCAAGAGCAAGAGGAAGGAGAGTTTCCTGCCGAGCCGGGGACGAAGCCGCAAGAGGAAGGGCATCCGCAGATCACGCAGATTTCGCAGAGTAGGGGCGGTTCGCGAACCGCCCCTACGAACGGGGGCGCAGCGCGGGCTTCAGAGACCGTGTCGGCAGAATCTGCGAAATCTGCGGATTCGACCTTCGACTCTCGATCCCGCCCTGGCGGGACTGGCTCTTACGGCCGGGAGGCGCATGCGGATGATCGCCCCAAAGATGAATGCGGAATAGTGCGTGGTGAATAGTGAATTATGAATTTTGAATTAAGGAGCTGTGAAATGAGAGCGGGATTGGGAAGCCAGGAATCGGGATTCAAGTGGTGGCTGGTGCTTTTGCTTGCGGCGCTCTATGCGCTCTTTCTGAATCCGCGCTGCTTGCCACCGGTTCACGCGGCAGGGAGGAACGTTCAGCAACGACCGACCGGCGTAGTGACGGATACGCCTGTCATCACCATCGCGGGCGCCGCGGCGACCACTACGAGCACGCCCACAACGACGGCGCACGAGGCGCAAATTCAGTGGACGTTTGGCACTGTGACGGGTAATTACACGACGTGCACCGTGCAGGCGAAGACGTCCTACGATGGGGTGAATTATCTCACCCTGGGCGGCCCCGTCTCAGTGACAGCGACCACAGGCACTGTGAATGCCTGGACGATTATCGAGCAGGCGGGGACGACGAGCGTTACCACCAGCTCGGTCAGCTCGAGCGCGGCGCTGGGGTTTGGGCAGGCCACGGAATTTACCTTCGCGTGCTCGGGTGGTTATGGAACGAGCGCGCCGGTGACGGTTTCCGTGATTTATCGGTGAAATGCGCAGATTGCGCAGGTTCCACAGAAGGAGAATGAGCATGAGGAAATTCCTGAACAAACGGTTTGAGACAATTCTTTCGATTGCCGTGGTCGCGGCGTTCGCTGGCCTGGCGATGATCCTGAACGGTGGGAACCTGAGCTACTTCGGCTACCACAGTCTCAACAATCTAACCAACGTTGAGACCATCCCGACCACCTCGGCGGTCTATGCCGAGAACGTGTGGCAGGGGAAGCATGTCTGGAAGCCAGTGGATTTCGGGCCGGACGGCTTGTCGCTGAAGGATTTTATCCAGCAGATGTACGAGAAGACGTTTGTAGGGGCGAGCGGCGCTCGCCCTGGCGGGGCCGAACGCCGTTCGGCCCTACGGGAGGGTGCGGCCGATCTTCCGCACTGGGTCCACGTCGTGGCGCGCCACCCGGACGGCACGGTCTTCCTGGATGTGACGGGGCACAATCTGCGCACCAACGCCGGGATCAACTGGCAGTATGGTCAGATGGCGGGGGGCACCGCTGCGGTCTGCACTTACATTGCGCTGACCAATACTGCGATCACTCCAGCCGCGACCGATACCTCCCTGAGTGGAGAAATTACCACGAACGGGCTATCGCGCGCCTTGGGTACTCCCACGCACACTTCAAATGCGACGAGCTTCACGTTGGCGAACACTTTCACTGCCACAGGGACGCAGGCGGCTCAGGCTGCGGCCATTCTCAATGCGTCCTCTTCGGGGACGATGTGTTTTGAAAACACATTCACCCAGGCGTCGCTGGCCAGCGGCGACACGTTGACGGTGACTTGGACGATTACGTTCTAAAGGAAGCTCTCAGCTATCAGCCGTCAGCTTTCAGCTTGCTGACCGCTGATAGCTGATCGCTGAAAGCTGCTTTATGTTCAAACGGCTCATTTTCGCTCTGTGCTTCCTGCTGATGGCAACCCCGGCATCTGCGCAGACAGTCGTCTACCTTACCTCAGGCACGAGTTACACCGTGCCGTCGAACTGGAACAACTCGAATAATAAGATCGAGTGCATCGGGGGCGGGGGCGGAGGAGGCGGTGGAGGCTCAACCGCTTCAGGCGCGGGTGGCAGCGGAGGGGCATACAGTAAATCTATCAACGTGACCCTCACTGCGAGTGGCACCGTCAGCTACGTGGTAGGCGCTGGTGGAGCGGGCGGCAGCGCTGCGGGCACTACCGGTGGTGACACCTACTTCTGCAACTCCACCACGGGTTGCGGGAGCATCACAGGGGCTGCGGTTGTGTGCGGAGCCAAAGCTGGCGTCGGCGCTCCGTCCTCTTCCGCCTCGGCGGCGGGCGGAGCGTCGGCAAGCGGTAAATGCACGGGTACCGGTTGCCTAACAAAATCCGGCGGCGCGAGCGGGTCCGCGTTGGGCGTTCCGGCTGGCGGTGGTGGAGGTGGTGGGGCTGGCGGCCCAAATGGTACGGGCGGCGCAGGTGGGAACGGTGGATCGACTGCAGGCTACGGCGGGGGCGGAGGCGGTGGGAACGGAGGCGGGGGCGCAGGAGGGGCGGGGACCTCCGCAACCGCTGGCGGAGCCGGAGGAACAAATTATTCTGGCAGCGGCGCTGGGGCTGCGGGCAGTTCCGGTAGTGGAGGCGCTGGGTCATCCGGTGGCGGTGGCGGCGGCGCTGGCAGCACTTCCAGCAGCGGTGGAGCAGGAAGTACCGGTACGGAGTGGAGTTCGAGCTACGGTTCCGGTAGCGGTGGAGGTGGTGCAGGTCAGAGCAGTGGCTCAGCGGGCGCGTGTGGCCTATATGGCGGCGGGGGCGGCGGTACAGGAGGATCAAGTTCGGTGACTGCGGCTAATGGCTGCGCAGGCATCATTGTCATCACCTACACACCTGCTGGCAACAGCCACAGCGCCAGCCTAAGCGAGAGCAACACGGCCTCCGACGCCATTGCGAGGCTGGCGAGCTTTGGCCGGGGCGACAGCGAGAGCAATACGGCGTCGGACTCGATTGCGCGCAAGGCCGTCTTCGGGCGAGGCGGTAGTGAGAGCAACGTAGCCTCAGACTCGATTGCGCGTTTGGGAGCTTTCGGCCGGGGCGACAGCGAGAGCAATACGGCGTCGGACTCGATTGCGCGTTTGGGGGCTTTCGGCCGTGGCGACAGCGAGACCAATACAGCGTCGGACGCGATTGCGCGGCTCGCGGTCTATGGTCGAGGTGACACCGAAACCAATACCGTCGCAGATTCGATTGCGCGTTCGCAGGGTTTAAGCCGGGCGGATAGCGAGACCAACACGGCCTCGGATACGATTAGCCGTCTTGCGGCCTTCAGTCGAACTGACAGCGAGACGGACACCGCCTCCGATGCGATTGCGCGGCTGGCGGTGTACGGGCGTGGCGACAGCGAGAGCAACACGGCCTTGGATGCGATTGCGCGCTCGAGCGGTTTTGGCCGGGGCGACAGCGAAACCAACACCTCCTCGGACGCCATCGCGCGTTCGGGGATCTTTGGGCGGGGTGATAGTGAGACCAATCCGTCAGCTGACGGAATTGCGCGCTCGGGAGTTTTCGGGCGGGGCGAGAGCGAAACCAACACCGGTGCGGATTCAATTGCGCGCTCGCAGGGTCTGAGTCGGGGCGACGCCGAAACCCTCAGCGTTTCGGACAGTCTCGTGAGGCGGGCGGTTTCAATCCGGGGCGACAGCGAGAACAACACGACGTCTGATTTGCTGACGCGGGCAGCAAGTTTCGGGCGGGGCGACACTGAGGCGCTCAGCGCGAGCGATAATCTGAGGCGTGTCCTCGCTGCCTCGCGTGGCGATACCGAGGCGCTTTCCACTTCTGATAGTTTGAGCCGGATTTTCGCTGCGCTGCGCGGCGATATGGAAACACTAGTCTTCAGCGATGCAATCGTTGGTTTGCGGAACCACAGTCTGACCGCCCCGCCGAGGCATGAGTTTGCCGTGCCGGAGCAGGCCAAAAGCGGAGCCGTGCCGGGGCAGGCCAAAAACGGAGCCGTGCCAGGCCAAGCGAAAACAGGCGCCGAAGCAGGGCGGGTGAAAAGCGGCACGGCGCCGGTGCACTGAAAAGAAGCTATCAGCAGTCAGCTCTCAGCTTTCAGCAAGCGCAGAGCTGAAAGCTGATGGCTGATAGCTGAGAGCTGAGAGCTGTTAGACATGACGATTTACAAAGCGCCTTACGAACAATTCGCAGTTTCGCTCGATTTTGCCGCTGACATTGGCACGGGCAACAGCATCGCCAGCATCACGGCAGTGACGGCTACGAGCGATCTGACCAGGCTGGATTCGACTGAAGAGGTCATCGCTTCAAAACCAGCGCCAGCGATTTCGGGTACAGGCGTGGTTTTCACGGTGACGGGCGGCGTGGCGGGAGAGAGACACACCATCGCGGTGCAGATCGTTTCCAGCATCGGCGAACAGTACCAGGGGGACGTTACGCTGGAAATCGTGGAGTAAAGCTGAATTCTAAAGTTTGAAGGGTAAAGGATAAAGGCTGATAGCTGAGAGCTGAAAGCTGAAAGCCGAGGGCTTCGATGAGCGCAACGAAGGAAGGTTATCCGCCAAGCGATTTCCTGGTGGTTGAGGACCCGGAGAAGGCAACTACGTTTCACCTTCAGGTGAAGCGGCATGGGAAGCCCGACCATGGCTTGATGGGCGCGGCTTTTGCTGCGCTTTACAAGAATTATCGCGGCAATGCCTACGAAGGTCCAGGCAAAGAAGAGGCCAAGCAGAGATTGCGCGCGCTCTATAAGTCGGAGGGCATGGACTGGCCAGACACAAACTCTGAAGTAGAAAGTATGAAGGATAAAGTAAGAGCGGAGAATTCAGACTTTATCCTTCATACTTCAGCCTTTCCACGTTTTGTCGCGCTGCTCGCCGATGTGCCTGGGACGGGCCTGATTCGGATTCCGATCGCTGTCACGGGGACCTGGGGCGGAGCGGAAAAGAAGTTCTCCATCGAGCTCGAGGATCTCGAACAAATCCGGGAGAACTTCGCCCAGAAGCCTACGGGCGAAATCAATGTGGATTACGAGCATGCCTCGGAAGTTCCCTTTGGCACGGGGGGACCCGTGCTGTCAGCCGGGCGCGTCACCAAGCTCGATGAACCGGAAGCCTTCAACGGATCGGGAGATCGGGAGATCGGGAGATCGGGTGAACGAACGGGCTCATCAACGGATCGCCCGATCACCCGATCATCCGATCACCCGATGCGCTACATTCTTTGGGGCTGGTACGAGCCCACGGAGCGCGCACGGCAGCTCATTGCCAATCGGGAATACCGCTATATTTCGCCGGCCATCCGTTGGGGAGCAAAGGATAAAGTGACCGGCAAGACGGCAGGGACGGTACTGACCTCCGTAGCGCTGGTTAATAAGCCCTTTCTCGAGGAACTGCCCGAGATCCATCTTTGCGAAATGCAGGATTCAGCCCGCCGCGGCGGGAGGATTCAGGATTCAGGGGAAGCGCCAGACCGGGTTTTCGTGAGCCTGCAACAGTTGCATGTACCAGGTCCAGTAAATCAAGTTTCGGTTGCTTACCAGCAACCAGGAATGGATTCAGCGGGCAGGAGTAAGGGGTCAGGACCTGAATCCCGAATCCTGAATCCTGGATCCTTGTCTGCAAAGGAGACGACAATGGCTAAGAGTCTGAAGTTGAAGTGCCTCACCGACGCGCACCTCGAAGTACACCATTTGCCTGCCGAGCACAGGGGCAAGATCGGGGTGTTCGACGGTGAGGAGTTGATCGGCATTGCTGACGGTCCCGAGGGTTGGGAGCCCAAGGATGGCAACGGCGACAGTGACGGCTTCGCCGCCCTGTCGGAAAGCATCCACGATGGCAAGATCAACCTGGTGGAAGCCGGCAAGCTGGCGGATGCCGGGCGCGTAAGATTCTCCACCATCCTACAAGCGCAGGAAGCGGAGCGTAAAGTGAACGCGGCGGTGAAGGCGGGCAAGGTGCTGCCGAAAAACCGCGCCCACGCTCTGAAACTGGCGCTTTCAGATGCAACGGGTTTCAGCGCGTTGGTCGAGCAAGCCCGGCCTGTGGTGGATCTACGAAGGTACGGCCACGCGGGCGGCGGCGAGCAGCCCACCGCACAGCAGGCGCTGATGGCGGAAGTGAATGCCTACGCCAAAGAGAACAAATGCTCGGTGAGCGTGGCGCTCTCGGAAGTCACCAAGCGCAAGCCGGACCTGTGGCGCGAGTATTCGGAAGAGATCGTGGCCGTCTCGCAGGCTGCGGAAGAAGAAGTCGAGTAGTCGAGGAGTCGAGGGTTGAAAAGTTGAAAGAAAAGGCTTTTAACCCTCGACCTTTGACTCTCGACCTTCGACTGTTATGGGAAGCTCGCACCCTTGGCCAGTTTCTAGTTTCTGATTTCGAGTTTCTGATTTGATCACAGGGTCCGCGCCCCTCAAGCGCGGAAAAGGAGAAGAAACTATGGCAGATGGAACTGTAAGCACACCGTCGGCGCCGCCCGAGGCTTGCCTCGGAGGAGCTTGGCCGGCGAATCTCAAACTCTTGTTTGACACGGCACTGGCAACACAGACGAAGATCCTTACCGACGCACAGAATGCCGCCAACCTTGCTCTTCTCAACGCGGTCGGGGTAGCTCATGCAGCCGCACAGCAAGGACTCCGACACGCTGAGTTGGCCGCCGCCGATCAATGGGAAGAACAGGCCAGCGTTTCTGCAATCAGCGATGACGATCTTGCCAAAATCACGCAAAGCGTGACCGCTGCAATCAGCGCTGTGCTGGCGAATATGGCGACCGGCAGGCCTCCGGTGAATCAATCCGGTACCACGGGGACTTCGGTAGCAACGCCAGTGGGCCACTAGCTAGTCAAGGACGATAGTCGCAGGCGGGGAACGAAGAGGAAGAATAAGCAGAATCCGCAGATTGCGCAGATTTCACAGATTTAGAAGAGATTTGAAGCTGTCTGTGAAATCTGTGCAACCCCGCAAGGCGGGGTAGTTCAAAGAGGAGAAATTGAATGAGCGACATTACTGCGATCGACCAAAGTTACCATCTCAATTACAACATCGAGATCGGGAAATTCACTTGCCTGGCGCCGGACACTTCGGTGTCCGCCGACGGGTGCAACGTGCCGAGTGGGGCCAACGGCCAATTCCTCGGGGTAGCCCAGGAATCGATTCTGCCTGACGCCGCGGCTGACTATTCGGGCGGGCTGTACAACCTGGTGAGCGGCACTGCCTGGCCCACGGGCGTCATTCCGGCGAGCGGGCTGGGGCGCAACATCCGCACGCGCCTGTTTGGGATCTCGCGGGTGGTGGCGTCGGGCGCTATCACGCGCGGCGCCTACGTGAACATCGCCAACGCCCAGGGGCAGATCAAGGCGGTGAGCGAGTCTGGCACGATGATTAACGTCGTCGGAATCGCCATCGACGCAGCCTCGAATGCCGGCGACGTGATTCGCGTGCTGGTGATGCCGTACTCGTACAAGGGGTAGTGGCCGCGACTGCTGTCAGGCATCGGCTGTCAGCTCTCAGCGAACCGTTTTCTCCCTGAAAGCTGACGGCTGACCGCTGATGGCTTGTTTTCGGGCGACCGCTAGCGCGCTCGTCCGCCGATCAACACGCCCGCCGTGTTGCGCTAGATAACGCTGGGCCGGGAAGAACAGGATCCGGGATTCAGGATTCGGGATTCAGGGAAGCACACGCGAAGATTTCCCCTGAATCCTGAATCCTGAATCCTGAATCCTCGTAACAAAAAGGAGAAACAGATGCCCAGCCTTAACCAACTACACGTTGACGAGGCACTCACCCAGATCAGCATTGCCTACCGCAACCAGGCGTTTGTAGCGGAGGAAGTGCTGCCGGTGGTGCCTGTGATGAAGAAGAACGACGTGTTCTTCAAATTCTCGAAACAGCACTTCCGTTCTTACAAAGACGCCTACGCGGCCGGGCAGCGCGCCCAGCAGATCGAAGTCGATCTGGACGCGCGCGGTTTCTACATGGCCGATGGCCACGCGCTGGAGGACTCGATCACCGACGACGAGCGCGACCAGGCTGATCCCGGCGCTCAGCTCGAAGTGGAGAAGACCGAGAAGCTCACCAATATCATCGCGCTCAACGAGGAGATCAACCTCTTTACGAACATCATCACCACTGCGAATATCACCCAGAACAGCAACCTCGCCAGCACTCCAACTTCGCAGTGGTCCGATTACATCAACTCCGACCCGGTCTCCGAAGTCCTGAAACAACGTCGCACCTTACAGCAGCAGATCGGCGATTTCCCTAATTACCTGCTGGTCTCGCAGCCGGTGCTGGATTCGCTGGCCAACCATCCGCGCATCCTGGACCGCGTGAAGTACACGGCCAACGGCGCCCGTAACCAGCTTGACGAGCAGGACCTGGCGCGGGTGTTCAAGGTCGAGAAGGTACTGGTCGCCGCGGCACTCTATCAGACCTCGAATGAAGGTGAGGCGGACAGCTTGGGGTACATCATGGGCAAGAACGCTATGCTGTTCTACCGCCCGCCACGACCTGGCCTCCGCGTGCCCAGCTTCGGCTACACCTTCTTCTGGGCAAAGCGCTCGGGAGTGCTGAGATGGCGCGAGCTCTCGCTCGAGTCGGACTTCATCCGCGTGAAGAAGTACTACGCGCAGCAGGTGATTGCAGCCAACGCAGCATACCTGTGGGTGAACGCGACGGCGTAGAAGTGCAGCTATCAGCTATCAGCTTTCAGCCAAAGACGGCTTGCTGATAGCTGACCCGCCGCGGCGGGAAGGCTGAGTGCTTTTTTTCGGAGGACCCATGTCAATTGCAGTGAGTACGGCGAACCAAGATTTAGTTGTGGACAACCGTGGCTATTTGCCTGCACTCGCCACCCTGGATGTGACCGGCATGACGGCAGCGGCGACGAACACCGTGCCGCACGGTTTGCCACGCATCCCCAGGCGGGTGTGGTTTACGGGGATAGCGAGCGGAGCCAATGCTGCAGCTTGCAGTTTGGACACCTCGAGCGTGGCGGCCGGCTTTGATGCCACGAACATTTACATTTTCACGCCAGCCGGCGTGACAAGCGTGCTGGTGCACGTCGAGTACTAAAAGCAGGATTCGGGATTCAGGATTCAGGAGTCAGGGAAGAACGAAGAAAAACCTCGAATGCCTTCCCTGAATCCCGAATCCTGAATCCTGAATCCTTGGTGAAATTATGTCTTACTGCACGGTAGATGATGTTTGTACCGCCTTTCCGCGCTTCGTGCGGAATGCGGCCAATTCGATTCAGGACACGCAGATCCAGGACTGGATCGACGACCGCAAGGCGAGGATACGGGGCGCATTCCTGGCGCGACTGATCGACCCGGACACCCTCGCACTTACGGTGGACGCCGGGAATTTTCTGCGCGCCCTCAACCGCGATGGCGCGATCGCCGACCTCGGTGACGCGCTCCAGGGGGACGTCACGCTCCAGCCAGGCGAGTATTCGCTGGCAGGCTCGCACCGGCAAAGTTTCGAGCGGCAGATCGAGGAAATCAAGGAAGGCCTCTACGATGCGTTGTTTAGCGGCCTGGCGCGCCACGTCGAAATCGAACCCCTTTTGGGTGGCATCGCCGGCGGCGAGACAGACCGCTCGACCGCCCTCGATCGAGGCGAGGATAAGGCCTTTTCAAAGAATCAGGTCTTTTGAATGGTGAATGGTAAATGGTGAATGGTGAATTGAAAAGTCGAATTTGCGGCTGGAATCCTGGGCCTGCGAATCACTATTCGCTCTTCAGATAGGAAAAGAGACTAGTGAATAGTGCATAGCGAATTGGGAAGTGGCATTTCGGGCTGGTCCCGCAAGGGCGGTCGAAAGTCAAAAGTCGAAGGTCGAAAGGCAAAAGCTCTGAACTCCTCGACATTCGACTCTCGACTTCTGGACTTTTAGCGATGGCTTGGATTTCCTACTACAACGCTGGCCTGTCGAAGCAGGTAGTTCGGCAACTACTCGCTGTGGTGAATCGCGATATTCAGGCGGCGCTGGATTTCGTCTCCGGCGTCCCCGGCTCTTACGCGCCCTTCGCCGAATACGATTTGGCGCTCCTCCCGGTGCAGCAGTTCCCGGCGATTCTGCTGACCCCCGATACGGTGACCTTCGACGAAGAGGCAAACTGTACGCTGCACCAGACGATGCGGCTTTCCTGCGTAATCGCGGTCACGCATCAGGACCGCAACACCCTGGCGGAGATGACCCAGGATTACACGCGAGCCGTGCGGGCGGTGCTCGACACCCTTTGGGAATCGACGCCGGGCGATTTCCTGCTCGCGAATCTTCCGTTACCTTCGCCGCCCTTTCCGAACGGTGCGCTCTCGCCGGGACTCGCGAGCGGAAAGCTCATGAAGATTTTCGCTGAAGGTCACACGTTTGAAGAAATTCGTCGCAGACCTCAGAGCGGCTTTGCCATGGCAGCGACGATGTCGATCATTGTGGAGGTCGAGGAGACCTGAAAGAAGCTATCAGCCGTCAGCTCTCAGCTCTCAGCAAGCTGGCGGCGATTCGCTGATAGCTGATAGCTGAGAGCTGAAAGCTTGCTGAATATGCCACCACCAGTATCAGCTTCAAGCATCCACCAAGGTCCGGGCCGCTTGTGGCTCTACGTGCCCGAGCCTGCCCACGGCAACCGCCTGGTGATCGGGCCAGACGGCTCACCGGTAGAGCCGGCCGGGCTCGCGGCGTGGTCAGCGACGACCGCTTACACGGTCGGCCAGATGATCAAAGACTCCGGCAACAACACGGAATTATGCCTCGCCGCGGGGACCTCCGGCTCAACGGCGCCGGCGTGGCTCAACGCCCCTGGCCCGCCCATCACGGATGGCACTGCCGCATGGTTGTTTGTGGGCGCGTACGGAGCCTATTGCGCCGGCGCTACGGAAGGCGCGATCACTTCCACCTTGACGCCGAAGTACGAAGAGATTGGAGCCGACCAGGTCTCCTCTCCCATCGATGTGGTGATGACTGCCGACGCCTACGAGATCGACGTCACGATCAAGCAGTCGAACCTTGCCAACTTGACCAACTTCTTTCCGCCGGGCACCTTCACGGCGGGCACGGACACCAATCAACCCTCCGGCGCGCAGTCGTACGAGCAGATCACCTTCGGCGGCATTGTTCCTGTGCCGAAGATCGGCGTCGCCGTGATCTCCCCGCGTCGGGATGTGACGGGAAAGTTCGTGGTCTCACATCTCTACCAAGCCTACCAGGCAGAGGCCATTAAGCTGCCCTTCCAGCGTGGCAAGGAGACAACGTATGGGGTGAAGTTCAAGGGCGTCGCGGATTCCACACGCCCGACTGGGGACCAGGTGGGGATGGTGTGGCGGCAGGTGTAAAACAAGCTGTCAGCCGTCAGCTCTCAGCTTTCAGCTCAAAACTGTTTGCTGACCGCTGATAGCTGAGAGCTGAGGGCTGAAGGTTTTCTATGTCCAAGTCAAACAGCATCGCAACTGCTGCGGATTTCCGCAAGCTGGCGGAGGCTTCCGCGTTCGTGGAGCCGCAGCGCGTGCTCCTTCCAAAAAGCGGTTTTGGGGTGGTGCTGCGGCGACCCACGAAATTTTATTGGGCGCTCCGCCGCACCGGGTGGCCGTGCGAGCTACGGGAAAAACTGGATCTGGTCGGCGTGGGTGTGAAACCGGAGCTGACTGCTGACGAAACGCTGCTGCTTGTCCGCGAAGACCAGCAGATGGTCAATGAGGCTTTCGTTGACCCTAAACCTTGCCTTAATCCGGGTCTGACGCAGTTCGATCCCAACTGGCTCCCGAAAGAGGACGCTGAATTCATTCTGAAGTACCTGCGAGGCCAGGTTCTGGCAAACGGCCAGGACCTGGACGCCTTTCGTGCAAGCGAACAAGGACATCCTGAGGGCAGCGGCGCAGATGGCGCGATGGTACGCGAAAACGCCGAGCGAGATGTTATGTCGCGCGGTGGCGCTTTGGCGCATTGACGCCGCCGCAACCGCGGCGTTGTTGTCCACAGAAGACACAGATTACGCAGATGAAAGTACGGCAAGACACATTTACTGGTAAAAGCTGTCAGCCGTCAGCTATCAGCTTTCAGCAGTCACCAAAAAGGAACCTGATTGTGTCGAAGAAAACCTTCCCCCCGTGGCTTACGCCATGGGCTAAGCTCTAACGCCCGCTACGCGGGCTTACTGACGGGAATGACGATGGGACATAGCTGAGGACTGAAAGCTGAGAGCTGAGAACTGAGAGCTGAGACGCAATGGCCACCAAGACCTCCAAGTCCACACCGGCAGCGCCGAGCATGACGGGCGACCTTAACCGGGAACTCATCGCCCCGCTCCAGGAGTTCGACAGCATCGCCCAACTGGTATCGAAGGATATGGTCAATGAGCTGACGCCCAGCATCCAGACCTGGGCCCGCGAGACGACCCAGTCGATTAGTGCGGTTCAAACCGCCCTACAAACCTTTCAGGTAGTAGCCGGCGCTGCCTTCATGGAGACAGGCGACGCCATGACGGCGGCCGGGATCGCGGCAGCGATCTACGGGGAAAACGTCGGCCAATCCATGGAGAAGGCCGCAAAAGCCGCCCTCGCATCGATTGCGGAACAGGCGGGGGTAAACGCACTGAACGCCCTGGCACAAGGCCTGTGGTTTCTGGCGCAAGCCATTTTTTTCGGAGACCCGGATGCTGGGGTCGCTGCGGCGACCGATTTTGAAGCTGCGGCGGAATGGGGCGCGATTGCTGGTGTGGCGGGCGCGGCGGCAGCAGCGATTCCTGGCGGCGGCGCCAAAGGTACAAGCGCTGGTCGCGGAGCGGGCGCGGGATACGGCAAGGGAGGTTACGGCGGCGGAGCTCCACAACTGGGCGGTTACGGTCTCGCACCTGGCGCAGCCAGCGCGCTGAATCCACCCAGCGGGCAGCTCACGGTGATGGTGGTGGGCGAGGCGCAGGCGGGGCAGTGGCTTGCGACCACGCTCAACACTGCCGTGCAGCGCGGCGTGCCGCTGAATGCCACCACCGTCCAGAAGACCCCCTATGCGGCAGGGTAAGCTGTCAGCCGTCAGCTATCAGCTATCAGCAAGCCGCCTGCTGAAAGCTGATAGCTGATAGCTTTTGAGCCAAACACGATGAGTAACCCGAAGATAGTCTACGATCCAGGAACTGGCCCAACGACTCTGACGTTTCTGCGCCCGCCACGCAAGGTGCCAGCTTATGAATACAACGCTGTCCGGCACGACAACATTTCCAGCGCCGGAGTGCGCGAGGCCGTGCTCGAGCGCATCGAGACTTTCCTCGAGTTCGAGATGGACTGGGTGGCGATCGGCGCGGACGTGCAGGCATGGAATCAGTTCATGCAATTCGCGCTCGGCGGTGGGCAGTTCGGCTACTACCCGGACGCCTCGCAGCCGGCCTTCACCAACTACTGGCTGGAGGACTCCAACTGGACGGCAGCCTACAAGAGCGTCGGGCAGTACACGTTTAAGCTCAAGTTTCGACAAGTGGTGAGCTGAAAAGCGAATGGTGAATAGTGAATGGTGAATAGTGAATTAAGAACGGCTCTGATGAATGCCCCATTTACTATTTACTATGCATTATTCCGCTGAGAGCTGAAAGCTGATAGCTGAGAGCTTTTTGTGATTCAGGGTAATCAAACCTGGCAACTGGCGCTGGCGCAGCCGCAGAAGCAGGCGTACTATACGGTCGAGATCCCGGACTTTGCCATCGCCATCGCGAGCTTTACCGCCTCAGCTCAGGCAGCGACAATGCTCAGCGGCTACGGCGTCACCCTGTACGGCATCGGACTTTACGGGACGTAAAAAGGGTAAAGGATGAAGGGTGAAGGATGAAGGATGAGTTCATAATTTATACTTTACACTTTACACTTTCATGAATTGCTGAATTTATGCCGACAGTCTCGCAGTACTATCCAGGAGATTTCTACGGCGACGCCGCCCAGTCGCTGGCCTGGCTCTATTCGCGCCAACTGAAGCTCGTGAATGGCTGGGAAGCGAACGCTCGCGAGACGGGCTTCCCGGCGACCTCGCTGCCCGGGGCGCCATGCGTACCGACCACACCGCCCTTCATTGAGTGTGGCATCGTTTCGCAGAATGACCTCAGCCAGATTGCTCAGACTGCTTGCGAGAGCATCTGCATGGTGCCACCCGGTATATTGATGCTGGGAATGGATGACCAGCTTGGCCCGGACGGCTGCCCCATAGACCTCTCGCCGATCGGCCTTCCTTTCGGGTACCTTTTTCCTCCTGTCCTGCCAGTTACCAGCGCGCAGATCAGCGCTTACTACCAGCAGATGTACAACGCCAATCCCAGTGGCTCCATAATCAACGGGGTGACTTATCCCGTGCTGGCGGGCCTGACGATCTACGGTTATCTCTTCAATCCCCAGCAGAGCATGCTCAATTACCGCATCGATCTTTTCAGCAAGACCGACCTCTTCTATTACCAAGGCAGCGCGGTGGGGACAGGGGCTTACACCAGCGGGCCGATGAAAGGCCAGTATCCTTCGCCGTCACAGTTCCAGTCGCTGCTCGTTCAGCAAGGCTTGTACGGCTACTGGGGCGCGCAGGTGCCCTTCCCGGGTATAGTGATAGCGGTGCTCTACCCGACGAGCGTGGCGCAGCCAGCCGTGGGCTCATCGTTCAGTGTTTTGCCAGCAGGTTGGATTTGCCACTCGAATACCGGCGTGGGCTACAAACTGACGGATTATTTTGCGCGCGTTTACGCCAAGACGGACGTCGAATATTTGCAGGAAGACAACATCCCCATCATCGTGCAGGATGATTTCCATGCGCGCTGCGGCTCGAGCCTGGTCCTGCATACAGGCACTCCCACCGTGCACGTGATGTACGTGGACCCGGTGAAGGGTCCCACGCAGGTTTGCACATCGCTGGCGGCTGAGTGGGCTTTTCCATCACTGCCACTTTCTTTTATCGTGCCCACTTCCGACCCGCTTTATTTCCCGGATCCCACTCTGACAGAGGGGGCTGCGCTGCAAAACCGCAGCTACATCTACGACTGCGCGCTGGCGATTATCGCTTTTGCGGGGTCGGGCAACTTCGTCGCCGCCGCCCGGATCATCAAGCAGCTCGACGCGATTCTCGACAGTCCCGGCTACCTTGCTTCCATTATTTTCGAAAACGGAGAAGATGGGGAATCGGCGAGCCGATGGACAAAGAGCAACTCTGCTGACTCCGTAACCGATGTCAATGACCCCATAGAGCCACCTTATGGCACCGGTCTGGTGGTCGATTTCCACGCCATTGCCGCAAACGATACCTTCACCTATTCTGGCAGCGGCTTCCCGGACAGCACCGATACGCAGGTCCAATTTGAGCACAAGGAAGTGGAGGCGGTGGGGTTCAATTTCGCCATCGGGGTCACCACGGCAGGCGGCAAAGTCACGAGCGTACAGGTAACCTCGGCAGCAGTCGCGCCGGCATCGCTGGTCCCGCTAAGCGGGATCATCACCATCGCGGTCGGACCGGGCAACGGCCTTTATCGTTTCCACCTCATCAACCTCGCTCAGCTCATCTCGACGCTCGCGGGCGACACGCTCAGCTCCATCACCGGATTCGTGGTCACATTGAGCGCACCGGGAGACCTTTACTTTGACAACTTCTCGGCGGGGAACACTCAGCCCGCGAATTCACTTGCCTTCAGCTACGATACTTACTATGGCCTCGTGGACCAAGCTTACATCCGCGCCGGGGCCATGGCCTGGGTGTGTTACGCCTACTGCATCTACATGCAGATCACCCAGGACTTCAGCCCTTCGCTCTACCTCCAGCGCATGATTAACTTCCTGCTCACCTTGCAATCCACAGCCTCCGACCTCACGAACGGGCTGTTTTACCTCGGCTGGGGAACATACGGAAATCCGGGCTATCAATTCCTGCCCGGTCTCATGCAGCGGGTTTCGACCGAACACCAGATCGACCTGTATTTTGCTTTCATGCGCGCCGCCGCAACTCTGCCCACTGCGGCTGTTCAGCTTCAAAAAACCAATTTAATCAGCTCCACGCAGGCTGCCTCACTGAACGCCACTGCCGCGCAATTGCAGACCGTGGCGGATGTTGTTGCCACGAAGGTCGTTGCCAATCTCTATATCGCCCCGAGCGGCGGCGTGCCCGGCCACTTTGCCCAGGGCGCAGGCTCCGAAGCGACACCGCCTGCCGGACTTGATACCAGCCAGGCTTGTGATGCCGCTGGCACCTGGGCGGCGCTTTTCTGCCATGCCATCGGACGCGATGACCTCGCGCTGCAATGCCTGGAGTTCGTAGACCAGAATTTCCTGCTTCAGAATCAGCAGATTCTGCTATCTTCCGCGACGAACTCCTACAACGAAACTTATCAGCAGCTCACACCCTTCAACGGCTTCAAGTTTTTCAATGATTCTGCCGGCGGCTATTCAGGCTCTCCTCTCAGCATCTCGCAGGAACAGAGCTGGAGCATGCTCCTGGCGCTGCTCGATCTCTACAATATCTCAGGGGTTGCGGATTACTTTGCTAGCGTGTATGGCAGCCTCGATGCCTATCTCACCACGCTCATCACCAGCCAGCGCACCGTGCGCTCCACTACAGGTGATGGCTCGTTGCTTTCGTATTCCTTGGCCTCGCGCGATTTGCCTTACGAATTTGAAGTATGGCCAGCCTTCACGGCAACAGCGTGGTTTTATCTGGTCTCGACAAATCCCGGCCTGCTGCTTTCCCTCGGCAATACTCCAACTATTATTCCCTACCTGCAGATTCCGCAGGGAGCCAGCCAGTCCGTGAACGAGCTCGAGGGGCAATCCTCGCTGGGCAGCATGACCGTCACCTGCATCGATCCGAATGGCACGCTCAAGGGCCTCGCGGCTCAGGATGTGCTGATTGGCAGGATGGTGCAGCTCAAGCAGGGCTTTCCGGGGCTTGCCTTGGGCGATTTCACCATTCTGCAAACCATGCAGATCACTCAGGTGGGCCAGGACGCGGATGGCCGCATCACTATTCAGTGCGCGGATGTGCAGCGTTTTATCCAGGGAATGCAGATTTGGCTGCGTGGCGGCCCGCTCTGGTGGACACCAGGTGGTCCCATGGCGCAACAACCCGTCGGCGCTTCGTGGCTTGAAAACGGCTATCAAGTGAGCGACCAAAACCCACGCTACGTGGCAGGCAACCCCATCGACATCATCCTGGCGGTGCTCCAGAACGAGTTGGGCGTGGGTCAGGACCCGGCCCTCCTGACCTCGAATTACGTGATGCAAAGCCTCGCACCAATCTACCAGTCGCAACAGGACTACGAACCTTTGCCGCCGCCAGAAGGTTGGGCTATCTATGAGCCCGGCCAGGACTCGACGCTGATCAATCCCAATCCCTACATCGACCTTCCCGGTTTCCTGGCCTTGCGGGACGGCGAATTTTCCGGCGTCTGGTTTGATTTTGTGATTACGCGGCCCATCGATGGCAAGCAGTTCCTCGAGGAGCAAATCTTGAAGCCATTGGGGCTTTATACGATCGTGCGCGCCAATGGCCAGCTCTCGCTCAAGACCATGAAGCCGCCCGTCGAGCAGACGCCCGTGTTCGCCTTCAGCTCCAAGAACATCATGGGAATCCCCCAGACCCTGCGGCAGAACATCATCAACCTGGTTACTCTCCAACTGGATGTGCAGCAAGGCGGCATCACCACGGCGGCGCGCAGCTATGGTTACCAGGTGAGCTATCAGCAACAAACTTCGCTCAAAACTTATCGCCAGGTGTACGAGCAGCAAATCCAGTCCACCGGGCTGCGCGTGGCGCGCGGGGGCATGATGCTCTCCCGTTTGCTTGCCGACCGTATCTTTCGCCGCCACGCCTTCGAGCCGCCCGCCTACAAGTTCACTGCCCAGCTCGCCACCTTGCAGGCAGAGCTGGGCGACTACGTGTGGCTGACCCACTCGAAAGTCCTCGATCTGACAGTCGGCAAGCTGGGCCTGAGCAATGTGGTCTGCGAGGTGATCGACAAGCAGCCCAATTACAGTCAGGGAACAGTCGATTTCACCCTGCTCGATACGCGGTTCATCAACCTTTCTGTGCCGTATCAGATTGCAGCGGCCGCGGATAATATCCCCACTTGGTACAACGCGACGCCTCAGCAACAGGCGCAATACATGTTCATTTCTCCGGGGTCATAATGCTGTCCGTCCAGAACAATTTTGCGAGCTATATAGCCACGCAGTGGCCGTTAGACGGGCTGCCGGTCGAGTTTCTCGAGCCCAATGTGAAGGGGAACGGCTTGATCGTAGTGGTTTACTTCATGTCGGGGATACCCTACACGAATCCGAATTTTCAAATTTCGGACTCGCAGAAGAATTCTTACCTGCCTTTAGGAGGCTGCGGGGTCCTGAACGCGGGGCAGAGAAACCTCCTCCAGGCCTGGTACGTACAGAGTTGCGCCGGCGGACCAAACACCGTCACGGTCACGGAAACCGTGGACACCGATGCGACGACGATCATTCTGGCCGTCAGCGTATTCGAGTACTCAGGAGGATTCGGCGTGCTCGATACGAGCACTTTCACCTCCGGTCTCGCGCAACCGACGATGAGCATCAACCTGATCACCACAACCGTTGATTTACTCTTTGGGTTTGCGATGGACTACGCGCTCCTGCCGGTCCTCACCGTGGACGCCGGCAGCACCGGATGGACGCAGGAACAGAGTGAATCTCTCAATAACGTAGCTTTGAATCCGATCGTGGCCCTCCTGGCCGTCGATAAAGCCGCCAATCCGGGGCCGCAAAAGATAACATTCGACATGACCCAGAACTCGGGAGGAGTGGACATCACCTTGCTCGTAGCCTTGCCGGTTGGCTGGACGCCGCCGCCGGTTACGCCTCCGCCTTCGCCCACGCCGCCCGCTTCGGGTTCGTCGCTGGGCTGGCCGACGATTTTCTGAACGGTGAATAGTGACTTTGGAGACCGCAATCTGGAATCTGGAATTTGGAATCTTGAATCACCCTGAAGGAGCAAAATGAGTCAGTTGATCCTTTCTGCCATTCCTGGCTTTTTCGATCTCGACGACAGCGCCATCGCCGCCGGCCAGCCGCTCACCGATGACTCCATGCTCAAGATCTCTCACAACGCCAAGTTTGGCGCGGTGCGCAGCAAGCTGGTTTTCATGGGCTTCTATGCGAACGGCAATACAGTGCCTACTCCAATCGATCCTGACGATGGCTACGCTTATTCGCGCGCGGAGTGCCAGTTCGTCTGGATGATCTATAGCAACCGCGCGCCAGCGCCGGGATTCGTTCCCGGCCAGGCAAGTCCTCCCGGCCAGTCATCCGCGCAGCCAGGCTCGCTCTATAACTTTCCGGGCGGCTGGGACATCAACGATGCGACGGGCGTCGTGACTTTGCGGACAACCTACTGGCAAAATGGAAGTGAGGTTGTGAACAACGACGGTATCCTCAAGGTTTATGCCGCCTGCCTGCGCCTGAGCTTGAGCAGTGCGAACTGAGAGGGAATAGTGAATGGTGAATAGTAAATTCAGGATTTCGACGGCTTTTTTAGAATACGCCATTCACTATTTACCATTTACTATTCTTTGAACGCGGAGCAACGATGGCTGTAACTAGAACAGTTCTTCCCCGCAAGGGTCTAATCCAGTCGCAACACGGCCTGACCAGCTACGAGGCTGACCAGGACCAAAACTGGGCGCTGCTGGATGCCAATGTCGCCTTCATGAGTGATCTGCCACTTACGCCATTCCTGGAACTCGGATTCGATGGATTAATTTCCGGCTTCGTCCTCTCCCCTTCCAGCACTTTGGTCCCTGGGATCACGGCCGGCGTCCTTTACGCGCAGGGCGCGGGTTACGCGGCTGCGACTGCACCTACGCTCCCGCCGGCGCCGGTCAGCCAAACAAGTTACCTGTTCTACAACTCCGTAAACGGCTTCTATTACCAATCGGGCGCCGTGGGCGCGACGACCGGCGACGCCCTGATCGGCGTGGTCACCACCAGCGCTTCAGCGGTTATCGCAGTCCAGCAGGCGACGCCCATCTTTGGCGGGGTTGGCGTGGTTTCCAGCGCGCCGGGCAGTTTTACAGTTCCGCACCTGCTCGGCCGTGTTCCCGTCTGTGCAGTCATTCAAATGACCAGCGGCGGCGCCATCTGGTTCCAGACACCGAGTTATGATGGTACAAATCTCTATCTTGTGGCCTCCGACACGGCAGTCACGGGAAGGGTGATCGTATGGTGAAAAGAACAGGATCCAGGATTCAGGTCCGATTTCGGGTCCGATCAAGATCGGACCATCGGACTCCAGTAATCGGAGATTCGGGATTCAGGAGGTTGCTCTGGAACCTGATCCCGGCGCTGCCACTCTGCTGCCTATTGCTCGCCGGCTTGCTCAGAGCTCAGATCCCCGCTGGCACTCCCACCTACAACGTCAACGCCAAGTGGGTCACTGATCGCGGCAGCCAGGTTTTCAACGTCAAGGCCTACGGCGCGGTAGGGAACGGGACCACCGACGATACAGCGGCAATCCTCGCGGCGAGGACAGCAGCGGTGGCCGCTCACGGAATTCTGTTCTTCCCTTCGGGCAGTTACCCGATAAGTTCCCAACTAGCAATCCAGGGATACGGCGTGACTGTACAAGGCTACGGGGCTACGATCACCTGCAACGTGGCGGCGTCTTGTATTCTGCTGGGGACTACCGTTGGCTCAAGCTACAACAATTCATACGGCAAGCTGGCAATCTATGGCCTCTCTGTTGCTCCGGGCGTCGGCTCGGGTCCCTACCCCGCCATCCAGGATGACGCGATGGGGGATATCATTCAAGACGTTGCACCCGTCACAAATTCCCCATACTACTGGCACAATTTCATAGAGGTCGATACCGATTGGGGCCTAACCATTAGCGGACTCATTTGGAACGGTGCGAGCGTTTTGGAATGCGATGCAACCTACTGCGGAAACGCCGTTTACGAGTCCAACAACGCCTACGAGAATTCGGGGATCGCGCATATCAGCAACTCAGAGCTAAGCATGGGTTGTGACGGAAATGGATTTGACTGGGAAAGCGGTGGCGACCTCAGCTTGACCGGTGTCATGCTCGAAGCCTACAACCAGTACGGTGTGCGCTCCAATGGCAACGTGAGCGCGAACGACATGTATTTTGAGGTAGGAAGTTGCAGGAATCCAATTGGCAATGTTGGGCAGGCTGCATTTATCGGACTCGGGGGGCTAATCTCGCACATGGGCGGGCAGACGGGCGCTGGCCAGCCTGTGTTCCCTCAAGCTGGGACGACTGGCAGTACGGTTTACGGCTACTATATCGTCGGGCACTACACTGCGGGGGGAAATGTGACCGCTCCGCTACCCGCCGGGTATCTGACGAACGGCAACGCAACCGTCAACGCGACGAACTACATTACGGTTACCTGGAACGATTTCGGCGGCGCGGGCTACACCTATGATGTCCTCCGCTATGTGTATACTTGGCCGCGCACGGCCCCCTACGGCACCGGGAACTTTGCGGTGGCGACGGCGCTCGCGGAGGCGTCGACCTGCTCGGCTGGGCTCTGCACCTTCACTGACAACGTGACAAGCCCGGCCAGCTACACTGTCGCGGGCGCAAATTGGGTTCCCGTGCTCAGTATGTGGCCGGGAGCGCTTGTGCTGTCTGCGGCTGGGGCGTCAAACAATTGCTTCACCTCGGGCAGATACTACGGCAGTTCCTTCAACGGTGGGGACATGACCATCGCCTGCGGTACGGTACAGCCGGGGCTTGTGACTTTCATTTCTGGACCGATCGACAACACGAGCACTCGCAGTCCCATAAGCCCAGGCTACGTGACGATGCTTAATTCGATAAATCCGAACAATCCCAACCCTGCCCTCCTGCTTCCGGGGAATGGGGGCGGGCTCAAAGGGGAACTCAATTTCGGTACCTTTGGTGGCGGTTATGCCGACGCAATCACGCTGAACGATTCAGTGCTTGCAAAGTCTCTCTCGTCCATAGCTAACCACCCCGCCTATGATGTGGGTGACACTGCGATTTCCTTCGACGGGTGGCCCACAGCTCTTGCTTTCAGAGCGCCAAACACCATATCGGACTACATCAACAGCCTACCTGACGGTGTAAGCTGGCTGGAGAGACTGACTTCGGGCGTGAAGACTTTCAAGGTTCCTTTGAACGCCTTTTCGGTAGCTCAATCTTCAACGCCCTATCTTGCCTACGTAAACGATGTGGCTACCGGAGGGACGCTCAGCCCTAACACTCAGTACTGTTATCGGGCTGCTGCTGTAGACAGTCTTGGCGCAACGGCGCCCAATACTGAAGTATGTGTGACGACGGCCAACGATGGCAACAGCACCCATTCAGTTTCCATGTTGATACAATCACAAGCCCTTGCGGGTGGTTATAAGGTGTACGGTCGCACCAGCGGTGCCGAGCAGTTGATGACTCCGACGCCGATCACCAATGCCTGGCCGACCTATTGGACGTCCTTTACCGATACGGGCTCTGTGACTCCCAGCGGGGCGCTTCCAACGGCGAACACGACGGGACAGATCAAGCCAGCGCTCTACTCGACAGCCACAAACTGCTCGTCGTCAGCCAGCCCGGCTGTCTGTGGCTCGGCAGCGGCAGGCTCCTTCGTAATTGCAGCCTCGGCGACATCCGTGGTAGTGAACACATCCGCCGTGACAGCCAATAGCCAGATTTTGCTCACCGAGGATTCATCTTTGGGGACGAAGCTGGGCGTTACGTGCAACACTCAATCGCTGCTGACTTTGGGGGTCCCAAAAGTGACGGCGCGCACGGCAGGAACGGGTTTCACGGCAAGCATAGAGGTTGGGCCTACAACCAATCCTCTGTGCATCAGTTACGCGATTCTCAACTAGTAGGCGCGATGTCCTGAACGCCGGAAGGCGATCAATGATGACCCAAGCTGCTGGCTTGGCCGCGAAAAGTCGAGTGCGGATAACCGCAGTTGGGTGGGCGCACTGATGTCCCTGCACGCCAACCACGCCCATCAACCCTGCACTTTTCCACAGCCCATCTCAAAATAGCCATCAACCCTGCACCAACCATAGCCACGAACCCTGCGCGGCCACATAACCCGTGTATGGTGGTAGAATGAGCCGTAGCCAGGAAGGGCTGCGGGCAGTGGGGCAGGCCTCCCGGTGTGAGGAGTTTGAGGGTTTTCAGCACGGGCGTTCTCTCCCGGAAGAGTTGTTGCATGTCGGGCGTCGTGGAAGAAACACGGTGAGGTGAGCGAGTTAACCTATCTATCGCCGTGCGGACCCGATGCAGGAGGATAAATCAATGTATCATCTGCGCGCTCCGTCCCTTTACGTAGCCATAGCGATATGCCTGGCAAGCTGTGCTTGGAGCTCGATCTCTGAGGCGCGGGTCGCCCAGACTTTGCGCGCCGGCCAGGCCAATCCCTTTACCGTGGAAGGCAAGGTCAATACCCTCGACCAGAATAAACTCACTCTGAACACTGAAGAAAACATGATTTTCCACGTGCGCTACGATGACAAGACCGAGTTCAAGAGTGAGGACGGCAGTTCCGCCAGCAGCAAAGATTTGCGCGTAGGTTTAAGGATCAGGGTGGAGGGTGATCTTACCGAGAGCGGTGAGATTGTTGCTCAGAGGATTGAATTGCTGAAGACACCGCCCAAGAAGTAAGCTTTCTCGCCTGCGCTGCTGAAAGAGGATTCAGGAGTCAGGGTTCAGGGAAAAAGCCAGGCTCTTCCCTGAATCCTGAATCCTAATTCAACGCACCAACCAGATTATTGCTGATGCAGTCAGCGCTAAGGCCAGCCCGGCAGCAAAGTACGGGAATGCCGACCTCAAGAAGGGGATTTTATAGAGGAAGGATGTCTGCTGCCAACTGTCATTTGACACTCAGTGCGGGAGGCCGAGCTCTTCTGCGCGGTGGTCAAGAGCTACGTTAATTTCATGCAGCAAATCCTTGCGCAGGCGTTTGGTCTTCGCAGTCTCCGCAGAGAGATTCAGGGAAAGAAACGCGAAGCGAGTTCGATGGCGCAGCAGCCAAGCGTAGCGCCAGAGGTATAGGCCCGAGAGAGGAAGGGTGGGTGCGTAGTACCCCGCCCCGCGCCGACCCCAAAAGCGGGCGACCAGGAAAACCTCGACCGCATAACACCCCAATACCACCAGGCCGCGCGCCAGCCATTCCATGATTCTGTCCCGGTCGCTATCCTTCTTAAGTAATCCCGTCAAATAGAGGAGCGCGATTGCCAGGAGATGATTGAGCAGGCCGTAAGAGGCGACGGCAAACCCTGCCACACTTTCAAGCCAGACTATGCCGCGGCCCACCGGCCAGTTCAACCACGCGCCAGCCCCTTCGACTTCCAGGCGATGCAGCGAGCCAAGCCGACGGGCCTCGCGCCATGTCTCCAGTGACTCACGCAACGATACCAGTAGGCCCGGATGCAAGTAATTCATTTGCTCCGCCCATTCGACCACAAACCGGCTCAGTTCAAACCCATCCTGCTTCTGTTTCCCTGCCGGGTGCGACACGCGTTCTTCCTGAAAGTCGTCGCGTAGTGCCTGTTCCAGGTCGCCCAGGAATTCCGCCAGGTCCGCGGGCTGGAGCCGGAAGGAGTTCTCCTGACATCTTCTTTCCAAAAGCTTGGCAAGTTCTTGTACTTGATCGTGCGGAGTGCCGCCAGCGCGAGAAATGTAATCTCGTGCAGTCTCCGGTTGATCTATGTCGATCAGTAACTCTCTGGCGTGTGTGTGCCCCACCGGTAGGAAGACGTGGACGGGGAACAACATGAGTCCTAGGCCGCCGGCATGGCGACACTCCGCTTCCACAGCTATGGAGGCGGCAGCGGAGGCAAGCCTGCTCTCCCCGGCGGGATGCGCTGGGCCGGGCTCAACGAAGGTCACGAGGGCTGCCTTCTCCGCCAGGACGGCACAGCACTTCTCCAAAGCCGACTGCCGGTCTTCAGGGAGAAAGCTAATCATGCCCAAGCCTCGCGCCACGAGAGGCTGGAGCAGACCCTGGATTAATCTTGCGGGGATGATGCACCGCACATAACGCTTGAACCCCGCCACCAGAATGAGGGCGTCGAGAAAGCTTTCCGGGTGGCAAACCACCAGGAGGGCTGGATCTGGCCTCTCCAACCGCTCCTCATGGAGCACACGGATTTTACGAAAGGTGAGGGCAAACCACAGCCGGATTACTCCCCGCCAGAACCTGTAAACTACAGGCTTGGTTGGAGCCGGAATCGGAGGAGGAGTGTCTGGTGACATGGAACCTTCCATCCTAACTGCTCTCAGACGAACTTCTCTTGCAGGTTGCCGAAGAAAGCCATTCCCGTGTCATGGCGAGAATCACATGCCCACACCATTTTTCCCCAACCTTCTGATCCGCTAACGGCGGCGCCGCCCGCGTCGTGAGGAAGACGGAGTCGGCATCGCATTGCTCTCCCATCCCTCCACGATCCCCAGTGGGCGCGTGATGGTATTAAACAGGCCGTACACCTTCTGGATTTTATTCGCATCCTTATCAACCAAGTGCAGGCGGAAACACGGGACATTGCCTGTCTGCACAACGCGAATGGGAAAGTACCCTTGAAGCCCGCTTTCGACGTAGGCCGTAACGTACCGGTGATTCTTGACCCACCATGTGAAGACCCGAATGCGGGTGAAATCCACATCCTGGTTGCCCACGCGGTCGGCAGCAAGATATTGAGGCACTTGACGGTCCTCGTCGGGCACGGTGTTGAGCACTAGCCAAGCTACCATGTTGGAGCCTTGGCCATAAGCGCCAAGAGGCTCTGGTATATCGAGTGAAACAAATCGGCCCAGGACCCAACCCGCATGCGTGCCAGCCCGGACAAGATACCATGCTTCCTTGACCGGGGGTGAGGAAGGCTGATCAAGTTGGGAGGGCCTTTCCACGATCTTTCGCCCGAACACGTCCAGTTTCTGGTTATTGGGAAGTTGAGCCAAAGGTGTTGAGTCGCGGGAGGGTTCGAACCTCAGATTGATCGACTGGGGCGTGTGACCCTCCGCCAGGACGGGAAGGCCCTCCATGTCTTTCAGCAGCTTCTGTGCGGCTTCGTGGGTCTGCGAGTCCAGTAGATCCTTGCCTTCTACCCAACCGGTGCGGCCGTCCGCCAGCTCGACTTTTGCCCAGTTGCGGGTGCGCAGAAGCACTTGCACTTGGTCGCCTGCCTTGACGGATTCGACTGCGAGGCGAATCTCTGCAGGGGTATCCACCACCTCCAGCGAGGTGGGTAGGACATACGCCACCTCCTTGGGGGAGCCTTGCTTGCGCCGGGAGGAATAATAATAGGTTGCGAAGACCCCGGCGGCAATTAGTATAAGGAGGGCAAGTAACTTGAATCGGATGTGAACTCTCCCTAGATTCAGGATTCAGTCATCACGCAGGCGCGCCTGGCGATTGACTCGTGACCACCCTTTCCAGACCGGGCTGCAACCGCTGGCTCGGAATCCGAAAAGTACTTGAAATCTTGACGCTCATTCTACACTATTTCGGGTGCCAGATGAGAATGACTGCGCTCCAGGAGGGCCACGAGTCGCGCCTCGTAGTTGGAGCAAACCAGTAATTTCGCCGCTGGAGGTGAATTACGAAAGTCGAAAATCTTCTCACCCCCAGGGCCGAGGGGGCACTGGAAGCCATGCTTGAATGGGACTCGCGGGGAAAGCCACGCTTTGCTGCGGTGGTGTGCCATCCTCACCCGCTCCACGGCGGGACGATGCACAACAAAGTGGTTTTCCGAGCCGCGAAGGCCGCTTGGCAGGCGGGTCTTCCGACGCTGCGCTTCAATTTTCGGGGAGTTGGAAAAAGCACCGGAAGTTTCAGCGATGGCATCGGCGAACGTGAAGACGTCACCGCGGCCCTGGATTATCTTGGCACTCGCTTCCCTGCTGTTCCTGTTTGTCTTATAGGATTCTCTTTCGGCGCGAGCGTTGGACTTCGTGTGGGAGCGAACGATCCGCGCGTGGTCGCTCTCGTAGGGCTGGGCGTTCCCATTACCTCCACGAACATGGACTTTCTCCGTGGCGTTCTGAAACCCAAGCTCATCATTCAGGGAACTCGAGACCAATTTGGGTCACGCGCCCAGGTGGAATCGTTTTATGGTATGTTGGCGGAGCCCAAACAACTCTATTGGGTGCAGAATGCGGATCATTTCTTCACGGGGAAGCTTGAGGAAGTTCAGCGCGCACTCCGTGAATTCCTGAGGTCGGAGTTGGTTCTGCCAGGCGGAGAATAGATCGCCCGTCACTCCGAGAGTAGATCCCCTTGTCATTCCGAGCGTAGCGAGGAATCTCGCTCTGGTTTGTGGAGGAAAGGATCAAAGCGAGATTCCTCGCTACGCTCGGAATGACACGGGGGCGAGAGGCGAACAAATGGACGAAAGCGAAGGCCAGGAAAGCCAGCCGCTCTATTGCCCTATTTGTGGCGAGGATGTTCTGGAGCCGCTCGTATGCGGCGACTGCGCTGCGGTTATTTGCCGTAAATGCGGAACGCCGCTAGAGAAAGTAGATGAATTGGGGATCGGGTAGCCCGGATTTCCCACCACGCTCTGCCGTTTTAAGTCGGGCGATGGGAAGGGCGGGGTTTTAACCCCGCCGCAAAACGGCTTCGAAACCTCTGTTCGTCTTTCGGCCCGCGCAGTCCCGCAGGCGCGGGACTGCGCGGGGCGCAAGACGGGGGAACAATTGGAAGCGTCAGTGACGGCGGGGTTAAAACCCCGCCCTTCCCTGTTCATGGTGAGAAATCCGGGTTAGCCACCGGGATTGTTTTTCCCTCTCCGCTGCGGTGGCAGGCACGTTCTCGACCGAAGACACTTTCTCAGTAGGCCGCAAGCTCTCTTGCCGCGCGCACGATATCTGCCGGCTGCGGCAGCACAGCGTCCTCGAGCACGGGGTGATAAGGAACGAAGACGTCTTTTCCTCCCAGTCGCCGCACAGGAGCGTCGAGAAACTCAAAGAGCTCATCGGCGATGCGTGCGGCGATCTCCGCCCCATACCCCCAGGAGATATTGTCTTCGTGCAGGACCAAAACGCGGTTGGTCTTCTTCACTGAGGCAGCGATCAATTCCCAGTCGTAAGGATTGAGAGAACGCAGATCGAGTATCTCGGGCTGGATCCCTTCCTGCTCCAGGGTCTTTAACGACTGGACAGCACGGTGAACGAGCGAGCCATACGTCACCATCGTCAGCGTTGTCCCCTCCTGGACCAGCTTGGCCTTGCCGAAGGGAATCATGTATTCGCGTCCGGGATAAGGAGCGCGGTTATGGGTCTGGCGATAGAGATGCTTCGGCTCGAGAAACAGCACAGGATCGTCACACCGGATGGCGGTGCGCAGCAAGCCATTAGCATCCAGTGCGGTCGCAGGCATCACCACCCGCAGGCCCGGCAGGTGAGCAAAGATTGATTCTCCGGACTGGCTGTGATAAATCGCGCCTCCGGCCAGGTAGCCTCCGATAGGAACGCGGATGACCATCGGGCAGGAGAACGTGTTGTTGGAACGCCAGCGTAGGGTGGTGAGCTCGTCGCGAATCTGCAACATCGCCGGCCAGATATAGTCGAAGAACTGGATTTCGACCACCGGTTTCAAGCCGCGCGTGGCCATGCCAGTGGCCCGGCCTACAATGCTCGCCTCCGCCAGAGGAGTGTTGTAACAGCGCGCGCTCCCGAAGTGCCGTTGCAGTCCGTGGGTGACCTTGAAAACGCCGCCTTTGCCCTTCACCTTGAGGAGTTCGTCTTCGTGGCTGCAATCCGCCACGTCCTCGCCGAAAACCACGACGCGTGGGTCACGGGCCATCTCGTCGCGCAGGGCGGCATTAATGAGATCGACCATGGTCTTGGGCTCGCCATGGAATTTGGGCGGCTGGTCGAAGAGCTCGGAAGTGGGGTCCACGCTGGGCGAGTAAAGGTATCGCAAGACCGTGTCGGGTGAGCCGGGCTCAGCGGCCAGCGCTTGGTCCACCGCTTCCCGGATTTCGCCGTCCACTTCGGCCTCGATGTCTTTCAACTCTTTCTCGCTGGCCAGCCCTTCCTGCCGCAGCAGGTTGCCAAGTCGAAGCAGAGGATCTCGACGTGCTTCCTGTTGACGCACCTCTTCGGACTTGTAAAGCCGTTCATCGTCGGATAGCGAGTGGGAATAAGGCCTCACCACGTGGGCATGAATCAGCGCCGGCCCTTTCCGCTGGCGGACGTACTCCACCGCTTTCCCCGCGGCTTCGTAGCTGGCGGGAAAATCCGTCCCGTCACATTCCAGCACCAGCAGATGAGGGAAGCTCTTCACCAAACGCGAAATGCTGCCGCCGGCGGTTTGCACGTCAACCGGCACAGAAATCGCATACCCGTTGTCTTCCACCACGTAAAGGACTGGCAACTTGCGGCCACAAGCCCAATTGAGCGATTCCCAGAATTCGCCCTCGCTCGAGGCGCCATCGCCAAGTGAAACGTATACGACTTCATCGGAATGAAAACTTGTGGCGAGCTCTGCGGCTTCTTTCACCAGGGCGAAATACTGGCTGGCTTCGGCGGCCCCCACGGCCTGCAGGATTTGCGTGCCCGTCGGACTGGACTGGGAAACAATGTGGAGCTTTCTGGAACCCCAATGGGAAGGCATCTGGCGGCCCGCCGACGCTGGATCATCCTTGGCGCCGACTGAAGCCAAGAACATCTCGTAAGGTGTCACTCCCAGTTGCAGGCATAGCGCGCGGTCGCGGTAGTAAGGATAAATCCAGTCGTAACCGGGTTTCAGGTGAAGGGCCGTCGCAAGACTAATGGTTTCGTGACCGACGCCGCTGATCTGGAAGAAGGCCCGGTTTTGGCGCTTGAGCTGAATCTCCTTGTCGTCCACTCGCCGCGACATGTAGACCATCCGGTACGCGCCGACGAGCAATTGCTTCTCGAGCTTCCCAGCTTTCACAACCTGGTTTGTCACAGTGGACATGCATCCTCGCAGATACGACTTGACGGCCAAAATGGAATTGCCTGTGATTCCATCGTGGATTCTTCCCCGCGAACCTCTTTGCGCTCCCTCACGAACTTATGGCCGCGGAGCAGACCGTATTGCGGCCGCTTGGGAATTATCAGATTGTGAAAAGCCAAAGTCAACCGACTCAATGACCCACAGTTACCGAACGGTCGGGCCAGTCGGCGGGTGCCGGTGGAGCGAGTAGCGCGGACCTGTTCTGTAGGTCCGCGGCCCTTGGGCGCGGCCAGCGAGAAAAGCCGCAGACCTTGAAAAACAGGTTTGCGCTACCTGCCTGCCGCTCTGCTCTTCATGGCAGCGAGTAGCGCGGACCTGTTTTGTAGGTCCGCGGCCCTTGGGCGCGGTCGGCGAGAAAAGCCGCAGACCCTGAAAAGCAGGTTTGCGCTACCTGCTTGCCGCTCTGCTCTTCATGGCAGCGACTAGCGCGGACCTGTTTTGTAGCTCCGCGGCCCTTGGGCGCGGTCGGCGAGAAAAGCCGCAGACCTAAAGAACAGGTCTGCGCTACCTCCTCTTGGCTCACTAGGGCTTGACCGTAATCAGCACGACCCCATGCGCGGGTACCGTGGCTGAGAACTGATTAGCTATTGGGCCTCTATCCGTGTGAGCCCACAAGTCGCGCACGTTCAGCTTGCCGTGCAATTCGAGATCAGCCCAGCGGACGGCCACGGTTGCAGTGGCCTCACCCCGATTGAAAAGCCCCACGGCTACCACGTTGCCCTTGAGGGGCCGCGCCACGACCACCGTCGATCCCAGCTCGGAGATCTTCTTCACGGGCTTGGCCTCGGGGTCCTGGTCAATCGCGATAATCTCGGTATTCATCAGGATAGATCTTGTCTCATCGCTCATGGCGCGCAGGTCGTTGCCGGCCAGCAGCGGGGCTGCCAACAGCGACCAGAGGGCCATGTGGGTGCGGTATTCGTCGCCGGTCATGCCGCCGTTGCCGATTTCCAGCATGTCCGGATCGTTCCAGTGGCCCGGCCCGATATAGGGAGCGATGTTGAACTGCTTGAAACCGATGTTTTCCATCGACTTCCAGTTGTCGCTGATGTCTCCGGTAGTCCGCCAAAGGTTCCCGCCGACTTTGGGCCCCCACTTCCATACCTCGGCCAGTCCGTACTGGCAGAGACTGAAAACGATAGGCCGGCCGGTCTCCAGCAGCGCATCACCCATCTTCTGATAGACGGCCTGCATATCCTCATCCTTGTAAATGCCGCCGGCGCTGCACCAATCGTACTTGAGATAATCAAAGCCCCAGGCGGCGTAAGTCTTCGCGTCCTGCTCTTCGTGTCCGTAGCTGCCTTGGTAGTCCGCGCAGGTCTTGGGCCCCGGTGAGGAGTAAATTCCGATCTTCAATCCCTTGGAGTGAACGCAATCGGCCAGCGCCTTCATATCGGGGAATTTGCGATTGGGGGTGATGTTTCCCTGCGCGTCGCGGGAGCCCTGCCAGGTGTCGTCAATGTTGATGTAGGTGTAGCCCACATCCTTCATGCCCGTGGCGACCATTGCGTCGGCCATGCCCCGCACGGCCGCGTCGTCCACTTTGCCGGCGAACTTGTTCCAACTGTTCCAGCCCATGGGAGGCGTGCGCGCCAGGCCGTTGTCGGGAACATCATGCAGTGCCGGCAGGGGCAGGCGCGGTGGAGGAAGCGCCGCTTCCGGTGTGGTGCGCTCGGCAATACCCGCGACCGGGTCGCGCCCGGGAAACTGCCTGGTCATTGAGATCTTGCCGCCCTCCATCGTACCTTCGTAGTTAACGGTGCGTTCCTGGTTCTGAAACCGGAAGGTAACGACCAGGTGTAGTTTGCCGTTGCTGAAAGTCCCGTCGCTGATCGGCGTTTCACGAGGACCCATCAGAATCTTGCCGGTAACTTTCTCGCCGGACTGTTTGAGGTCGAAGAACGACTCGCGGTAGTTGCCGTCCCCGGTGGGCACGCGCAGAACCCAGAAGCCTGTCACATCCGTTTGCGCCGCGACGGGAATCGCGCCGAACAGAAGTAAGGAAAATCCCAGAAGTATGGGGTAAGAGATCAGCCGTCGTTCTGACCTGACCCGTCGATGCTGTGTGAGTTTCATGTTTCGCTCCCTGGTAACAATCTTCCTTCGATCCGCCGCTCTTTTCCGGTGTCCCCGTGGGGTCTAATAACGTTTGGGGAGCATTTTACTAGTTCTTCATCCTGCATGCCAGAGGTGATTTACTACCCCAGCGTCCTTCTTCACTCCTCTGCGTCATCGGCGCAATCTGCGGATTTGTTCTTGCCCGCTTGTTATAATCCGAAGATTCCGCAGATGACACAGATTACGATCAGCAGTCGGGGCCTTTGCGGTCTGACTCATCTGCGTCAGCGGCGCAATCGGCGGATTTGTTTTTGCCCGCTTGTTATAATCCGCAGGTTCCGCAGATGACACAGATTACGATCAGCAGTCGGGGTCTTTGTGTTCTGCGCTTCACCTGCCTTGGAGGCGGCGGCGAATTGTGGTATATTGAGCGAATAAAAGGCGAAATCGAGGAGGCGACAGGTGTCAGGGAAAAGCGAGGCACTAGCAAACGTGGGGACGCCCGCCGCAGCGGGCTTGGCGCCGATCCAGAGCGCCCTGGAAGAAATCCGGGAGAAGTTCAAGGGCTCAACCGCCCGTGGCGGAGTGACGGTCCTTAAACACTTCCCGGCACGAGAGGCACAGACCGCCCAAATTCCAGAGTTTCTGCCCGCCCGGCTTCTCGAGGCGCTCAAGGCGCGTGGCATTGCTTCCCTTTACACACATCAGGCGCGCGCGTGTGAGTTGGCCCATGAAGGCAGAAACGTGGTGGTGGTCACGCCCACGGCATCCGGGAAGACCCTCTGTTACAACCTGCCGATTCTGGGCGAGTTGGTACAGAACCCCGAGGCCCGGGCACTGTACCTGTTTCCCACCAAGGCGCTTTCGCAAGACCAGTTGGTGGAACTGAATAGGTGGACGGAGAAGCTGGGAGAGGAGATCCGGACCTTCACTTACGACGGAGACACGCCCCAGGACGCCCGCAAGGCCATTCGCGCTCGGGGAAACCTGGTGATCACCAACCCGGACATGCTTCACGCCGGCATTCTGCCTCACCACACCAAATGGCAGAGGCTGTTTGAGAACCTGCGCTACGTGGTGATTGACGAGCTGCACTACTACCGGGGAGTTTTCGGCAGTCATCTGGCCAACGTGCTCCGCCGTTTGAAGCGCATTGCGCAGTTTTACGGCAGCCAGCCCCAATTCATCTGCACCTCAGCGACCATCGCCAATCCGGCGGAATTAGCCACGCGCATCATCGAGGAAGACGTTTTTCTTGTGGACGAAAACGGTGCGCCCTCGGCAGAGAAGTATCTCGTGTTTTACAACCCGCCGGTCGTAAACCTGCAACTCGGCATCCGGCGTTCGTATCTGAACGAAACCCGGCGCATTGCCCGCACCTTCCTGGCGCGCGGCCTTCAGACTATCGTTTTCGCCAACAGCCGACTTGCCACGGAGATTTTGGTGACTTACCTGAAGGAGGATTTTTCGCGAGCCCCCCTGGCCCCGGAAGCGGTCCGAGGCTATCGTGGCGGTTATCTGCCGCTGGAGCGGCGCGCGATTGAACGCGACCTGCGCAACGGTCGCCTGCTGGGCGTGGTGGCGACCAATGCTCTCGAGCTGGGCATTGACATCGGAAGCCTGGACGTAGCCGTGCTGGCGGCATACCCCGGGACCATCGCCTCCACCTGGCAACGCGTCGGCAGGGCAGGCCGCCGCCAGGGAACTTCCGCCGCCGTGCTGGTGGCCTCCAGTGCACCGCTCGACCAATTCATGGTGCAGAACCCCGACTATTTCTTTGGCCGATCGCCTGAACATGGTTACGTCAATCCTGACAATCTCCTTATCCTGCTCAATCACCTGAAGTGCGCCGCCTTCGAACTGCCCTTGCGGGAGGATGAGAAATTCGGCTCGCTCAACTTACGGCGACTCTGCGAGCACCTCGAGGAAGTCGGCTTTCTGCACCACACGACCGACGGTTGGCATTGGGTTTCGGAGAGTTACCCCGCCGACGCGATCAGCTTGCGCTCGGTCTCTTCGGACAACTTCGTTATCGTGGATACGACCGGCGAAGCCAAAGTGATCGGCGAAGTGGATTTTTCCAGCGCCCTGACCACCCTCCACGAAAAGGCCATCTACATGCAGGATGGCCAACAGTACCACGTCGAGCGCCTCGACTACGACGACCGGAAAGCTTACGTCCACCAGGTGACGAGCGAGTATTTCACTGACGCCATCTCTTACACGAGAATCAAGGTCCTCGAAAGGTTCGACTCGGCGCCCATCGGCCCGGCCAGCAAGAATCATGGCGAGGTACAAGTGAATACCCAGGTGGTCGGGTTCAAGAAGATTAAGTTCCACACCATGGAGAATGTCGGCGATGGCAAGCTGACGCTGCCCGAGCAGGAGATGCATACCACCGCCTTCTGGCTCACCCTCCCCCGCGACATGATGGGAAGCCTGCCCTACGGTTCGACGGAGCGACTGGATGGGGTGAATGGCCTGGCCAACGCCCTTGTAGCTATTGCCACGCTGCTGGTGATGTGCGACGCTCGAGACTTGGGTGTGGCCGTGGGGGAGAACGAAGAAAGCAGAAGTCAGAAATCAGAAGTCAGAAGTCAGAATGAAGAAGGCAGGATTCAGGATTCAGGATTCGGGATTCAGGATAAAGAGCAAGACCCTTCATCCCTGCCGGCCGATGGGGACCAATCCAAAATCCAAAATCTAAAATCCAAAATCGCAGGTTTCGAGGCAAAAGCTGCAGTGGTAGCTTTTGAACCCAACATTTACCTCTACGATAAATATCCTGGCGGAGTTGGGCTCAGCGAACCGCTCTTCCGCATGAGCCAATCTTTGTTGGAAAAGACTCAGAAACTGATTGCAGACTGTCCCTGCGCTTCGGGCTGCCCCTCCTGCGTGGGCCCGATTGGCGAGGTTGGAGAAAAGGGAAAAGAAGTGGCTCTGGAGATCTTGCGAAGGGTGTCCGCGGACAGCGTGTAGGGGTAGGGCTTGCCCTACCCCAGGAAGGGGACGGCAAGCCGTCCCCCTACATGGCTGACAACGGACAACGGACGTTTTCAGAAATGAATCTCGAACAGAAACTCCGCCAGCTTAAGCAGGCTTCCGGATCCCGGGACCGTGACAAGGAACTGGAGCAGACGCTCGAGTACCTGCGACGCCTGGAGAATCCGCAGCCCACCCGCAAGCTGCCAGCCCAGAGGTTTGCCAAGGGGATCGAGGAATACGTGAAGGGCGAAGTGTTGAAGAACTCTCGGGGCGAGTTCTTCCTGGCGCGCGAGGCATTTCCTTTCGGGCGGCCTTACGGAAAGCTCCGCATCGGCGATATTCCTTCGGCGGACCTTAGTCCCCTGAACTTGGTTCTGAGGGATGCGGCGATGCCCGATGCATCGCGGCTGGTTTTCCTGGATACGGAAACTACGGGCCTTGCCGGTGGAACCGGAACCTGCGCGTTCCTCATCGGCATTGGAAATGTCGAAGGCATGAAGTTTGTGGTGCGGCAGTTCTTCCTTCGTGACTATCCCGAGGAAAAAGCCATGCTCGAGGCGCTGGCTGAGGCGCTGGAGCCTTGCCAAGGAATCGTCACGTTCAATGGAAAGACCTTCGATGTGCCGCTGCTCGAGACCCGGTATGCGCTGGCTCGGATGAAATCGCCCCTGGACCGCTTGATCCACTTTGACGCTCTCCACCCCGCGCGCCGCCTGTGGAAACTGCGCCTGGAAAGCTGCAAACTCACTGACCTCGAGGAAGCAATCTTAGGAATCAGCCGGGAGGGCGATGTGCCGGGATCGGAGATTCCGGCAATCTATTTCGACTACTTGCGCAGCGGCGATGCGCGGGGCTTGCAGCCAGTCTTCTACCACAATGCTTTGGATGTGGTGACGCTCGCCGCGATTACCGTGGAACTGGCTCGTGCTCTCGGCGACGGTGGGGCCGAAGCGCTGGGGTCGCCACTCGACCTCTTCAGCCTCAGCCGCATCCTGGGGACGGCAGGCTCGCAGGAAAAATCCATCTCCACATGCCGTCAAGCCCTGGCGGCGGGACTTCCCCAGCCGGTCGAAAGCCTGGCATTAAAGCACCTCGCCGCGGAGTTCAAGCGAAAGCGCCAGCATGAGTCCGCCGTCGAGTTATGGCTGGAGCTTTCGCGGCGCGAGCCGCCACTTGCTGTGGAAGCGCTGGAGGAGCTTGCCATCCATTATGAACATCACCTTCGCGACCTCCGGCAGGCGCTCGAATTCACTCTCGCGGCTCTCGCCCGGCTTGAGGAACAGTTCCCTTCTGTTGCTCACCGCAAGCGATTCGCCAGGCGCATGGAACGGCTGGAGAGGAAACTGGCACGGGCGTCAAGCGCGACGCTTCTTCGGTAGCGCCTCGGTCCTGGGTTGCAAGGCCAGGAAGGACCGAGTGGTATAAGCGTCAGACTAAAATGGAAGGGACGCGGCGCCTAGCGCCACACGGCGGTGCGCATCACATCGAAGTGATGGTCGTAGGTCCAGACCTCGATGCCCAAGCGGCCGGCCAATACCGCTGCCGTCGCGTCAAAAAGCGTGATGGGCTGGTCGGGCAAAGCCACGAGCTTGGTCACAGCCTCATGGTAATCCTGGGACGTGGGATTGAGCAAGACAGCGCCGTTCAGGATGTCGTTTAACCAAGCAGAGGCAGCCTGCATCCCTAACCGATAGAGTACCAGGGTATAAGCTTCCAGGAGGGTTGGGTAAGCGACGACCACCTCACACTTGTCGCGGACGAGTCGCTTTAACTCTCGGTGGGCCCGCGCGTGGTACGCGTCGTCCGGGTCGAGGGCAGCGTACAGCGGACCGGTATCAGCGAGGACGGAACCCCTCATTGAGCCGCCAAGTATCGGTCATGCGCCTGGCTCACATCACGGCGGCCGCTTCCGCGCTTCGCGGGGGTGATCCGGAGAGGGCCTGCCGCCCGGAGGTAGCCGCGTTCGGTCAGGTATTGACGTAAGGCAACCTGGACAACTGTAGTGAGCGCGGGCCGCGCCTCTTGAGCCCGGACATAGCTTTCCACGGCCTTGGCGAGGTCATCGGGAATAGTCACGGTGGAACGTCTCATACCCACCAAGTATAGCACCAACCGGTGAAGTTGGTTCATTCTTCATTGCGTTCGGACTTTCCGAAAGATTTCAAGATCAGATGTTTCTTCTCCACCGACTCTTGCCCGCTATCTCCCTTGATGGTCACAGTTTCCAAGTCCCCGATCAGGCGGAGGTAATCAGGGTCAGCCGGTTCGTGGCCTGCGCCCCGCTCTACCTTTCCGGAAAAGCGGTAATATCTGCGGTGGATCGTGTTGGTCTTGAATTCCACGTGGTCTTTCTTGCGCGACCCTAAGACAATGTCGTAGCTCAGCACGGCGTCAGATTCTTCTTCACCCTGGAGGATTTCAATGTACCCCTTCAGCTTCCCGTCTTCTTCCAGAAGCCCCAAGGTGTCATCGGCGGAAAGGAAATGGTACTTGCCGGTGATGTCGTCGATGCTCTCGGTATTCTGGGCAGAGCAGCGGCCCACGCCTGCATAAAGAAGCAGAAGCATGGTGAGTGGCCACAAGGTTTGCTTCCGATGACTTCCAGGATTTCCAACCATAAGTCGAAACCACCTTTCGGGCTGATGTCTTACACCCAGCAGCCCAAAAGATAAAGGGGAGCTTCCCGATCAGACTTGGGGAGGCCGTACACAAGTTTATGCCGCGTTATCCGCGACCGCAAGAGAGGTCAACCGGCTGGTAGGGCCGCCTCCCGCCATGGCGGGGCGGCCAGGCCGCGGCAAGCACCGGCCCTACCAACCGACTTGACAGCCGAGTGCTTTTTGGGGACGATTGCCACAGCCTTCTATAAGGGCATGTCCAAGTCAGAGGAGGAGGACCATCGATGGTTTGTTCGGGAGCTTTCACAAAGATCTGCACATTCATTCTCATGGCTGGAGTTTACTTGCCTGGGGTCGTCAGTTCGGCAGCGACCCTCAAGCCCTTGGTGGCGGGCAAGCGCGGTGTAGTGGCGGCAGGCCATCCGTTGGTCGCCGAGGCAGGCCTGAGAATCCTGGAAAAGGGCGGAAACGCTGTGGACGCAGGTGTCGCCACGCTCTTCGCCGCGTCAGTAGTGGAAATGGCCAGCTTTGGCGCGGGTGGCGAGTGCCCGATCCTCATCAAGCTGAAGGACGGTCCGGTGGTGGCCATCAACGGAAATGGAATCGCGCCTGAACTTGCCACCGTGGAGTTCTACGAACACCTTCGCCGGGACGACCCCCGGCTGGTCACCTTCGGCACGATTGGTAACGCTCGCGGCGGGATTATTCCCTCTTTCGGCCCACTCAGCGCCCTCGTCCCCAGCGCCATGGATTCCATCCTCCTGGCGCTCGAGAAATACGGGACCATGAGCCTCAGCGAAGTCATCCAGCCTGCCGTTGAACTCGCCCAGGGTTGTCCGCTTGATGACCATCTGGCGCGGGCTATGGCTCGCACTCAGCCGGTATGGGAGAAGTGGCCCTCCACAGTGCGAGTTTATATGCCGGGGGGACATCCGGCGAAGGCAGGTGAACTCTTCGTTCAGGCCGATCTTGCGCGGACCTTTCAAAGCCTGGCGGAGGTCGAGCGGCAGAACGCCGGGCAGGGACGTGTGGCCGCCCTCGAAGCCGTCCGGGACTACTTTTATCGTGGGCCCATTGCAAAGCGTATCAGCGATTTCTGCAAGCAGGCGGGTTGCCTGCTGCGCGAAGGAGACTTCGCAGCCTACCACGCGCGGGTTGAAGAACCTCTCAAGACTACTTATCGAGGCATCGAGGTTTACAAGGTGGGCTTCTGGAGCCAGTCGCCGGTTTTTCTCCAAAACCTCAACCTCCTGGAGGGATTTGACCTCAAGTCGATGGGCCACAACTCTGCCGACTATATTCATACCGTTGTGGAGGCGATGAAACTTGGATATGCCGACCGCGACGCATATTACGGTGATCCTGACTTCAGCCAGGTTCCCCTGCAGCTCATCTCCAAGGAATATGCCAGCGTCCGCCGCCCCATGATCAATCCGGAAAAGGCATCTGCGGAGCACATTCCCGGCGACCCACTCCATTTGCAAGCGCGCGCCTCTGCGGACTTCATCCGCTCGAGGTACAGCCACCGCAACGGCGAACCTCAGGACACGACTTGCGTGAACGTGATCGACAAGGACGGAAACATGCTCTCGGCTACGCCCAGCGGGGCTTGGATTCCGGCCCTCATCGCGGGTGATACCGGTATCCAACTGACACAGCGCGCGCAGGCTTTTGTCCTGACGCCGGGCCATCCCAATCAACTGGCCCCCCACAAGCGGCCGCGCATTACGCTCACGCCCACCATCGCCCTTCGAGATGGCAAGCCCTGGCTTGCGTTCTCAACACCCGGCGGCGACAGCCAGGACCAGACGCTGCTTCAGATCTTTTTGAATGTTGTGGAATTTGGCATGAACCCTCAAGAGGCCGTGGAAGCTCCGCGATTCAACTCCGAGGCGATATACAGCTCCTTTGACGATCACCGCGACCAGCCTCTGGCTCTGGACGTCGAAACTCGTATCAGCGAGGCAGTCCTCAAAGCGCTTCGGGAGCGCGGGCATGTGCTGGTCATGCAGAGTGAATGGGGTAATTCTACGGCGCCCACCCTGGTCGAGTACGACCCCGCCACAGGTGTGAGCACGGCAGGCGCGGACGTGCGCGGCCATCGCTATGCGCTGGCGTGGTAAATCAGTGGTGAGTGGTCAGTTGTCAGTCGTCAGTGGTCAGTTGCTCCGTTGTAAGTGGCCGGCAGTCACTTGTGATGAAACCGTCGAAGGGAGCATTTAAGAATTGGAAATACTCTATTGAATATCACTCTAAATAATGATACTAACTAAGGAAAAAGCGGAGAAGCACTTGCCGCCTTACAAAGCGTTGGGACAGTCGCCACCCCGACCTTACGCCAACTGACTTGCCGTAACGGTAGCACTGATGCCTGACAACTGACCACTGGCAACTGACGACTGCCGTCTTACCGTTTAGCACTTTCGTAACACCCCAGCACTCGCAACAGATTCGTCACCTCGGCCAGGTGGGAGAGGGCATTCCGGCAGCGCTCTTCCTTCAGGTGGCCCAGGAAATCGAGATAGAAGAAATACTCGAAGGGGCGGCCACGGAGGGGACGCGATTCGAGTTTGGTCAGATCAATATCCCGCAGGGCGAATACGCTGAGGCACTTGTAAAGGGCGCCGGGAGCGTTCCGGGTGGAAAAGACAATCGAGACTTTGTCGGCCTTCGCTGACACGTGGGCACTCCTGGAGAGCAGCAGAAAGCGCGTGTAATTCTCGCGATGGTCTTCGAGGTGGGTAGCCAGAATGCGGGCTTGGTAGACCTCGGCGGCGATGCGGCTGGCGATGGCAGCGGCCCCGGGCAGGCGCCGCTCAGCCAGCATTTTTACAGCTCCGGCTGTGTCGTAGAAAGGGATCTTCTCAATCTTGGGATGACGCTTGAAAAACTCCCCGCATTGCGCTAACGCCACGGGGTGGGAGTAAACCTGGGTTACGTCCTTGAGCGCGGCGCCGGGTGGAGCGATGAGGTTGTGGACAATGCGCAGGCTCACTTCGCCGACGATGTGCAGGTCATTCGATAGCAGGAGGTCGTAATTCTCGTAGACTGAGCCTGCCAAAGTATTTTCAATCGGCGCCAGGCAGTACTTTGTCTTTCCGCTCACCACGCTTTCGAAGATGGCCGCAAAGGTCTCGCAAGGCTTTACCGCGATGCGCCTTCCCAGCAGTTTATAGGCGGCTTCTTCACTGAATGAGCCGCGCTCACCCTGAAACGCAATCGTTGGATTAGCCATGGAAAGTGCAGGTCTCCCCTTTCGAAGAGTCGGAACCCGCCCCTCTTACCTTGGCAGCAGCAGGCTAGCCGGAAGTTCTCACCACGAGAGCGGAAGGGCGTCGTGAGAAATCCAGGCTAGTATTCCCCACACACCTCAAGGGCGATCATGGCTTTCACCTTCATGGATTGCCGAGCAGGCCGCGGAAGAAGAAGTCCACGTAGGCGCTGGAGATTTCCTCTTGCTTGACGGCCCCTTCCATGTGGTACCACTGGTAGAGCCAGTTGATCATCCCGAGGACGGCGAAGGCGGCGATATGGGGAGAGAGCTTGGGCGGCATGCCTGACTGTTCCTGCACCCGAGCGATGAGGTCTTCGAGATACTCGATGTAAGCTCTCTTCCGGGCGTTGATCTTCTTGCGCAAAGTACCTTTCAAGGAGCGGTTCTCATGGAGGATAACGGTAATCTCCATGTCCCGGGCGCGGACCACTAAATCGATATGTCCGAGGATGGTCCGGCGCAGCCTCTCACGCGGGTCCGGGATCTCCTTTAGCTTGGCGAGCACGGTTTCATCCAGGATATCCATTCCGTAGTTCATGATTTCAAATAGCAGCGTACCTTTGCTGCTTACGTGATGGTACAGACCCGCTTTGGTCAGGCCGACTGCCTCAGCAATGTCCTGCATCGAGGCGCCGTCGTACCCTTTTTCGTAAAACACTTTCGCCGCAACCCTGCAGATTTCGCGTAGCTTTTTTCGAGCTTCAGGTGTTCGAGCCATGGCAGAAGGAATAATACCCCCAACGCGGCCAGAGTCTATCACAGTATGCGGCAGGCGGGAAGCAGGAGAAGATGTCAGTAGTCAGTAGTCCCGCCGCGGCGGGTCAGTGATCAGAGGACGGTGGTCAGTTGTCCGTGGTCCATCCCCACCTACCACCTACGACACACCACCTACCATCTATCACCTACCACCTACTAACTACCTGTATTTTCAACAACATTCCCGCCTTTAAAGCGTAAGTGCCTTTGTTTTCTATAACATTCCCGCTTTGCCAGTCAGTTTTCCACAGCGGTCCTTTGTTTTCATAGACATTCCCGCGTTGCTCGTTCACTTTTGAAGAATTCTTTTTTCTTTCCCGTCCAGTTGCAGACTTGTTGTCCATGGGGAATCGGGAAACTTTCCGGACTTTTTGGCACCGCTCGGGATATTTTCGCGGGTGGATTTCGCGCCTCGCGCTTGCATGGGAGCAAAATGTTTCCTTGAGGCCATGACCTCCTGCAAGGCTTCAACTGACTATCCTAGCCTACCATTTTCGGTTTGTCAAGAGACAGGGTGTCCGCCAAGGTTCTCGCAGGGCTGCCTTTCGTAGCGAACTACGGCGGGAAATTCATGCGGCGCAGGAGGTCTTGGAAGCGCGGCCCCGAGCGAAAGCAGACGGCTACGGTGCCTCCCAGTCTAGGGCGTAAATGTCCTGGGTGCCCGTGTCGCGAAGCAGAAGAGGTGAATCGTCGGGAGCCATGCCTAGCCAGACACCGAAATAGCCTGTCTGGCGGAAGTTTTTCAGATCGGCCACGCGCTCGAGCTTCCGGTCGCGAATGCGCACTCGCATCACGGACGGCTGGTCCTCCCCATGCAAGAAGTAAACATAGTCTCCGGTTTTCGACCAATTGGGGAAAGCCGCTGTCACCTTAGCGATTTCCTCCCACTTTTGGGTGGCGAAATCGAAAAGCATAAGGCCACGGGAATCGAAAGGCATGGCGACGACATAGCGTCCGTCGGGCGACCAGCGGGGTGAGAAAAGGCCTTTTGAGCCAGGCAGGGTCGAAATTTGATGAGTCTTAACGTCGAGGATCCGGATAGTGGCGTTAGGATCATTTGAAGCGCCACCGAAGACAATTCTTGCTCCGTCGGGCGACCAGGTGGGGTCACTCTGTGCCTGGAGGTCTTCGGGTATCATTTCGCGTGGCGTTCCCCCATCGGTCGAAACCGTGTACAACTTGGCATTCTGGCCGGGCGAATAGGCAAAAAAAGCGATCTGTTTGCCATCGGGCGACCAGCGAGGATGCACGGCATAGAGCGGCGGGTAGGTGAGCTGGAGTCGCTGGCTGCCATCCAATTTGCTTGTCCAGAGTGTTCCCTCCGGGAAGCTGACATAGGCCACCCACTGCCCATCTTTGGAGAAGCTGACGCCCTCCGCCGAAATTCCGGAAAGAAATGGAACGAACTCTGCGGACTTCGCGTCATAGCGAGCCAGCTCCCCGCGGTCCAGTTCTCCCACCACGAACAGCTTTTTGCCATCCTTGCTGGGCAGAGGGGAGGAGAAAGTCATCGGCCCGGAGGTCAATTGCACGGGTTGGCCGTTGGCTTTTCCAAATAAACTCCCCTTTTCCGCAAGGGCCCAGATATTGCCTCTTGACTGGAAAACGAAATATTTCCCGTCGGGAGTCCATTTGCCGCAACATTCGTCGGGAGGAGTGTGCCAGGCGGCGAGCAGGCGATGCAGGCTCATCCCGTTGACCGAAACCTGCCAAAGCGAGCTTTGAGTAGTCGCACTACCCCCGACGCTGAATCGAATCACCGTGCCGTCCGGCGACCAAGCGGGATCTGAAGCGTCGTCGGGCGCGGAGACAAGCTTGTGGGGTTCGGCGCCATCGCTCTTCGCCAGGAATAAGTCGTGTCCGTGGGCGTAAACGATCGTTTGGCCGTCGGGAGACCAGGCGGCGGCCTGTCCAACGGCTTCTCCCAGTCTGCGAGGCGACCCGCCGAGCACAGGCACTACCCAAAGCGGTCCATTGAATCCCGTCTGGGCCACCCCGTCCGCGACGAGCAGTCTTTCCCCGTCGGGGGAAACGGCAAGCAATGACATGGTTGGGGAGGGAACTGGGACGCGCGCCACCTCTCCGCCGGAGCCGGATACCTGCGCGATGCCCCAACGCCCAGAAGCGTAGTCGTTAAAGTAAAGCCGCACCCCGTCCGTCCTGACCGTATCTTTCTGACTACCGTTGTGGGTGACCGGGACGTAGCCCGATACTTTCGGTGGGGGGAGGGGACGCGATTGAAAATAGATGAGCAACGCGATGACGACAAGAGCGAAGCCGCCGACAGCCACTGCCCACCCTTTCCATCGGGGCCGCCCGGGTTTGGAGACGACCGCAGCAGCCGCAAGGCCGCCTGTTCCGGCCGCTGGGGAAAGTTCAGCGCTGCCCGCAGATATTCTGGCGGCGGACCGCCCCGAATCCCTGTCGCGCTTCAGGCGCTTCAAATCAGTGCGAATCTCCGAGGCGTGCTGGTAGCGCAGGTCGCGGTCCTTTTCTAGCGCCTTGTGGATGATTTCTTCGAGCTTGGGTGGCAAATCAGGTTCGAGGCTTAGGGGTGGCGTTGGGGCTTCGTGCAGGAGGGCGCCAAATATGGCCGCCGAGGTGTTTCCGCTGAACGCTTGCCGGCCCGTCGCCATCTCGTAAAGCACGCTGCCGAAACTGAACAGGTCAGTGCGCGCGTCCAGTTCTTCGCCCCGCGCCTGCTCCGGCGACATATAGGCCACGGTGCCGATCACCGTTCCCCAGCCGGTCAGGCTCTCGGGATCAATCGACGGCGCGGGCGTGTGCGCTAGAGGCGGCGTTAATTTCGCCAAACCGAAATCCAGAATCTTGACTTGGCAGCGCGTCGTGACGAAAATATTCGCCGGCTTGATGTCCCGATGGATGATGCCCTTGCTGTGCGCCGCATCCAGCGCGTCGCTGATCTGAATGGCCAAGTCGAGCAGGGTATCGATTTGTAGGGGCGAACGGCGTTCGCCCTGGCCCGATGGGCGCGCGCCGCGCGCCCCTACGTCCACCAAATGCTTCAGGGTTTTTCCCTCCAGGTATTCCATGTCAATGAAGGGCTGGCCCTCGTGCTCCTCAATAGCGTGAATGGTGCAGATATTGGGGTGATTGAGCGCGGAGGCGGCCTGGGCCTCGCGCTGGAAGCGCTCCAAGGCTTGATGGTCCTTGGACATTTCTTCCGGCAGGAACTTGAGCGCTACGAAGCGGTGGAGCTTGGTGTCCTCGGCCTTATAGACCACACCCATCCCGCCACCACCCAGTTTCTCCACGATGCGGTAATGCGAAACCGTCTTGCCCACCAGGCGGGCGGCAGCTTCATCGGATGGGGTCGAGGTGGCCCCGCTCGCAGCCAGCGACCGGGCCGCCTCTTCCAGCGCCGGGGCTTCCATGAAGTGCTCGGCTCGCTTATCGTAAGTGAGCAGAGATGCAACTTCGTCCCGCAAGGCGGGATCGCCGGCACAAGCCGCATCGAGAAAGCCAGCCCGCTCGCTCTCCGCACGCTCCAGCGCGGCGTGATACAACTCCTCAATCCGCTGCCAGCCTTCAGGATTCATCGCCCTGTTCACCGCTCAGTTCGCGCAAGAGCCAGGCCTTGGCCAGCTTCCAATCACGCATCACCGTCTCCGGCGAAACCTTCAGGACTTCGCCCGTTTCCTCCACGCTCAGTCCCCCGAAGTAGCGAAGCTCCACCACGCGACTCTTCCGCTCGTCAACAGCGGCCAAGTGGTTGAGCGCGTCGTCCAGCGCCACCAGATCGGCGCGCGGCTTTGGAGAAACTTCCGGAGCTTCGTCGAGAGATACCACCTGCGCTCCCCCGCCGCGCTTGGCGTATTGACGGGCGCGCGCGTGATCGGTCAGGATGCGACGCATCATCTGGGCGCTGATGGCGAAGAAGTGAACGCGGTCCTGCCAGCGCATCTCCCGCGCCTTCGCCAACCGCACGTAAACTTCGTTGACCAGCGCCGTGCTCTGAAGGGTGTGGCCGTGCCGTTCTCGGGCCATGTAACGGTGGGCCGCCTGGCGCAATTGCGCGTAGACCAGCGGCATCAACCTGTCGAGCGCTGCCTGATTCCCGTCGCCCCAGGCTCGGAGCAGTTGCGTTATGTCGTCCCCTGACGGCGACACCATGTTGCCCTCTGAGCCGACCGCGTTTAAACCGTATTCACTTGAATCTTATCACACCTCCGGGAGCGCGGGCGTCTCGCCCGCTCTTGCCCGCAACCTGAAATTGGGCCGCCATTGCAGCGGCTCCCGACGGAGGCAGGGAAGAGCGGGCGAGACGCCCGCGCTCCCAGGCCAAATTAGGATTCCACCCCCTGGGGGAGGCAAAAAATCTTTGCCCGGCCTTTACAGTTTTCGCCCACCGCTCTCGCTTATACAAGTGGAGGCGGAAAGATGCCACTGCGGCAATCGCCACATTCAACTTGGGAGGTGAGTTATGAAGTCGACCCGAAGTCTAAAGTCCGTGAGAATCCTGCTCTTGGCGGTGCTGGCGGCTGGACTCAGCGCCAGCCTGGCCCGTGCGCAGGAGTACGAAGGCAAATTCACGCTGCCCTTCGAAGCACGTTGGGGCAAGGCGGTTCTGCCGCCTGGCGATTACTCATTCCGCGTCAACCCCAGCCATGAGCCTTGCATGGCTTTGGTTAGTCAAGGGCGGCAAGGCGTGGCGCTCATCATGGCCAACGATGCGGCCAAGGGTGAGGTGGCGGGTTCCACCGCGTTGATCGCGGTGCGCAGCGCGGGAAGCTACCGAATCCGAGCCTTGCGGCTGGCAGAGGCGGGGGTGGTTCTCGAGTACAGTCCCCCCAAGGCCGAGCGTCAGATCCTTGCTCAACTGCCTGTGCTTTTCCAGCGTGTGCCGGTGATCGCCGCTGGGAAATGAAGCTCCTCTTGCACCCACCCTTCCCTTTCGGGGGCGGACTTCCTAGCGATGACTCCATCGCAAGGAGGGTCTGCCCCCGAGCTTTTCTTGCTGCTTGCCGAGCCGTCCTTCCGGCGGCTTGGCGAAAAACGCCAGAGCGTGGTGAGAAATCTGGGCTGGTGCTTAGTTGTGGAAGTTAGCAACCTTATTTGTCGGGGGATGGAAGGGCGGGGCTTCAGCCCCGCCGCAGGGCTCAGGCGGGATTCGGGGGCTTTAGCCCCTGAAGCGACACGGCTTCAGGGCCTAAAGGCCCATTCAACTCTCCGCCCCGCGGCGGCGGGGCTGAAGCCCCGCCCTTCCGAGGGTGATAAATAATATCGGTTATTAATGCAACTAAGCACTAGTCTCGTTCCGACCCGCCACCCCCAAAAATCCCGCTCAGCATCGACGATCAGGGCTCGAAACCGATTCTCGGAATAACTGGTGAGAAAAGCGGGCTGGAATGAAGCCTGCTACGTAGGACGGCGCAGTTGGACACCCGCGGTTGTGACATAGTATTTCGCGATCATATTGGGTCGCTCCCACGCCGGCATCGATTCTGGCGATTTCAAATACTTCAGGAACTGCGCCAGAACCTGGGCGAAGTGCGCCTCGTGGCCGACTCGGTAGCGATCCGGAATGCTCACCCGCAACTCATCGCCTAAGACCTCGCATTCGGTACCGGGATAGGCGCCCTGTAGCCGCTCGATACGGCCTCGCAATGCCTGCAGGACCACGGCGTAGCGCTCAGGCCCGTTAGGCGCGACGTACAATTCGGGTCGGTAGTTCTCCTTGTCGGTCTGCCGTACCTCGATGCGGGCGTTGGTCCCCCGGTATACGGCATGATGAAAGTCCACGCCGGCTGGCGACTCGTAATCCCACAGTACATTCAGCCGCACATGGATGCCCCGAATCTTGTAATCAACCTGATTGTTGCAGTAATAGTCGAATCGGTCTCCCTGGACGTAAGGGGCCAGAACGGCGGGAAAACCCCCGCCCCCGGTAATCTGCCGAAATTGAGATGCCGTGATGGGGGTAGCCCACCGCTTGGCGCCTACTACCTTGATGTCTTCCCGATAATTGATGGCTTGATTTGGAAAAAGCGTCCACTGGACCAGATCCACCAGGTGGGTGCCGACATCGGTGAGGCCCTCCCCCTCCTCCTGGATGTCAAAGAAAGACAGCGGGCGCAGGCTCGGGAGCCCTGCGACAGTCTTCATGATGTGATGGACGCTTTCCATGAAGACGCCGGGCTTGTTATCCGAGGTCGGCACAATCGAGCCCAGGATCGCCGGGTCATTCACGAGTTCTCTCTGAACGATCGTGGTAATCTCGTACCGCTCGGTCATCATATCGTAGCCGACCAGGCCCTTATGATCGGCAACGTCCAGAGCGGACTCGAGAGCGTGAAGATCCTGACCCCGGATAATCCAAGGCTTGTCCGCTAATACATTCAAGCCCGCATCAAGAGACGCTTTGATCTTATCGATCTTGCCGCGATTGCGGCCGGCAAGCACCACGACATTGCCAGGCCGTGCGGAAAGCATCTCGTCGAGCGACCGAGGGCTGCAATGGACATCGAGTTCCCAGTTCGTCGGGTTGTCGGCTCTGGTGTTGAATTGTTCGATACGACTCAAGTGCGCCAGGAGGTCCGGGCCGAGAGGAGCGTAAATAGAAACGCGTTTCGCGATCCCTGGCAGCATCTCTTTTTGAACCAGCGCCGCGTGGAAGTGGGCGGGATCGAGCGTAATGATTCTAACCTCGGTTGAAGCTTCCATATGCTCGGCTATTCGCGAAGGGAGCCGCCCACGGCCAACTGCGGTCGGGGGTTGCGCCGCGGGCGGGGCGGAGGCTGTTGCGGAGCCCCCGAGCAGAGCGGTTATTCCTGCACTCTTCAAAAATTCCCGCCGGTCAATTTGCTCATCCCGCATTATCGGCCCGTTGTCAGTCTCCACCTCGGCGGTCGGGCGTGCAAACCCACCCCCGTGGCAGGCGTTTGCGTGGCGCAACGGCGTTTCGAGCGGAACCGCAACGGTGGTCGCGCGGACGTCGCGGATCTTCCGATTGTCCCCGTTCATGCCTGCTTCGATAGCACGTAGTCGGTGCCGTAGGGCGCGCGCTGCGGACGGGAAAGCAGGGCGTTCGCCTCCTCATCGTTGACGTAGCGTTCCGCCTGCGGGTCCCACTTGAGTTCGCGATTCAGTTTCATGGCCGCGTGGGCCAGCAGGCAGGCGGTACAGGAACGATGGCCGACTTCCGCCGGCGCCGCCGGCGGCTGGCGCGTCTTGATGCTGGTCAGCCAGTCCAGATGATGATCGTTCTTGGGGCTATGGTGCAGGTGGATTTCGTTGTCCTTGATGCCGGCCCGGAGCATCTTCAGGTCGCTCGCATCCAGCGCCGCGTTGCGGGACTTTACCGCGGCCGGATCGCTGGCGGTGACGGGCGCGCCGCGCGTGACCCAAATCCAGCCGTCTTCACCGATGAACTTGACGCCGGTCGGATACATCTCGCTGATATATACATCGGCGCCGTTGGCATATTTCGCCCGCACGTGAAACGGGCCATGAACGTCCCACAATCCCTTCTTGGGGAACTCAGCGCTGGCGACGATCTCCACCGGTCCGGTGTATTCGGTGTCCATGGCCCAGTGTGCCGTGTCGATGTGATGCGCACCCCAGCCGGTGATCATGCCGGCGCCGAACTGCTCGCAGCGCAGCCAGCCCGGGCGGTCGTAACGAACCTTTAAGGTCGCTGCCTGCGGGTGCACGCGTTTTTCCGTGTAGTAAACCATGGGGGTGGAGCCAAGCCACATGTCGTAGTTCAAGTTCGACGGCACGGGCATTTCCGGTTCCTCATCCCCAGAGGGATCCACCGGCAATCCAATCAGGACCTGTTGAACTTTGCCGATGCGGCCGTTGCGAACCAACTCGCAGGCATAGCGAAAGTTGTAGTCCGATCGTTGCTGGCTTCCCTGCTGGAAAATGCGGCCCGTCCGCTTCATCGTATCCGCCATCTGGCGGCCTTCCTTGATGGTCAACGAAGCGGGCTTTTGGAGATAGATGTCTTTGCCGGCCAACGCCGCTTCCATAGCGGGTTGCGCGTGCCAGTGATCGGGCGTGCTGATGCACACCGCATCGATGCTCTTGTCTTGGAGCATCTCGCGATAGTCGCCGTAGGTTTTGAGCTCCGCGTACTTCCCTGCTCCGAACTTCTTCGCGTAGGCCTGTTCGAGCAGGTTCTTCGCGTCGGCAATGCGGACCGTATCCAGGTCGCACACGGCCACATAGCGGGCCACATCGCTATTTCTAAGGATGCCCCTGAATTCGGAGTCCCGGGCGATGCGGCCGCAGCCGATCTGCGCCACCTGGATCATGTTATTCGGTGCGCTCCGGCCGAAAACGCGGGCCGGGACAATGGTGGGAAATCCGATGGCCGCGGCTGCGGTGAGCGAGCCTTTCAGGAATCGTCGTCGCGATGTCGTCTTTTCGAAATGCATGATCTCACCTCCAAACTTCAGTGACAAGTGAAGAGTGACGAGTGGCGAGCGTACACGGCTCGTCTCACTGGTCACTTGTCACTTTTCACTCGTCACTGTTCTCTTCACTTCCCTCCCATGGCCCAAAGAATTCCACCCAGGATCTGGTTGTATAGAAGGGGGTTGGAATAGTCCGCCTTATTGTGGCCGAGGGCAAGGTAATACTCCCGGCCACCGTCGAAATCATGATACCAGGAGAGTGGCAGAGAGTCGCCGAATCCTTCGTCGGGATGCTTCGCCTTATCGGGATCATCGAGTTTGGTACGATCGGTGACCAACAGCACGTGAATATCCGGGTTGAGGTGGTCGAGTAAGTAACACTCATCCTTCCATTCGAACGTGGCGGGCAATTTCCGGGTGGCCGGAAAATTCGCATCCTTTACCCGGACGAGAAACACCTGCTGGTGTGGGTGGCGCACGAACTTCCCACCCAGCACTGACCAGAAATACGGCCAGTCGCGCTCCGAGCCCGAGGCAGAGTGGATGCCCACAAAGCCCCCGCCGGACTCGATGTAATGCTTAAATGCGTTCCGCTGGGAGTCGTTCAAGAACGCTTCGTTATTGGTGTTCGCAAACACCAGAGCCTTGTACTGCTTCAGGGTTGAGTCCGCGAAGAAGAGCGGATCATCCGTCACATCCACCGCGAATCCGTTCTCCGCACCCATTTTCTTGATGGCTTCAACGCTCGATTGAATGTTGTCGTGAACGTAGCCTTTGCCGTTGCGTGTGTAAACCAGGATGTGCTTTTCCGTCAGCCCCGCACTCGATGAACTTCCCGAGAGCGATACGCGGAACTTCATGGTCAGAGGCACCTGGCTGTCCAGGCGGCGCAATTCCAGTCCGGGATATTCCACGCCGAGGAATCCGTAATGCCGCAAGCACCACCCGTTGGGCGCCCCGGGGTTGGAAGGATCTTCGGTGACGCGCGTGGTGGCCATCTTGCCACCAAAATTGCCGGTCAGCTCCGCCCAAGCCGCGGGGACGCGGTCGCTGTCGGGCGCGTCCTCCTGCGCTGCGGTGCGAATCTTGGTTTCGGCGCGCGGAGCGAAGCGGATTTCCAGCCCTCCGCCATAACCCTTATCGTGTTCGTGCGTGCCGCCGATCGCCACCTCCGCGCCCGCCGAATGCAGGGTGATGGTGATGTCGAGGTCGCGGCGTCCCTCCACGATGGAATGCGCGATGATCTCCACGTTCTCTTGCACCACCTTGCGATCGCCCACGTACCAGCCATCCTGAAACGCCAGCACCGCCTTGTCCTTGCCGGCTTCTTTGCGCTCCCACTTCTCGAATCGGTCGAGGATGCCCTTGATCGTCCAAAGGTCGTAAGTCTTGCCATCCACAACGACGACGGGCCACATCCAACTGATACCGCGGTGGTGGGGATGATCCTTGGGAAAATCATCGGTGACCACCACGCCGTTAGGCGCATATACGGGATGAAGATAGCAGCAGCGGGCGCGATCCGGCGCTGTGCCCTCTTTGAGCATGGTTCCGTAATTGTAGACAAACACCGGCGAGCCATCTTCCGTCAACTCGACCGACTTGGAGTTCAGGTCGTGGAACTGGAACTGTCCCACGGCCACGACCGGGGCGACCGCCAGCGCAAGTAAGGAAAAAATCAGAGTCTTCACGCTCTCACCTCTCTTCCTGTGAATCCGTCAGTCGCGGGGGGTGTTTGTGGAATAGTCCGGACGAGGCTGGCGTCCGTTTAGGTCCAACGGTACTGGAAAGGCCGTCCAACATCCCCGCTTGCTTCCGGCTCTGGCGCTTGAGGTGACTTGGAACCAACTAGCGAAGCCCTGTTTCGCACAAACCTGCCAGTTTCTCAAGGCCGAGCAAGGACCGTGCTTTGCGTTCGTCCAACTTTGCTGTTTTAGTTCCGGCGAGGCTCGGTTTAGGTTCGGCGTCGCCGGCAAAGAACTGCGATAGCCCCGTCCTTCTGGCCGTGGGAGCGGGGGAGGGCCCCCCAAGACTTGGAGAGGCCCCTTTCCCACCGGTTTTCTTCCTGCGTGATGCCTTGTTCTCAGAACACCATCTTGAGCGCAAACCGGATCTGCCGGTCGGCATTATCGTATCCTGTAATAGGTGCTACCGTCGAGCTGATGATGTCGTAACCGCCGTAACTGGTAACCGCCCCATTGGCGAATTTGGCGTTCGATACGGTTGCCCCGGGATTGGCAAAAATGGGCGTATTGGTAAGCCCGTAGGCCTCCGCCCGGAATTGCAGCTTAAAACGTTCGGTCAGGTCGAAGTCGCGAACCAGGCTGGCGTTTATGTTGAAGAGGCCCGGACCCCGCACAATATCCCTCCCGCTCGTGCCAAAGCGCACCGCCGTAACGGGTGCAAATGCCATGGGATCGAAGTAAGGTTCATTGGGCCCATGGCCTCCGAGGATGGCAACTTGGGGTTTGACTTGGTCGGCGGTTTGGGTGTTGCCGGGTGCATTGAGGGAGCTGCCGGAAGAAGTGACGCTGAACGGCGTGCCACTTTCGCGGCTCAGAACGGGGCTGAAGTTCCATCCCCCGAGAATCTTTGCGCCCACGCCCGTTGTCACCCAGTGCTGGCCCTTCCCGAACGGCGAATTATACACGGCGAAGAGTTGGAAATTGTGCGTTTGGTCGAAGCCGGCGAGCGCTTTGTTGCGGGCAAGGACCTGATAATAGGCCCAGGTCACGTTAGTGTTCGCCTCGGTGTCATCGTTGTCGATGGTTTTCGAGAAGGTATAGTTAACTCCCACCAGTGAGTTTGCCACCCGCCGCGTGAGCTGCGCCTGCAAAGCATTATAGCTCCCGCCCGAGAAGGGGCCATTGATGGTCATGGCGCTGGCATTCCCAAACTGGGCCCAAAGTGGAGCTCCGTGGCTGCCCCCGCCGGGGCCGGGCGCGTTCATATTGATAAACTCCGCCTCCCGAACCATGTGATTTCCGACATATCCGACCTGGGCGTTGAAATTATGGCCGAATTCGTGTTGCACCATGAAATCCCACGCCTCTTCGTAGCCGCGATTGTACTTGTTGGGATAGCCGTAAGTCCCCAGGTATGACGGCAGGGTGTACTTTCCCGCCGACAGGCTCGGGAAGGGAAAAGCAGGAATTCCCGCAGTCAGGCCGCCAGGGACGGTCGGGCCAACCCAGGTGCCCGTCGGGCCTGATGACGATCCGATATAGCCGCCGGGCGTGTAGGAATTGGCCCCGGGGATCTGCTGGGAAATGACCGCCGGGTAGACCCAGGCCATGTAATTCATGGCATAGGGGTCGCTGCTCATGCCATATCCTGTACGGAGGACGGTTTTTTCGGTCAACCGGTAGGCGATGCCCAGACGCGGTTCCAGTTGTCCGGGGCCGGTGGTCATATAAGCGTTGCTCGGGACTCCGCCGACTCCGCCCAAATAAGCGGTGTCAGTGAGCCAATTGAAATTGGCGGAGCCATAGTGACTTACGGTCGCGATGGGATAGTATTCCCAGCGGCCGCCGTAATTGATACTCAACTTCTTCGTGACCTGCCAGTTGTCCCGCGCGTAAGCGGCAAACTCCCACTCTCGGGTCGTGGAAGGATTCAGATAGACGTAATCCTTCCCCAAGCTTTGAGGCAGGCCCAGGAGGAAATCCGCCCACGAGTTGTATTCGCTCGTCGCGGGACCTCCCTTCAAGGACGTCACGCCTCCGGAGAAGGTGAATCCGCCCCGCACCCCATAATCAAGTTGGCCCTGGAAACGGTTCATGTCATAGCGGTCGATATCGCCGCCAAAACGGAAATTGTGGGCGCCTTTGATCCAACTCAAGTTCGCGGCAAAGGTGTACTGATTGTCGCGAAAGAGAAAGGGGTTGGAGACGGCCGAGTTACCCAGCGTGCTAAGACTGGTTAACTGGAAATTGGGAATGCCCCCTTGCAGCGGGTTGCTGCCACCCGTGCCGGTAATAATCGAACTGTAGTTAGTCCCGATGTCGGTATTGGTGGCAGAATAGCGTGGCCGCGTGTACCCCACATTGGCGTCTAACAACAAGCGAGGCGAAAATGTATACGTCCAGCCCACGGAGGCGTTCTGAGTCAACCCATACGCGTTGCCGGGTTGGGAAACGGAACCCAGAGCCGCCCCCCCGGCCTTGCCAAGCTGTTGGGGATCGAAGACATAAGTCGGCTCCGCGCTGTAGCGCGCAAAGAACATGCTCCTGTCGGAGGGAAGGTAGTTGATCTTGAGGTCCACGCTATCGCGGTGAAACAGCAGATCGCCGGCACTAAAAAAATTGGTCGCAGGCACATTGGGTGTGGGTCCGTAATTCGGTGCGGGGAGCAATGCTGCCAGTGACGCGGACGCCTCGCTGATTTCCCCCGGGGGGATTTTATTGTTCGGAAACGCAGTACGCCCTGTCCCATCAGCATTCCCGGTGGTGGGGTCGAAAATGCACCCTGCTACGGGCGTTGTATTGCAGTTAGTTCCGGCAGGTATGGCGGCCGAGAAATCCCCTGTAATCATGGCCGCCGAGGGAATGGAAGTTGTGGCGGTTCCCAGCTCGCTCAGCCGATAGCGTTCCCAATCGGCAAAGAAAAACAATTTGTTCTTCTTAATCGGCCCCCCCAGCGATATCCCAAACTGATTCAGGACGTACTTCGGAATCTGGGGGGTGTAGGTGAAAAAGTTCCGGGATTGCAGAGCGCTGATGGTGTTGTATTCGAAAGCGCTGCCATGAAGGGCGTTGGTCCCGGATTTAATCGTAACGTTGGTCACGGACCCGTTGGCATTCCCTTGTTCGGCGTCGAAGCCGGTGGTCACGATGTTCACGGCCTCGATCGCTTCCTCAGGCGGCACGTAAGCGATGAGGTTCTGTTCCCAATAATTGGTGTCGATCGAGCCGTCAATCAGGGTGATGTTAGCGGTGTCGGACCCGCCACTGATATGCAAGGCCAGCGACTGCGTGGGATTCCCTGCAAAGGAATGCGAGGTGAAAGGCGGCGCCGCTCCTGGCACCAGGACGTAAAGCGTCTGGAAGTTCCGGTCACTTCCCAAGGGAAGACTCGTAACCTGGGTGGTGCCGAGCTGGCTCTTGACATCGGTGCGGTCCGTCTGAAGGGCCTCAGCGGCGGCGGTCACCGTGATTTGCTGGTTCACACGCGCTACTTGCAGTTGGACGTCCGCCCGCCGTTCGGTGTTGGCATCCACGCGTAAGTTCTCTTGGACGACCGTGGCGAAACCCCCGGCCGAAATCGTGACGCGATATATGCCAGGTTGAAGATCATTGATCAAGTAAACTCCGCGGACGTCAGTAACGGCCTGTGTGACGATGCCCGTTCCAACGTTCGCAGCCTCGATTTTCGCTCCAGGAACCGGGGCATTGGACGCGTCAGTGACATTGCCGGTGAGCGAGCCGTAAAGCACCTGTGCCTTGGCAGTACCCGCGAATAGCAATAACACCATGCTGAGTAAAACAGCCCTAAGTTTCATTCCTTCTCGTGCCATGATATCCTCCTTCGCTTCAGTCAGATGATTGTTTCTTGAAATCAAGTCGCTGAGAGTAGCTCCGACCTCGATTCCATCGACCCCCGGCCCAGGCACGCAAGCGTACAGGCGAAACGCGCCGGACAGATTGAAGCCACTCACCGCCACGCGCGCTTCGTTTAAGACGTACTTTGTTGCAACCTCGCACTAAATCAGTACCTCCCCAACAATCCGGAATCACGATTTGTGAAAAAAGCTTCACCTAGTCCGCGCGCGTTTCAGGCGAAAAGCCGCGGGCGGAAGTGTTTTTGCAGAACGACAGCGATGGTGCCCCGGAGCCGAGGCTGCGTCGCGTCGTCGGCTGGTACGATGCGGGTGGTGGCGTGGGTGCGAGCGCACTCTCGAACCACACTCTGGACGAGCGGGCCGACGCGCTTCCAGGCCCGGGTCACCTCGCCCACGACGACGATAACCGACGGCGCCAGTCCGTTCACGAGCATCGCCATACCAAGACCCAAATAGCGGGCCATTACGTCTAGAACCTCGCCGGCCCTGCGGTCGCCGCGCTCTGCCAGCGATAGAATGTCAGTAAAGCTGGTCACGGGGTCTTGGGTAATCTCTTCCTCCGGCTTGCCGGACCGGCCCGGGTTCTGGCGGCCGTAATTCCGAATGGCCGCGGCGTTCGAGGCGTAGACCTCCCAGCACCCGCGGCCGCCGCACGTACATTTCGGCCCCTGCGGGTCCAGGCATACGTGGCCGAACTCGCCCGCCGCGCCGCTCGGTCCCCGCACCAGGTGGCCGTTGGCGACGATCCCCGTACCGATTCCTTCCGATACGGTGACGGCGATGAGATCGCTCATTCCCTCATGGGGCCCGGACCACACCTCCGCCAAAGCGCACGCGTTGGCCGCGTTTTCGATTTGCACCGGAAGACCCGTCGAGCTTTCCAGGGGTTTCTTCAAATCCACTTGTTGCCACCCGAGGTTTGGGGCGAAAACCAGCCGTTGCGCGAGATAATCCACGTACCCAGGCACGCTCACTCCGATCTCCTCGTAGGCCACATCGGCATGCTGGCGGATGAGGCGGCACACGTAGGAGCTCAGAACGCCAATGAACGTACTGGGATCACGCGACGTGGGAATGGATTCCTCCGCCCGGAAGCGGGTGTTCAGGTCCGCCAACACGATGCTGGTCAGGCGCGGCTCGATATTAATTCCGATGATCCCCGCGCGCTCGGTGTTGAGATAGAGAAACCGGGGCCGCCTCCCGCGGGGCAACTGCCCGACTCCGCCTTCCACGACCCAGCGCTCGTTGATCAACTGATCCACAATCAGTGAAACCGTGCTCCGCTGCAGCCCCGTCCGGCGCGCAAGATCGGCACGCGACAAGGGCTGGTTCGTGCGGATCATGTCCAAGACGCTGCTGCGGTTAATCTCCCGTGCGATTTCCGAACTGGCCACTCGCGCGATTCCTTCACCGGCGTCAGAATGGTGTGGCGCCTTTCCCTGCCACGGCCCTCACTGAGCGCCAGCCGTTTCGAACAAGTTGAGGCACCGGCCAGCCGCAACCGCGACGGCGCTTGCCGTCACACTACCTCGTGATGCTCAACCCTTGATTCGTCTGGCCGCGACCCGGCGCTGCACTTTGTTCGACATCCGAACTAAGCTTTTACGCCCAGAACCCAGAGCTTGTCAAGCGAAATCTAACAGGACTTTTCCCATGTTTTAGCCTTCCCAAACCAGCAGGAGTTCCAACTGCCGAGTTTTGCGCGCTGGACCGGATGTTTCGGGGCTGGTTTGAGAAAGAACCTTATGGATGCCATCGGCCAGGGCGTAGAAGCGGAAAGGTGGATAGCGAGTCACCTACCACGGGGCCGGTGCACCCGCCTCGCTCGGAGCGCTCGATAAAGACTCCACCGCGATCAACCCAAGACAACTGTGATGAGGTACCCGGAGGTCCGAAAACATCCTTGATTAGCGGGCTCGCAGATGCATGTCGGCGAAGGCCAGAAACTGGTCCCAATCGAACGCCGTGACCGCATGCTTGCCCTCTCGGATGTGAAAGGCGATGGTGTGCATGATGGGCTGATTGAGCGGTGGCATCTGATCCGTACCCAGGTCTTGCCCGCCGAGCAGGCGATACACCTGTCCCGCTGCCACGCAGGCGAGGAACTCACCTCTCGGATCGCCCCACCTGTCGTCTTCCGCGCCGGTGATGTATACAGGGCGTGGGGCAATCAAGGCGATCAGCTCGTGGGAATCGACCGGAAGCTGATCAACCCGGTTGGCGTATTTTAGGAGGTTGGCGCCGAACCAATACGGAAAAGCACCCGACATGCTATGGAGCGTTTCGCCGTAGTTGCGGCGCCACAGTGAGGCGCCTCCTCTTCCCGAACAACTCGAGAGCACCATCGCAAAACGCGTGTCCAGGGCGCCTGCCCAGAGCACCGTTTTGCCCAGGCGAGAATGGCCCATGATGGCCACACGCTTTGGATCAACGTCCTTGTTCTTCTCGAGGTAATCCATAGCGCGGCTCAAACCATAAGCCCACGCCCCGATCGCTCCCCCATCATCAAGTGTAGGCTCGGTTTGGCCCGGTTTGAAGAACAACGGGCGGATGCCGAGTTTATATCCACCTTGGAAGTCCGGCTCGAGGTCCTGATAGCAAACGCTGGCAAATCCGAAGCCGTGGGCCAGGATCTTCTCAACATCGAATTCTCTGTCACGCCCACGCGATTGTTCCGGGGCTTGCTGTTGCAGGTGCGTCTTCCAGTCCCAGATGGTCGCCAGCTTGATGCCAGAGTCGTCGAGCACGGATTGGTTGCCGAAGAAGTTGAGGGCGAGGATCACCGGAACGGGTTTTGGGGCATCGGCTGGAATGTAGATCAGAAGATCCTCGCGGGCCTTATCTTCTTCGGGTGAAAAGTAGATGGTCACCTGCTTGCGGATTGCCTTTCCCTCGAGCGCTTTGTTGTCGACATCGAAGACATTGAAGCGGATATCTTTCGGCGGCCTCGGACTGCGCCCGTAAACGTTGGTCTCAAAGAGCTCGAGAATCTCCGCGCGCCGGCGCTTCATCCACTCGCGCGTCGTAAGGACGGGCTTGCCGTTATTGAGGATGAGCGGGTCGGGAAGAGTGAACGTTCCGGCCTTTGACTCGTCGTAATTGGCCGAAGACGGCCCTTGTGCATTAGATGCGAGGCAAGAAGCCATCAATGCAAGCGCAGCACAACACGACCAGTTTCTTCTCATAGTTTCACCCGGAAGAACGTGAACGAGCTTGAACCCCTCGAGCGCACGGATCGGCGTGATTGGCGATGCGGGACACTCGAATTATGACTCCGCCACGTCGTCACCGGCGACTTTGGACGTGTTACGAACATCGGACTCGAAGGTTGAAGACTGAGCTCCCTCCAGCGAGTCCGATGACGCGTAGCGAGATTTGATCGTACAAGCCCCGAGTTCACTTGATCGAGGCATGCTAAAAGCCTGTTGCCAGCAAGCCCCCATCAACAGGAATAATGACACCTGTGACGAAGCTCGCACCTGGTGAGCACAGGTAAATGACCGGGGCGACCAGTTCGTCCAGTTCCCCCAGGCGTCCCAGAGGCGTCCGGGCAATCGCCTGTGCGCCTCTTTCGGTCCCCTCAAGAATTGGTTTGTTCAGGTCGGTCAAGAAGAAGCCTGGAGCGACCGCGTTGACCCGGATTCCGGCCCGAGCCCATTCAGAAGCCAGGCTGCGGGTCAATTGTCCGATGGCTGCTTTGCTGGCGGCGTAGGCTGCAGTTTCCGGAAAGGCGACGAAAGTGCTCAACGATGCAATATTCACAATGGACCCAGGCCGCTTATTCTGAAGGCGCCGCGCAAAATTCTGACACGCAAGGAAAGTACCCTTCACGTTTACATCGAACACTCGCTGCCAGTCTTGTTCGCGCATCTCCAAAGCGGGGACCTTCAAATGCGTGCCCGCGCTGTTCACAAGGATGTTTGCCTCTTCGCCGAATGAGTTGGCGGTCTCCTGAAAGGCTTGCTCAACTGAATCACGGTCAGTCACATCCATCGAAATGGGTAGCGCTCGGCCTCCGCGCTGCCGGATCTCCTGGGCTGCCGTCGCGAGTGGATCATAGCGTCTGCCCCACACGGCCACGCTGGCCCCCGCCTCTGCCAATCCCAAAGCTATCGCCCGTCCAATCCCGGTGCCGCCGCCAGTCACCACTGCAACGGATCCTCTGAGGTTAAATAGACGATCTACAGGATCACTCATGGTTCCCACACTTGATTCCTTTTCACGTGCTGCCGTGGGACTTGCTAAGAAGGATGCAGCTCCTACTCTGAATTGAATTCACTTACCGCCTCAGCCATAGCCAGGATATTGGCCTTCGGCATTCCACCGCCGACCCCACCACCCAGAGAAAGGATGATACCGTCTCTGCCCACCTTGTGCAGCAGGTTTAGCGCCGTCAGCTTGACAATTTGAGGTGTACCGCGCGTTCCGATCTCCAATGGGGCTATGTTCCCCATCAGGCAGATCTTGCCTGAGGTCCTCCTCCGAACTTCGTTAATTTCCAGTTTAGGAGTCCAGTTTAGTACGTCGAAGCCGACGTCGACCAAATCTTCTAGGAAGGGTTCGATATTCGCGTCGTTATGGTATACCTTGACCCAAGCTTTGGGAAAGCTGTCAAAAACTGGTCTCAAGTAAGGATGGCCGAACTCCAAGTAGTGCTTGCGTGAAAGAAAACCCACGATATCGTCGAGGATGAATATCCCTTCGACGCTGCCGCCGATAACTTCCGCCTGGGCTCGGAGCCAATTGATCGTGGCGTCGGTTGTGTAAGACATCAGCTTGTGTACACCGCCTGGGTTGTCGGTTATGTCCAGCATGAGCTGCGTCAGGCCACGCAGGAAGGCAGCCGAGCAAAGAGGCCCGCGAGCAGTCACCACGGGGATTATGTAGCCCGCCTCGAGAATGCGCGTCCTTTGCGCTTGGTATCGGTGGAGCGCCGCGGACATCAGGCCATCCGCAAAAGGGTCCACGGTCGGGAAATGATCCAAATCCTCCGGGCGGAATAGCATGGGCAATTGAGAGGGAGGTTGATCCTGCAAGAAGCGGATCTTGCAGCCTAAAGCGGAAGGTTCGATCGCCATGCCATATTCCACCCACCAAGAGGGAAACACGATGATCTCGGAGAACTCTTCCATGATCCTGAGGTTTGCGTGGAACCATACTTCCGGATCAAAGTAGTAGTCAACGTGCTTGATGCCCAGATATCCTGGGATCCAGGGACTGTCGATGATGAGAGAAATAGGTACGCGGTCGGCGCGCCGCGATTTTGCGACTTTCTTGAATAACTCCCATTGTTCGGGGCGCATCGTGCGACCTCACTTTCTAATTTGACGATAATTCCGGATTTTTCGCATTGCGGTGGGCAGGAACAGCCCCCATGCGATACCCGCGCCAGCTCTCAGGGCGACCCGCTGACTTTCGTGTTCTTTCCCGTCAGTCGTGGTTGAAATCCGGCTGCACATTGAACACGCCGAATTGTCGGTCCTCTTTCTCGCGGTGCGCAGCCATACCCCAGAGATACGCGATGCGATGTCCGGGGACGGAAACGTTCGGGTGATATCCGCCCGGCATCAGGACGGCGTCGCCCTCTCGCACCACGGTGACCAACTCAGGGTGCTCGAGGTCGTTGTAGACCAATTGAATGCCGTAGGCTGGCCGCGGCATGTCGAAGTAGACGTACATTTCCTCGAGCATCTCGGCGTGCTCATGCGGGGGCCAGCTCGTCCAGTTGCCGGGATCGGAGATAGTGAAGCCCAAAAGCAAGCGCCCTGCCTCAATGTTTCTCCCAAGGCAGATGCTGACCTGACGCACGTTTCCGGGCTTGCCGCTGGTGAACTTGAGCGCCGGATCCTTCGAGATCTCCGCATAGGGGAGGAAGCGCAACGGGTAGCGATTCTCCACGTCAGATGAAAATTCGGCGAAGTCCGCCTGCGCTGCGGTGCGGACCTCAATGGTGCTGCTGCGGGGTATGTAGATGGAGTCGTACTGAGCAAACCCGAAGCTTTCTCCGTCCACCTGAACCGTGCCGCTCCCAGAAAGGCAGACCAGGCCGGTCTCGTGGTCACCGTTGTTGAAAGACACCGACGGGGTGGAGCGGTTCAAGATAATGCGCCCGTAACAGAGATGTCGGCTCATGCTGTTGCTCGGCGTAACTGAAATATCGCGACCCAAGTGCCGGTTGGTATTTCGGAAGACCATCTTTTCCACGACGAGATGTTCCTGCATGTTCATGGCGTGCTCCTCCTCATTCTTCAAGCCAATCGCTTTCCTCCGATGAGTCCCTTCGTCGCTAGAAACTAATTTTGGGGATCCGATCATCTTCTGGGTCAGCCCACCTGGCGTTCGGAATCGTGGGCGTCCAGCCGGGCCTCAGTGGATCCTGGTCGTAAGGATAGGGGCCCAAGCGTTTGTAGGCGTCAGCGTACTTCACCAGTTTGTCGCGATCGAGTGTCACTCCCAGACCGGGGGAGTTCGGCACCGCCATCGAGCCCTGTTCGCACCGCATCTTTCCGCCCGCAATAATATCATCCTTCAAGTGATGATAATGAGCATCAACAGCAAAGGTCAAGTTGGGAATAACCGCACCCAGATGCAACATCGTCGCCAATTGGACTCCAAGCTCGCCCGAGGAGTGAACGGAAACACCGAACTGAAAAGTCTCGCAGATCGCCGCGGCCTTGATGCAGGGGCGAAGGCCTCCCCAGAAAGTTGTATCCAGAAGAATGATGTCCACGGCTGGATGGAGGATGTTGGCGGCCAGTTGCTCGAAATTGACCACCACGGTGTTGGTCGCAAGCGGCACCTGCAGTTTCTCTCGTGCCCTTCGCATTCCGTTCAGGCCGAAAACAGGATCTTCCAGGTAATCGTTGTTGAGGTCTTCAATCGCTCGGCCGAATTGGATGGCCTGCTCTGTAGACCACACGGCGTTTGGGTCAAACCTCAGCCGATCCCGGGGCAATGCGGCAGCGAGCGCGCGATAACACTCCAGGTCGTACTCCGGCGGAAAAACTCCGCCCTTCAGCTTATGCGTGGAGAAGCCCCATCGCTGCTTGAGTTCTCGTGCGTGCGCCACGAGCTGCTCAATGGTGCGAACTTCTCCAGTCGCATCGGCGGGGCTGGGATAACGGAAAAAGAGATAGGACGCAAACGGAACCCGGTCCCTCAAGCGGCCGCCGAGAATCTCGGAGACCGGAACTCTCCAAGACTGCCCCAAGATGTCGAGACATGCGAATTCAAGCGCAGCGACGATTTGCGTTCGATTGTTGTAGAGAGAAGCCGTTGGGTTACTGATAAGGAATCGTAGCTCTTCGAGCCGGGCCGGATCCCGGCCGACAAGATAAGGCTTTAGGCGGCGGAATGTTTCTTCACTCGACTCGCCGCCTCCTCCCATTTCGCCGAGGCCGACCAGCCCATCGTCCGTTTCGACCTCGACGATGGTTCGGACGAACCGCCCCCAATGGCAACCGTGGGCGTGCCTCAGCGGAGCTTCGAGGGGGACACTGACGGCTGTGGCGCGAACGTCTTTGATCTTCATTCAAATTCTTATTCAACAGCGGAACGGCAAACGTTCTGCGAAAGTCCCGACGACAAACCCCCGACCCGAGAACCTAAGGGAAAACTCATTTCACCTCAGCCGAACGGTCTCCCTCGTAGCGCATGATGTGGTAATACGCCTCGCAGCCGTCCCAAAAAACGGGTGGCGGCAGGGGAGACCGTGGGTCCTCAAGGTATTTCAAGAAGATGTGAACGAGCTCGTGGGTTCAGTAAACATTCATCGACCAGTCTCCTCGATACCAGTTCTTCCACTCGGCGTATTCTCCCTCCGCTCGGCGCTTGACTCGGTACGGAGTAAATCGGGGAGTCTATCATGTCGCTGAGTAACATGCAAAGAGCCGCCGTGTGCGCCAGCAGCTTCGGAATCCCCATGATAGAAAGTGCTGAATCGCGGTTTGGGACGCATTTGACAGTCAATGGTGATCTCACGGCGAAGCGGCACCTATTTTCCGAACCTATTTTTTCTCTATTTGCCGA
>JBEKIZ010000017.1:0-79722 GCA_050011515.1 Terriglobia bacterium | reverse complement strand
ACGGCATCACCGGGGGCAACCAGGGTGCGGCGGAGGAGATCAATCGACTGCTGGCACCCGTTCGTGATCACCAGTTCGTCCAGTTCCACAGGGATTCCGTCACGCTGCAAGCGCGCCCGCAAATAATTCTTGAGCGGCAGGTAGCCATCGCTTGAACCGTACTGGAGAACCCTCCCACCCTCGCGGCGGAGCACGGAGTCCGTGGCGCGCCGGACGAGGTCATGAGGCGTCATCTCATCGGCGCCATGCGCAGTCGCAAAGGAGATGACTCCCGCCTCATAAGCGCTGGCCATCAACCGTCCCAGGGAGTCGTCGCGCGGGTCCTCGGGAAAATAACTCTCCCAGAACACGTCGTTGCCTGCCGGACGCGGAGCGCGGACAGTGGATCGCAGCGTTTCCGCCATAGTCGTGACATACGTTCCCCGACCAACATTCCCCTGAATAAGTCCCTCCGCTTCCAGTTCGGCGTAGGCATTGCCGACGGTCGTGCGGTGTACGCCCAGGTGCTTCGCCAGCTCGCGGCTGGGTTCCAGCCGGTCTCCCGGCTTCAAGGCTCCGGAAACCATCCGCTCGCGCAATTGCTCGCGGATCTGAATATAAAGAGGCTTGGGCAAGCTGGAATCGAGAGTCACTAGCACGGCGACCGAATCTCCACTCTGAGGTTAACAGACCAAATTAGGCCATTTCCAGCCTATTGTAAAGAGCCAATTGAGCCAATGCGGGAATAGGCCAATGGGGGAAACTTAGGGACTGGGGGCTAGCCCGCATTTCTCACCACGGGTCTGGAAGGGCGGGGCTCCAGCCCCGCCGTTACAAGGCCTTCCTGATTATTCCTGTGTCCCGTGCCCCGCGCAGTCCCGCGCCTGCGGGACTGCGCGGGGCACCGGACCAACGGAGGGCGGGAGCCGCGATTCCGGCGGGGCTGAAGCCCCGCCCTTCCGGCAGCCCACTACCAGCGTCGAAACGTGGTGAGAAATCCGGGCTACGGACTGGGGGAGAACAGTCGGCAGAAAGCAGTAGGCAGCGTCAATCCAAAATCCAAAATCTAAAATCCAAAATCGCCCGAGCCCCTGTTCTTGCCGTCCTGCAGGAAGGGGTTTGTTTCCCGCTCCTCGCCAATCACTGTCGCAGGCCCGTGCCCAGGGAAGACCGGCGTTTCATCGGGGAAAATCAGCAGCCGGTTGTGAATGGATCGCAGGATTTCCTCGTATGACCCGCCCCACAGGTCCGTACGGCCGATGCCTCCCTGGAACAGGGTATCACCACTGAAAATCTTCTGTTGCTTGCCCGGAAGGTGGAGCGAGAGGCTGCCAGGAGAGTGTCCGGGCGTGTGCAAGACCTCCAGGACATGCGAGCCGAAGCGCAGAGCGTCACCCTCTTTCAGGAATTGATCCACATCCACAACGCCAGGAGGAAGGAGACCCAGCCATTCCGCCTGCTTGGCCAGGTTCTGGTAGAGAGGCAGATCTGCCGCATGCATCAAGACAGCGGCTCCCGTGGCACGTTTCAACTCCTCGAGGCCACCCACATGGTCGATATGCGCGTGCGTCGCGACGATGTACTTGGCCCGCAGCTTGTGCTTGGCCAGCACTTCCTGGACACGTTCAATCTCGTCGCCCGGGTCAATAACGATAGCCTCGCCGGTCTCTTCATCGCCGACGATGGAACAGTTACAGGCCAGCATTCCCACGGGAAGAATCTCGTGAATCATCCTCGCTTAGCCTTCCTTTCGCCCCCCACCATTGTACTCGATTTCGTTGACTTGCCTGGGACGCTCTTCTATACTCGTTTCCAACGCGAGCAGGGTGTGCGGCAACAAATGAAACTGGTGGTGGTGGGCGGGCAGGTGCGGAAGGTCGGCAAGACCTCGGTGATCGCCGAATTAGTTCGGGGGCTGAATTCACTAGCCTGGACGGCAGTAAAGATCAGCCATCACGGCGGCGATGCCGACTCGCAGGATAGTCCATCGGCGGACGACCTCCCGGCGCATCTTGACTTTTTATGGAGCGAAGAAAAGGATCCCAATGGACACGACGACACCTCCCGGTACCTCGCGGCGGGGGCGCGGCGCGCGCTATGGATGCGCGCTCGAGGAGGAACACTTGCTCAAGCGCTGCCAGGATTACTCAAAGCTCTGGAGGGCGATGAGCACGTGATCGTCGAAAGCAACAGCATACTGGCCTTCCTCAAACCCACGGTCTTTCTGTTTGTAATTGATGAATCGCGGCGGGAATTGAAGGCTTCAGCAAGGCAGTTCCTCCCCCGGGCGGACGCGTTGGTCACGGTGGGACCTGAGCTCAAGCCGCGCATTTGGCCGGGAATGTCCCTCCTAATGCTCGAAGACAAGCCAGTCTTCCCGGTGTCGGCGGGTGAGTGGTCGAATCCCGCGCTCAGCCGCTTCGTTCGCGAACGGCTCGCATCGGCGGGGGAACAGGAGATACTCCTCGGCCCTTCATTCCCAACGCGAGAATAGGAGCTATCATGGCAGCACTGAGCAAAACGGAAATTCGTGAGAGGCTGAAGAATATGCCGGAGTGGTCGCTCATCGACAGTGCGATCTACAAGAAGTTTACTTTCAAATCGTTCCTGCCGGCCATTGCCTTTGTGAATAAGATCGCCGAAGCCGCCGAACAGGCCAACCACCATCCCGACATCACCATCAATTACAACCAGGTGGGCATCAGCCTTTCGACGCACAGCGAGTCGGGAGTCACGGAAAAGGACTTCCGACTGGCAGAAGCTATCGACAAGCTTTACTGATGAAAACCTGGCGGTAACAAATCGGAAATCCCGCATTGATCGTAACGTTAATAATCGTTGTCCTTGGGAGCGAAAGCGAATAGAATCACGCCCATGCTTTGGTCAGGAAAAAGCTGATGTCCACACTCGTGCAATGGATGCACGTGACCGCTGTCGTCATCGGAGTGGGGGGGATGGCGTTCCTGCTTTTCATCCTGATGCCCTCCCTGGGAGCCTTGGACCCCGAGCACCGCGATCTGCTCACCAAACAGGTCATGGACCGGTTCCGATGGATAATTTGGTCGGCGATTATCGTGTTGCTCGTTTCAGGGCTCTATAGCATTCGCCAGTATTACTGGGAAATGGCCTGGGGCAAGTTCTGGGCGCTTTTGACTGTAAAGATTGTTCTCGCCCTCTTCGTCTTCGTCGTTGCGTTGGCGCTGACGTTGCCTTTCAAACTCTTCGACCGGGTCCGCGCTCGACGGCAAATCTGGCTCTCCATCGCTGTCGGCCTTGCAGTTGTCATCATCTTCATTGCCGCCTATCTACGCCGGTAATATGAGGTGAGCAGGCATTCCGTCCTGCCCGCGCATCGCGAGTGCCGCGAAGCGGCATACCGTGAGTAGCCGTAGGTGAAACCTACGGAAAGGAAAGGCGCGAGATCGTTCCGGCCCTGGAGGGGCCGAATGTTCGTAGGGTCAACCCCGTCGGGGTTGGGCGGTCGGGTGGGCTTTGCCATCCGCAGGTTAAAACCTGCGGCTACTCGCGGTCGGCCCCTACCGGGGCCTGCCACGGTCCTATTCGAATTGCGCTTTTCCAGTTTCCAATTTCCAGTTTCCGATTGGGCGGGCACTACTTCATGTGGAGGACGGCCTCTTTGAAGGTCCCTCGCTGCTGCATAATTTTCTTTTGCAGCAGGATGATGGATTGAAGGAGCATCTCAGGCCGCGGCGGGCATCCAGGAACGTACACATCAACAGGAATGAATTGGTTTACGCCCTGGACGATCGCATAGTTATTGAAAACGCCGCCGGAGGTTGCGCAAGCGCCCATCGAGATCACCCATTTGGGCTCCGGCATCTGCTCGTAGAGTTTCTTGATCACAGGAACCATCTTTTGCGCGACGCGGCCGGCAACAATCATCAAGTCCGATTGGCGCGGTGAGCCACGGAAGACCTCCGCTCCAAACCGCGCAATATCAAAACGTGAGGCCCCGGTGGACATCATCTCGATGGCGCAGCATGCCAGACCAAAGCTCATGGGCCAAATCGAGGACTTGCGCGCCCAATTCACCGCCTGGTCCAGCTTCGTGAAAATCAAACCTTCAAACCCCGATGCTTCGTTTGTTTGCATGAATCGTACGCCCCTTCAAACACTATTATGCCATCTCAGGATTGCGGATGCAATTCATCGCTCAACAGGCTGCGGAAAAACTCGTTTGGCCTGTCATTCCGAGGAGCCGCAGGCGACGAGGAATCTCGCATTGGCTTGAAAACAATCAGAGCGAGATTCCTCGCTCCGCTCGGAATGACAGCTTGGAAGGGTTTTTCCGCAGCCTGTCAAGCCGCGAATTACTACGGTCGCACCGCAGCTTCCGTGATGGGACCGTACATCTCAGGCCGGCGCGCGGCGATGCGGTCAAACTCCCACTGCCCGGGCACGCGGACCACCCGGTTGAGGTCCGCCCCCATCAGGTCAAGGTCCGCAATCAGGATTGTCTCCTCGGTTTCACCCGCCTCGGCAAGGACCTTGCCCGTGAAATCTACAATCTGCGAGTGGCCCGCGAAGCGGAATCCTCGCTCTTCGCCTACACGGTCTGCCGCAACAACGTGAAAGTGGTTCTCCGTGGCGCGAACCTTGGTGGTATGTTGCCAAGAATCTGAGCCAATGGGCCAATTCGTGGGGATCGCCAGGAGCTGAGCGCCTTTGAGCTTAAGTACCCTGCCCGCCTCCGGGAAGCTGCAATCGAAGCAGATATTGATGCCAATCTTCCCGTGCAACGTCTCGAACACCGGAAATGGCTTGTCCCCTGGAGCAACAAACCGATCAATCCCGAGATACGGAAGATGGAGTTTGCGAAAAGTGCCGGCAATTCCCTGTGGAGTCACCACCACAGCAGCATTGAAAATCCGGTCGCCATCGCGCTCGAGCAGGCCAACCACTGCGGTACAATCAAGCGACTTTGCCGCTTCCCATAGCTTCTCCGAGGAGGGGCCAGGAACCGGCTCTGCCACGGGGTCGGCCTCCTCCCTGCCCGCGAAGCAATAGCCGGTAAGCGCGCATTCAGGGAACACCACGATCCCCGCGCCAGCACAGGCAGCAGATTCAAGGCCGGCAAGAATTTTCTCCAAGTTCCTTTGTCTCTCCAGGATCTTGACGTTCATCTGCACCACAGCAACTTTCATGAATCCTCCCCCAGCCCTATGGGGCGAGAGCATTTTAGCAGCAATTCGCTTTTGAGGGTCAACGCCCCATCTCCGGGTGGTGGGTCAATTTGATGTAGAGGCGGCTTTACGCCGCCATTCGGCGAGATGAACTCGCCGCTACGGGATCAATTTGACCCACTACCCATCCCCGACCTTCGGAGAGAAAAAAGCACTCGTCGAGCCTTGCAGCGAAATAGGTCAGGTCCGGAATCGGCCCAATGATCGTCGGCGAGGAGCTTAATGATGCGCCTGTCCGGCCTTGGATCGTCACCCGTTTCAGCAATTACTCGTGCAAATGCTTCTGACTTGTGCTTAAATCTGGTGTAGGGCTAAGTCACGTTGAGGAATGCTTCCTTACGCGACGATTGCTATATACACAAAATCTCAATGCATGGAGGAACTATGAAACGAACACTGATCTCGTGGGCGGTAGGGGTGGCGTTACTGGCCGCTACCTTGTTACCAGTAGTTTTTCACGCGCAACCTGGATCTCCGCGGCCTGGCGCGCCAGCGGCGACTCCCGGCGCCGCCGCGGCTAGTCCGGCGCCTCAGCATCATCCGCGGATTGAAGCGGCCATCCAGCACCTGGAGCAAGCCAGGCGGGAGCTTGAGGCTGCCCCATCAGAATTCCATGGGCACCGGGCTAAGGCCATAGCGCATGTGGACCACGCGCTCCAGGAATGCCACAGGGCGCTTGAGGCAGGCATGTAACTTCTATCCCCCAGGCCAGCTTCTTGCTTAGGTGAGATCTGGTCATCCTCAGTGGACCTGGTTCGGTCCTCGCCGCGAAAATGGGATGGGGCGGCAGCCCGTCACGCTGCCCCATTCGACCTTTTTTTGCCAATTCCTTTCACTCCAGCTCAAAACACATCAGCTTACAAATGGGTGCGCGCGGAACAGTGACTTCCACCCCCTCCTGCCTGCCTCCAAATATTGCTTGACAAGAGGCGAAGAAAAAGCGAAGCTTAGGTTATCCTGATTCTGGAGCTTCGCGATGGCGTCAATCGCTGTTCTGACCAATCGACCCACCCCGGAAATGCCATTAGTGGGGATCGCTCGCCTGGCGGCCGAAAGTCCCCGGGTCCGCGAGCGCGCCGAGGTGGAGTACTTTGCCCTCCCCTGCCGCTCCACGCTCAACCGCGAATCGAGCGGGCGGATGCCTTTCGCCTGGACCATCAACCCCTACCGAGGATGCGAGTTCGGCTGCAAGTATTGTTACGCCCGCTACACGCACGAGTTCATGGAGATGTGGGACGGAAAGGACTTTGAGCGGAAGATCTATGCCAAAATCGGGTCGCCGGAACTCTTGCGCGCGGAACTCCGCCAAGCTAAGGACAGGGGCTTGCCCATCGCTGTCGGTACGGCGACCGATCCCTATCAGCCGGCGGAAAAGCAGTTCGAGATTACGAAGCGCATGTTGGAAGTCCTCGCCGAGTTCGAAGGGCTGGAATTCTCCATTACCACGAAGTCCGTCCTGATTCTTCGCGACCTCGAATTGCTCAGGCTGGTCGCCGCCCGGCACCGCTTCAGCGTTCACATGACAGTAACCACGACAGATGAACGCTTGGCGCGCCTGCTCGAACCAAAGGCACCGCTACCGGCAAAGCGACTTGAAGCTGTCAAGCAGTTGTCTGAAGCCGGGATCTGCGTGGGCGTGAATGCCATGCCCATCCTGCCTGGACTGAACGATTCCGAGAGGTCACTCGAAACCCTGGCGCGTGCGGCGTCCGAGGCTGGTGCGAAGTTCCTGTACGGGAACATCCTTTTCCTGACGCCATCCGCCATGAAACAGTTCATGCCTTTCCTGGAAGAAGAGTTTCCGCGACTGGTCAAGCAGTACCGCAAACTCTACGCTCACTCGGCCTACCTGAATGGGGATTACAAAGCCCGCATGACGAAGCTTTTGGCGGAACTCCGCGCCCGCTACGGCCTGGAGGGCAATCACGGCGAGCCGCCGCCGGCCGCGAGACACCCCCAACTGGCGTTGCCGTTCGAGGCGTTAGATGGAAGCACCGCACCTCGTCGGCTGCTCACGCCATGCAATAAGTAGCGATGACGGCTGGCAAGCCGGGCATGTTCAGCGTCGGCCGAGCGGACGTCGACCGAGACCTGACAGCTTGACAAGGAAAAAATCCTTGCTAAAGTAAGGACTATGGCTAAAGTGACCAGCAAACTCCAAGTGACGATTCCTAAATCGCTCGCGGATAAATATGGGATTCGCCCAGGCGACGAACTCGATTGGGTTCCCGCAGGGGAGGCGATCCGCGTGGCCCCTGCCCGCCCGGCGGCCCACGAACCCGACCTCGAAACCCGCCTGCGCCTGTTCGATAAGGCCACCGAGCGCCAGCGCGAACGAGCGAGTAAACTCTCGAGCGACGGGCGGCTGAATACGAAGGAACCCGTGGACCGGGGGTGGAAACGAGAGGACCTTTACACGCGTGGCGGCTCTCATTGACACCAACATTCTTGTCTATCGGTTCGACTGGCGATATTCAGTGAAAGGGAGAATAGCGACCGAACTGCTGCGCCAAGGATTGGTGGAACGCAGTGTTCGGATCCCCCACCAAGCCATCGTCGAATTCGTCGCGGCTGTGACACGCCCGCGCATCAATGGCGAGGCCCTCCTCTCCCAAGCCGAGGCCCACCGGGAAGCCGAAGAGCTACTCAGTCAATTTGTGGTCCTTTACCCAACTGGAGATGTTCTTCGAACCGCTCTGCGGGGCGCGGTAGCTTACCAGCTCTCCTGGTTCGATGCGCACTTGTGGGCCTACGCCGAATTCTACGGTCTTCCGGAATTGATATCGGAGGACTTCGAACACGATCGGATGTACGGCACAGTGCGCGCCATCAACCCGTTTCATTAAGGGAAGACTAAACCGGTTGCGGCAAGACTCATCGTTTGCCCATTAGGTCGAGACGCCTATGGCGCGGGAACTCAGCCCCAGCCTGTGCCCTAAAGTCGCCAATCTGGAAGCTCGGACCGCTTTGACCCTTGTTTTCCCCCACGGGGTTTAATCTGGCTGATTGCCTCGGCTGGTATTGTGCAGGTTCAGTCTGACGAGAGTGAGGATTGCCTTTGACGCGCGGCGTACAGGACACCTCGAAAGCCCTTAGTAAGAGGCTCTTCGAAGAGGCCTATTACACTCACAGCAAAAGACTTACGGCATTGCCACGAGTTGAACTGATTGCTTGGGGGCGACATCCAACTCACGGCATTTGCTCCTGCTACCGCGCCAATCTTCGCACCATTGGGCGTTTATGCCCGCTTCAGAGTGAGGGGAGGTAAGAACTATGAGCACAAGTTGTGAGCAACGCGGTCCCCGGCTGACCGTGGAAGAGCTGCGCGCCGCCGCCGCCGAGATGCGCGCCTTCGATATAATCGACATTTTTGCCGCTGGCTCGGGCCACCCCGGTGGCACTCTTTCCGTCATGGACATTGCTGCCGCCCTGTACCTTCGGGTGCTGAACCATGACCCAAGAAATCCTGCCTGGCCCCACCGCGACCGCGTTTTCTGGTCAACCGGCCATAAGGCGCCAGCGCTTTACGTGGCCTTGGGTAAAGCCGGGTACTTCCCTCTGGAGGACACGGTCCTGCTGCGCCAACTTGGCTCACGGTTCGAGGGCCATCCTAACTGGCTTGAACTCCCCGGCGTGGAAGTCTCCAGCGGCTCGCTGGGGCAAGGGCTGGGAGTCGCGGTGGGCAACGCACTGGCGGGAAAGCTGCTGGGCCGCCCCTATCGCGTGTATTGCATCATGGGGGACGGCGAGCAGCAGGAAGGCAGCATCTGGGAAGCGGCTATGGCTGCCGGCCATTATAAGCTGGATAATCTCTGTGGCATTATTGACAAGAATGATCTGCAGATCGACGGCTGGGTGCGCGACGTTATGAACGTAGACCCGCTGGCGGAGAAATACCGGGCCTTCAACTGGAACGTGCTAGAGATCGACGGGCACGATATCGACAAGATTCTCGAGGCCTTCGAGAGCGCGCGGGCGAAGGACGACCTGCCGACTCTCATCATCGCCCGCACGGTGAAAGGCAAGGGTGTGTCCTTCATGGAGAACGAGGCGGGATGGCACGGCGTGGCGCCCAACCGCGCGCAGTTTGAAAAGGCCATGGTGGAGCTGGCCTCGCCCTCGCTCCCTGGCGCGCGCGTCGAGGCGTTGCTTGCCAGGGCCGCTGAATATGGCGCGCAGGTAACGCGCAAAACAAACGACACACTGCCGACCTTCCGCCGCGATTACTGGTGGAATGCAGGCTCGACCATGAAAGTGGATATGGACGCGACGCGCATGGGATTCGGGCGCGGCCTCGAAAAAGCCGGCGCCGATGAGCGCGTCGTCACGTTGCACGCCGATATTTCGGGCTCCATCCGCATTACGGACTTCGAGGCCAAGCACCCGGAGCGCAAGCACCGCGTCTTCAGCGTCGGGATCGCCGAACAGAATATGATGGAGGTCGCCGCAGGGCTCGCGAAGGAAGGGTTGATCCCGGTGACCGGCACCTACGGCGTGTTCGCCTCCGGCCGCTGTTGGGACCAAATCCGCACCACCATTTGCTACTCGAACCTGAACGTGAAAATCGCCGGGGCGCACGGCGGCATCTCCGTAGGCCAGGACGGGGCGACCCATCAGGCGCTGGAAGAGATTGCGCTGATGAATATCCTGCCCAATATGCACGTGCTGGCCCCGTGCGATTCGCTCGAGACAGAGCGCACCACTCTCTTCAGCCTGCTCGACCTGGTGGGGCCGGCTTACATTCGCTTTGCGCGGGAGGCTACGCCTGTCGTCACCACTCCGGCGACCCCCTTCCGGTACGGCGTGGCCAATATCATTCGCTATCGAGGTGAGAAGCCGCGCTTCCTGGATGCCTTCGAGACCTTCCTCTCCACCCATTACGCGGGCGAAGATGAAGATGTGTCCATCATCGCCTGCGGGCCGATGGTGCCGGAGGCAATGCGCGCCGCCTGGCTGCTCAAGGAAGAGTTCGGCCTCGAAACGCGAGTGGTGAATATGCACACGGTGAAGCCGCTCGATGTGGGGGCGCTGGTGCAGGCCGCCGACCATACGCGCCTGATCGTCACTGCCGAAGAGCACCAGGTGGGAGGATTCGGAAACATCGTGGCTGGCGCCATCCTGCGACATCGCAAGAATTACAAGCACCCTCTGTGGTTCGACATGGTCGGGGTCAATGACCGGTTCGGACTCTCCGGCAAACCCTGGGAACTGGTTCAGGAGTTCGGGCTGAGCGCCGAACATATCGCCGCGCGCGTCTTGCAGCTTCGTGAGCGCTTGCGGGGTTGCGAGGAGCGCGCCTCCGCAGCGTAAATTCTCGCCGGGTGTTCAGTGCTGCCCCGTCAAAGTCGGGAGAAAAGCGGCTCTGCCGCCCGCTGTGCGGAAAGCCTCTGGCTTTCCGGCGCACACCGCCTCGCTTCTTTCCCTTCCCTCGGGAGAGGGCCGGCCCCAAAAAGACATCGGATTGAGGCGTGCATACTCGAGCCACAGTCAGCGCGTGATGGTCAGGTTCTCGAATAGAAACAGGCCGGACTTCCCTCCCACGACGATGTCCAAGTCGCCGTCACCGTCGATATCCACCACGGCGATCTGCATGCCACCACCCGTGCGCGTGCTGTAGTCGATGACGTGTCGCCTCCATTGGAGGTCATTCCCCACTTTGATCGGTTCGTACCAGTAGATTCCCAGGGGTTCGCGGCTGCCCGGATCGTGACCGTTGTGGGCAAAGTACCGCTTGCCCGTTACGATATCCATGTGGCCGTCGCCCTTCAGGTCGGCCAGGGTCAGGGCGTGGGCCTGGGACCAGCTATCGTCAATCACATGCTTGATCCAAGTGCGATGGCCCGCGGCATCTTTCTTCTGCTCGTACCAGAAGATTCCGTAGTCGTGGGCCAGGGAAGTGACAATGTCCGGCAGTCCGTCGCCGTTCACATCCAGCGTGTAAATGAACCCCGTGGCCCCCAAATCGAATTCCGGATGGAAGATCCACTGGCCATTGCGAGGGTCGGGAGGCGCTTCAAACCATCCCTTGGGCGTGATGATATCGGTTCGCCCATCGCCGTTCACGTCGCCTGCTCCGATGCCGTGGCCGTAACTTTTTGGACTTATGACGTGCGGGATCCAGGCGGAATCGCCCCCTTTGCCTGACAACTCGTACCAGGTCAAGGGAAAGTTCGGATCACCAAACTGTGGCAAGAGTTGTTGTGGCTTGCCCGTGTTGAGAATATCCACCAGGAAGGCGAATTCCACCGGAGCGCGCGACTCGATCACGTGCTTCTTCCAGGGCTGGTTCCGCGCCCCAGGATTTTCCCACCAAGTGAGCGGGTCAGACCAGTAAGAGCAGCTCACGATGTCCGGGTAGCCGTCCCCGTTTACGTCGATAGCCAGATCGCTCAGGTCTTCCAAGTAGAAATCCGTATAAGGCAGACTGCGAAACTTGTGTTTGATCCAGCGCGGCCCCTCGCCGGGCGCAGCGGGCGGCGCCTGCTCGAACCAGTTTTCCCCGGAGACTATGTCCAACTTGCCATCCCGGTTCATATCCACAATGGCCACGGTCTCGCTCGGGCCCAAGTCAATCGTGTGCTTGCGGAAGGGAATCTCATCCGACCCTTGAGCTTCAGTAGGGGGAATAAACCTAAGAGCCGACGCAGCCATCACGAGAAGTGCAAATAAGATGAAAAGCCTGGGCCCGGCCCTTCTGGAAATCCGACACACATTAACGAAATTCGCACTCATAGAAACCCCCAATTGGTCGCGGGAAAACGAAGTTGTCAGTCGTCAGTTGTCAGTAGTCAGTTGTGCTGTCAGCCATCATCGGTAAGATTTCATACGTGTCATTCCCGGGTGTCCCCGCGCCTGCTGCCTTTGAAGAACCACGGGTCAGGAGGGCAGGGCCTGCACCCCACCCGGTCCCGACACCTGAAACCTGACACCTGTCCTCACTTGATCCCCAGCCCCCTGGCCAGGCTTCGAATGAAGCGCAATCCCTGTTGCGCCAACTCATCACCGGAGGGAGCAATGTCGCGCCAGACGGCAGCCGCCGCAGCGAGGCCGGGCTCCGGCTGCGCGAACGATTCGATGGTCATCCAGCCGTTGTAACGGATAACCTTCAACGCCTTTAGCACCCCTTGCCAATCAATGTGCCCCGTCCCCGGGATGCCGCGGTCGTTCTCACAGGCATGGACATGCCCCAGCTCACTGCCGACAGACCGCAGCGCTTCTGCCGGATGCCGCTCTTCGATGTTGGCGTGGAAGGTATCAAAGTGAATCTTGACGTTGGGCTCGCCAATATCGTGAATCAAGCGGGCCGCGTCCTCCAGTGTGTTGAGGAAGTAAGTCTCGAAGCGGTTGAGTGGCTCCAAGCAGACCATCACGTGGCACTTCTGAGCATGGCGGGCAACCACCTGCAATCCCTCCACGGCCCAATTCCACTCTTCGGGAGTGCGGCGGCAGCCAGTCATCACGCCCAGGCCGGCAAACATCGGACCGCAGACCAAGCGTGCTCCAAGCTCGGCCGTGCGGTCTACGCACGTCTTCAGAAACTCCACTCCCCTGGCCCGCACCTCAGGCAGGGGGCTCACCAGATGACACTCGCGGGGTATAACGCTGCACGTCGTGCATTCCAGTTGATTCTTCTCCAGCATCTTTCGAACCGCAGGTATGTCTCTAGGCTCCTGCGGGGATAAAAACAGCTCAGCCCCATCGAAGCCCCACTCCCGGATTCGGGAGAACAGCGCCGCGCGGCGTTCGTCCACGCGCGTCGTCCAAATCATCGTATTGACGCCATATTTCATGCGCGACTCTCCTTAGCTTTCAAGCGACTTTCCACGGTTTTCGATATTCCTTGGTGAGCATTTTGTTGGCTTCCGTGTCGCCAACAAACTGTTCCTTGTCTCGATCCCAATGCAACTTCCGTCCTAGCTTGTAAGAGATGTTTCCGACAATGCAGGCGCTGGTCGCCCGGTGGGTCGTCTCGATATCCGAGTTTGGCTTCTTGCGTGAGCGAACGCACTCCAGGAAGTTCTCCACATGCGGCTGATGTTGAGGAGTACCATCGCCCATAGTTACTGCTGTGGGACCAAACGTTTCCCAGCCGTCGTGCACCAGATCCATCGGCCAAATCGTGTAGCCCTCGCGATCCACAAACAGCGTTCCTTCCGTGCCGTAGAACTCCATTCCATATTGATGGCCATCGGGGCCGCGTCCGGCGCGATTGTAAAACTTCACAAGTATGCCATTCTCATTTACGACCGAACCGGGATACTCGTAAGTCGCCTCAATCGTATCGGGAATTTCAAACACGCCGGAAGAAATGAACTGACCTCCGGAAACCACCACCGTCCGCGGGGCATCGACCCCCAACCCCCAATGAACGATATCGATCAGGTGAGGCGCCCAGTTCGTCAACTCCCCGCCTCCAGTCTCCCAGAAGCCACCCCAACCCATATGGCGGTTGCGATTGTAATGGTGATAGGGCGCTGGACCCAGCCAGAGGTCCCAGTCGAGACCCGCCGGCGGGTCGGTGTCGGGGTAAGACGTTTGCATCCTCGACTGTACCGAGGTCCCACGCAAAACCCAGGTATCGGCCTCCGTCACCCGGCCGATCCTCCCGCTGCGGAGGAGTTGGGCAACTTTCTGGAAATGCTCACCCGACCGCTGTTGAGTCCCACACTGAACCACCCGGTTGTTTTTGTTAGCTGCCTCCACCATCCTTCGACCTTCCAGAATAGTGTGCGAAGTCGGCTTTTCCACGTACACGTCTTTGCCGGCCTCACACGCCATGATCGTGGGAATGGCATGCCAGTGTTCAGGTGTGGCGACAATAACCGCATCAATATCCTTGTGCTCCAGGAGCTTGCGAAAGTCCTTGTAACTCTTCACCTTCTCCGATGAGAGATTATGACCCACCAGCGTCTCGCTGAGGCGCAGGTCCCACACATCGCAGAGCGCGACTACGTCAACTTGTTTCGTCTTGATGAAGGAGCCCAGGTCATAACGACCTTGGCTTCCTGAACCGATCAGCCCCACCCCAATGCGATCGTTGGCTCCCAGCACGTTTCGCACCGCAGGGCCTGCGGAAAGAGCCAGACTGGCCGTTCCTAGTACTGCGGATTTATTAAAATCCCGGCGCGACATTTTCAAACCTTCCATCAATACCTCCTCCCGAGCGTGCATCGAGCGTTCGCGTACCGATAATCTCTTGAGTTCTGAGCATTACTGAAAAACCTGAAGCGCAAGGCCCTCCGAATGGCCCTGCATTATACAACCCCGCGTTGGAAAATAAAGAGGTATGAATGCAGGGGATGCACAACAGGAAAGTAAGTGTTCGAAAGGCCCACAGAGGTCTTCAGATAGCCCGCCATTCTTATTGGCGGGCGGCAGAACTTAGCCCAGGATTTGTGCCGGTTTAAGCCCTGCCGTCCTATTTCACTGATGGGGCCCAGTCTTCCAAATCTTGAGTCCTGATTCCTGAATCCTAAATCCTGCTCTTTCTGACCCAACTCTCGATCCGCTCCAAAGCCCTCTGAAGGTTCTCCACGGAATTAGCGAAGGAGAAGCGCAGAAAACCCTCTCCCCACTCTCCAAATGCGGTCCCGCCCAGGCACGCCACGCCGGCTTCGTTCAGTATGGCGTCTGCCAGGATACGGGAATTCCACTTCGTTTCTTTGATATTGGGAAAGACGTAAAAGGCCCCGCGTGGTTGCCGGCAACTGAAGCCCGGGATGCGGTTCAAGCCTTCGACGATAACGCTCCGACGCCGCCGGAATTCCTCCCGCATGACGCCTACGGAGCTTTGATCGCCTCGCAATGCCTCGATCCCTGCAATCTGACTGAAGCTGGCGGTGCAGGAGTTGCAATTGGTCATCAACTGCGCCACATACCGCGCCAGATCCGGCCGCATCACCCCCCAACCCATCCGCCAGCCGGTCATGGCATAGGTCTTGGAGAACCCGTTCAGAATGATCGTCCAGTCCTTCATGCCTGGAAATTGCGCCAGGCTCGAGTGGTCACCCTCGTAGATCAGTCGATGGTAGATTTCGTCGGAAAGGACGGGGATTTCGCGCCCCGCAAGTTTGTCCGCAAGAGCTTTCAGGCCTTCACGGCTGATCACGCCGCCGGTCGGATTTTGAGGGCTGTTGAGGATGATCAACCGCGTGCGGTCTGTAATCTTGTCGATGATTTCTTCCATATCCACATCGAAGTTCTGTTCCTCACGCAATCCATAAGGAACGGCCTGTGCCCCGACGAAGTCGATCATGGATTCATAAATGGGGAAGCCGGGATTGGGGAAAAGAACTTCATCGCCCCGCTGCACCAGCGCCAGAATGACAAAGAACATGATGGGTTTACCGCCTGGCGTGATGACAACTTCATTCGGGTCAACCGGAATTCCTGCATACGCCGCGGTATACTCGGCCACAGCTTCCCGGAGCTGAGGCAAGCCGGCAGAAGGCCCGTAATGCGTCCAACCGTCGCGCAGAGCGCGGGCGGCGGCCTCCACGATATTGGCAGGAGTAGAGAAATCAGGCTCTCCAATCTCCAAATGAATGATCTCTTTGCCCTGTGCTTCCAGTGCGCGGGCGCGTACCAGGACTTCGAAAGCAGTCTCGGTGCCCAGCCGGGACATACGCTCGGCCAAGCGAATCGCTTTTTGCGTGGTAGTACCCATAGTGACCTCTTGTCCGCCTCTCAAATTGAGCCCCCCGCGGGCTTTGAGGCATAGCCAGAATAAGCCGAGACCACGTCAAAGTCCAGCGCAGCGCTGCCCCACGGCGTGGTGGCAATGGAAACTGGAAATCGGAAATTAGAAACTAGAAACTGGAAAATAACGCTGCCGGTTGCCAGTTTCCATTTTCCATTTCCCAGTTTCCAACTTCCAGTTTCCATTTCCAGTTTCTATTTTCCAGTTTCGACTTTCGATTTTCCAGTTTCTAATTTCTGATTTCTGCTTTTCCTACGGGTGCAGCAGGATTTTGCCGAAGAACTCTCGGCTTTCCATTTTCCTTTGGGCGGCTGCGGCCTCCCGGAGCGGGAAAGCGGAGTCAATCACGGCCTTGAGATTGCCCCGGGCGATGAATTTGAGGGCCTCCAGCATTTCTGCCTTTCCGCCCATAAAAGAACCCAGGATCGTGCGTTGGCGGCCAAACAGGCCCTGCAGGTTAAGCTTCACTTCTCCGCCGCTGGTCACGCCGCAGGTCACCAACCGGCCATAGGTGGCGAGAGAGTTGAAGCATTCTTCCCAAATGGCAGCGCCCACGTGCTCGACAATCACGTCCGCGCCGCGCTTTCCCGTAAAGCGCCTGACTTCTCCGGAAATCGATTGCTGGCTGTGGTTAATGACTTCGTCGGCGCCGAGGGCCCTCGCCTTCTCGAGCTTCCAATCCGCTCCGACAGTGGCAATCACGCGCGCGCCCACTGACTTCGCGATTTGGATGGCGGCGCTGCCCACGCCGGAGCCGCCCCCAATCACCAGCACATCCTCACCCGGCTTGAGCTGAGCGCGAGTGAACAACATGTGCCAGGCGGTGAGAAAAACCAGCGGCACTGCGGCAGCCTCATCAAAACTCAGGTCACCAGGGATGCGTACAACATTGACCTCCGGTGACTTTACATACTCCGCATAGCCGCCGTCCACGAAAACTCCGAAAAGCGTATAGCTTCGGCAGGCGCTGTCCAGGCCCTTGAAACACATCTCGCACTGCCCGCAACTGATCCCCGGACAAAGCAGGACGCGCTCACCGGCCTTCACACGCTTGACCTGCGAGCCCACTTCCGCCACTTCTCCGGAAATGTCGCTGCCCACAATATGAGGGAGTGGTAGCTGCCAATCGCCGACCCCCTGCCGGAGCCAAAGGTCCAGATGATTCAAAGCGCAAGCCTTCACCTTCACAAGCACTTCGTGGGCCTGGATTTTTGGCTGCGGCGCTTCTTCGTATTTCAGCACATCAATGTCGCCGTGCTCGTGGAATCGGACTGCATGCATGGGTCAACCTCCGCTTACAAAAGTACCATTCTTTAACGCCGCAAAGAAGGTAAGATACGGTAGTGTGATTGGTCTGGAGTGCGGCAGCTTGCTGCCGCTTTGTCCCGCTCGGCAGGGCCAGCTTGCTGGCCGCGCACCCGTGCGCGGTGCTTGGGCAGGTGAGGCCGCGAGCAAGCTCGCCGGATCAAAGCGGCAGCAAGCTGCCGCACTCCAGAGCCCCTGCGGCGCGTCGCGCCTCTGACCACTATGCGTCCCAACACGTCACTCAATTCCCACGCCAAGGCTGACCCAGCCTCGGACCCCTCCGCGAAAGTTGGGGAGCCGCTTGACCGCGTTGATTTGGCGTTGGCGGCCATCCTCGCGCTCGTCTCGCTGGCCCTGTTTTGGAAGGTCATCTTTACTCCTTCCATGCTCTTCTTTCGCGACATCTCCAATTACACGTATCCCTGCGCCCGCTTCATTCAACAAATGTGCCGGCACGGCGAATTGCCCTATTGGAATCCTTACTTGAACTGTGGACAGCCGCTGCTGGAGAACCCAAACCTGCTGTTTTTCTATCCCTACACGCTCTTCATCATCCTTCTTCCAATCGTTTTCGCTTACCCTCTGTTTTACGTCGTGCATTTCGCGCTGGCCGGTATCGGCACATTCCTCCTGGCGCGGCGCTGGGGACAGAGCCGCCAGGCCGCTTTCTTTGCCGGATTCGTCTTTGCCTTCAGCGGCCCCCTGCTGTCGCTGGGCAATCTTTACAACCACGCAGCCTGCGCGGCCTGGATGCCCTGGGCGCTGCTCGCCACGGACCGGGCCGTTCAGGGTCGAACGGCTCGCCCGTGGATTCTCTTGACGCTGGTTTTCTCATTGCAGTTCCTCGCCGCTGAGCCGTTCACCCTGATCACCACCTTCATCTTGTGCCTGGCGTATGCGCTCTACCTTGCAGGGACGCGGCGCCCCTTGATGTCTCGGTCAAATCTGCGGATCTTAGCCGGATTCACACTGGTTGGGTGCCTCATGCTGGCGCTGTGCGCCGTCCAGTTTCTGCCTTCGATAGAGTTCTTGAGCAGCTCATACCGGGGAGCGCAGGGTTTGCGGTCCGGCGAGACGTCCAATTGGTCTCTCCACCCTCTCTTGTTGATGGAAATGCTGGTGCCTGACTTCTACGGGCCCGCCTTGATCTCGCCGACGAGTTGGAATGCCATTGCGGATGACGGCAGCGCCCCCTATTTCATCTCCGTTTTCATGGGGTTCGTGCCGCTGTTCTTCGCCCTGGCCGGCTGGGCCTTCGGACGGGCCCGCCGCCGTAACTTTGTGGCCGGGGCCGCGATTTTGATTCTCCTGCTCGCCTTCGGCCACTTTACACCGCTCTTTTCCCTCGCTTACCTGCTCGTCCCGTTACTCTCCCTGGTGCGGTTTCCCGTAAAGCTGCTGGTCCCCTTTGTTATGCTCGTCGCGATCCTCGCCGGATGGGGATTGGATGCACTCCGGGGAGAAGCTGCCTGCTGGCAGGCTCGGCGCAGCCGTGCCCTCCTGCCACTAGGGTTCTTGCTGGGGTGCTGCCTGTTGATTTGGACGGCTGCCTGCGTTGTGCCAAATCTCGCTCTGCGACCCACGGAGTGGGCGCTGCTCCGAAAGGGCAGTTCGGCGAATGAAGCCTCCCAAATGGCGCAGTTCCTGGAAGGCATGTTGCGACTTTACCTGCCCGGAGTCGCCGGCTTCCTTCTCGCCGGGTTCCTGCTCCTAACCGGCCTCATACAGAACAAGCACTGGGCACGTATTGGCGTGCCAATTTTCGCTATTCTTGGGATGATCCAGCTTGTTGCGGCGGGCTTCCGCGCCAACCCCTCGGTTCCTCCCAGCTTCTATGAATATGTGCCTCCCGTTGTGTCCCGGTTCGAAGGCTCGCCGGGGACCTACCGCGTCGCTTCGCTGACCCGCTTTTCTACCGCCCCATCGAGCGACCTTCAGGGATACGTCAATTTCCAATCCATCCCCGAGGCCGCGACGATTCCACCTATCGCGCAGGGGGTATTTCGGCAGAAACTCGTATTGGCCACGGGATCAATGGTCCAACATATCGAGGGAAGCCTGAACCTGGATTTCGACGATCGCTCACTACCTCCGTTTCTTTACGACGTATGGATTTACATCCTTCGCCAAGCTCCAGACGCTCTGCGGATCGACTGCCTGCTGGGTCGCACTAATGTGAAGTACATCATTCGCCCAACCCGAGATATTTCAGGCGCAAGACTTGTCAGCGAAGTCTTCAACGGTTCTCCGCAACCGAGCTACCTGTATGAGAACCTTTACTTTGTGCCTCGTGCCTACGTGGCGGGCACATCCATTTTCACGACCAGCCCGCTCGAGACGCTCTCGCAGATGGCCACACCGGCATTCGATGCCTCGGAAAACGTGATCTTGGCCGCAGACCCTGGCGCCTCTCTCGCCGTCCAGGGCTCTGGTCCCGCAGGTCGGGTTGAAGTCACGGAACGGCAGCCCAATAGGGTGATACTGACCGCCCATCTCTCGCGACCGGGGTACGTCGTCCTGCTGGACCGTTTCGATTCCAATTGGCACGCGAGGATTGATGGCCGGGAAGTACCGGTGCTGCGCGCCAATCAGCTCTTCCGGGCCGTGTACGCTGAACGGGGTCAACACGTAATACTCTATTACTACCGCCAGCAGGGTCTGCTGGCTGGGATGTTCATCTCCGCTCTTGCGCTTGTGGCGCTTTTGTGGGTTTACCTGCGAAACCCTGATTTCACCGGCCATGGGGGTCCAACTGAAACTTCGTGCTAAACTGCTCCCCATTCGCCTGATGTCATCGTCGATCCGGGATAGGTTTTTCGTGCCCTGCAAGGGCACAAGATAGTAGCCGGGGGCAACGCCCCCGGAAGGCGCCAGGCTCGTTCCCCGACCCTGGAGGGGTCGTACTACCCTGAGCCGCGGGACGCAAGACCGGCATAACGCCACCCGAATTCGACCCTTTCAGGGTCGGACCTGGTGGGGGGGGGCGTTTTCCGGGGGCGTTGCCCCCGGCTACTGTATCGATCCCCTCCGGGGATCAGGGGTCAACAGTGCCGAGGAGGTTCCAGGGGCGCAAAAACCAGGTAAGGCGCCTTCTGGTCCGCTCGGCCTAAATTGCTCAACTGAAACGACTAGTTCATCGAGTTTCTGGAGAGTCCCGGTGGGGGTAGCATGTTCTTCTTCCTCGAGTATTGTCTGGTGGCGATCCTGATCGTAGGTGCGTATTTCCTTCGCAGCTTCCCCTCTGGGTGGTTAAAGGCAGCGGAACAACACCTGGGCCGCTTGGCACGGAGGCGCGCTCTGGCGGTCTTCCTGGTAGCCGTCTTGGCTTTGGCAATACGCGCGGCCCTGCTGCCCAACGTGCCGGTCCCTAAGCCGGGTTTTCATGACGATTTCGGCTATCTGCTGGCAGCGGACACCTTCGCGCACGGCCGCCTTGCGAATCCGACTCATCCGATGTGGATCCACTTTGAGAGTATCCACATCAATCAGAAACCCACTTACATGCCGATGTATTATGCCGCTCAGGGCTTAGTCATGGCCTTGGGCCAGGTCATTGCAGGGAACCCTTGGATCGGTGTATGGCTCAGCGCTGGCGCCATGTGCGCGGCGATCTGTTGGATGTTGCAGGGTTGGTTGCCTCCGGGTTGGGCTCTACTGGGTGGATTGCTGGCCGCGATGCGGTTGGCATCCTACACGTATTGGGTTAACAGCTACTGTGGAGGAGCGCTCCCCGCAATCGGCGGAGCGCTCGTCCTGGGAGCATTGCCTAGAATCAAGCGGCGCGCGCGCATGCGGGAGGCCCTGTTGATGGGCCTGGGTTTGGCACTCCTCGCCAACACCCGGCCCTACGAAAGCTTGTTCTTCGGTATTCCGATCGGGGTGGCGGCTTTAGTGTGGATTCTGGGAAAAAAGCGCCCGCCCTGGGGGCAATTGCTTTCACGAATTGTCCTGCCCCTGGCTCTGCTCCTGGCGGTCACGGCAGCGGGCATGGCCTACTTTTTTTGGAGGGTCACGGGTAGCCCCTTCCGCATCCCTTACCAGGTCAATCTCGACACCTACATTGCCGTGCCATATTTTCCCTGGCAACCTCTCAACCTCAAGCACGTGTATCATCACGCGGTGCTTGAGAAATTCTATCTGCATGGATGGCAGATGTTCTTTTATTATCACGCCCGCAGGCACCCCTTCAAGTTGTTGGCGGAGAAGGTCTCGGATATCTACCGTTTCTTCCTCGGGCCGGTGCTGGCGCTGCCCCTGGTGGTGTTACTCGCCTTCAATCCGCGGCAGTTTCTTCGCAAAGCGCTCACGGGCAAGACGGGCTTTCTCGTGGGAGTGTGCGGCGCTACTTATGTAGGGTTGGCGCTGCCCATCTATTTCGTCCCCCACTACGCGGCGCCCATGACGGCTGCGATCTATGCCCTAGTGTTGCAATCCATGCGGTACTTGCGGCTTTGGAGTTGGCGCGGAAAGGCGGTTGGTCTGGGATTGGTGCGGGCGATACCGGCCATCTGCGTCTTGCTGTTCCTGCTGCGCGCCGCCGCGCCCCAATTGCACATTCCCACCCCAGTCGAATGGAGCCACACCTGGGATTCCGAGAATTTCCAAAACCTGGACCGCGCGCGGGCCCTGGCACAGCTAGAAGGATTGGCGGGAGATCAGCTCGTTATTGTCCGATATAATCAATATCATAATTCGGATAATGAATGGGTGTATAATATGGCGGATATTGACAAAGCCAAAGTGGTGTGGGCGCGTGACATGGACGACTCCGAAAATGCCGAGTTAATCCGCTACTTCCCGCACCGACGCGTGTGGCTTGCGGAGCCGGACCTTGCGCCTCCCCGGTTGTCGCCGTATCCTGCCCTGCCGGACTCCGTTTTGGAGGTGCAATCGCCTAAACAACATGATTGACTCCGCCGGAACGCCAAACTCAAAGCCAAGCGGCCGACTAGCGCCGCCTTCCGCAGCCGTCGAGGTTTCGGTGGTGATCCCCTGCCTGAACGAGGCGCAAACGATTGCCATTTGCGTGGACCAGGCCTTCGCAGGCTTGCAGGCGGCCAAAGTTCGGGGAGAGGTCTTGGTGGTTGACAATGGTTGTACCGACGCGTCGGCGGAGATCGCTAGGGAACACGGCGCGCGGGTGGTTAAAGCCCCCTTGAAAGGCTATGGTAGTGCGCTACGGCGGGGGCTGGAAGAGGCGCAGGGTGAGTTCATTGTGATGGGCGATGCTGACGGCAGCCATGATTTCTCAGAACTACCGCGCTTTGTGTCCAAGTGGCGTGAGGGCTACGAGTTTGTCGTGGGCAATCGATTCCGGGGCGAAATCAAGAACGGAGCCATGACGTGGCATCACCGGTATATTGGCACACCCGTACTTTCCGCCCTTCTCAACCTCTTCTTTGACGCCGGCGTGAAGGACATCAACTGTGGGATGCGAGGCCTCACCAAGGACCTCTCCCGCCGTCTTGACTTGCGAACCACGGGGATGGAATTTGCCTCCGAATTGTTGATCAAGGCAGCAAAGCTGGGCGCCAGAATAACGAATGTTCCCATCACCATGTGGCCTGACGGGCGAGGGCGTCCGCCGCACCTGCGGACCTTCCATGACGGGTGGCGGCATTTGCGCTTCATCCTGCTGTACGCGCCCAACTGGTTATTTTTGCTTCCGGGGGCCGTTCTGGTGACCTCCGGGTTCGGCTTAGTCTTCTGGCTGCTACCAGGCCTGCGCACGGCGGGGAAAGTCGGCCTCGACATCCACACCATGGCCCTGGCGATAATGCTAGCGCTGGTGGGAATTCACATCATCTCCATCGGTCTTTTCGTGAAGATGTTCTGCTACACGGAAAAGCTGGCGCCCAATCAGAAGAGGCTGGCACGCTTTCTGAAGCGCGTTAAGTTGGAATACGGCTTGCTCCTCGGGGCCGCTTTGGCCGCCGCTGGCTTTACCGGCGACGCCATCGTTTTCTCGCACTGGGCCGCCGCAGGGTTCGGCCTGCTGCAGCCTGTCCGGACGGTGTTCCTCTCTTCCCTTTTGCTCCTCGTTGGTGTGGAGGTACTCTTTTCGTCAGTTTTTCTCAGCATGCTGGGGATCAACAGGGATACCTACGTCGGTGATTGAACAATGAATCCATTCAGGCTTGACGCTATCTTATGGGGAAATTTAATTCCCGATTATAGATATCAGCGAACGGTCGAACACCTCGGCATGCCCGGTGCGGCATCAACGGTCCTTTTGCTCGGCCCTGTTAGGTTTGCGGCCAACCCACAGGTGGTTCAGGCAATATTGGCTCCAGAAGTACCTCTTAGATAAGTCCACAAAACCAGCCTCCTGCAACCGTGAAATGATTTCAGAATCCAGCAGATAATACGCTTCCTCGTCGCCCATTCCTCTCTCGGCATCCATATCGACATGGGTCGCGAAAAATCGATCATAAAACTCAACGACCTTGTGAATTGCGATCTCAGCCAACGGATTCCCCATGGTCACAATCACGTTCCCACCGGGCCTTAGGCACCGATACGCCTCGGCCAGCTCACGGTCGCGCCATGATCGTGGTACGTGGTTTAGGTTCGCTATAAACGTTACGGAGTCGAAGGAGGCGTCGTCAAATGGGAAGCGGGTAATGTCGTCGACGATCTGCTCTTTGCTCAAGCCTTCATACTGGAAGACGTCGATTCCCCGTCCGTTTCCTTCCAACCATTCATTCACGAACCGGTTGTGGTAACCGCAGCCCACGTCCAGGCAATAGCCCCGTACCTCACGAGAAACATAGTCGTACCTCTCTGACGCCAAGCACGAGAATCCCCATTTATCTTGGTGAAAAAGGGTTACGGCGCGCAGAGGAAAGGTTATGAAATCCGCTGCCTTGGCCAGAAGCGATCGTTTTGGCTTCATTCGCTCCTCGGAGTCCTTATCTCCCGCTCTCCTTCACCTGTCCGCCCATAGCGGGAGGGCCCTTGTATGCAGACAGTCTCGGAGGATTGTCATCCGCCTCGAGCCGGAACACCTGACGGTCTTTGAAGTAGTCGAGGAGTTCCTGGTTCTCTGCCGGTCCCATATCGCGCGCCCAAACAACCTTGGCAGTTTCGATATCCGGCTCATTGTAAACCCATTCGTTAAAGACATCGTGGTTGGGCGCGTAGCGCACGATGACCAGTTGCCGCCCTGCAAGCCGCTCGAGCGCCGCCAACACGCGAGCCCTCCCGAATTCGCTGCGAGGCGTCTGGTCCCACGCCGGCACATAGGAGATAGAAAGCGGTATATGCAGAGGTTGGGCGGCAAGGCGCAGCACGAACGTCAGGACGCAGATCACGGGAATGGCCCGCGTAAGGAATAGTCCTACGCGTTTGCTCCCCCACCGCCAAAATTGCAGGCGGCGCATCGCCAGCAGTCCCAGGCACAGAATCAATTCGGTGAGTGGCGTAGCATAATAGGGCTCCCAGAACGAGTCCAGAGCGACAGCTATTAGGAACGCCGCACCGGCAATCAGCAGGAAGCGGGTTCGCTTGCTGATATGGCGCCAGGTGCGACGCAACTTCAGCAGTCCCAGGCACAGAATCAATTCGGTGAGTGGCGTAGCATAATAGGGCTCCCAGAACGAGTCCAGAGCGACAGCTATTAGGAACGCCGCACCGGCAATCAGCAGGAAGCGTTTTCGCCTGCTGATATTGCTCCAGGAGAAATCTCTGGGGAACACGAAGAGCAGCATCAGGAAGGGCAGGGTTAAGGCAGGGCCCAGGAAGAAACGCCACAGCCGATCTGCCTTGAACTCAAGCCCCGCCAGCCCCCGGGCCCGATAGTATGCCGGGGGTGCTTGTAGGGCAAACATCTCCCTCATAACCTCGTGGTGGTAACGCGGCTCAGGTCTGAGTTTTTGCCAAATCATGTAAGGCACCACCGCGTTGGCTTCCAGATCGACTTGGTACGGCAGGCGCAAAGGGTTGCCCGTCACACGCCAGTTGTTATAGATCACGGCGCCGCCGGTGAGAGCAAGAACGAGCGCCAGCGGCGCCACAACGCGCCGGGCAACAACTCGCAACTCAGGCCGATCCTTCTTTAGTACCCAGATCAGGAGCGCCCCGGCGACGGGCAGGCTGAAGGCAAAGCCCTCGTAGGGACGGCTATTGGCCAAAATCGCCAGGCCGGCGCCCATGACCAGCGCATGCCTGGCTTGCGGCGAGCGCTGGATGCGCGGCAGCGCCCCCAGAACCAACGCGCCCCCAATGGCCCCCGGCAGCCCTCCCCAATAACTATTGGCCCAGTAACTGGTCGCCCCGTAACGCAGAATGGCGAGCAACCCTCCCAGCATCGCCCAGCCCGCTGGCAGCCAGCCTTGCAACATCCAGCAGAGGGCGGCACACATCACGCCCACGCTGAACCATGTCCCCCAGAAAGGGTGTCCGGCGATGACCTTGCCGGCGGCCAGGATCATGCCCTGCGCGGGTTGCGCAAAACATTGGTAGGTGGGCCGTTGAATGATGCTGAAGGTTTCGAAATGCACCCCCATGGGATGGGGAGGATTAGTGAGGTGAGCCTGGGCATAGGTGTTCGCGGCCAGCAGGTAGCCGAATTCGTCATGCACAGTCGGCTTGGGGATCGGAAAAAGCGGAAGTAATGCCGCGCGCAGGCCCAAGGCGCTCAGTCCCACCACGAGCACGGCCCACCTTTTCCGCCGCGCGAGCCTCAGGAAGCGGCGCTCCACCGCGGCAAAAAAGTTGGACGCGAAGGTGGGAAAAGCGAATGCCACGACCACGGCGGCGAGGATGAAGCAATACTCGATATTAAGCATCTTTAACAATGTTCCGCGCACAGCAAGCGCTAGCCATCCTGCGCGACAACCCGATTTCTTGGGATCCTCGCTGAACCCCGCAGCCTCCTTGCCGGATATTTCAAGTGTGCCCATTCCGCCGGTAAACGATGAAACTGTCAAAGTCGGCGACGGGCTCGTAGTTTTCAGTGATAAAGCATTCGAGCTTCGGAAAGATCTTGAGATAATTTTCGGAGTCCAGGTTCACATACGTAAGAAAGGGTAGCTGGTCACCGCGTGCCACAACGATGAAACGCGGCTGAGCATTTCTCAGATCCCGCATCAACTCTTCCCGCCAGGAAACTGGGGACCAGAGAGACATCATGTGTGAGTCGGAAAGGAACCGGGTCGGCGGCTGATGGCCAGACAGGTAGTAAATCGCGCAGTCAGCACTCCAAAGGTAAACGCCATCGCTTGGCCTGCCATTCTTTTCAAGGTAGTGAATAACGTCGAATTGCCCGCGTAGAAACTCGACTGGCAACTGTCGCGGGTAGTTCGAGTAAAAGGTCTCAGGGTCAGCTCGCCATTCGCGCAGTTCTTCATACCGCATCGTCAGCTTGTTAAATTCCCCCGGAAGGGGCCAGAAAACGCCCTCGGCAAAGACAATCCAAACCAGTCCAGCAGCGAGCCGCCAGCCCCGTTGCCTGAGATTTCTTGCCAGGACACAAGTGCCCTCATAGATGCTGACCACGAGGTACGCCCATATTGCGGCGAAGAAAGGGTAGCAGGTCTGAAAGTAGTAATCATGAAAACGAACCTGCATCACCACGGCGGCATAGGCGGTAAGGGCGGCAAGGAAGACCGGGGCGAACCGCCTCAAGTCCCGGCGCATCCACGCCACCAGAAGTCCCGCCAAAGTGGCCCATAGGTTCCACTCCCCCAAAAAATAGTTTGTTCGAGCAAAGACCGAGAGCAAGTAGTGCGGTCTACGCTGAACGGCCATGGCCGCGTAGCGTGGTAGGAGCTCAAATTGCGCTTCCTTCATAGCAGGCCAGGCACCCTTGAACACGATCCACGCCAGCACAATGCCAATGGCAGCAGCGAGCCCCGCCAGTAGAAGGGCGGCCCTCGCCAGCCAGTTCCGCCAGGGGATTGAGAGGGAAACCCGAGGCGGCTCTCGGTCAAGACCACTCGTGTCGAGAAAAGGCAGGAAGAGAAGAAAGGGCAGGAATGCAACCCCATTGTATTTAAGCCAGCACGCATAACCAAGCAAAAGCCCCGCTACAAAAGAACTCGCCTCCCACCACCGTCCACGGCGTTTCATGAGCAAGTAACCAGCCAATACGCAGGCCACCTGAAACGTTTCGGGTTGAGTAATCCAAAAATATGCCATCTCGCCATGCATGGAAGCATGGACCATCACCGCGAGCGCGGCGCCGGCGCGGCCTAGGTAGGGCTCAGTGAACCGAAAAAGGAGGTAGGAGATCAGAAGCAACAAGAGGATATCCACCATTGCCACCGACCACATTGCCCTGCCGAAAAGCTTCGCGATACCAGCGTACACGATGAAAATTCCCGGGGGCTTGATGTCCCAGAGGTCCCGATACAGTTGCTTGCCTTCTAGCAGGCCCTTTCCAACCACCAAGTAAGTTGCTTGATCCCGACCCATTGGAAAGCTCAGGATGGGCAGCGCTCGTACCACCACGAATAGCACGGCTAGGGCAAGCAAGGCCCGGCTAAGAAGCGAAGTCCGCGCCTCGCCGGCCTTGGTTCCGGCCACGCCGGTGGGAACCGGCTGCGTGGGAGAAACGATTTCAGGATTCATGAGGTCCATGCGCGCAAGAGAATGAGCGGTTTCCTGCATTATGGTGTATCAGTTTTGAATTCTAATCTCTAGCACGAAAGTACCCAGGAAACAACACGGATCTCGGCGGGCTGCGCTTCGGGCAGGTTGGCCGGATGCGGCAGACTTGCAAGACTGTCATCCTGAGTGTGCATAGCCGAAAACGGCTATCCGTGATGTCAGAAACGGAGTGCATCGCAATTGGCGCTTGCCCTCTCCCGAGGGGAGAGGGTGGACCGCGATCCCGATGCACTTCATCGGGACGCGGGCCGGGTGAGGGGTCACTTGCACGATGAGGAGGGATCACATAGGCCCACATTACCAAGCAACCCCTCACCTGGCTCGCTGCGGGCGAAGAATCTCCGCACGCCTGTCACTCTGAGCCGCCGTTTTTTGGCGGGCGAACCCGCCGCGGCGGGTCCGCAGTTGTCTTTTGCTCTTGGCTTGTATGGGCTAGTAAGGTAGCGTACTCTTACGCCGGCGAACCGCGGAGTGTGCCACATTGCCACACTCATGCGCGCGCCCGCATGTCCCCGGCATTCTTCTAACTCATTGAAAACACATGGGAACAGGATGCCGATGGCGCAGAACACTTCAAGAAAGCGAGACCTGTGGGGCAGATGGAAATCCCCTTCACAGCCGCTCAGAAAGAGTTGGATTCCCGCTATCGCGGGAGCCCTCCTACAACGTCGGCGAGTTGTTCACCAGAATAGCGCACCTGCTCATCCGTCATTTCGGGAAAGAACGGCATGCTCAAAACTCGCTCGCAGGCGCGCTCCGCATGAGGGAAACTGCCGGGTCCAAATCCGAGCGCAGCGAAGGCGGGCTGCAAAGGCACGGGACGAGGATAGTGGATGGCGGTATGGACTCCGCGCGCTTCGAGAGCCGCGCGCACGGCATCACGTCGCTCAACGTAAACCACGAACAGGTGGTACACCCTTTCATCTCGCGGATCATCCAGCGGAATCTCCACGTTGGCGCCCTTCAACACACTGCGGTAGAGAGCGGCCATTTCCTTTCGGCGCGCGTTCCATTGTTCCAGCCGCTTCAGCTTCACCCGTAAGACAGCGCCCTGAAATCCGTCCATACGATAGTTGTAGCCGATCCTTTCATGAGTGTAGGGGCCACTCTGGCCATGGTTGCGCAGCGAGCGTGCGAGTTCGGCGCTTCCTGCGTCATTCGTCGTGAGCGCTCCGCCTTCACCGTAGGCGCTTAGATTCTTGCTCGGATAAAAGCTGAAGGCAGCAGTGTCGCCAATGCTTCCCACGCGCCTGCCCCGGTAGCGGGCGCCATGAGCTTGGCAAGCATCCTCAATGACCACCAACCCGTGTTTTCGCGCGATTCCCAAGATCGCGTCCATATCGGCAGGGCGTCCGTACAAATGAACCGGAAGGATGGCCTTGGTCCGGCCGGTTATGACCCGCTCGATCAGGGCGGGGTCCAGATTACCCGTCTTCGGGTCGATGTCCACAAACACCGGCTTGGCGCCTGTGTAACAGATGACTTCGGCGGTGGCGATGAACGTGTTCGAAGTGGTGATCACTTCGTCGCCCGGCTTAACTCCCAAAGCCAGCAAGGCCAAGTGCAGGGCGCTTGTGCCGGAGTTCAAAGCGACACAATATTTGACTTCGCAATAGGCGGCAAATTCCTTCTCAAACTCACTAACCTCTTCGCCCAGGATAAATGACGCGTTACTACACACTCGATCCAGGGCCTCCCTGATCTCATTGCGAAGGCTTGAGAATTGTTTCTTCAAATCAAAATAGGGGACATGCATGTGGTTCCTCGTGATTCCCCTCCTTGATAAGGAGGGGGCCCGTCAGCCGACGGATTGACCTGCGCTTGCTCCCGCACCCACCACCCCCTCCTCAGCCGAGGAGGGGGAGCTATTGAACCCTCAAAGTGGAGTGCCCGACTGTTAATGCGGGTTTAAGGCACTCGGTGGTTCGACGCGGGGGACGTAGATATGACAATTGGGACCCTTGAGCGCCTCGACGTAATATCGATCTATGGCGTCAAGCACATCGTCCGGGAACCGCGCGCTTGGCTTCTGAGTCACTGGAGTTTCGGTTTGGATAGCCCCATATTTTTTCGCAGCGATCCAACTCACGAGCCCGTTATTGTTCCCTCCCCGAAGTCTCGCGCGGATGCCGAGGCCAAACGGATTGACAGTATACGGCTTACCCGCGTCGTAACACAGAATCAAGCTCTCACAGATGGCAGGTCCCGGTTGCGCGACCAGGAATGATACCTCCTGGTCAAACATCCTCCCCCGCAAGGGCAGCTCGGAAAGCAATTTTGGAATGTCGACGCTCCGCGGGACATACACCATGATCACCGTCGAATAAAGCAAGACAGGCACCAGGAATCTCCACCGACCGCCTTTTCCCAAACTGGGGACTGGAGCTTTCCACAACGAATCCAGGCAAGCACCCATAATGATCGACATAGCAAAGAAGTTGTCGAAAAACGTGTTGGCGTTGACCCCCGCGCCTCCGGCAAAGGCCGCGCCAATCAGTAACGACGAGAAAAAATAGAAGGAGATCACACGCGCCTGCCGGTTTTGAAGCTGCCAGATTGACCAAAAGGCAGAAACTGCCAGGGGCAGCCCGAGTGGAGAATAAAACCCAAAAAACCCGTCGCGAACACCCACGAGTGAGTAAGGTCTTGGACTCAGCATATTAGAAATGAAGGATGGACCGCCGACCAGCATGTTGACTACGATCGACAAGGCCAAGAACAGAACTCCAAAGGCCATGAATCGAACTGCTTTGCTTAGGGAGGTTGTGAAAAAGTCGGAGAGTACCGAAACAGGAGCGGGGAGGAGATTGTGCTTAATGTTGCCTCCCAGAATAAAAAGAGTGGTGATCCCAGCGATCCGTATCGTGCTGGGAGGGGCCTGCAAATAGAGCCACAAGCCGAAAAGGAAAAATGGATGGGCGAGCATTTGCGGATCATCCATCCCCACGTAGTTTGGCATTCGTGCGCAAAAGAGGCCGAGACAAAACACGCCTCCAAAAACCGCCGGCCCCCAACCGCCAGTCAGCTTCTTAACAGTGAGTCCTACCAGAACGCACGAGACGAGCAGCGCGACGAGAGAAATCAAACGACCCGTCAATAAGTAATCGCCGGTAAAATGCGACACAAATCCAACCAGGTAAAACGAAAGGAATGGATAACTGACAGCAGGGGTCGAGGTACGCATCGCAGGGTACAAGCCGCGATGCTGCATCGCGGCTTGGGTAACGTAAAGGTTCCACCCTTCGTTGTAGTTGATTTCAAAACGATAGAAAGCTCGGGCCATCGGATAGACAAGGGTTACGAGGGAAAAAGCAACAAGAATTGCTAATGTAATCCACACCAACGCTTCGGCTATCGAGAAAGTTCCTTTCGAGGAAGGGGCCTCTGTCCTGTCAGGCAGGCGATCCGTTTTGGGAATCACGCCTGAACTTCTGTACTTGCGGCTACGTCCCATATGCTTTAACCCCGACTCAAGTTGGAGGCGTCTGTCATCCTGAGTCCGTCAACTGCCGGACGAACCCGCCGCGGCGGGACTGCAGTTGTTTTTAGCGCTTAGCAACCAGCCACAAACTGCTGGGCTGCTTCGCGGAGTTTAGCCTCATCCCGCCGCGGCGGGAGAATGGCCTCAGCATGACACCACTTGCAGAGGGCGTGCGACTCCTCAAAGCTTTGGCCGTTAAGCCGCGATTTCCATGGCAGCTTCGATCTTGTCGGCTTGTGCAACGTTTGCTTGCGCCAGAACGATCCAGAACCTTCATGGCTAGTTCCTTCGGGAAAGCGCTCTCGGGCTATTCTGCAAGCCTCGCTGTTCTAAACCGAGATCAACCTTCAGATTGGGGCGCCCGACCGTTAATGCGGGTTTAAGGCGCCCTGTGGTTCGACGCGGGGGACGTAGATAACACAATTGGGAGCCTTGAGTGCCTCGACGTAGTACCGATCGATAGCGTCAAGCACATCATCCGGGAACCGTTCACTTCGCTTCTGCGTCGCTGGAACTTGAGTTTGGATAGCCCCGTATTTTTTCTCAGCAATCTGTTTCACGATCTCACTGCTGTTCAGTTTCCCAAGTCGGACGAGTCTGGCGCTGTTGAACGGATCGAGAACGTACGGCTTACCCGCGTCGTAACACAGAATTAAGCTCTCACATATCGCGGGTCCTGGTTGCGCGGCCAGGAATGATACCTCAGCGTCAGACCGCCTCTGCCACTCCGGCAACGCGGAAAGCATCCTTCGCACATTGACGCCCCACGGGACAAACGTGAAGACCACACTTGAATAGAGCAACACAGGCACCAGGAATCTCCCCCGACCGCCCTTCCCTAAACCGCGGATTGGAGCTTTCCACAATAAATCCAGGCATGCACCCATAATGATCGACATAGCAAAGAGATTGTCGAAATACGTATTCTCGCTAACCCCCGACCCTCCCCCCAAGGCCGCGCCAATCAGTAGCGAGGAGAAAAAATAGAAGGAGATCACACGCGCCTGCCGGTTTTGAAGCTGCCAGATCGACCAAAAGAAAGAAATAGCAAGCGGCAGACCTAGGGGGGAGTAGAACGAAAAGAACAAGTCGCGAAGTTGCGCAAATGAATAAGCTCTCGAAGTCAACAGGTGAGAAATGAAGAATCGACCACCGACCAGCATGTTGACTGCGATCGACAAGGCCAAGAAAAAAACTCCGAAGACCATGAATCGCACTGCTTTGCTTGATGAGGTTATGAAAAGGTCGCAGAGTACCGAAATAGGAGCTGGGAGAAGATTCTGCTTAATGTTGCCTCCCAGAGCAAAAAGAGAGGTGATCCCCGCGATCCGCAGCGTGCTCGGAACTGCCTGCAAATAGACCCACAAGCCGAAAAGGAAAAATGGATAGGGGAGCATTTGCGGATCGTCCATCCCCACGTAGTTTGGGGCTCGTGAGCAAAAGAGGCCGAGACAAAAAACGCCTCCAAAAACTGCCGGCCCCCAGCCGCCGCTCAGCTTCTTAACAATCAGCCCTACCAGAACGCACGAGACGAAAAGCGCGACGAGAGAAAGCAAACGACCCGTTAATAGGTAATCCCCGATAAAACGCGACACATATCCAACGATGTAAAATGAAAGAAATGGATAATTGACCGTGGTCCAGCCATACTTCGGATAGTACAAGGGCAGATGCTGCATGGCGGCCTGCGTATTGTAAACGTTCCACCCTTCGTTGTAGTTGATTTCAAAACGATAAGAAGCTCGGACCATCGGAGAGTAGAGGGTTACGAGAGAAAAAGCAAAAAGAATTGCCAATGTAATCCACACCAATGCTTCGGCGATCGAGAAATTTCCCTTCAAGGACTGGACCTCCGTCTTGGACAGGACCTCTGTCCTGTCAGGCGGGCGATCCGTTTTGGTGATTGCGCCTGAACTTCTGTGCTTGCGGCTACGTCCCATGTGCTTTAACCCCGACTCAAGTTGGAGCCGTCTGTCATCCTGATCCCGCCGTGCCTTCGGGCGCGCGATCCCGCTGGAGCGGGACTGATGTTGTTTCTAGCGCTTAGCACCAGCCACAAACTGCTGGGTTGCTTCTCCCGCAGGGCGGGATCAGCATGACACCACTTGCAGAGAGCGTGTGACTCCCCAAAGCTTCGTGCATTGAACCGAGATTTTCGTTTCGATTCCACACCCCTGGCGATTATACACTCGACCACCTTGACTTGCGATCACAGCGCTTTCCCCTGCGATTCAGAAGCTGACGCACATTTGGCCAACTTCATCGCGCGGCCCGAACAAAAACAGATCCTTCTCCCGCAAGGCGGGATCAGGATGACATGTCCCGCCGCGGCGGGAGCGGAGCGCAGCGTAGCGAAGAATCTGCTTTTGGTTGCGGCTATGCCGCGATATGAAATAATCGAATATGTTCGTATGTCGCTAACGATTACTGAATAAATTAGGCCGCGCAAAACCGGCCCCCTGGGAATTATCTCACAGCTTCTCAGACACCGGGGAGGGGGGAGGAATTGATCCAAAGCACCTGATTGTCCCCGCTCGAGGTCGCTTCTGAATGGATTTTGGCAGTTAGTGTGCTAACCTTTGCCAACCATGCGTGGCGAGGGAGAAACTTTTCCGCCACTTTTTGCTAGCTTCGCCCGTGAGGTGGAATAGCGCAACAGAGCCAGCGTCCACTTCATCTGCTGGGCGGGATCGGTCTCCCCGCCTTCTTGCTCGGGGCGACCGGCCTCTTTCCGCTTGTGGTATGCTTGCTGCCGGGGAGCTTTGGAGTTAATAGTTTTAGGCCCAATGGCAGCCGGCCTCTGCTGATCTACTCTCCTGCCTGCCGCATCATTGGGTCTCGAATGCTCGCCATCGGAATTCTCAGTGAACGGGTCACTGCTCAGATTATCGGGAATGAACACAAGGACAGCATTGCAGAACTTACTCAACTCACTCACCAGGACGTCGGCCCGTAAGTCCTTTGCGTTCACCGGGTCGATCGCGCCGTTCTCGCGCCGGCGCCCTGAGCTCACGGATTGCCGATCTTGGCGCAGGAGAACGTGAGATGAACGATTCGACACAACTCAATGCGCCAGACGACAGACGAAGAGGGCGAAAAAAGCAAAGAAGGAAGCCATCGAACGTTCCGACACGACTCAACGCACAAGACGACACTCTTGCTGAAAGGAGGCGACTGGACTTCATATTGATTGCCGTGACCGCAGGGGCCGTGCTCGGCTTGATTCTCTTGGCCCCACCCATTTACAGCTCAAACGACCAGTCGCGATGGGCGACGGTCTACAGCCTCGCGGAACGAGGCACCTACAACATCGATAAAACACCCTGGCCTACTTCGATCGACCGGGTCCGGCTCAACGGCCACTACTATTCCGATAAGCCTCCCCTGTTGCCGACTTTGCTCGCTGGTGAGTACCTGCTCCTGAAGAAACTGAGCTTCGGCCGGCTGAGTTTTCGCAATACCCCCCAAAGTGTCGTCCGCATTATCCTCGCCACCATAAATCTGCTGCCGCTGGTCATCTTTCTGGGTCTCTTCTCGCGCCTCCTCGACCGGCTTGCCCCTGATCCCTGGATTCGGGCTTACACCATGGTGGCAGCAGGGCTCGGAACCTTTTTGACGGGATTCAGCATCACGTTGAACAACCACACCATCACGGCCTTCAGCTTGTTCTTCGCTCTCTATCCAGCTTTCCTGATCTGGTGCGAGGGGCAGCGCACGGGGTGGCTCTTTGCCGTGGCAGGGTTCTTCGCAGGATTTGCGGCGGTGAACGAATACCCGGCCGCTGCCTTCCTGGTGGCGCTAGGCGCCGGCCTGGCCTGGAAGGCGCGGCGGCAGACTTTAATCTGGTTTCTCCCCTTTGCGTTGCTCCCTATAGCAGGCCATTTCTGGACGAGCTACTTGGTTACCGGAGACCTTGTACCCGCTTACACGCACATGGAAGCCTTTGTATTTCCCGACTCCTATTGGTCGATTGCTCCGATATCAGGTCGCTTGGTGGGTAGGCAGGGAATTGACAACATCTATGAGCCCTGGCCCGTGTACATGTTCCACATGCTCGCCGGGCACGACGGGATTCTCTTACTCTCCCCGATTTTCATCTTCACCCTGATGGGGGTCTGGAGTTCCCTCCGGTCCCGAGGGAGCCCGCTACGCGCCTTAGCGGCGCTTGCTGCTTTCCTCACCTTGTTGTTGCTCGTCTTCTATACTTTCTTCGGCCCTAATCGGGTCTACGGCGGGATGTGCTGCGGCATGCGCTATCTTTTCTGCTTGATCCCTTTATGGCTGATGCTACTTCCGGAGGGGTTGCGGGGCAAAACCACTCACCGCTGGTTCCGCGGCGTGGCCCTGGCCTTTTTGCTCATATCCGCCGTGAGAACTCTGAAATATGAAAGCGCTACTATTTTGGCTGAGGATCATCCCCTCGTTGGAAAGCCAATGCCTACTGTTCTGGGTAGGGCGATTATTTTTAATGAGCTAAATCCCCCAATCTGGCCGGGCTGGTCAAGGGCCGAAAAATGGGGAACATGGTCCGATGGTGATTCGGCTTTACTGCTTCTAGCCCTTTCTAGCACACCCAAAAACGATCTTGAATTATTGATTGATGGTCATGCTTTCTTAGCGGATAAACATCCGTCTCAAGAAGTCGATGTCCTCGTTAACGGACACCCTGTTGACACTTTGAAGTACGACCTGCAAACTAATAGCGGGGTGCGAGTGGTTAAGATACCCAAGGCTCTAGCGTTGGAGAAAAATGGGCAACTATTGATCAAGTTCAATTTTAAAAACCCAATATCACCAGCAGAGTTAGGTTTGTCAGCCGATGCCCGACGCCTCGGGTTGGGCATCGTGTCTCTGGAGTTAAGGGCAGAAAATTAGTTCCAATACGCTTCGGGATTCTCAGCAAACGGGTCACTGCTCAGATTATCGGGAATGAACACAAGGACAGCATTGCAGAACTTACTCAACCCACTCACCAGGACGTCGGCCCGTAAGCCCTTTGCGTTCACCGGGTCGATCGCGCCGTTCTCGCGCCGACGCCCTGAGCTCCCGGATTGCCGATCTTGGCGCAGGAGAACGTGAGATGAACGATTCCACACAACTCAATGCGCCAGACGACAGGCGCAGAGGGCGAAAAAAGCAAAGAAGGAAGCCATCGAACGTTCCGACACGACTCAACGCACAAGACGACACTCTTGCTAAAAGGAGGCGACTGGACTTCATATTGATTGCCGTGACCGCAGGGGCCGTGCTCGGCTTGATTCTCTTGGCCCCACCCATTTACAGCTCAAACGACCAGTCGCGATGGGCGACGGTCTACAGCCTCGCGGAACGAGGCACCTACAACATCGATAAAACACCCTGGCCTACTTCGATCGACCGGGTCCGGCTCAACGGCCACTACTATTCCGATAAGCCTCCCCTGTTGCCGACTTTGCTCGCTGGTGAGTACCTGCTCCTGAAGAAACTGAGCTTCGGCCGGCTGAGTTTTCGCAATACCCCCCAAAGTGTCGTCCGCATTATCCTCGCCACCATAAATCTGCTGCCGCTGGTCATCTTTCTGGGTCTCTTCTCGCGCCTCCTCGACCGGCTTGCCCCTGATCCCTGGATTCGGGCTTACACCATGGTGGCAGCAGGGCTCGGAACCTTTTTGACGGGATTCAGCATCACGTTGAACAACCACACCATCACGGCCTTCAGCTTGTTCTTCGCTCTCTATCCAGCTTTCCTGATCTGGTGCGAGGGGCAGCGCACGGGGTGGCTCTTTGCCGTGGCAGGGTTCTTCGCAGGATTTGCGGCGGTGAACGAATACCCGGCCGCTGCCTTCCTGGTGGCGCTGGGCGCCGGCCTGGCCTGGAAGGCGCGGCGGCAGACTTTAATCTGGTTTCTTCCCTTTGCGTTGCTCCCTATAGCAGGCCATTTCTGGACGAACTACCTGGTTACTGGAAACCTTGTACCCGCTCCCATACTCATGGACGCCTATGTATTTCCCGGCTCCTATTGGTCGCTTGCTCCGATATCAGGTCGCTTGGTGGGCAGGCTGGGAATTGACAACATCTATGAGCCCTGGCCCGTGTACCTGTTCAACATGGTCGTCGGACACCATGGGATTCTCTCACTGTCCCCGATTTTCATCTTCACCCTGATGGGGGTCCGGAGTTCCCTCCGGTCCCGAGGGAGCCCGCTGCGCGCCTTCGCGGCGCTTGCTGCCTTCCTCACCTTGGTGTTGCTCGCCTTCTATACTTTCTTCGGCCCTAACCGGGTCTACGGCGGGATGTGCTGCGGCATGCGCTATTTGTTCTGCTTGATCCCTTTATGGCTGATGCTGCTTCCGGAGGGGTTGCGGGGCAAAACCACTCACCGCTGGTTCCGCGGCGTGGCCCTGGCCTTTTTGCTCATATCCGCAATTTCGGTCTTCTACTGCGCCCGTAATCCCTGGTCACGGCCCTGGATCCATGAATACCTGTATTCCATGAAATGGATCGATTACTGATGATAATGGCCACGGCGCCTTTTGAACCCCAATTCGGAAGTTGGTGCCAACTGTGCCGTTTCATTTCGTTGAATTGAAGTTGCTTAGAGACAGTCGCAGTCGGAATAGTAATATGCTCGTCAATTTCGCATCACGGCGCATAGGGATCTGCAAAAGTTACTTGTTCTGGGGCAGTCAGGTTTGACACCAGGACGGGCCGGGGCCATAGAGGAGCACTACGTCCTAACGCGAATGTCGGGTTTGTCGCGAAATCTGCCTCCGGACAGAGGAGTCGACCCCGTTGCAGAGGCTCTCAAACCCATCCGCAACCGGGCCGGCCCCCGATTATCAACAAACGAGGACTGCATATGTCGAAAGACGAGAAGAGCGCAAGCAAAAAACCAGGGAAGGAGGACGCAGTGGAGGGGCTGCCGCCTTTGAACTTGAATGCGCCGGGGATTGACGTAGGCAATGCGGAGCATCCGGTGGCGGTACCGCCGGGGCGGGACCCGCAGCCGGTGCGCACCTTTGGCAGATTCACAGCCGACGTGCGCCGCGTGGGGCAGTGGCTCATCACCTGCGGGGTGGATACGGTGGTGATGCACCGGTCCATGCTTATCTGTGCGGGCATCGGGCTCTTCGTGGCTCTTTGGTTTTTCCCCCTCAGCTACTTCACGGGCCAGCATACCTACTGGACGCTCCCTTCCGGGGACACAGCGACGAATGTCGTGGGAATGCATTACTTTCTTCAGGAGCCATGGCATTTCCCACTTCTCACCGTTCACGGCCTCCTTTACCCGAAAGGCGCCAATATTGCCTTCACGGACAGTCTTCCCCTGATGGCGCTCCTGACAAAGGCGATGGAACCGCTCTGGCCGTCCAGCGCAAACTATCTGGGCCTCTGGATGCTCATCGCCTATGTTGCGCAGGGCGCCATGGCAAGTTTTGCGCTGAGTGGAGTTGGACGTTATTCGACATCGCTGCACGTATGCGTGGCGTTTCTTGCCCTTCTGGTGCCGGCCTTTCTCGTCCGGCTGGGCCATACGGCGCTATGCTCGCATTTCCTTATCCTGATCGCCATCGGGCTCGCCATACGTATCATCAAAGATCCGACACGCCAGCGCATCGCCTACTGGTTTACGCCGGTGATCATGGCGAGCTTTCTGATCCATGTCTACATTGCCGCTATGGTTGCCAGCCTCTTTGCCGCGAGCCAAATACAAAACTTCTGGAGCCACACACAAACCCGGCGCCTCATTGGAAAACAGAGTCTCCTCTGCGTCATTGGCATGACCGCAGTGTATTACCTCTTCGGATTCTATGCCGGCGGATCTGTCGCGGGAGGATTCGGATTGTATTCCATGAATCTCTATTCGCCCTTCGTGCCCCAGATGTCTAGCCTGTTCAACCTTCACGACATCATCAATCCCACTGGTGGCCAATATGAAGGGTTCAACTATGTCGGCGCCGGTCTTCTCGCACTGATTGCACTGGCCCTATTCTGGGCGCCCCACAATCTAATGGCCGAGCTTCGTAGGTATTGGTCGCTTCCGGTTCTGTGCGTAGGCCTAACGCTTTTTGCCCTTAGCACCAAGGTCTATGCCGGAAGCCACCTCCTCCTTGATTATAGCCACGTACACATCGCATTATTTGATGTGTTCCGTTGCTCGGGGAGATTTTTCTGGCCGGTCACCTATATCGCGCTAATCCTTTCAGCCGCCGCTCTGTGGCCACAACTGCAAAACAGAAAGTGCGAGTTCCTCCTGATCTTTCTCGTCGTTCTGCAAATCTCAGATTCCCAGTTTCAACGTGACTATCAACACGCCTGGGTAACAAACAAAAGAGATTCCCTAACTGCCCTGCAGCATACGGCGCGGCCAATCATCGAAGCGCACCAGCGCGTAACCATTCTTCCAACCTACACGTGTGCAGGTGATGCCGATGGAATGTCGCAAGTGTCCGACCTTGTGTTCCTTGCATCTGACAAGGCAATTCCGGTCAACACGGCTTATTTGGGCCGCTATAAGGATATTGTTCATTGCGGCCGCGAAATTTCCGATGCCGCTGCGCGCGCGCCAGAACCGAATGAATTGCTCGTATTCCTTAAGAGCAAGCTCGACTACTACCTGATCCTCGATATTTACAACCATCCGGAAAATTGCAAACAAGATTCGATATACGTCTACTGCTCGGAAAAGTTGCCGACGCTGACGTCACTCACGCAGGGATTGCAGCCCTTCGAAGCCGCACCGCCTGGGGCCTTTGAACGAACGCCAATGCCTGTTGTTCTGGGTAGGAGGATTAATTTTAATGAGCTAAATCACCCAATCTGGGACGGCTGGGGCTGGTCAGGGGCCGAAAAATGGGGAACATGGTCCGATGGTGATTCGGCTTTGGTGCATCTAGCCCTTTCTAGCACACCCAAGAACGATCTTGAATTATTGATTCATGGTCATGCTTTCTTAACGCATAAACATCCGTCTGAAGAAGTCGATATCCTTGTTAACGGACACTATCTTGACACTTTGAAGTACGACCTGCGATCTAATGGCGGGGTGCGAGTGGTTAAGATACTCAAGGCTCTGGCGTTGGAGAAAAATGGGCAACTATTGATCAAATTCAATTTTAAAAACCCAATATCACCAGCAGAGGTAGGTTTGTCAGCCGATGCCCGACGCCTCGGGTTGGGCATCGTGTCTCTGGAGTTAAGGGCAGAAATGCCTATTGTTCTGGGTAGGGCGATTAGTTTTAATGAGCTAAATCCGTCAATCTGGCCGGGCTGGTCAGGGGCCGAAAAATGGGGAACATGGTCCGATGGTGATTCGGCTTTACTGCTTCTAGCCCTTTCTAGCACACCCAAAAACGATCTTGAATTATTGATTGATGGTCATGCTTTCTTAACGGATAAACATCCGTCTCAAGAAGTCGATGTCCTCGTTAACGGACACCATGTTGACACTTTGAAGTACGACCTGCAAACTAATAGCGGGGTGCGAGTGGTTAAGATGCCCAAAGCTCTGGCGTTGGAGAAAAATGGGCAACTATTGATCAGGTTCAATTTCAAAAACCCAATATCACCAGCAGAGTTAGGTTTGGGAACCGATGCCCGACGCCTCGGGTTGGGCATCGTGTCTCTGGAGTTAAGGGCAGAGAATTAGTTCCAATACGCTGCGGTATGATGTACCCCGAAAACTGGACCAGTGGTTAAGCTAGAATCGCCGGGTCGTTGAAGGAGGAAGGAAGGTGATGAGATAAAAGAACGTGAGCTCGAGGTCCGTAAGCCCAGAAATCCAGTCGACCCACTCGGTGTGGACCGGATGCAGGGTGAACAGAGCGCCGGCGACGAAGGCCCACACGTGGTCCCCGCTCAGACGCTCGGCAACCACCAAGACGAGGCAGACGATTTCGAGTTTCTTTAGAAATGTCCCCCCACGGGGCGTGCCATCCCCCCCAAATTCGTGTGGGGCCATGCGATTTCGGATACCCATCCGAAATCGTCGCCCGGTCCCGAGCTTCTGAATAGACTTTGGCAGTTAATGTGCTAAACTCTCCCAACCATGATCTCTATCGTGCTTCCCACTTTCAATGAAGCCCGGAGCATTCAGGAAGTCCTGCGCCGGGGCTCCGAAGCCTTGCGCAAGGCTGGGGAAAGCCACGAATTCATTGTGGTGGACGACTCCAGTCCGGACCGCACCGCAGACTTGGCTGAAGCCTTGGCAAGCGAGATTCCCGTGCGAGTTATACGGCGGCCGGGACGACAGGGCCTCGCGACCGCCGTGGTGGCCGGTTGGAGCATCGCCAGGGGAGAAGTTCTGGGCGTAATGGATGCTGACCTCCAGCATCCGCCCGAAGTCCTGCCCCGCCTCGTGAGCGCGCTCCACAGCTACAACGCGGATGTGGCGATTGCCACCCGCGCGGGTCCGGGCGGGGGCTCAACGGAAGATTGGTCACGGATGCGGCGGCTAATCTCATGGACCGGGAAGCACTTGGCGGCGTGCGTGCTTCCCACGACAATTGCCGACGTTAGCGACTGCGGGTCAGGAATGTTTCTGGTTCGCGCCCGAGCGCTCCAGGGAGTCCGGCTTCAACCCACGGGTTATAGGATCCTGCTCGAGGTCCTGGGCAGGACTCATTACCTCGAGCTCGTTGAAGTCCCCTACATGTTCCAGGCCCGGAGCTTGGGAAGCTCCAAGCTTGGCATGCGGGAGTGCGTGCAATATTTGGTTCAATTAGGGCGGCTGGCTCGCGCCACCGGTCAACTGCGAAGCTGGATCCGTTATGCGGCGGTGGGTTTCACCGGCGCGGTGGTGAACGTCGGTGCCTTGGTGTTTCTGGCCGAGCGGCGCGCCTGGCCGGTCAGGTGGGCATTGGCGGTCGCCATCCTGCTCGCCCTGGTGAACAACTTCTTCTGGAACTGGCTTTTCACTTTTCGTACCTCGCAAGGCCCCAGCGCGGAACCTCGAGCCGGAGTCCTCCGCCGGCTGCTCCATTACGGGAAGGCCTGCACCGCTGGAATGGCGCTTAATGCCTCGCTGACGCTCTTGCTGAATTGGTGGGGAGTGGCGCTTCCCTTGGCCGCCGCCGCCGGGGTGACGCTGGGGGGCGCCTGGAACATCTTCTTCAACGTGCCGGCCATCTGGCGGAGTTGGGATTCGCCCACCCTCCGCCGCGACCGTCCGGTGTGGGACGAAGCCGGCAATCGCAGGCTGGTTTCGACCGGACACACTTCCTCGTCGGGCTGAGAGGGTGTGCGGGGCGGCATCCCGTGATGGGTCGGCAGGACACGATTCAAGATTGCTGTGACGAGGCAGGATCATCCAATGTCCATCGCATGCTCGATAGGGATTATGGCCTACAACGAGGAAGCCAATATCGGCCGGATGCTCGACGCCCTGGTTTCGCAACGGACCGCAAGCGTAACCCCTACGGAGATTGTAGTCGTAGCCAGTGGCTGTACTGACGGCACCGAACCTATCGTGCACGATTGGGCAAAGCGGGACCAGCGAATTCGCCTGATGGTGCAGCCGCGGCGCGAGGGTAAGGCCTCAGCAACCAATAGCTTTCTGACGCAAGCGCGGGAGAAGATAGTAGTGCTATGCAGCGCTGATCTGCTGCCCGCAGCGGACGCCATTGAAGAACTGGTCGCCCCTTTCGCCGACCCGGCGGTGGGAATGACCACTGGCCGACCGGTGCCCGTCAACGATCCTGGCACCTTTATGGGGTTTGCCGCACATCTGCTATGGGACCTGCATCACCAGATCAACCTGCGCACCTTCAAGGCCGGGGAGTTGATCGCATTCCGCAAGATCTTCGCGCAAATCCCTTTCTACACGTCGGTGGACGAGGCCAGCATCGAGCCGGTCATTCGCGGTCAGGGATATGAGGTACGCTACGTACCGATGGCCGTCGTCTACAACAAGGGCCCACTCACGGTCGCCGATTTTCTGCGCCAGCGCCGGCGCATCTTTGCCGGACATCTGGCGGTGCGCAAGACGCTTGGCTACACCGTAAGCACCATGAGCGGCTGGAGGATACTGCGGGTCCTAATGCATCACCTTGATTGGCGACCGCGGCCTTTTCTCTGGACGTGGAGCGTGGCGGCACTGGAAGTCTACGGGCGGTTGCTCGGCAGACGCGACTACAAGAAACGACCTCGCCGCCCCGTCTGGGAAATCGCCAAGACAACGAAAGATCTCAAAGCAAGGACATAGTGACGACATGAATTCAATGGCTGGCGTTTTGCTGCGCATTCCGCTGTTCAAGCTCTACCGCCAGTTTGGTTGGCCTCGCATGCTGCCGCTCAACCTGACCCTCTCCCCTTCCCCCAAGTGCAATTCGCGTTGCCTCACCTGCAATATCTGGATGAAACGCGAGGACGAGCTGACCCTGGACGAATGGGATAAGGTATTGGCTTCCCTGGGCCAAACCCCGTATTGGATCATCATCAGTGGCGGGGAGCCGTTGATGTACCCGCACGTGGTGGAGCTCGCCCGGTTGGCCTATGAACATTGCCGGCCGGGTGTCATCAACATCCCGACCAACGGAATTCTACCCACCATCCCTGAGAGAGTGGAGCTTATTGCCCGGTCGTGTCCAAAAAGCCAGGTGATTATCAACCTATCGCTGGACGGAGTGGGGGAGAGACATGACTTCATTCGTGGCGTCCCGGGCAACTTCAAGAAATTCGAGCAGTGCCTGGAGCAACTGCTGTCCTTGCGCCATCAACTGAACAACCTGACGATAGGAATCCACTCGGTGGTGTCGGTCTTTAACGTGGGTCACCTGGACGAAATCATCGCCTACGCCGAGCAAGCGGGGGCCGACCAGTTCATCACCGAGATTGCAGAACCTCGGGTGGAGCTGGACACCATCGGATTGCCCATAACGCCCAGCCCCGAAGATTACGCAAAAGCAATAGATCGTGTAATCGCCTACGTGGAGAGCAAGCGTTTCACGGGCGTGGCAAGAATCACGGAGGCTCTCCGGGTTGAGTACTACAAGTTGGTCAAGCGAATTTTGGACGCGCAAGACCAAGTGATCGCTTGCTACGCCGGCTGGGTCAGTGCTCACATCTATGCCGACGGCACGGTCTGGCCCTGTTGTGTGCGCGCCGATGACCTGGGCAATCTGCGCGATCACAACTATGATTTCAAGGAAATCTGGTTTGGCGAAAAGATCCAAGAAGTGCGCCGGAGTATCGCGGCGAAAGAATGTCATTGCCCGCTGGCCAGCGCCTCCTACACCAACATGTTGCACGACGTTGCGACGCTGGTGCGCGTGGGTGCGAAGCTGTTGCGGCCAGGGAGCAGGCGCCCGCAGGCCGCCGTCGGTGATTCGCGCCGACCAACGCCCAGGTCGGCGACGGCTCGCCAGAGCGCCGGGGAGTAAGGCGTCGTCACGTAATAACCGTTCCATTCTCGAGTCGCCACCCCCTCACCCCCAACCCTGTCCCCCAAGGGGGAGAGGGGGAAGATAATTCGGGTTTTATTGCCCTTGCCCCCTTGGGGGAGAGGGTGGCGCGCAGCGCCGGGTGAGGGGGACGCTCAGCGACCAATGCCATGCGTACTTCGTGACGACCCCTAAGATTACGGAGGGAAATCCATGGCCTTCGATTGGTTGAACAGATTCCAGCACCACCTGGAGAAGGAACCGGACTACGCCGTGAAATCCTTGGCGGCCTACCGCCTGGGCATGAAGGCCAAGGGTTCCATCGTGGGCGTGGTGGTTCAGCCGGCGCCAAATTGTTGCGCTGCGGCACGGAAGCTGCCCGCTGGCAAGGTTTACCATCCTGACCAAGCCCCACTTCTACCCTTGCCAGACTGTCCCCAGGGCCGCCGCTGCGGATGCCTCTACCGTCCTGTGATGACTTATCAGCAAGCTGACGCTTGAAGCCGATCAATTCCTCCAGTGCTTATGAAGGAACAGCCTTTGGGCAGGTGAGCGCATGAATGAACACCTTGCGTCCGGACCAGCAAGGCCAGCGGTGACGGTGGTCATTCCCACCTTCAACCGTGCCTCGATAGTTGTCCGGGCAATTCGGAGCGTCCTGGGCCAGACCTGTCAGGATTGGGAACTCATCGTGGTCGATGACGGCTCTACCGATGGGACAGAGCCAGCGGTGAGGGGGCTTTCAGATAACCGGATCAAGTACATCCGCCACGACCAAAAGCGTGGCGGGGGTGCGGCACGAAACACGGGCATTCGCTATGCTCGAGGGGAATATGTCGCATTTCTGGATTCGGATGATGAATGGCTGCCGGAAAAGCTCCAAAAAGAGCTGGAAGTCTTTCGGAACTCTGACCCAGCGGTGGGGCTTGTTTACACGGGCAAGATGATGCTGGACGAGACAGGCAGAGTTCTGGAGATACGTAGGGCCACGAAGTCCGGATGGGTCTACGATGCGCTGCTGGATTCGAACTTTATCGGCTCTTGCTCACGGGTAACGGTAGAGAAGCAAGCTCTGGAGAGAGTCGCAGGGTTCGATGAGGCGCTTGTAGCCCACCAGGACTGGGACCTTTGGCTGAGAGTGGCGAAAGCCTCTAAAATAGCTTGTGTTCCTTGCTGTTTGGTCAGGCGACACATGGGATCCGATCAGATCACAGGGAGCTTGCGCAGGATCTGCGAGGGCAGGGAGCGAATCTTACAGAAGTACCGCAGTGAGATGAAGCCTCGCACACTGGGAAGACAACTTGCTGTGGTCGCCCTCTTGCTTTTTAACTACGATCCTCGCCGGGCGCGCGCACTGGCTTCGGAGGGACTCCGGCTTCGGCCGCTCCAGCCCTTGCTTGTGGCTGGTGTGGCGGCTTCTATTCTTGGGATGGACTTCTATCGCTGGCTGTTTAAGAAGCTGGCCAAGTGGCGACAAGGACCCTACCTGGGCCAGGCGAGGATATAGAATCGACCACGGCGGTCGGGGCGGAGCTTCTCGAGTTATGAGTGTTCGCTCACCATAAGGAAGGATGGCCCGAAGCGATGACACAACTCACCCCCGGATGATGCCGGCTGGTACCTATTCACACGGACAGCGGCCTGGAACATAGTGCAGAATGCAGCGGCGGCGTTGGGCTGGGGGATAACCTCGTACCGCGTGCCGACGAGAGTTGGAGCGATGCGTGCCGTCTGCGAACTCAAGCGGCGAGGCAACGCGAAAATGACGCGGCTGGAAGCGATTCAGTTATTCTTACTCGTGCGCGCCACGGCAAGGCTTGGCGGCTGCATGGCCGAATTGGGCGTCTATCAGGGAGCTAGGCATTTGTCTACCGGCCGGTGACGACGGATCAGCAGGCAGAGCGAGGTAAACGGGATGCGCGTGTTTATCACCGGCGCCACTGGGTTTCTCGGGGGAGCGCTGGCGCGTGCATTGGCGCAGGAGGGTGCCGAAGTTCATGCCCTCGCGCGGCCAACCTCCGACCGTAGCGCACTGCACGGCGTCGCGATTACTTGGCACGAGGGTGACGTGACTGTGCCAACCAACCTGAGTGGCGTCATGGCTGGGGCCACATGGATCATTCATGCAGCCGGCCGGTTGGGGCAGGCCGGCGTGCCGGACGAGGAGTACCACAGGGTGCACGTGGATGGTACCCGCAACGTGATGGCAGCGGCCCTGGCCACGGGGAGTCAACCGCGCGTGCTGCATGTGAGCAGCCCCGGGGTTCTGGGGCCAATTGCGGGAGGCCCAGCGCGGGAAGACGCACCGTATGCCCCTAGCAGCCCGTATGGGCGGAGCAAGGCCGCCGCCGAACAGGTAGCTCTGGAATTTGCCTCGCGAGGATTACCCGTGGTCATCTGCCGGCCCGGATTTGTTTATGGACCGGGTGACCGGCATCTTCTCGGACTTTTTCAGGCGGTCCGCCGGGGTCGGTTCTTCTTCATCGACGGTGGCCGGCACTTTTGCCATCCAACCTTCCTTGCCGACGCGGTCGCCGGGATGCGTTTGTGTCTACGCTGTGGGCGTTCCGGCGCAATCTACCAAATCACCGGCCCGCGTCCGGTGACTTATCGGGAGCTGGGCGACACCGTTGCCGCCGCTCTAGGCGTGCGACCACCGTGGATGAGCGTGCCCCGCTGGTCAGCCATGCTGGGTGCGATGGGGCTCGAGGTGCTGGGACGCGTGAGCGGCTGGAAACCCCCGCTAAGTCGGACGGGAGTAGCTTTTTTTAGCAAAGATGGTCTGTATTCCTGGCAAAGAGCCCATGAGGAACTGGGCTACACGCCCGAAATTGATCTAACCACGGGCGTGGCCCGTGCCATCGCTTGGTATCGCCAACAAGGGTGGTTGTAGCTCCCCCGCAGTAATCTCCTCACGAATACCTGATCACTACCAGTGCATTTCAACCGCGGACCCAGTCTCGACTTGATTACGTACACGACTCCTGGACCTGGGTGGGAGTTTGCGGGTATTCTGACTCCTGGTTGGGATAGGAACAGCGCTTAGGGAGGCGAGCAAATGAATGAACACCTTGCGTCCGGACCTGCAAGGCCGGCGGTGACAGTGATCATTCCCACTTTCAACCGCGCCTCGATAGTTGGCCGGGCAATTCGGAGCGTCCTGGGTCAGACCTACCAGGATTGGGAACTCATCGTGGTAGATGACTGCTCGACAGATGGGACTGAGCAAGCGGTCAGGAGCTTTTCAGATAACCGGATCAAGTATATCCGCCACGACCGAAACTGCCGCGCCAGCGCGGCACGAAACACGGGCATTCGCTGCGCTCAAGGAGAATATGTCGCATTCCTGGATGATGATGATGAATGGCTGCCGGAAAAGCTCCAAAAAGAGCTGGAGGTCTTTCGGAACTCTGACCCTGAGGTCGGGCTTGTTTACACGGGCTGGATAATCTTGGACGAGCGTGGCAAAGTCCTGAAGGTGCGTATGGAAACGAAATCCGGATGGGTCTATGATGCGCTGCTGGATTGTAATTTCATCGGGTCGCCCTCACGGGTGACTGTGAAGAAGCAAGTTCTGGACAGGGTGGCAGGCTTCGATGAAACGTTTTTAAACGCCGAGGACTATGAGTTCTGTCTGAGAGTGGCGAGAGTCTCCAAAGTAGCTTGTGTTCCCTGCTGTTTGGTGAAGCGACACTTATCCGACTGGAAGACCGCGAGACTGCGGAACATCTGCGAGGGCTGGGAGCGAATCTTAGCGAAGTATCGCAGTGACATGAAGCCTCGCACCCTGGCAATACACCTTTATCGAGTCACCACCTTGCTTTTCAACTACGATCCTCGCCGGGCACGCGCCTTGGCTTGGGAAGGACTCCGGCTTCGGCCGCTCCAGCCCAGGCTGGTGGTAGCTTTGGCGGTTTCGACTCTTGGGATGGGCTGCTATCGCTGGGTGTTTAGGAAGATGGCCAAGGTGCTCGACAAACTCTATTTAGGCCGAGCGGAAATATAGAATCGACCACGGCGGCTGGAAGCGAAGTGGACGAGCCAAGCTGACTCAATCGTTGCTGCCTCGAGACGGGGTGCAGATCGCCTGGCGGCTCGGTGAGATTGAGGCGTCTTTGATAAGTATAGAGTCTGCTGGAGTACCGAGTTTCTTCGGAAAGCAAAAGAACGGCAGCCATGATCAGGAAAGTTGCAGAAAAAGCTTACAAAGCACTTCTTGACACCCTCCCAGACTACGCGGCCATCAACCTGATGTATTTTCGCCGCTTTCGAAGACTGCCCAATCTAAGGGATCCAAGGACATTTAATGAAAAAATTGCTTGGCGAAAACTGTGCCGGCATAACCCACAATTCCCTATCTTTGCCGATAAAATTGCGGTTAAGGCAGAAATCGCAAAACTTATAGGAGAGCAACACATCACAGAAACCTTATGGGTAGGGAGCAATCCACACGATTTTGGAATTATGTGGCTTGCGCAGTTACGATTACCGAGGGTCGGACACGCCGGCCCACCATTGATTTCACCAAAGGGTCGGTCGCATAATACGCAACTGGACCCAGGTTGGCGACATTGCAAGCAGCATACGGCTCAGCGAGGAAAGAGTTGATGGTAGCGCGGTGATCAACCGGCTGGCTCTTCCGCGCTCGCAAAGCAGGACGATGAACCCCACTGAAACGGCAACCGAGGCTTCTCGTGCGCACACCCTCAAAATCGGGAGCAAAGTACTGGCCCGCAACGCCGTGCTGAACGTTGCCGGGCAGGTGGTTCCGCTCCTCGTCGGCGTTGCCACCATGCCCTACGTGATCCGGCACTTGGGTCCGGACCGTTTCGGCCTCCTCTCGCTCGCCTGGATCGTGGTGGCCTATCTCGGCCTTTTCGATTTGGGCATCGGTCCCGCCACCACCAAATTCGTCGCCGAGCTTCTGGGCAAGGACGACATTGAGAAGCTTCCCGCCCTGGTTTGGACCGCGCTGGTTACTCAATCGGGCTTTGGTCTGCTGGCCGGCATTCTGCTCGCCGCAGCCTCGCCGACCTTCGTTGATCGCCTTCTGAAGATCCCTCCCGGACTCCGCCCCGACGCCCACTGGATGTTCCTGATTCTGGCTGTTTCCGTCCCGATCAACTTCGCCGGCGGCTCGCTTCGTGGTGTGCTGGCGGCGTCTCAGAGGTTCGACCTGCTCAACGCCATCGGAATTCCGAGCAGCGCGCTTGGGTACCTCATACCCGCCGGGGCTTTGGCGCTGGGGTTCGACCTCCGCGGAATTGTGCTCTTTCTGGTCCTAAGTCGGGTAGCGGGATTGGGAGCTTCTTCTTTTTTCTGTCTTCGACTCTATCCAGCCCTGGGGCGCCGATGCGCGTTCGACCGCTCGCTCGTTCGCTGCTTGCTCGGCTTCGGCGGTTGGGTCACCGTCTCCGACGCGATCAGCCCGATCCTGGTGTCCTTCGATCGATTTCTGATCGGCGCCCTGCGATCCATCGCGGCAGTCGGCTTTTATACGCCTTGTTACATGATCTCGACCAGGTTGGGCATTCTTCCCCAAAGCCTCGCGGCCACTCTCTATCCTGCCTTCAGCACTTCGGCTGGGCGCGGAGACAGTGAGTGGATCAAGAGCGCCCTCGTCCGTTCCCTCAAGTACCTCCTCCTGCTGGTGGGCCCGGCGGCGCTGGTCCTGGTCTTTTTCGCGCGCCCGTTCCTGACCCTCTGGCTGGGAGCCAAATTCGCAGATGAAGGTGCACTCGTCCTTCAAATCCTTGCCGTGGGAGTGCTGATTAACTCCCTTGCTTTTGTCCCTTACCATCTACTGCGAGGGCTAGGCCGCCCTGACCTGACGGCCAAGTTTCACCTTCTGGAAGTCCCACTCCACGTTGCCCTCGCCTGGTTCCTGGTCACCGCGTTCGGGCTCCCCGGCGCGGCGCTGGCCTGGACCTTGCGCGTCAGTCTCGATTTCCTTCTCCTCATCGTCGCGGCCTGCTGGATCAGCCGCACGTCGCCCCGCTTGCTCGTGGGCAGACAAATACGACGAAGTGTCGCCACGCTCACGGCCCTGGCAGTAAGCCTTTCGGTTCTCTGGGCCATCAGCCATGCGCTGCTCGCCAATGCTCTCCTCGCGCTTCTTCTCACCACCGGATTCTTGGTGGGCACGTGGCATTACGTTCTGGACCTAGAGGAAAAGTGGCACATTAGACTGTGGCTCAAAGCAGCGCTCTGAAGGAATCGTCCGCCGCACGCCAAGGCCTCAAGGGATTTGAGAACGAAGGCGTTCGTGTCCGGAGCGAGGTTGAGGGAGCTGAGCCGGACCCGGAAGCTGCCCGGATCGCGCGAGAGCAGCGTGGACTGAACGTGCGCGTGGGGACGCTGGAGCCGTCGAACCTCGCGCCGGAAAGCTATGATGCAATTACCATGTCCCACGTTATTGAGCATGGGCATGATCCGGTGGCGACCTTAAAGCGATGTCATGAGTCATTGAGGCCAGGTGGGAGCTTGATCGTGGTGACTCCGAATGTCTCTAGCTTGGGCCATCGGCATTTCCGGAGGTGCTACTTTCACCTTGACCCACCGCGCCGTCTTTTTCTTTTGGCGTCGCAACGCTGGGAGCCTGGCACTACGTTCTGGATATGGAGGAAAATTGGCACATCCGCCTATGGGTCAGAGTAGCGCGCCGAAAAAGCCTGTCGCGCAGGGGGCAGAAACCGGCGACAGCTTGCTGCGGAAACTCGCCAAAGGCTGGAACGCCAGCCGCTGTTGGATTCGCTACTTATTCGCAGGAGTACGAGAAGGCGTGCCGGGGCTGGTCCAATTCGTCCTCGGAAATGAATTCTTTAGGGCATCGCAAGTGGCCGGCGAGTTGACGGCTCTCGGCGAGATCCTTGCCACTCTGCGTCCGAAATGCGCCTTGGAGATTGGCACTCTGCGCGGAGGCACGCTGCTATTCCTATGCAGGCTGGCAAGCCCGCAGGCCACGATTGTTAGCGTCGACCTGCCCGGAGGGCGATTTGGTGGGGGCTACGGCAGTACTCGCGCATGGCTTTATAAGCGTCTTGCGCTCCGCAGGCAACAACTTCAACTCCTCCAGGGAGATTCGCATAGCAGCGAAATGCTGGCGCGGGTCAGAGAAATCTTGGGGGCGCAAGAGCTAGACTACCTTTTCATCGACGGCGACCACAAGTACGAGGGCGTCAAACGAGACTTCGAATTGTACGCACCGCTGGTTCGGAAAGGGGGTCTCATTGCGCTGCACGACATAGCGGAACATCCTCCCACCGCAGGCTGCGAGGTTTCACAGTTCTGGAACGAAATCAAAGGTCGATATCGCCACCTGGAGATGATTGCGAATCGGCAACAAGGCTGGGCTGGCATCGGGGTGTTGTACGTTGACTAATGAAGCCGCCGGGAACCCGCGCGAACCTAATACCATGGCTAAGTCTCCGTTGGTTGCCATTAGTATTCTGAACTGGAACGGCTGGCAAGACACCCTCGAATGCCTGAGGTCGATCCGGGCGCTCGACTATCCCCATTACCTGATGATCGTGGTTGACAACGGGTCGTGGAATGACTCCGTAGCCAGAATCAAAGAGTGGGCGGCGCGAAACCTGGGTGACCCGCACATCCTTGTCGAGTACAGCCAGGCCGTGGCCCTCGCCGGAGGGGAAGACCCCCAGGAGTCCGCTCTGGAAGGGCTCCCGCCCAGGAACAAGATGGTGTTGATTTGTAACGGTGAGAACCTTGGGTACACGGGCGGAAATAACGTCGCAATTCACTACGCCCTAAGCAGGAGACGGTCTGCTGACTATGTCTTCCTTCTCAACAGTGATGCCACGGTGGCCCCAGATTGCTTGAGCGAACTTGTACGAGCCGATCAGCAGGCTGATGCAGGAGTGGTTAGCGCCACTGTTTTTGACGAGCCCCGGCAGATCGTTTTAGCGTCGGGAATCACACTGGATCGACTCTACCTCGGGATCCTGGCGCGCCGGACACCGCTCTCGAGAGAGGGGACAGCGGATGTCTTGGATACCTTCGGCCCGCATGGCTCCGCCGTCCTGCTGCGCCGCGACACTCTTCGGGCGGTGCGCAAGTTGCGGGGGGAGTATCTGGAGAGCCGGCTGTTCATGTACGTGGACGAGTTGTCCCTCGCCCACGCGGTTCGACAAGTAGGCTACAAAACCGTCGTGGCAAGGCGCGCCGCCGCTCGCCACAAGGGCCGCCGTAGCCCCGGCGGCCAGTCTAGCCACTCGCTCTACTACAATGCGCGAAATAGGGTGCATGTTGCAAGAGTGATACTGCCGACGCGCTTGAAGCTCCTTTTTCACTTACTCCATATTCCGCTAGTCCTCGCGCAGGCTGCGAGCAACCTGCTCCGCCGACGCCCGGATTTCGCGCGAGCACTTTTGTGCGGCTTATTCGACGGTTACCGCGGTGTATATGGCAAGTGGAAGTTTCACGACCAGGAACTCGCCAAGACCATCAAATGAGACGGCCCCGGTCCATGCCGTAATTGCACGACCAAGGGCGAAGGCCGTGCCGCAGCCCATCTTTGCAGGCGCTGACGAAAGAGAGAGAACCCTTCAGCGTAATGACGCCCGGCAATATGGCGAGTGCTCGAGGAAGATCCACGGAACCCAAGCAAAGCGGCCCGTATGATCGGCAAGAACGCTTGGCCGAAGGTTGCCATCAGCATCTTAGACTGGAATGACTGGCAGGATACGCTCGAGTGCCTGGAATCCGTGCGGCGGCTCGATTACCCGAACTACCTGACGGTCGTCGTGGATGACAGTTCTTGGAACGACTCGGCGGACCGAACCAAAGCGTGGGCGGAAGAGAACCTTGGCACCGGCCACGTTCTTGCCCAGCACGCGGAGGAGACCGTCCTCAAAGGAGGAGTCTGCTGACTGCCTGCTTAGACGAGAAGAGCGTGAGGCGGCGAGCAAGGAGCGTGCCTCACTAGCATTGATCCTCCGCGCTGCCGGAATGGAGGTAGAATAGTCTGCTATGCGAAAAACCCTGCTGCCGGCCCTCTCCCTGCTCGGACTTTTCGATTCCCTGTATCTTCTCTGGGTTTATACATCGCCGTCTCGGCCCATCGTCTGTCTGGGATCGGGGTGCGACGCAGTGCGGGCAAGTTCCTACGCTCACCTGTTTGGGCTACCACTTCCGGCCTTCGGAGTTGCGAGTTACGCGCTTCTCGGCCTGTTGATCTTTACAGAAGTCTTGGTCTCGCCCCGCCTGGGGCGAGCAATCCAATGGGCCGTAACGGGGATCTCGTGTGCCGGCTTCTTGTTTTCCATTTACCTCACTTCGCTGGCAGAGTTTGTCATCCACGCCTGGTGCGTGTGGTGCGTGGTCTCGGCGCTCGTCGTAACCGGCATTTTCGTCTTGTCGCTTCTTGAACTACGCCGGCCCCTTGCCCTGACGGATCCTTTAGCGGTGATTGCAAGAGTCAGGACAAACTTTGTCCTTTGCGTGGTGGCGCTACTGATCGGCGTCCCGGCCTTCATCCTGCTCTCCCGGCACGGCGGACTCCCACCCGTTCCGCAAGCTTCAACCCAGGCACTCGCCGAGCATCTGGTCCGCCCGGACAGCCACATGACCGGAAACTTGCGAGCGCCTCTCACGGTCGTCGAATATGGAGATTTCGAGTGCCCAGGGTGCCGCCTCGCGGAAGAAGCCGCTCGCCAAATCCGCGCCCAATACGGGGACCGGATCCGTTTCGTCTTCCGGCAATTCCCTCTCAGCAAGATTCATCCCCAAGCCGAGAAAGCAGCGGAAGCTTCGGAATGCACAGCAGAACAGGGCAAATTCTGGGAGGGCCTCGAAAAGCTTTATGCCGAACAAGCTGATTTGAGCGAGGACGCCCTCAAGCGTTACGCTCGAGAACTTGGCCTGGACCAGACCCGTTTCAACCAGTGCCTCGACAGTGGTGAAACCGCTTCGCGCGTCACCCAAGACCTCGCCGACGGTCGCGCCGTAGGTGTACGAGCCACACCTACCTTCTTCATCGGCCAGAAGAGGATCGAAGGCCCCTTGGAGTTCGCTACGTTCTCACATCTAGTGGAGCAGGAGTTGGCCAGCAGCGGCGCTGCGACGGCAAGCACCACAAACCCTTCTCAAAGCGCCGCAGTCCAGCCATCGTCGCAAACTCCCAAGTCCCCTTCCCCGACGCCCGCCGGGGCAAAGGCCGAGGATGCCAATGCAGAATCTGCTGGTCTGTTCGGATCGAACCCAGGAGGATCACTCTCCGGCTTGCAGACTTCTATTGGCGCCTGTAGCGAGGCAGAAGCAAATAAGAAGCAGCCGGCCTTGATTGGGATAGCCGAGGTCCGTCAGCTTCTCGAAGCTACGCCGAAACCTCTGTTTGTGGACGTCAGGTCGGCAAAGGACTACGCTACCGGGCGAATCCCCGGCGCTATAAACATGCCGGCGGAGAGCTTTGGGCGGGATTGGAACAAACTACCCAAAGACAAGACCATCGTACTTTACGAGAGCGGGCATTCCTCGGGTGACATCTGCGCTGCCAGCCGCGCCGCAGGGCGTGCCTTGCTCGAGAATGGATTCTCTTTCGAAAAGGTGAAGGTCTATCAAGATGGGCTTGCGGGGTGGGAGAAGGCCGGCCAGCCGATCCACCATGATTGAGGGTTGCGAGAAACAGTGACGCCTCGGGTGTAACGCTGGCACGCGTCTCGGCTGGCTGCCGGTGGCGCCGACAGCGAGACATGCCGCCGGGACGGCCGCGCTTTACACAAGGATCGCAACGAAAGGAGTCTTACATGGCAAGCCCCTCGCTCCGTAGCGGTTTCTTGACGTGCAGCGTTTGCCTGCTCCTCGTCGGCGGAAATGGGCTGGCAGCAGAAACGAGACCTTTTCAGGGTGCCCGCGCCACTGCGGCCACTGGGCCAACTACCCCCGAGAGAATTGTCCAATATGTACGTGACCGCTTCGAGGTGCCGGAAAGCGTTAAGGTAACCGTCGAGCCCCTGGGTAACTCGCAGTTTCCCATTTTCTTCCAAACAATCGTTGCGACAGATGACGGCAAGGAGAAACGAGCCAGCAACGTCTTCATCACCAAGGACGGCCGTTGTTTCGTGATGGGTAATGTCTTTGCCTTACCCCACGGCTCGACTGCCGAGATCATGCGTTGCGTTCGCGAGGTTACGAAGCTTCCACCTCAAACGGAATTGAAGATCGGCACTTTCAATAAAACGTCGTACCCTCAGTTCCTCAAGACGGTCATTACGGCAAGCGATGGAAAAAACACACAGACAGCAGAGATCTTCATTACGAAAGACCGGCGAACCGGCATCCTGGGCATCGTCTTGCCCTTTCGAGAGGATTTTGTTCGGGGCCTGATCAAAACAAAGGATGTGCCGAGCCTGGGACCAAGCAACGCTCCGGTGACCGTCGTGGAGTACGCCGACCTCCAATGCCCGGCCTGTGCCCGCCTCCACGAGTTCTTGGAGAAGGAATTCCTGCCTAAGTACGGCGATAAGGTTCGGGTCATCTTCAAGGAGTTCCCTCTCCCCATGCATGACTGGTCCACTGCCGCCGCGGTGGCCAACGAATGCGCCTATCAGATTAACCCATCGGTGTTCCCCGGCTACCGAACCCTCATTTTTGCCAATCAGAATGCCATTAACGCATCGAACGCCCGCGAGCGCCTATTAGCTTTGGGGGACGAAGCGGGAGTTGAGCGTTCAAGACTCGCCGAATGTATCGACTCCAAGGCCTCCCTCTCGCAGGTCGAGGCAGCGCGTCAAGAAGGGGAAGACCTCGGCGTTAACAAAACTCCCACGACTTTCGTCAACGGCAGGATCATAGTTGGACTGGCGTCCCAAGCCACCTTCGATAAAATCGTCGATGCGGCCTTGCTGGCTAGGACAAAAACCGAAAAGGGTGCGAGCAGTCCCACACCGTAACCCGTTCTCAGTCGCCGCTTGCGACAAGAACTAACGGGTGGCTCGCTAGGCGGGGTGACGAGGGGGGGTGGAAGGGAGGGAACCCGGCAGCAACAATATGTGCGCACGTGTGCGCCCCCACAACGCCCATCGTTTCCAAACTGCACCTATCCAATTCCCCACCGCGATTTGTTCAATCACCAGGATCGGTCAGCTCTTCGTCTTGACGGCAATGCGCGTGAGCTTTTTCTTTCGACAATATAACTGACTAATCAATAACTCCATCGTGTAACCAAATAATTGCATCTATATTGACTTTTCGTTACCTACACCGTAAAATCATGCTTCCCTCGCCTTCCGTAGCTATGCGGCACGTTTGTGGCTGACGTCCTGAAAGTGCGCGATCAAATCATCACCGCGTGAAATACGTTACTTGTCATGTCCCTTGCAAGGTATTGACAGCCTTGTGAAGGGAACCCGTTTTGAAACCTAGTGAAGGCAGCGTCAGCAGGTTATGATGGTTTTGCCCGCTCCAAACCTCCCGCTCTTGACCAGCCTGGCAAGGGCCATTCTGGCCACGGTTACCGTGGGGACGCTTGCACTAGCCGTGGGGGCAATGGTCCGGCGCTGGCATCACGATCGGTTTGACCGCCGGGTTAAAAGCCTCTCCATCCATTATGCGCTCACTCCCGCGACGCTGTTGGAAGGTAAACATTCGGCGCAAAGTCTGGCAAGTCTGCGCACGCTGCCTTTATCCAGTCTCGAACTTCTCCTTGAACCACTACTTCTCAAATGCGTCTCCGCTCCCCCTCTCGCCACCGTCTTAGAAGGGCTGTGCCTGGAGTTTGGATTGATCGATGTTTGGCAGCGGCGGATTCTCGATCAATTCGGGCCCGTTTCGTTGCGCGAGGCACTCTCAAACCCCGACGGCCTTCTCCATATTTTTTCACGCCTGCATTTTTTGCTTCGTGCCCGAAGCGCAAGAAACCTGGGCCTGCTGCGCCACCAAGCGAGCTGGCCCATTCTTGTAAGGGCCCTGGACGACCCGCACCCCGACGTTCAGCAGGTCGCTCTACGGTCGCTGGCCGCCATTCGCGAACCTCAAAGTTTCCCGGCGCTCCTGGATCGAATGCACAAAGCGGTGACGGAAAACCGTTCGCGTTTCTCTCTTTATTCTCTGAAGGCGGCCATGGCCAAGTTTCCACTTTCCCAAGCCCCGCAACTCCTGCCTTCGCTGCGCCACCCGCATCCGCGAGTCCGCTCGGCGGCGGCGGAGATTCTGCGCGAAATGGCGAAGGGCGAGCTGGCTGGGGAACCAGCCCTTTTCCAATACAAGAGCGTGTTCGACCGCGACTTGGCCGCGCTCACTTCCGATGCTGATCCTGAGGTCCGCGCTCTGGCTGCCGAGGTCACTGCGCATCTCGATGCTGCGGTCTCCAGCTCTGTTTTGCGCCAGGTGCTTCAAGATCCTCAGTGGTCGATTCGGAGGGAGGCGTTGCAAACCTTGGCTCAGCGGCCAGGGCTTTTGCCGATGGCCGAAGTCCAGGGGTTCCTCACGGATCCCCATCGGATGGTCCGCCAAGCTGCGCTGCGGGCGCTTCTTGCTTACGGACGCGAGGGTGTTTCCAAGCTCTACGAGCATTTCCTGGAGACAGAGGATGAAACCCTGAGGGAACAGATCCTCGAGGAGCTGGAACACTCAGGTCTGGTTTTGAGCCTCCTGCAAAACTACGGCGAAAGCCCGGGCAATCTGGAGACTCGGGTGGTGGAGCGACTCGTGACCACGGGCGCCACTCGTTATCTTAATGCGGCACTCAGTAACAGCTCCGGCCGTCAGCTCCTCCAGATTCTGTTTGAGAAGCTTGGGGAACGCCGCGAGCCGAAGATTGAAGCATGGGGTAGACTCTGCGCCGCTCTTGATGCAGCCCGCGAGCCGGAGCAGCCCGCTTGCGGCCAATCGAAGCTGGCCACCTGAAAGGACTCCCTCATGGACATGTGGGGATCACTTTTCGGACATGCCCTGATTTTCTTCAACCTGCTGATTCTCTCCTACTTCGTAGTGGGGAACGGGGTCTATACGGCTCTGATGGTCATGTCTCTGAGGGCCATATGGTTTCATTCTCGACGAGTAGCCTACCAAGGATTGACCGAGTTGCGAGGCTCGTCCCTCACGCCTGCGGTCACCATCATCGTGCCCGCCTGGAACGAGGAACGCATCATCGTGGAAACGGTTCGCTCCGCCCTGGGGGTGGATTACCCGTGGGTCTCCGTAATCGTGGTCGATGACGGATCGACCGATTCAACTCTGAAGCGATTGGCGGCAGCCTTCAAGTTGGCCCCCATGGATCAGGTTTACCACCCCACCCTTCCCACTTTCGCCGTGCGCAGCTTATACTTTAATCCTTACATTCCCAACCTCCTGGTAGTTCACAAGCAAAGGGGTGGCAAGCCCGACGCGCTGAATACGGGAATCAACCTCTGCCGCACCCCTTATTTCTGCTGCCTGGACGCGGATTCCATCCTGGAGCGCGAGTCGCTTTTGCGACTGATGGATCCCATCCTCAGGTCGCCGAAGGAAACTATTGTCAGTGGAGGTATCGTCAGAATCATTAATGGATGTACGGGAAGAAATGGCCAGATAGTGAAACTGGGACTCCCGGCGACTTCCTTAGAGCGCTTTCAAGTTGTGGAATACCTGCGCAGCTTCCTTACGGGACGGAACGGCTGGTCGCTGCTGGGAGGGACCGTGATCGTCTCGGGAGCTCTCGCCCTATTCCAGCGTAAGGCTGTAATTGAGGTGGGCGGGTTCAGCGCCGATACCGTCACCGAGGACATGGATCTCATCATCACCTTGCGCCACTGGGCGGCCCAGAACAAACGTGACATTGAAATGTCATTCACTTCCGATCCTGTTTGCTGGACCGAGTGCCCGGCCTCTGTGAGCATGCTGAGCCGCCAAAGGCGTCGTTGGCAATTGGGGCTCTGCCAGACCCTCCGGAAACACCGCAGGATGCTCTTCCGTCGTCAGTATGGAATGGTCGGCTTATTCAGCTTGCCCTTCCATCTCTATGTGGAAGGACTGGGCGCCATCGTCGAATTCCTTGGATATCTTCTGGTGCCTCTATCCTTCTTTGGTGGGCTCATGTCCCCAGCCCTGCTGCTCTTATTCATTCTGCTGGGCCTGGCTTATGGTGGTTTCCTGTCGGTAGGGGCTGTGCTCCTCGAAGAGTTGACCTACCGACGCTACCCCAGGCCTCGAGACCTCTTGGTTTTGCTCGCTTACGGCATGCTCGAAAACATGGGTTACCGCCAACTCATTCTTTTCTTTCGCGTCCAAGGAACGATGAAATTCCTGTTTGGATCGCACCGGTGGGAGAAGGTAATGCACAAAGGACAATCACTCTCTTCGGATGCGACGGACCTGGCTCCTGCCTCCGCGAATGCGAGCGCGGGAAAGGCAGGTTAATCCCTCAATGGGCGCCTGTCTGAGGGGGAATGATGGCGCATCGTCACTCAAGATCGCGTTTATTTCGCCCTTTCCGGGAAGTGACGCCGGCTGTTCTTTTCTTAACGACGATCCTGCTTCAGCCTGCCTCTGTGGGTCTCCGTGGACAAACCCCTCTGCCGCCCAAGGAACCGGCCCCTGCCACGGGAGAGTCGCCAAGCCAAGCTGCCCATCCGACCATCGCCAAATCCGGGAGTCCACTCCCGGGGAATTCCCTTCCCCTTAAACAATCCGCTATCGCCTACCTGAGGCGCGGGGACTTCGCGGCCGCGATCCAAGCCTATAAGCACGCTTTGGAACTTGACCCCAGTGATCGTGACCTCAAGCTCGGTCTGGCACGGGCGCTGAGCCTGAGCGGCCACCAAGAAGAGTCGAAAAGCTTATACCAGGAGTTGTTGGCGAAAACCCCCCAAGACGCCGACGCGCTGGAGGGTCTGGGACATGCCTTTCTCCGCTCGGATCAACCCCTCGACGCGCGCTCTGTTTTCGTGCGTCTCGTGGCGATGCACCCTGCCAATCCTGAATTTAAGATCGACTTGGCTCGGGCCGAGACACGCTTGGGCAAATATAAGCAAGCCCGGCAGATCCTGTCCTCGGTTCTCACCGTCCAACCCCGAAACCGCGAGGCGCGCTTGCAGCTCGCCTATGCGAAACTATTCCAAGGCAGGTATGCAGAAGCGCTCGCCAATTTCAGCCAACTGCTGAAGGTTGATCCGACAGACTATGATGCCTTGCTCGGCAATGCGCGCGTCTTCTATTATCGCGGTAACATTGCCTATTCCTACGCGCTCGTCAGCAAGCTGGTAAAAGATCGCCCCAACGACTTCGACGCGCTCTTCTTGCTCGCCAACTTGGAGCGCGCCCGCCACCACCGGCGGCAGGCTCTTGAACTCCTTGCCCGATTAAACCAAATGAGCCCCGGTAACCCTGAATCAGGTCAGCTTGAGAGGAGTCTCCGCGAGGAGCAAGAGGTCACCTTTCACGCTTCCGCCTCCTACGCGCGTGAGACCAGCACCGGCAACGCTTCCCCGGATCTGATCGGGTTTTCCGGCCAGGACCTGCGGCTATTTGGATATGAGTCAAGCGTTGGCTTTTCTGCGTTGCCCCGAACGAGCTCGTCACTTTCCTTTGACGCGTTGCCTGCGACGAGCCCGGGAGCAATCGGTGGAGCGGTCGTCCCGTCAGAGTTCATGTACCGCCAAACCACGGCGATTCATCCACGCCTTATACTGCGCGGGGGCGTGGGCCTGGTACGATTCGGGCCAGGCGCGTTGCAGAGCATTCCAGGCCAGTCCCAACTTGTCTCCACAGCAACCTTCCGCCCTCTGGGATTCCTGGGCGCGAGCTATAGCTTGAAGAAAAACCTCACCCTTGATTTGTCCCTGGCTCGCGCCGCCGTTCCCTATACTCCCCTTTCTGTGCGCATGGGTGTCATGGAAAGCCTCTTGGACGGAGGGTTGAGATTCTCCTTCACTCCGCGCACGGAGCTGCGGGTTGATTACTTCCTCGCCCATTACTCATCCATCCGATTCCAGCAGCTTGACGTCGTAAATGGAACCCCGAGCCTGGTGGAAGGCACGGCGGTCCACGACCAGGCACATGGAGGTTCCGTGACTCTTGTGCGGAACATCCTTCGGTTGGAGCATTCGTCGATAGACATGGGATACGAAGGTCGGGTGTACGGTTTTACCCGGTCTCAGCCCAGTGTTTACATGGGGTTCTTTAACCCCTCGTTTTATCAAGTGCACCAACTCACAGCACGGCTTTTTGGCATTCTCCGGGGCCCGCTCGGCTACGATTTTTCCGGCGCGTTGGGTGTACAACAAGTGGAGAAGCACCAACCTCTGACCCAGGCCTTGAATTTGAATCCCGGCCTTTCTCTTAGGATCAACAAGCGCCTTTCCTTCAAGCTGGGATACACGCATTACAACTACGCGCAAAGCCTGGGTGTGATTCGGGGTAACGCGGTCACTTTATCGACAGATTCCAGATTCTGACTGATGGCTAACGATACAGATCAGAGACCTCGCGAGAAACTCTTCTCCCGCTACTCTCGCCAGCATTAGCCACGAGCGGTGGGCCCGACTTGGCGCCCCGCTGTGAGGAAAAGCATCGCCTCACCCCACAGCAGGCGTCCCTGCCAAAATCCCCGGTAGAACAGGAGGGAATCAGTGAGACATAAACTTCTTAACATACGGAGAGTTTCTTTCCGAGCCTGTGCCCGAGCGCCGGAAGCGGCCGGAGGGACCTTCGCCAAGGAACTCTGAGAACCAAGCTTCGTGCTCGATCTCCTCGTGCAGGATAGCGAGTGCCAGGTCATAAGTGCGGTGGTCTTTGCCGGCGGCCAGGTTGCAAATCGCGTTATAACCCCCGATTGCGCAGCGCTCCGCCTTTACCAGGACCTCCAGCATCGCCTTGACATTGGTCGGATCTTGGGGGAGATAAGCCGGCGGACAAGCAGACAGATCGTGAAAATCGTTCATATTCCTCGGGAGTGCGCCGCCCAGCTCGTAAATCCGTGGAACGAGCACCTCGAAGTGGTTGCGGTTTTCGATCCGAGCGTCCTCGGTGATCTCCTTCAGACCCTCCCCTTCGAGCCCGATGAGGTTGACGCGAAGAATGGTGTAGTAATAGAAGGTGGTCAATTCTGCGGAGGCATTCCGGACCAGCATTTCCAACAGCTTATCGACATCGACCCCCGCCTTTTGAACTACTTCTCGAGCCCCACGAGCCATAGCTTTCCTCCTTTTGCCCTCGAGGCTTCCGGGACTTTCCCAAGGTGCGGTCCCGTTCGCTAACTCCGCGCTTCAAGAGCGTCTCTGTTATGTCGCTCCCGTAAGGGACTTATTGTTTGCTATCGTCTGAATTGGGACCTAGTGAAACCCGTTGGTCAAGGATATATTTCCTCTCCGTTTGGTTAGCCTTCATTTCCACGAAAGTGCTCGACGCGATGGCCATCCTGATCGACAATAAGGGGGGCCGCTCGAGCGCGAAAAGTGAGGCGCGAATTGCTGGCGCAAATTGAAAGTCTTATCGCGGCGAACGTTACAAACCTGATGGGAGGTCATACTTGAATGGACTCATCCGAATTGACCCGCCTTTATGATTTCACCGGGCAGACAGTTGTGATCACGGGCGGGACTGGAACCCTGGGTGGCGAAATTGCCTGCGCGCTGGTGGGATGCGGAGCCAATGTTGCGATCTTGGACCGCAATCTGGACCCGGCCCAGCACATTCTCGAGCTCATGGAGCCGCGCGCAAACCACGCGGTGGCGGTCCGCGCCGACGTCCTGGACCCGGAGAGCCTGCGCCAAGCCGCCAAGATCATCCTGGAGAAGTTCGGCACTATTCACAGCCTGGTGAACGCGGCGGGAGGCAACACACCTCAGGCTACTACCACGCCCAACCTCTCGTTTTTCGATCTGCCGCCGGATGCTTTGCGCTGGGTGTTTGATTTAAACATCCTGGGGACGATGCTTCCCTGCCAGGTCTTCGGCAAAATTATGGCGGAAAAAGGCGAGGGAGTCATTCTCAATATTTCCTCGATGAGCGCATTCCGCCCTCTGACCCGAGTACTGGCCTACTCGGCCGCGAAGGCTGGAGTCAGCAACTTTACACAGTGGCTCGCCGTACACATGGCTCAGGTTTACTCGCCGCGCATTCGCGTGAACGCCATTGCGCCGGGTTTCTTCCTGACCCAACAAAACAAGTTTCTATTGCTCGATGAGAAGAGTGGCGAACTGACCGCGCGAGGCAAGTCGATCGTCGAACACACTCCCATGGCGCGTTTTGGCCATGCCGAGGACTTGTTTGGAGTGGTCTTGTGGCTTCTTTCGCCGGCTTCGGCTTTTGTCACGGGAATCATCGTGCCCATTGATGGCGGATTCTCAGCGTATAGCGGGGTGTAGGGCCGGGGTTTGCGAAGTCGGAAATACAGCCCTCTCTCCAAGAGAGAAGCTTGCCCTCTCCCTTGGGGAGAGGGTGGCCCGCGTTCCCGATGCACTTCATCGGGACGCGGGACGGGTGAGGGGTTGCTTCCGTCTCCACGCAAAGTTGTTGTGGCCTGCGAAGCTCCAGAGGCCGCCCCAAGCGGCGACCCTACATGCGCGAGAGAAAGGAAACCAATGGTCGTTGGAGAAGGATTCGCAGACCGATACTTGATCCACGAGGAAGTCAGTCAAATCACGCAGCAGGGTCTGAGCTCGCTGGCGGTGGATGGCAAACGTGTTCTCATCATCATCCCTGACGGCACACGCACCATGCCCATGCCGCGCATGTTCGAGCTCTTCGAAACGCAACTTGCTCCGCGCGTGGCAGCCTTGGATTATCTGGTGGCGCTCGGCACTCATCCCATAATGAACGACGAGCAATTGAGCGAGCTGGTGGGGCGTCCGGTGAGGAACGAGCTAGCCGGCAAGAGCCACATCTTCAATCACCACTGGGAAAACCCCGCGAACTTCGTGACGCTTGGTGTCATCCCCGCCTCTGAGATCGGTGAGATAACCGGCGGGCTGCTGGCCCAGGAGGTGCCCGTCCGGCTCAACAAGCTGATTTTGGATTACGACCAACTCATTATCTGTGGGCCGGTCTTTCCCCATGAAGTTGTCGGCTTCTCCGGGGGGACCAAGTATTTTTTTCCAGGAATCGGCGGTCCGGAAATCATCAACCTCACTCACTGGCTGGGTGCGTTGATGACCAACTACAAGATTATCGGCGCCGGTTATACGCCCGTCCGTGCCATCATCGATCGAGCCGCCAGTCTCATCGACCGGCCCACCGCCTGCTTCGCCTTAGTAGTTACCCACGCAGGTCTGGCAGGCCTTTTTTTCGGCTCACCGCAAGAGGCTTGGAAGGCAGCCTCGGCCCTCTCTGCCGAAAAGCACGTAATTTGCGTAGCAAAACCCTTCCGGCGCGTGCTCTCCGTCATGCCCAAACTCTACGACGATCTCTGGACCGGGGCCAAAGGGATGTACAAGGTGGAACCGGCGGTCGCCGAGGGCGGCGAGGTGGTGATTTTTGCGCCCCACATCCGCGAAGTCAGCTACACGCACGGCAAGCTGATAGATGAAATTGGTTATCACTGCCGCGATTATTTTCTGGCGCACTGGGACAAGTTCAAAAACTATCCGGGTGGTGTGCTGGCGCACTCCACGCACGTCAAAGGGCTGGGCCAGTACGACAAGTGCAGCGGCAAGGAGAGTGCGCGCATTCAAGTGACGCTGGCTACGGGCATCCCAGAAGAACGGTGCCGACGTATCAACCTGGGTTACCTCGATCCGGCGACCATCCATCCCCAAGAATGGGAGAGCCGTGAGAAAGAGGGAATCCTCATCGTGCCCCGGGCTGGGGAAATGCTGTATCGCGTCCGGATTCCCTGTCATGCTGAGCGGAGCGAAGCATCTCTGTAGTTCCTCCCCCCAACTAAGCGCTCAGTCTCGCATGCGAACTGCCGACCCGCCGCGGCGGGTTCGTCGCCCCGATCAGATCGGGACTCCTCAGGATGACAGGCGCAGGTTACGTGCACTGTTCCCACGACACACTCGACCTCGAACTTGCGATTTCAGGTTTGTATTAGGGAATCCTAGGCAGGAAACGGAACAGTCACTAAATCCATTTCAACGCTCCGCGATTCCAGAGCCAGATATAACCCACGATCAAGATCCCCAGGAACACGAGCATCTCCACCAGGCCCAACAGTCCCAGAACTTGAAATTGCACTGCCCAGGGGTAGAGGAAGACCGTCTCAACCTCAAAGACCACGAACAGGATGGCGACCACATAAAAGCGCACGGTATAGCGCCCGCGCGCGTCGGATTCCGGCGTGATGCCGCACTCGTAAGGCAGAACTTTCTCCGGGGTTGGTTTGAAGGAAGGTCGGAAGAACTTGGCGATCCAGAGCAACGCGGGGAAGATGATGGCCGCGATAGCAATGAAAATCAGAATGGGCCCGTATTGGTCGACCATGATCGTTGCACCTCTTTCCGGTGTCCCCCATGATAGCACATGAATCGGGCCGGAGGTCCAGGAGGATGCTGAAAAAAACCTCTTGGGGCTTCACTTTGAGCGTAGTTGTCAATAGTCCGAGCACATCCCCATCCCGGATTTGGTGATATACTTACAGGCGTAGCTGGAGACGCTGAAGAAGTGGTGCATGCGTACGAGCACTTCTTCTTTCGTTGCAAGTCCAGTGACCTGCTGGTGATTGATACCTCCGAGATCGACTTTGTCGACCGGAGCGAGCATTTGCAGGAACTCCTGCAGCGGCTGAACCAGCCGGTCAAGGGCACGCAGTATTTTCTGCCGCTTGGATCCGCGCCCGCGGACTGAGACGGTCATGAGTGGCCGGTGGCGAGAAATCCCGGTGTGAGGAGAGCCGCAGGGTTTCGCGCCGAAATCGCTTACTCGAGCGGGTTTGACCCTCTCTGTCCAGGCAAGTGGAGGCCCTCCCGGGTCCCCGGACGCTCTGTAACGAGCGCCGGAACTCCCGTCCTGCGACAGAGAGGGTCTTATTTTTGTTGCTCAAGACGTCTGGCAGTCGGCCGGAGATTTTCGATTTTGGATTTTAGATTCTGGATTCTCGATTTGGATCTTGAATTTGGAATCTGAGATTTGGGATTGATCGTTTGAACTTTCGACTTTCGACTTTTTAACTAGGGAGCAACGCCATGGACCACAACACTGAGGCCGTGAGCAAAGTCACTGTGCCCTGGATCCTCGAACGAAAACTGCGTGGTGAGAAGATCGCCTGCTTAACGGCCTACGACTATCCCACGGCGCGTTTGGTGGATGAAGCAGGGATTGACTTGATTCTGGTGGGCGATTCCCTGGCCCAGGTTGTTCTGGGCTACGACTCCACCATGCCCATTACCGTTGATGAGATTCTCCACCACCTGCGAGCGGTTCGCCGCGCCACACGCCGCGCCCTGCTGGTTGCTGACTTGCCTTATGGCGCTTATCACGTGAGCGATGAGAAGGCCCTGGAAGTTGCGATTCGGTACGTGAAAGAGGGGGGCGCCGAGGCGGTCAAATTAGAAGGCGGACGTAAGCGCGCGGCCCTCATCCGGCGCATGGTGGACGCGGAAGTCCCCGTCATGGCTCATATCGGATTGACGCCCCAGTCCGTCCATGCCATGGGAGGGTACAAGGTGCAGGGCAAGACATTGGAGTCAGCCACCGAACTCCTGGAGGACGCCGAGGCCCTCGAAGATGCAGGGTCATTTGCCATAGTTCTCGAAGGCATGCCCCGAGAATTGGCGGCCATCGTTACCCAACGATTGCGGATTCCCACCATCGGCATCGGCGCCGGCCCCGACTGCGACGGACAAATCCTGGTCTTTCATGATTTGGTCGGGTTAGGCTTCCTTCCGCATGCGAAGTTTGTCCGCCCCTACGCCGATACTGCTTCCAATTTGCGTCAGGCCCTCGCCCACTTCCGGGAAGATATCGTTGGCGGCCGCTTCCCTGACGATAGTGAGTCGTATCACTGGCCCGCCAGCCTGCGCGATCAGTTTGAACGAGAGGTCACACGCGGCACTTGATGACCTTCGAGCCGTTATGCGTCCGCCGAAACCGCGCCCTGACCTGACACGAATAAATCACGCCGACTCGCATTCTGCGTTAGCATCAGGTATCCATGAAAACGCGATGGATTACCACTGTCTCTGAGATGAAGGCGTTTAGGGCCGAGACAGCAAAGTCCTTGGCGCTTGTCCCCACCATGGGAGCCCTCCATGAAGGACACCTCAGCCTCGTCCGTCAAGCCAAAATGCAATGCGACGTGACCGTTGTTTCCATTTTTGTGAACCCCACCCAATTCGGCCCCGCGGAAGATCTCGCGCGCTATCCTCGCAGCCCGGAAAAAGACCTCGAGCTCCTCAGTTCCTTAGAGGTGGATGTGGTGTTTGCGCCGAGTAGTACGGAGATTTATCCGGCAGGTTTCGCTACCTTTCTCGACCCCGGCCACATCGCCACTGTTTTCGAGGGCGCCATTCGGCCGGGGCATTTTCGTGGCGTGGCCACGGTGGTTTTGAAGCTCTTCAATATGGTGAGGCCCGATATAGCCTTGTTCGGCCAGAAAGACTTTCAGCAGGTGGTTGTCATACGTCGCCTCGTCGACGACCTGAACTTGCCGGTACAGATCGTTGTGTGTCCGATTGTCCGGGAGGCGGACGGCCTGGCCACGAGTTCACGAAATGTTTACCTGAATGCGGAGGATCGTAAGGCGGCGCTGCTCCTCTCCCGCAGCCTTCAACGGGCTGAGGAAATGGTTCAGGCAGGCGAAAGCGATGCGCAAAAGCTTCTGGAGGAAATGCGTAAGACGTTCGGTGCGGAGCCACGCGTCCAGCTCGACTACGCCGCCATCGTTGACCCGGCCACTCTTGAACCTGTCGCACAGGTAATTCCAGGTTCGGTGGCGCTGCTGGCAGCAACGCTCGGTACCGTCCGCCTCATCGACAACCTGATCTTCGGCCCCCCTGGCTCACCTCCGCAACTGAGGCCACAGCTTCCCTTGGCGACCCAACCGGCGCATAAGGAGAGCAGCGCAACTCCCACACCTGAAATCGAGAGCTTGCGTCTAAGCATAGAGAATTGCCGGGACTGCGCGGCCGTTTTTTCCATCTTACTGCCGCCCCGAGAGTTCCTTGCCAAGTACCTCAAACGCGACTACCCGGACCTGCATTCCACGCGCGTGCTCGTGATCGGGCGATGCGCTCCCATCAACCCGGCCGGGTTGCCCTATTGCCGCCCGGAAGCGCTAAATCGCTTCGCCACCGGGTTCTATGATTTGCTTGGCGTGAGAAACTTTGGGGAGTTCAAGGCGCGCTTCGCGCTGACCGACGCCGCCCGCTGCCATGCAACAGTGAGCCGTGTGGATGAAAGAACTCTTGAATATTGCGCCAAGCATCTTCGCCAGGAATTAAAGCTCTTCCCAAACCTGCAATCAATCGTCATCCTCGGGGAAGATGCATACCTGCAATTCCAGAAGCATATTCTCAGCCGCGAACCAGCGAACATCAGACCTTTCAAGGAACTCATGAAATCGGAGGGCTGGGCGCAGGAAACCATCCGGCTGCCTTGGCACGGTCAGCGAGACGTACGGGTCTTCTATTGCTACCACCCAACTTTTGAAAGTATTAAAAGCCCTTCTCTTGCACCATACCTCGGATAGCCTGATTCGTCAGCAGTGGTGTGGCGGCACAAAGGTCGGTTAGACTGCGCTGTTAGCCCAAGTTCGTCACGGGAAGGGCGAAGAGAGGGCTAATTGCTTTGGAATCAGTTCAGCCTATCTTCGAGTCTGCACTACATTCTTGATCAAAACTGAGGCGGTCGGGGATGGTGATGCCGAGCTGACTCAGCAATTGTTTCTGTTCGGCACTCGCGGTAGTGACGCGTCGCAAGCGGATTTCACGGCCGTCGGTGGTGGGTAGGACGATATCCGCGCTGACCAGCGTGCCGAGCACGGCCAGCGCGCCACCCTTTTCGGTCACACCGACTTGGTAGAGGTCGGCGACCCGAGGATGACGAGTCTGCAGGCTCCCTACTTTCCGCTCGATTTTGGAGGGGTCTTTCAGCTTGCCTCCGGCCACGCGCTTCTTGAGGGCCTGGAGCGCCTTTTCCATGCGCGTGGAAAAACGGCTGTGGGTGGCCTGTTCTTTCGCCCGCCGCGCCGTGGAGCGGCACAAAAGGCAACTCACAATCCATAATTCAGCATTGGCCCCTTCCCCTTTCCTCAGCGACCTGCCCCTGGCTCTTCTGCATCCTGAATCCTGACTCCTGAATCCTGCTCTTCCCCACCTAAGACCTGCCACCTAATAACTACCTGTCTTTTCAACAACATTCCCGCTTTTAACGCGTAACTACCTTTGTTTCCTATAGCATTCCCGCTTGGTCGCGGGCTGCTGAAAGCCGACCCTTTGTTTTCATAGACATTCCCGCGTCGCTCGTTCACTTTTTAAAGTCACTAGTTCTTTCTTCCCCAGTCGGCGGTGACATCTTGTCCAGAGCTGCCCCGCCTGCCAAGAGCCCTCTCCACCACGCCTCCCTCAAATTCCGTAGGCAGTCGGCAGTAAGCAGAAGGCGGTCGGCGGTAGCGAGAAGCAAGAAGGCAACTCACAATCCAATTCACAATTCAGAATTCAGCATTGCCGAGCCCGAGCGCTTGTCGCCTGAATCCCGAATCCTGAATCCTGTCTTTTCTACAACCCCACTTACAATCCTAGCCTATCTGCTCCCGCCTGTCAAGAGACACAGAGTCCGTGTCGGCCCTGCAAGGGAGGCACGCGCCCCTACCCCAGGGGTCATTCGCGCCGAGGAGTGGCAGTGGTCGAGGGTACGATTACACGGGAGGCCTGAGGAGGAAAAGCCGCAGAGTCTCTGGCAAGCGAGACTCTGCGCTACCCTGCTCGCTTGTTAGGGTGGGTAACCGGGTGTAGAATCTCGACAATAGCCGGGACCTTGCTTGTCGCGCCCGCTGACTGGAAGGAGGTCTTATGATCACGCCGCAAGTTCATCGCTCCTCTGGAATCAAACGACGGTATGCCGCCATCCTGGTTCTGTGCTTCTGCGCAGTGTGGCTTGTGCCGGTCGGGTATGGCCAGGCTGATGAGGTGAGCCGACTGATCGCCGCCCTCAAGGATGCAGACGTGTTCGTCCGACAGAGTGCGGCCCGGGCGTTGGGAGTGATCAAGGACCCCCGCGCCGACGAGGCCCTGTTGGCCGTTTTGAGGGAGCCTGACCTTGCTCTGATCGCCGGAGATTATTGGTTCTTCATTCAAAGGGGTGAACCCCGCTCAGAGGATGCTTTGATCCAGGCCCTGAACGCTCACGGCAGCGTGGAGATGGCCCAGGCCTTCCTAAACTGCGGGAATTCGACGTTGGAAGCAGCAGTACGTGGATGGGCAGGGAGGCACGGTTACCAAGTAATGCCCATGCGTGGAGGGGCACCTGTCCACTGGGGCAGTCGGCAGTGAACGGTGTAGCATCTTGGCAAAGACGAGAGGTGCCACGGAGGTGGGGCAGATTCGCTCGCTTTTCAACCGAGGCTGCGAGCGCGTAGGTCGAAGCTTCGTAGCGCAGGTCCCGTTCTTCGGACCCTTCGCTGTGCTCAGGGCAGGCTTTGCGGCTCTTCAAGGTCTCTTCACGGCCCCTGCGGACGGCCACGACGCCGCCAGCACAAACCTGGAAAAGCCGCAACTCCCCGCCACGGCGGGCGGGAGCAGGTAGGGAAAGAGCAGGAGTCCGGAGTCAGAAGTCGAGAGCGAGAATGAAGAGGATGTGCGTTCGGGTGCTTCGATTAGAAAACCGGGCAGTGTTTGCGGACTCAGGGGGTGGGCTGGAAACATCTGGGGCGATTCTCTTGTGACCACCCCCTAACCCCCTCCTGAACCAGGACGGGAGCAGGCAGATTCCGGTCTTCAACTGCCCCTCTCGGCCTTCTTCAAGCCGCTCAGCTTGAACCCATGCCCGCCCATCGGAGCCTTCGATGTCGCCTCAGGGCAAGTGGTGGAGCACAGTGCATGAGTCTTCCGATCCCACTTCGAGAACGCGGTTCCAATCGATGAATCGCTGGTCACGGTTCGAATAAGGTTTCACCCGGATGCATCTGCACCCCGCGTCGGCGAGCGTGACGTTCATCACCAAATACTCGGGAACCACGGACTGCGCCAGAGCTTGGGCCGATGTCAAAGACACGTTATGGCCGGAAAGATAGCTGTTCTTGACCGAAAACCCCAGTCCCGAGAATCCGTAGCCAATCCCGTAAAGGTCGTAGAGGACGTTCGCCCCGGTCGTACTTCCGGTCGGTTGGAATGCACCGCCCGTGAGCTGCCAGAGGGCTACGGCAGCATTCACCGTTGCCGCCAGTGTCAAGGGCACCTGCGTGTCGGACTGATCGGAAAAGCTCGCCGCGGCGCAGTACACCTTCTTGTCCACCGTGTCGCCCGCCGCGGCCGGGCAGGCCGTGGACGTATACTCTAAGTCGTCAACGAGGGCCTTGAACACGTTCGGCCAAGTGGCGAGTCTGGCCTGAGTTTTCGTGGGGTCGCGCGGCCGGCAGCGCATGGCCACCAAATCGTATGCTGAATTGGTATCGCTGCCCACATAGCGAACGACGTCTTGGACCGGCATGGCCGGCTCGTAATAGATCGTTGCGCTCATGAAGGCCCGCTTCTGAACGTTGTTATTTCGGCCGATGCTCGTCACGCTTTGCGTCGGGCTGACGTAGATGATCCGCTCGAAATCGTTGATGCTCGCGAACCCTGTGGCCGCATCGCTGGTGCGAGTCCGATCGGCCACTGTTGCCGGCGAATTCTCCGCAGCCGCCACAGTCGTCACAGGGGGCATGCTGGGGTTCACGGCAGACCCCCAGGCCACAAGAAGCAGGGCCCCGATTACCAGGGCCAAGATTGGCAGGGCTTTCTCATTGGCAGGCCGAAAAAGAAGCGTTCTTTTGGCATTTCCCATGGAGATCTTTTCCTCCGACGTTTACCATCGGCTCCCCCTGGAGCGGCAAACAGATCCAGGGGAAGTCAGTGGATCTGACGCATTTCACTGAGAACTGCGAAATCACTTGGCCTGGGACAACCCGCATCGAAATAAAGTTCCGCCTCGCCCATTTGCCACAAAGGGGAAACCCTCTCCCGCCGCTGGGGCGAGGGGAGTTGCTTGAGGGAACCAGCAACCCCATGGAGCTTGTTGGAGGTGGACCCCGAAGTCAAGAGTACTTTTGGCCGGCAATAAGTTAATGTCGGCAAAGCCTGCTTTTGCCTGGTCCTCACCTCCCTTCAGGGGGATGGGGGCTGAGGCAATTGTGAATTCTGAATTGCTCTCTTTTTCTTTTCCCCTAACTTCTGACACCCCTGATATCAAGGGCGGTACCCTGGCTAGTAAGGGCGTCAATATACTTCACTGACCGGATATGGTATCATACCCGCGCAATGGGATTCCAGCTTCCACTCCCTCCGCATAAGAACACCTTGCCACCGGTTCCCCCAACACGAATCAAAAATCTTTTCCATCGTTTGGCAAAGTGGATGGCTTGGCTTTCTGGTCTTCGGAATCGTTTACGAACTGTTATCGATTCCCGGTCCCGATTCACGCAATGGTTTTCAAAGCATGCAGGTTGGGTTGTCCCTACTGGATTCGGAATCGGTATGTTGCAATTAGAAGAATTCGCACTGGCTCTCGGTTCATTTATCTTAGCGGCTATTGCCCTATTTATTAAGTCTATTCACTGGGATGGTATACGCCTATGGCCCAGGACTACATCTATCCTGCGGGTCATGTTTATGTTAGGGTCGTGTGGATTCTTAGCGTTGACATATCAATTGGTTATCATTAGGAAGGGGAACAAGCCTTGGTCGAACCTTCATATTCATACTCCTGTGCAAGTTAAAGGTGGTAAGCCACCTGCTCAGCAGCCTCCGGTAAATAAGGAGCTACCAATAGCCCCACCTGTTCCTACACCTAAACAATCCAAACCCAAGGCTACAAAACCTCCACACAAAGCGCTCGGCACTCAACCGCAAGAGCCCACCGCGCCGAAGGTAACGCCGAATCCAATAAGTCCACGCTTGGGAACAGGACCAGACGCCTATAAGGATATATCAGACGAGCAAGTCGGTCAGTGGGCAATAGAAGGGGCAGATAAAATTGAGCAAATGGCCAAGCAACACATTAATGCATTCTTGAGCGGCCCTCAGAAAGCAATATTCTTTAAAGCACAAGTGGGGTTTTTCTCAAATGACTTTAAGGCTTGCTGCGCTCAGGATGTCAAAGACCTGAGAGGAGAAATTCTCCGAAGACTAGGACCGCCTGCCAAAGACGTTAAGGAGGAGCAGGCTTTGAAAAGAGTGTTTCGCGAAATGGATCTGCCTCCAGGTGTGCCAATTCCTCCGCAGTTTTCCGACGTTGATCCTTTTGGCGTGAAGGAGTATGCGCCTTACCTCAGGCGGCTAGGAACGAAATTGAAGCAACGAAATGTGCCGAAGCTCGGCCCCTTGGAACTTCATTTTTCGGAGGCCCGAAGGGACCCCGAGATACCAGAATTTCCTTATGAGATCGTGGCAACGATAGAAACGACAAGGGAATTAGCAAGTGGGTACATATTGGTTAAATTCAATGGCTTCCACAATAGAGCGCTATGCGATTTGGAGGGCAGCAGGTTCATATCTGAAAGTGATGAGATAAATGAGATAGGGAACGACGAACTTTCGACACTGTTAGCGAAAGAGAATCAGGTGCTGCTTCGCATCCTGAAAATTGGCAAGATTCCTTTTTTGCCCAGTAAACCAATGCATGTCACTGCGTATGCCAAGCAGACATTCCATGTCTCTAGCGTTACGTTCTTTGATGAGTGAATGTTTTGTTATTCGCAAGTGATTGAAAATTAGGGAAATAAAGTACTTGACGGACCAAGAGTTTTAAGGTACTATGCTGACCATGACGAACACTAATGATACTCCCAAAACGCTGCTGGAAGCGGTTAAGTTTTTCAGCGATTTCGAGCACTGCCGCAAGTTCATGGTCGAGGCCCGTTGGCCGGATGGAATCGTGCGATGCCCGACGTGTAACTCTGACCATGTTACATATCTTGCGAATGCACGAGTCTGGAAATGCTACGGGAAGCATGGGCGCCCGAAGTTCTCGCTCAAGGTTGGAACGATTTTTGAGGATTCTGCCATCCCGCTTGAAAAGTGGCTGCCGACCGTGTGGCTACTCGCAAATTGCAAGAATGGTATTAGCTCTTATGAGGTCGCGCGCGCTTTGGGAGTGACGCAGAAAACCGCATGGTTCATGCTCCATCGCATTCGCAAGGCCATGCAGTCAGAGACATTCACCAAGCTTGACGGCGAGGTCGAGGTTGACGAAACGTTCATCGGCGGGAAAGCACGCAACATGCACAAGTCCAAGCGTGAAGAAAAGATCAGCGGCACTGGCGGGAAGGATAAAACGGCGGTCATGGGATTCCTAGAACGTGGCGGCGTAGTCCAGGCTACAGTCATAGCCGACCGTAGAAAGAAAACTCTTCAAGGTTTGGTTAAGAGCCAGGTTCGGGCTGGAACGGCGATCTACACAGATGCGTTGGCTTCTTACGATGGACTCGACGGGAAGTTCTTTCATCAAGTCGTAGATCACGCTGTCGAGTATGCGCGTGGGCGAGTCCACACCAATGGCCTCGAAAACTTTTGGAGTCTCTTGAAGCGCGGAATCAAGGGAACCTACGTTTCAGTGCAACCTTATCACTTGTTCCGCTATCTGGACGAACAGGCGTTCCGCTACAATGAACGTAAGGTTGATGACCTTTGTCGGTTCGTTGCGGTGTTGGCGTGCATAGTTCATCGGAGGTTAACTTACAAGCAATTGATCGGAGCGACCGTGTGAGAGTTAAAGCGGACACGTTTAAGGTAGAGAAGCCCGATAAGGCGATGGGGCGGTTTGAGTCGTTGTTGGGGAAGCTGGTTAAGGTGCCCAAGGGCGAGATCAAAGCCAAGCACAAGCACGTAAAGCCAGCCCCAAAGCGAACGCGGAAAGGATAGCCCAAGACGGATCACGAAGGTAATGGAAACCCTTTTTATCGGTTTTGGTCAGTCAAATATGTTAACGCCCTAGTAAGCGGAAGGAGAGTGTGGGTTGTGGTGTTTTGCGGAGGCACGGTGCCGTTCTACCCCGGCAAATCGTGGCCAGCAGATGGAATGTCGTAGGTGGTATGTGGGGAAGGATGTTCTTCCCCACCTAGTATCTACCACCTACCACATACGTTCTGACTTCCGGCTCGTGTCGCGACGCCTCACTGCACATTCACTGTGACATTCGCACCGTGTGAGAGACTGCCGCTAGTGCCCGTCACCGTAACTGTGTAGTTGCCCGGGGGCGTGCCGCCGCTGGGGGGGGGAGGGGAACTAGAGCTACTTCCGCCGCAGGCGACCAAGGCTGCGGCCAGCAGAACAAGGAACAGCGACCCGAAGGCCAGCTTCAATCGGCGTCTCTTTGTCGGGACGATCAGCAGGAAGAAAGCAGCAAAAATAGCTCCCCCGAGGGGCACCAACCAACGCGGACTGTTAAATAGACCGATCACCGTCGATGGAGCGGTTGTGTTCACCGTGAGCGTGGTGGTATTGCCCGGGATTAATGAGGTAGAAGCCAGCAGGCAACTGCCTCCGGTCATCGCTGATGGGACCGAGCAACTTAAGCTGACTGTGCCGGTGAAGCCGTTGATGGCAGTTGGCTCGATCGTGGTACTCCCGGATGCGCCCGGGGCCGAGATGGCGAATGAGGCTGGGTTTGCTACTAAGCTGAAGTCGGGTGTGCCGCCCGAGATGGTGATTGTGGTGGCCGAAGAGGTCGTTGAAGCCGAATAGTTTAAATCGGCGACGTAATTGGCCGTGATACTCGCATTGGCGGTAAAAGATGTGGTGAGGGTTGCCGTCAACGAGGCGTACCCACTGGCCGAAGCGTTGACCGGCGTGTACGTCAAGGTGCACGGCGAGCCGCATGAAGAACCAGTCATCGGAGCGCCTGAGTTCAGGAACTGCACAGCCCCGCTCGGCGCGATGCCATAGCTCGTGGTGGTCACGGTCACGAGCGCCGTCAGGGTTACGGATTGGCCGGATGTGGGGCCCGTCGTGCTCGCTGTGACGCTGATGGCGGTGGGGGCTTGAGTGACGGTAATCGTTGCCGTGCCTTGGCTCGAGCTGTAGCTATTGTTGGGAGGAGCGGGGGAGGGGGTGTAGCTGGCGAGCAGGGCGTTTGTTCCACCAGAAAGCACGATGAATTGATCCTCAGCATGACCTTGGCTGTTCAAGGTGTAGGTGCCAGGGGTGGCGTCAGAGGGTGCCCCCAAGTCAATAGGCGGTTTCCCGTTTTCGGCCACCGTCACCTGTCCGGTAGGACATTGATAGGTGGGAAGACCGGTGGGATTGGAAGCGGAAGTGTTATAGCAAACATTACCCGAGCTATTCATCACATCCACGCGCAACCAGTCTGCAAGATAGAGAACACCGGAACAATTGAGGATGTATCCGTATGGGATCGTTGTTACGCCGTACGTGATATTCCCATTGCAATCCTCGGTAACCAACTGGACACGAGTCTGGCTGGTTTCCGGGTTCACCGTAACCGTGACCGGGGCCGAGGTGCTCGACCCATAGGTCCCGTTACCCGCATAATGCGCCGTCACGCCATACGTCCCGCCGGGGAGCAGGATGGTCGAGCCGGAAAAGGTGCCGCTGCTCAATGTAAAGGGGCCAATGGCGGTGCTGTTGGTCGGACTGCTGCCCGCTTGCGCAACCAGTGAGACATCGCCCGTGGCAGCAGGAGTGACGTTGACGGTGAAGGGCACCGACTGGCCATGCGTGATTGGGGTCGTGGGTAAGCCGCTGAGTGTAGTCGTCGTCCCCTGGAAGCTCGATTTCCAGCCCTGCACCAAGTTATAGGCGTTGACCGTGCCGATGCCGGTGGCAAGGTCATACCCGCCGCCAGCGAGCCACGCTGGTATTGTGGTGGTGCCGCTGGTATAAACCAGGATGCCGTAGCCGCTAGCCGTTTGATTGCCACAGTTCAGCGAGCTGGCGTCGCACGCCACCGAGTTATTACCCACTTGCACATCATAGAAGATGCACGAAGAAGCGCTGGCAGTGGGAGCCATAAGCGAGGTCGACGCGCAGCTCGCGCCAGTCGCCGCCGCCATCGGGTACAGGACGTAATTCGCATTGCCCTGGCGGCCGTACTTCTGGTTCACCAGTGCCATGATCCCACCGAAGGCTTGCGCTGCCGCGGACGTTCCCCCCGCGCCCAAGAAATACGTAGTGGCAGCGGTCACATCGCAGGAGGATTCGCCAGCCGAGAGTGCGTCGGCCTCGCACACCACGTAGAAACTGCCAGCGTAGCCGTCGCCAGCGAACAGGGACACGTCCGGTATGTCGCGCAGGCTGTCGTTTGGCACTCCGGTTCCGGTCTGCCAGGGAGGTTTTGCATAACCTCCAGTGCAGGCTGTCGATGTTGATGTGGCGCAATTGCTTTGGCCACCGCTGCCAGCGTGAAGATCTTCGCCGTCGCTCGCTACCCCGTTCTGGCAGCCGGTCAGTGATCCGGTATTCGCGCAGGTGTCATTCCAAGTCATTTCGGGAATGTACGATAAGGCGGAGGATTGCGTGGTGGAATTGTTTGTCGCGGACCAGTACGTAGACCAATTGTTGATATCGTTAAAGTCCGTCCCGCCGACGGCAACGTTAAACGGCGTCGAAGCGGTGCCAATGACTTCCAGGCCATACTGCGCTGCAATCTCGCCGAACTGCGCGCTGTCACATCCGGCGGAGCCAGAGTCGCCCGCAGCGATAAGTAGGGTGATGCCCTGAGCGGCGCCCTGCTCCCACAGAGTGCTGTAGAAGGTATTGCCGCTATTCCCGAGGTAAGCCTCACATGCGCCGTAGCTCTCGCTCATGATCGGCGTGAGGTTGTTATCAATGATGTAGAGGGCGGAGAGATCGATGCCTGCGGTGGTCTCGGTGTCTTCTGAGACCACAAGGTCAATGGTGGCACCCCTCGCGACCGCACCGGCCCACTCAACGTCGACGTCGGCTTCAGTCTCGTCCGAGTTGATCCCGGGGTCGGGACCATTCAGGATAATCTGCGGGACGTTTGCCGGCAAGCCGAACAAACTGCGGAAGTCCGCCACGTCCTGCGTGTTGATATTCGTATCCGAGACGATCGCAACCGTCTGCCCGGTGCCGTCTGTGCCTGCACTCCAGAGCGGGGTAACGTTGTAGATGGTGGCAAAATCCGTCGGGCCAAGGGCATAGTTGTTCGAACCTAAGGTGAAGAGTGGTCTCAACTCGCCTGTGGCTTTCGACTTGGAAAAGGTGCCAAGGAGGCGGTGCATCGGCCGCTTGGGGAAATTGTTCAGCGAGGCAAAGCCGGCCACCACCGGCGTCAGGGCGGCAGGAATCTGGGGATCGCTCGCGTTGGCCCAGTGCTCCTCGCCCTTGACCACGAATTTGTGGATCTCGGTGTGAAACGCCTCGCGTACCTGTCCCGCTGTGCCGGAAAATTCGATGACCGTGCGGCCCGCTGCCACATGACTGACTTGAAAGCCCTGGGACGTAAGCCAACCGGTCACCGCCTGAATGTCCGCATCAGCGGGGCCGAATTGCTGCCCGAACTGCTCGGGGGTGAGCCACATGTGATAATTGGGCGAGGATTTGGTCTGCTGCTCATCCAGCAGTTTCCGCAGGGCGGCTTCCTGCTCCGCCGAGCGCTGCAATACGAGCAGCATCCGTTCCGTCGGCAGGCTATCGGGCGCGGCGCCCAGGTCATATTCGGGGCGCGCTAGCGGATGGGTGTTCCCTCGCAGTGTGACGAGGTTCTCCATGTCCACAGGTTGCGTGATGCGCACAGGGACAGTTGCTGCTTGTTGCCCCGCCGCCATTAGAGAGAAAAAGAGGACGAATGCGAATGCCAAAGCCGTTTGCGTCAACAGTGCCCGTGCGTGTCTCATACCGCCTCCAACGACCAAGAATAAGCTGTTAATTATAGAGCGTTTCTGCCGGATACACAAATCTTGATGAGCTCTGGCATAGCCCTGGTACATCGTATCCCCCCTGTGGGATTGAAGTGTGTGAGTGAGTGGAGGAGGAGAGAGATGGCTGCCTTGGTGGGGGGGGGACCAAGGCAGCCGCCGGTCGGGGTAAAATCAGCG
>JBEKIZ010000016.1:0-86397 GCA_050011515.1 Terriglobia bacterium | reverse complement strand
TGCAATTCCTCCAGCATCCGTTTTCGTAATTCGGTCATTCACACCTCCTTTCAGAAGTTGAATAATCCGAATCGTGGTGGAATGCCAGCGGTTACCTGCCGCGCAGCGGCTTAGTACAAACGCCCTTTCCGGCTACTTCGCCTCATGACCCACTGCCCACTTTTTCTTTCTTCCGCCCGCCAAACTGCGGCCTTGAGGCTGCCCCCCCTTCTCATGGCTTCCGCTCCGGGCTGGCTGAGTATTGAAAAGAGGTATTGGCATGTCATTCGGAATGAAGAACTCAGAAGTAAGCTTGGCGCCCCGACCTGCCGGGGCGGCCCTCCAAAAGCAGAAGGCCCAAAGCAGCGGGCAGTAGGTAGTGTGGAGAAGAAAGAACCCAATTCAAAATTCAAGATTGCCCAAGCCCCTAGTCCCTTTTGCCGACCGCCGTGTAGTCGTACCGCGTGCGTGTCTTGTCGCGGTGGCGTTCGAGGGCCAGTTCAATCAGGCGATCGAGCAGCTTGGAGTAGGGGACGCCACTGGCCTCCCAGAGCTTTGGATACATGCTGATGGAAGTGAATCCGGGGATGGTGTTGATTTCCATCACGAAGATTCTTCCGCTCTTCCGGTCCAGCACGAAGTCCACGCGGCCCATTCCGGCGCAGTCGATGGCTTTGAAGGCTCGGACCGCCAACTCCTGGACGCGTTTGGTCTGGCGGGGGCTGAGGCGGGCGGGAATCACCAGCTCGGAGCCTTCCTTGATATACTTCGCCTCGTAGTCGTAGAACTCGTTGACGGGGATAATCTCCCCAGGCAGGGAGGCTTCCGGGTTATCGTTTCCCAACACCGCGCACTCGATCTCCCGCGCGTCGACGGCCTTCTCCACAAGGATCTTGCGGTCGTATTGCGCGGCCAAGTCCATGGCGGCTTGAAGCTCTTGCGGCTCGTGCACCTTGGTGATGCCCACGGATGACCCCAAGTTGGCAGGCTTAACGAACAGCGGGTAGCGCAGCCGTTTCTCAATCCTCTTGCGAACCCCCGCGGGGTCTTGCTCCCAATCCCTCCGCAGCACCGTTTCCCAGGGAACGACAGGCAATCCGGCATCGCGGAACAGCCGCTTCATGACGTCTTTATCCATGCCCGCCGAGGAAGCCAGGACTCCCGCACCGACGTAAGGAACGTCTGCGAGCTCGAGTAATCCCTGGATCGTTCCATCCTCCCCAAAGGTGCCGTGGAGTACGGGGAATATGACGTCCACTTCCGGGCGAGCATTTGGAGCAGGGGATGACTTGGCCAGGGGAAGAAGTTTCGGGCCGGTTGGATCAACCGACGGCGTGACCTCCCTGCCTTCCTCGAGCACAGTCTGTAAGGGCGCCGTTCGCTGCGCCGCATCATCTCCCGCCGCCTCCGTCAAGAGTCCGAACGCTCCGGACCCCACCCGCCATCGGCCTTCGCGCGTGATGCCGACCGGTACCACCTCATACTTCGCCGGGTCAAGCGCCTTCATCACTGAAGCGGCGGAAGTCAGTGAGACTTCGTGCTCACCCGAGCGTCCACCAAAAAGGACTCCCAACCGGATTTTCTTTGTCACAGAATCTTCTTTCCGAGAGCGGAACTGACCAAGCCCACGCCCAGTATCGCCGTCTTATTCATGACATCAATGATGGGGTTAATCTCCACCAGTTCGAAAGCCAGCATTTTCCTGCTGTCGGCGACCATTTCCATTGCCAGATGAGCCTCGCGGTACGTGATGCCGCCAGGGACGGGCGTGCCGACGCCCGGCGCCTCATCCGGGTCTACTACGTCCACGTCGAAAGAGACGACGAAACCCGCAGTCCCATTGCTGACAAGTGCAATGCTCTTCTCCATGACCGAACGCATCCCCAGCTCGTCGATTGCCCGCATCGTGAACACCTTGATGCCCGACTCTTTTACAAGGTGCCGCTCGCGGCTGTCCAGAGCGCGCGCCCCAATCAGGACGCACTTTTGGGGCGGGATTTTGGGCGCGTAGCCGAAAATCTTGCTCAGCGATTCCGGACCATGACCCAAGTTTGCAGCCAGCGGCATGCCGTGAACGTTGCCGCTGGGGCTGCTTCCCGGCGTGTTCATGTCAGCGTGCGCGTCAATCCAAAGACAACCGACTGACTGCTGCCTGTCATGGTAAAACTTGGAGACGCCCGCCTGGGTGCCGACGGCTACGGAATGGTCCCCGCCCAGCGAGAGAGGGAAGTAACCCGCCTCCAGGGTCTGGTAGATACGCTGCGCCACTTCCTGCGAGGTCTCGGCAATTTCCTTCAAGTATTTCGCTCGCCGGTCACCATAGTGCTGCTCCTCCGGCAACCTGACATGGATGTTTCCGGCGTCCTCCACCTGATGCCCCAGGTTCTTCAGCGCGTGGTTAAGCCCCGCGGCGCGCACCGCCGACGGGCCCATATCCACCCCCCGGCGCTCTTGCCCCAGGTCGAGCGGAACGCCCAAAATGCGAATCTTCACCGGCCTGCCCCCAGAACCGATTGCGTAACAACAACTTGCCAACTCATATCATATTACCTCAACGTTTAGGCGCCCAGCTAAACGGGGCCCAGCCTGTCTTCCGTACCTCGCACGAGCCGCAGTCAAAGTCCCTGAGGCTCTCACCGCCTCCGGTGATGCGCTCGGGTGAGATGTTGTCCACCTCAAAACGAAGCATCATAGGACACATTTTCGTCTTTCCATCCGGCAGGGGGCAAGGCAGAAGAATGCGGGATGTGCCTACCCACTTTGTGCCGCTGCGGCGGCATTCGCTGCGAATGTATGCGCCTTGTTTGGCAGCCTCAGGTGGGATGTTTGACCACTCGGCAGTTAAGCGGTCGCCATCAATCTGTACGCGGTACTCTTTGCCAGTCGTCGCGGACTTCCAAATCTGAGGAAGTGCGGTGGCTTTCGCAGCAGATTCCGTGCCCCCAGCCTTAGGAGCACTTTGGTTTTCAAAAGAAAGTTGCCACGAGCTAGTAGCAAGGATTCCGCACACTAAAATGATGACCCGCCAAAACGCTTTTACCCTCAAAGGGTTCTCCTCACTTTCCTCAGCACTCATTCACGTGCTGAAAAACCCGCTTCGCCATAATGCCTGCCACAATTGACAAATTGTCTATGACCGTCACTCGCTCTTGCTCTGGCTAGCTATAACAACTTGTGTTTTCAACAACATTCCCGCCTTATAGGGCTAAGTACCTTTTTTTCATAAACATTCCGGCTTCGCGCCCGAGTTTTCCACAGCGGTCCTTTGTTTTCAATAACATCCCCGGGTCGTCCGTTCCAAAAAAAGAATTCTTTCCGAATTGCCGCCCACTGTCAAGAGTTGATGGTTGACAGAAGACGTCTGCCAACAAATCATCATCCCTGACGCCGGGGGCTTTTCGTCTCCAGGACAGGCCAAGGCGCTGAGGCGTATGTGGCCCTTGCGGGCATTCCCGACCGTAATCATACGCTAGTATGCTAGCTCACGAAGTGCAATCTGTCAACCATTAAATCTCTGCGATCATGGTTTGCCCCAGAATGGCGAAAATTGCCGATCTTCCCGCCGCGGCGGGAAAACCTAGTCTTCGATGTCGCTAACTGCCACTCGGCCATCATGTCACTGTCCGAACTCGGGACGAGCTATCCCAAAATCGGACACCTCAGCCGGGAGTTTCACCCGCTCTTCTCCCTAACCCCTTGAAAATAAATGTCTCGAATAACGAAGAGGATGGCAGCCCTCGTGCCTTGAATATCCTCGGAGAGGTTTTATGGACATACCACGTGAGTCTGCCAAGCGACAACGGCGAATTCGCAGGATCATTTATTCTATTCTGGGTCTGTTAGTCCTTGCTTCTGTAACCCTTGGACTTTCGCGCCTCAAACCCGCTGCGCCCAGCGTGGATAAGGCGACCGTCTGGATTGACACGGTAAAGCGAGGGCCGATGCTGCTGGAAGTGAGAGGATTGGGCACGTTGGTTCCTGAGGAGATCCTGTGGATTCCGGCGACCACGGACGGGCGGGTGGTGCGCCGGCTGGTTCTGCCGGGTGTGCCTATGGAGGCTGATTCGGTAATCCTTGAACTGAAAAACCCTGAGTTAGAGCAAGCCGCTCTCGACGCCGAATGGCAACTCAAGGCCGCCGAGGCTGACTACAACAGCCTGAAGGCGCAGCTTGATAGCCAACTCCTGGACCACAGAGCGGCAGCGGCCACGGTTCAGGCTGACTATCGCCAGGCGGCGCTCAATGCCGAAAAGGATGAAGCGCTGGCCAAATCAGGTTTGGGGGCGGAACTGAACTCCAAGCTGTCAAAGGCCAAGGCCGACGAGTTGACCACCCGCAATCAGATTGAACAAGACCGGCTGAGCGTAAGTGCTGCGTCCGCCAAGGCCCAACTCGAGGCTCAGAAGGCCAAGGTCGAGCAACTTCGGGCTCTTTACGAGCTGAAGCGGGCACAACTGGACCGTCTTCAGGTGCGGGCAGGCGCGGAGGGTGTGCTTCAAGAGCTGCTCGTGGAAGTCGGCCAGCAGGTCACGGTGGGCACGATCTTGGCCAAGGTGGCCCAACCGACCCGGCTGAAGGCTGAACTGAAGATTCCCGAAACCCAGGCTAAGGACGTTCAGATCGGGCTACTCGCTTCCATAGACACGCGCAACGGCATCATTTCAGGCCACGTGATGCGGATTGACCCGGCGGTGCAAAACGGAACTGTGACGGTGGACGTCAAACTGGAGGGGGCACTTCCGAAAGGCGCGCGTCCCGACTTGAGCGTGGAAGGCACCATCGAAATCGAGAACTTGAAGGATGTGATCTACGTGGGCCGGCCGGCTTTTGGCCAGCCCAACAGCACGGTGGGCATTTTCAAGCTGGATGAGGAAGGCAACGGCGCGGCGCGGGTGCAGGTGAAGCTGGGCCGAAGCTCCGTCAACACCGTGGAGATTCTGGACGGACTCAGACCCGGGGACCGCGTAGTCCTTTCCGATATGTCCACCTGGGATGCCTTCAACCGCATCCGGCTGAATTGAGGTGTCAGCTTTCAGCCGTCAGCCATAGCAGGATGTCGAAAGGGTTTTGGCAGGTCATTAGAAGCCAAGTAGTCAGTCGTCAGTGGTCAGTTGAAGAAACGAAGCCGGGGGGTGGGAGCTTGCTGATAGCTGAAAGCTGACGGCTGATAGCTTACTGAGAGCCGAAAGCTGACGGCTGACAGCTTGCGAACTCTTGAGGTGAACGATGGGCACACTGCTCCAGGACTTGCGCTACGGCTTACGGATGCTGGCCAAAAGTCCCGGCTTCACGGCCATTGTTGTGCTCACGCTGGCACTCGGCATTGGCGCCAACAGCACCATCTTCAGTTGGATCAACTCCACGCTGCTCAACCCCATTCCCGGAGTCGCCCACACCAGCGACTTGGTCTCGGTGATGAGGGGGGAACGGAGTGAACACCCTACTCCCCCTTTCTCTTATCTTGATTACGTGGATCTCCGTGACCATACTCAGAGCTTCTCCGGCCTCCTTGCCTACCACGACGATTTCATGTCCCTTACCGGCACCGACAAGCCCGAGCGCATTTATGGGGCTCTGACCACTGCCAATTACTTCGACGTGCTCGGTGTGCGCCCCATCCTCGGTCGTGGTTTCCTGCCGGCGGAAGAACAGAGGCGCGGAGGAGGGTCGGTAGCTGTAATCAGCGAAAGCATGTGGCGTGCGCGCTTCGGTTCCGACCGATCCATCATCGGCCGGACGATTCAGATCAACCGGCGCCTGTACACGATCGTGGGAGTCGCTCCGCCGGATTTTCAGGGATGCAAGACCGGTCTGCGCACGGACGTGTGGATTCCCCTGGGGATGGACCCATTCGTTTGGGGCCCGAATCGCCCGGAGGATCGCGGCGCCTTCTGGCTCCAAGTGCTCGGAAAACTCAAGCCCGGCGTCGATCGCCGGCAAGCCGAGGGGGAACTCAACCTCCTGATGCAGCAGATTATAGAGAACTCTCGCAACGTCGATCGCGGTCCCAGCCAGATTACGCTCGACCCGCTCTGGCGCTCGCCCTTTGGAGCCAACGTCTACATGTACAAGACGCTGCCCATGTTGCTGGCGCTGGCGGCAGTGTTGCTGTTGCTGGCCTGCGCCAACGTTGCCAATCTGCTGCTGGTGCGCTCTGTTACTCGCCGGCGTGAGATGGCCCTGCGCTTGGCGCTGGGCGCCAGCCGCTGGCGGCTCCTACGCCAGCTCATGGTGGAGAGCGTCTTGCTCGCGCTGGCCGGCGGCGGAGTCGCCATGCTGCTCACCACTTGGACGGCCGGGACGTTTGCAGCCTTCGTTCCGCCGTCAAGCCTCCCGTTCACGCTCAATGGCCACGCCGACCGCACGGTGCTCCTGGTGACGATGGTCGTCGCGATCCTTTCCGCCATGATTTTCGGCATTTTGCCGGGGCTGCGCACTTCCAGCCTTGAGCCCATCACAGTGCTGAAGGAGGAGGCGGGCAGCATGTCGAGCGGAATTCACAAGTCGCGGCTTTCCAGGGCCTTGGTCGTGGTGCAGATCTCTCTTTCGCTGCTCCTGCTGATTTCTGCCGGTCTGTTCGCCCGCAGCCTGCGGAACGCCCAGCGTTTAGATCCCGGTTTTGACCCCAACCACGTGCTGCTGGCTTCCTACGAACTTGGGCCCGCGGGCTATTCGGAAGCTCAAGGCATCGCCTTCCACCGGCAACTGCTCTCGAAGCTCGAGGCCCTGCCTGGGGTGGAGTCCGTAACCCTGGCGGATTTCTCGCCTCTCAGTTTTTCGCTCCACTCCGACGATGTCCTCCCCGATGGTTACCTCCCAAAGCCCGGCGAATCCATGGAAGTCAGCCGCGCCATCGTGGGTCCGAATTATCTTCGGACAATGCGCATTCCCATCATTGGAGGGCGTGACTTCACCGAGCAGGACATGGAAAAGTCACAGCGGGTTGCCATCGTCAATCAGGCGTTTGTGGACCGATACTGGCCCGGGCAGGATCCGCTTGGCAAGCGGATTAGCGTCTACGGGCAGTGGTTCAACGTCGTGGGCGTGGCTCGAAATGGTAAGTACCGCCGCTTGGTTTATCCCCCGGAGCCTGTTTTTTTCCAGCCTCTTTATCAACGCTACCGCGATTTGGTGACGATTCACGCGCGGGTGACCGGTGATCCGCAGGGTTATGCCGCAGAGGTGGAAAGAACCGTCCACCAACTCAATGCCGATTTACCCGTCTTCGGTGTGACCACTCTCAAATCCAGCATGCAGCTTGGGAGCATTTTTGAACGGCTCGCCGGAACCTTCGCCGGCGCATTTGGATTACTGGCGCTAATCCTCGCGGCCGTGGGCATCTACGGAGTGATCGCTTACACGACGCGCCAGCGCACGCATGAGATTGCCATTCGCATCGCGCTCGGAGCCGAGCGGGTCGCCGTTTTCTGGCTGGTGCTGGGACAGGGTCTGCTTTTGACACTGACCGGCTTGGCCGCGGGCGTCGCAGTGTCACTGGCGCTGACACGCTATCTGAAAAGTGTGCTCTTCGGCGTCACCGCTACCGATCTACTGACCTATGCCGCGGTGGCATTGTTGCTATGCCTGGTGTCGCTCGTCGCCTGCTATATCCCTGCCCGCCGGGCGACCAAGGTCGATCCCATGGTGGCGCTGCGTTACGAGTGAATTATGAATTGTGAATTATGAATTGTGAATGCTCAAGTACGACATACATGGACAGTGTATTTTGTTAATTTATAATTCAGCATTCATAATTCAGAATTTCTTGATTGACGGCATTGTGTCCAAGAATGGGTGAAGGCGACATATGGGAACGGTTCTTCAGGATTTGAAATACGGCTTACGCATGCTGGCCAAGAACCCGGGCTTCACCGCCGTGGCCGTGCTGACGCTGGCGCTCGGCATCGGCGCCAACACCGCGATCTTCTCCGTGGTGAACGGCGTGCTGCTCAATCCGCTGCCCTACCCAGAGCCGAACCAGCTCGTCACGCTGCACGAGAGCAAGCCGAATTTTCCGTACGGCTCGATTTCCTACCTGAATTTTCGTGACTGGCAAAAAGAAAACCACACGTTCTCCTCCATCGCCGTCGCTCGCGGCTACGGTTTCACGCTGACCGGCGCCGGCGAACCTGAGCGAGTACGCGCGGAGTTCGTGTCCTCCGATTTTTTCCCCTTGCTCGGTGTGAAACCCTTGATCGGGCGGACCTTTGCGCCGGGTGAGGATGAGATCGGCGCCGCCCCCATCGCCCTCGTCAGTGCGGGCTTCTGGAAGCGCAAATTCGGCTCGGCCCGCGAGATCCTGGGCAAGGCCCTCATCCTGGATGGCAGAAGCTACACGATTGTCGGAGTGATTCCCTCGAGCTTCGATTTGCTCCTGAAGTCCTTCAGCCCCAAGGAGGTGTACATTCCCATAGGCCAGTGGGACCATCATGGGCTGAAATTCCGTGGGGCCGGGCTGGGAATCCACGGGATTGGGCGGCTAAAACCCGGCGTCACCCTCCAGCAGGCTCGGGCCGACATGGACGGCGTCACCAGGAACCTCGCGGTTGCCTACCCCGACGCGGACAAGGGCATAAGCGCCGGTATCCTGCCACTGAGGGAGGATATGGTGGGCGATATCCAGCCGTTCCTGCTGGTGCTGCTCGGAGCCGTGGGCTTTGTGCTTTTGATTGCCTGCGTGAATGTCGCCAATCTCCTGCTGGCACGCTCGGCCGGCCGCAGGCGCGAATTCGCGGTTAGAGTTGCTCTCGGCGCGTCGCCCCAGCGCGTCATTCGGCAGCTTCTCACCGAGAGCGTTCTGCTCGCCCTGGCCGGAGGCGGGCTGGGCACAGTCCTAGCGGCTTGGGGCACGCAGGCCGCACTCAAAATCCTGCCCGCGGCCCTGCCGCGAGCGCCGGAAATCGGAATCGACGCCCACGTTCTGGTTTTTACGGCGGTGGCTTCGGTGCTGGCGGGTATTCTCTTTGGATTAGCGCCGGCGCTCAAGATATCAAAACCCAACTTACAGGAAACCCTCAAAGAAGCCGGCCGCGGAACCAGCGGCGCCCACCACCGGACCCAGGGAGTCTTCGTGGTGATCGAGATGGCCACGGCGCTGGTCCTGCTGATCGGGGCCGGACTGATGACCCGCACGCTGGCGCGGCTCTGGGGCGTCAATCCGGGCTTTGATCCGCACAACGTGTTGACGTTCGAGCTTTCCCTTCCGCCGGCGATGAAAAAGGCAAGCCCGGACGCGATTCGGGCCGCCTACCGGGAATTCGACGCCAAGCTCGGCTCGACGCCCGGTGTGCAGGCGGTCTCGCTCTCGTGGGGGGCGATTCCCATGGATACTGAGGACGACGAACAGTTCTGGATTGAGGGCCAGCCCAAGCCCTCGAACGAAAACGAAATGAATTGGGCCCTAGAATACACTGTTGAACCGGATTACTTGCGGGTGATGCGGATTCCCCTGGAGCGCGGCCGATTCTTCACTCCCCAGGATAATGAGCGCTCTCCCGCCGTCGCGGTGATTGACGATGTCTTAGCCCGAAAATACTTTCCGAACCAAAACCCTATCGGTAAACGTATAAACCTGCATGACTACGATGATCAGCCGGCCGAGATCGTGGGCGTGGTCGGGCACGTGAAGCAGTGGGGGCTCGATTCGGACGATACGCAGTCGCTCCGGGCCCAGCTCTATCATCCGTTCATGCAGTTGCCCGGAGATGCCTTGGCGCTTTCCCCCCTTGGCATGGGAGTGTTGGTGCGTTCGGAAGGAGCGGCGACCTCGCTCTTCACCTCCCTTCGCCATACCAACGAACTGATGAACAAAGAGCAGGTCATTTACAGCGCTCAGACGATGAACGAGGTCATTGCCGGTTCTCTCGCCACAAGGCAGTTCTCCATGATTCTGCTAGGCAGCTTCGCTCTGTTGGCGCTGGTTCTCGCGAGCGTGGGAATTTACGGCGTCCTGGCGTATCTGGTCGGCCAGCGGACGCATGAGATCGGCATTCGCCTGGCGCTCGGCGCAAGCCGCTATGATGTGCTCCGCCTCGTGGTGGGCCAGGGCGCAAAGATGGCGCTCCTCGGTGTGGCCCTGGGCCTCGCGGCCGCCATGGGCCTCACGCGTCTGATGTCCGATATGCTGTATGGCGTAAGCGCCACTGATCCCCTGACGTTCACCGCGGTGGCAATTCTGTTGATACTCGTGGCCCTCGTGGCCTGCTACATCCCGGCGCGGCGGGCGACCAAGGTCGATCCCATGGTGGCGCTGCGGTATGAATAGGTGTCAGGTGTCGCGTGCCAGGTGTCAGCTTTCAGCCGTCAGCGGTCAGCTTGCCGCCGGTCGCATTGGTTGTTTGCTGATAGCTGAAAGCTGACGGCTGAAAGCTTGCGCGTTGTTGAGGTGGATGATGTTGACTCTGCTCCAGGACCTGAAATACGGCTTGCGCATGCTGGCCAAGAACCCAGGCTTCACGGCAGTAGCCGTGGTCTCGCTGGCGCTGGGAATAGGCGCCAACTCGACGGTCTTCAGCATTGTGGATAATCTTATCCTGAAGCCCTGGCCGGTTAAGGACCCCGCGCGTTTGGTCGTAATCTCGACGGATTGGCCGAAAGAGCCTGATTTTCGCGGGTCCTCATATCCCGATTATCTGGACATTCGCCACGAGATCAGCGCCTTCTCCGACGTTGTCGCCTATGGCGACCGGGGGGGCTTCGTAAGCGGCGAGGGCCAGGGCCAGGAAGTGTCCGTCGAAGTCGTCTCGCAGAACTACTTCGCGGCGCTCAGTGTAAAGGCCCTGCTGGGTCGCACCTTTTCGCCGCAGCCAGACCAGGCTGCCGCCGAGGGTCACTCCGTCCTGGTGAGCTACACTCTCTGGCAGCGCTACTTCCGCGGCAATCCCTCTCTGCCCGGCAAAACTACTCTCCTCGACGGCAAAGAATTCACGGTGATCGGCATCGCGCCCCAGGACTTCTGCGGGCTGCGGCAGAGATGGGCTCCCGACATCTGGGTCACCAAGGAGGGCTGGGAAACTATGGTTCCCGGAGAGGAACAAGCCGACGCTGCCCGCGACGAGCGCTGGCTTGAAGTAGCCGGCCGTCTTCGCCCCAACGCCCAACTCAGTGAGGCACAGGCGCAACTCCAGACGCTCGCGAAACGCCTTGCGCTGGCGTCTCCCGCCACTAACCAGGACGTCAATTTCCGCGCTCACCCTGCTTCCGAGGCGGCTCACGAAGGGATGGGAGTGGGAATCTATCTGATGGTCATGGTGGGCCTGGTCCTCCTGATTTCCTGTGCCAATGTTGCCAATCTTCTTTTGGCCCAAACAGAGCAGCGGCAGCGCGAGATCGCGATGCGCCGAGCGTTGGGCGCGGGACGGCGGCGCCTGGTCGGCCAGCTTCTCACCGAAGGGCTTCTTCTGTCCGTGGCGGGCGGCGTCCTGGGTGTCTTGCTGGCGTCGTGGCTTATGAGTCTGGTGCCCGCGCTAGTTCCCGGCCTGTCGGAAATGAACCTCAGGCTCGATGGCCGGGTGCTTCTGTTCACCACGGCCATTTCGCTCCTAACGGCTCTGATCTTCGGACTGGCCCCGGCGCTTCGTGCTGCGAAGTGTGACTTGGCCGCGGTCCTCAAGGGTGAAGATCCTCGATTGGGACAGGGCGCAGGGCGGCTGCCACTGCGCAGCTTGCTGGTGTGCGGGGAAATCGCGCTCTCGGTGGTTTTGTTGGCAGGCTCCGCATTGTTGCTCCGCAGTTTATTGTATAGCCAGCGGATCAATACAGGATTTGACCCGAAGAAGAATGTGCTCATGCTCTCGGTGGCGCCGCCAGAACTCTACGGCTACACTGAGGCCCAGGCGCGCGCCATTTATCCTGCCTTGGCGGCTCGCGTGGAATCCGTGCCCGGGGTAATACGCGCTAGCTATGCCCGGCGGCCTCCCTTGACCGACAGCGAAGGAGGAGAAACGCGGGCCGTGGTTATTCCTGGAGTGCAGCCGCCTGCCGGAACCGATCACTTCAAGATTCGCTACAACATTGTCGCCCCGAAGTTCTTTGCCACCGTGGGCGCCCGGCTCGAGAAGGGGCGGGAATTCAACGAGTTCGATTTGCCCTCCACGGTGCCGGTCGTCATCATCAACGACGCTATGGCGCGTAGATTCTGGCCTGGCCAAGACCCCGTGGGAAGGTCACTCCGGATTGGTAAAAAGGACTATCAGATTGTCGGCGTGGTGGAGGCAGGAAGGTATGTCGACCTTCATGAAACGGTCCAACCTTACCTGTTCCTTCCTTTCACCCAGGTGGGTTCGTTCGAGTGCTGGTTGCTTGTGGAAACGGCTGCCGACCCGCGCGCGCTGGTCTCCACAATTCTGAAAGAGACGGCGGCCGTCGATAAACACCTTCCTATCGTAAATGCGGTGACCTTCAGGGAATACATGCAAGAGGTTTTGGCCAGGGAGCGCTCGATGGCTGGGCTGCTGGCGAGCCTGAGCATCCTCGGAATGTTTCTGGCTGCGGTAGGGTTGTACGCGGCGGTAGCTTATCTTGTCAATCGGCGCACGCATGAACTCGGTATCCGCATGGCGCTGGGGGCGCGCCGTGGTGACGTGTTGAGGCTCGTGTTGACTCAGGGCTTGCGCTTGAGCGTAGCGGGCGCACTCGTAGGCTTGGCCGGGGCTTTTGCTGCGTCCCGGCTGATGTCCCGATTCATTTACGGCGTTGCGCTTACGGATCCACTTAGTTACGTGGCCAGCACTGTTGTCGCCATCAGCGTGGCTCTGTTGGCGTGCTACATCCCCGCGCGCCGCGCGACCCGGGTCGATCCCATGGTGGCGCTGCGGTATGAATAGGTGTCAGGTGTCGGGTGCCAGATGTCAGCTTTCAGCCGTCAGCGGTCAGCTAGGGGAGAAGGCGTCGGCTGCTTGCTGATAGCTGAAAGCTGACGGCTGACAGCTTGCGAACTAGCGAGGTGAATGATGGTGACTCTGCTCCAGGACTTGAAATACGGCCTGCGCATGCTGGCGAGGAATCCCGGCTTCACGGCGGTAGCGGTACTGACGCTGGCACTCGGCATCGGCGCGAACGCGGCGATCTTCAGCGTGGTAAATGGGCTGTTTCTTCGCGGTCTTCAGGTGCAAGATCCTGGCGCGCTCGTGACGCTCGGGTTCACGCACAAAAAAGATGTGGGTCTCAGCCTCGTCTCCTATCCTGATTTCGAGGATATCCAGCGGCAAGCTAACAGATGGGTCGATCTTTTCGCATACCGGTTTGGGGTTGACGGGCTGAACGCAGGCGATCGCGCGGATCACATCCTAACGAATTACGTGACAGGAGATTACTTCACCGCGCTGGGTACCAAGCCTGCGCTGGGACGTCTGATTTTGCCCTCCGAGGGCAAGGTACCCGGCGCCGATCCGGTCATCGTGCTCGCATATTCCTGCTGGAAGACGCGATTTGGCGGCGATCCTTCGGTCATCGGGAAGGCAGTTCGCATCGACGGGTATCCAGTTACCATCGTGGGGGTTGCGCAGAAAGGGTTTCGCGGCGCTTTGAGCGAGGTGGATATACAGGCGTATCTGCCTCTTAATATGACGAGCATCGAGGGTTTCGGGGGGTTTTTGACCGACCGCTCCGCCCGGGCGCTCTTTGCGCTCGGACGCCTCCGGCCAGGTGTGACGCTACAACAGGCTCGTGCATCCATGAATGTCATCGCCACACGGCTTTCCCAGCAGTATCCAAACACCGATCTGGGGGCGGCCATTTGGGTCCTGCCCCAGAAGGAAGCCGCGCTCAATCCTTTAGCCAAGCCCGGCGAATACCAGCAAGTACTGACCGCGGTGGGATTGTTTCTAGCCCTGGCCATCCTGGTGCTTTTCCTTGCTTGCTTCAATGTGGCCAACGTTCTGTTGGTCCGGGCTACAACCCGAGAGCACGAAATGGCCGTGCGTGCTGCGCTGGGCGCCCCAGGCCACCGTCTCATGCGACAACTGCTAACGGAAAGCTCTCTGCTCGCTCTTTTCGGCTGTGTCGCGGGGATCGTCGCCGGTTCTTGGGGTTCCAGTCTTTTACGTTCCATTCATTTCACTGCAAGCTTGCCGATCAGCCTTGACTTCAGCTTCGACTGGCGCGTCTTTGCCTATGCGGTGGGGGTCGCGACTCTAGCAGGCTTCATGGTGGGGGTCGTGCCGGCGCTTCGCGCTTCCCGCGTCAGCCCCGGCAACGCGCTCCATGAAGGCGGACGTAGTGTAGCCGGCGGTCGCCATCACCTTCGGAATATTCTTGTCGTGGCACAGGTGGCCGGCTCTATTGTCCTGCTGATTGTGGCGGGACTTTTCACGCGCAGCCTGCAAAGAGCCCAGCGAATGGATCTTGGCTTTAACCCCGCCCGTGTCCTCAACCTCACCATGGACCCGCACGAGGCGGGCTTCAACGAGGCGCAAGGGCGGGAGTTTTATAAGAATCTCCTTTTGCGCGTCCAGGCGTTGCCGGGAGTCCAGTCAGCCAGCCTGGCTTTTAGTTTTCCAACCGGCCAATTCACGGATTTCGACGCTGTTTATGTGGAAGGTCACTTCCCTCGTCCGGGAGAGGCCCCACCCACGATAGCCGTAAACCCCGTTTCCCCCGGCTACTTTACAACCATGCAGATTCCCATCCTGAGTGGCAGGGCATTCCTGGATTCGGATACCGCGGCGGCGCCGGGCGTGGCAGTGATCAACCAAAGCATGGCCCACCAGCTCTGGCCCGATGAGGACGCCCTCGGAAGACGCTTCCGGATGAACGGCGAGTCGGGACGGTTGGTTGAGGTGGTTGGGATCGCGCGAGACAGCAAGTATCTTGACCTGTTTGCCAAAGCCACTCCCTACATCTATCTGCCCCTGGCCCAGTACTATATCTCCAGCGAAACACTCCAAATCCGGACGGAGGCGGAGCCTGAGTCGGTGATCCGCAGCGTGGAAGAACAGGTTCACAGCCTTGCTCCCGGGCTGCCGGTTTTCGGTGTCGAGACAATGGAGCAGGCTCTGAATGGCGGCTTCACGGGGTTCTATTCGTTCCGTCTGGCAGCCTATCTTGCTGCCGCGCTCGGCATATTGGGATTGATCCTCGCTATCGTGGGCGTCTACGGGGTGATTTCCTATAGTATGAGCCAGCGGACGCATGAGATCGGCATCCGCATGGCCCTTGGCGCACCTCGGCGCGATATCTGGCGAACGGTCTTAGGCCAAGGGCTGGGGATTCTTGCCCTGGGTGGCGTTATTGGGATTCTGGCCGCTCTGGGGTTGACGCGCGCCATGGCAAGTTTCCTTTATGGCGTCAACGCGCACGATCCACTGACATATCTGGCGGTGACCTTCCTGATATCGGCTGTGACGCTGCTCGCCTGCTACATTCCTGCCCGCCGGGCCACGAAGATCGATCCCATGGAGGCGTTGCGGTACGAGTAGAGCAGTGGTTAGTGGCTAGTGGTTAGCGGCCAAGAGCAACCTGCGGTGCGTGGGGGAGCGATATGACCGGAAACGGCGAGATCAGGAGTTGTCGGGATCTGGCTAGCCACTAACCACTAACCACTAGCCACTTGCCCGTTGAGGGGGAACACGATGAGCACTCTGCTTCACGACTTGCGCTACGGCCTGCGCATGCTGGCGAAGGACCCCGGCTTTACGGCCGTCGCGGTGATTGCGCTGGCCCTTGGCATTGGGGCCAACACCTCCATCTTCAGCAGTGTAAACGCCATGCTGCTTCACCCCTTTGCCTTCAAGCATCTTGACCGCATCGTTACGGTGTGGGAAACCGTGCCGAAGCAGAATGAGAACCATATCAAGGCCGCTCCAGCGAACTTCCGCGACTGGAGGGAGCAAAGCAAAGGGTTCGACATGCTCGCGGCCGGTCATGGCTGGGACGTCAACCTGACCGGCGCCGGTGTTGCCGAGCGCGTCGAGGGCTATCAGGTCACCGCCGGCTTGTTCCCCCTGCTGGGGATGCCGCCACAGTATGGCCGGGCCATCACTGCGGGCGATTTCGAGCCCGGGCATACGTCCGTCGTTGTGCTCAGCTATGGATTCTGGCAGCGGCATCATGGCGCGGACCTCGGCATTGTTGGTAAGAGCCTGCACTTGAATGGGCAGGAATTCACGGTCGTCGGCATCATGCCTGCGGACTTCGATTATCCTGTGGGCGCCGAGGCTTGGGCCCCTCTCGACCTCGGCGCCGCCCAAAACGCGGACCGCGCGGGTCATTATTTGGAAGTCATTGGCCGCTTGAAATCCGGGGCCACCATGGCGCAGGCGCAGGCGGATCTCGAGACCATCGCAGCCCGCTTGGCGCAGCAATATCCGCAGACGAACGCCGGCCACGGGGTGAGAGTGATGAGCCTGGTCGAAGATCTCACCTACGGTTCCCGGCAGTTCCTTTGGGTGCTGATGGGCGCCGCTGCGTTCGTTCTGCTTCTCGCTTGCGCCAATGTGGCGAACCTGCAGTTGGCCCGCGCCACCGTACGGCAAAAGGAACTCGCGGTGCGCCTCGCCCTAGGCGCGAGCCGGTGGCAGATTATGCGGCAGTTACTGGTGGAAAGTGTGGTGCTGGCCCTGCTCGGCGGACTGGCGGGAGTGCTACTCGCCAGTTGGGGAGGCGAACTCATGCAGCGGACCATCCCGCCGTTCATCGTTCAGCACATACCGGGATTAAAGCACATGAAGATTGATACCGGAGTCCTGGTGTTCACCCTCGTGGTGACGCTCCTCACCGGAATCCTTGCCGGGCTCGCCCCGGCATTGCACGTTTCGAACCCCGACCCTAATGAGGCGCTGAAGGAGGGTGTTCGCGGCGGGAGCGCCAACCCCGGGCGGCAACGTCTCCGCGCGCTGCTGGTGGTTACCGAGGTCGCGCTCGCGCTGGTCCTGCTGGTGGGCGCCGGACTGATGGTGAAGGGATTTGGTACCCTGTTAAATCAATATCCGGGCTTCGATCGCAGTAACGTGTTGACCTTCCGTATCGCGCTCGCTGAATCGAAAGCTCGAGATAAGGCTCGCGTGAGGGATTTCTACGCTCAGGTCATTGAGAAGTTACAGGTCCTGCCCGGTGTCGACTCGGCTGCTGCGGTCACCAGCCTGCCATCGGGTTGGAGCTGGAACCGGACGGAATACACGGCCGAGGGGCAGCCTCCTGCCGCTCCGGGCATGATGCGTGTGGCCGTGTGGCAGTCCATTACCCCCGGCTTTTTCCGCGCCCTGCGCATACCGCTGCTCGAGGGACGGCTTATTACAGCTCAAGACGGCCCTGATGCTCCGCTGGCCATTGTTATCAGCCAAAGCATGGCGCATCGGATCTGGGGCAGCCACGACCCCGTCGGAAAGCGCATCAAGTTCGGCCGGGCAGAAAGCAGCGAGCCGTGGCAGACCATCGTCGGTGTGGTGGGCGATATCGAGCAATCGCCTTTCGATCATGTGCCGCAGCCAACCGCGTACTTTCCATTCGCCCAAATGCCACTAGCCTCTTCGGCCCTGGTGGTGCGCACGTCGGGCAATCCCATTGCTCTGGCCGCCTCAACGCGCGCCCAGGTGCGAAGCGTGGACTCGGACCAGCCCCCCTACGACATGCGGACCCTCGAGCAGCTCATCTCAGACAATGTCAGCGGCGTCGAGTCCTCAGCGCGCATGATGTTTGTTTTTGGTGTTGTTGCACTTGTACTCTCGGCCTCCGGGATTTTTGCGCTCATGACCTACTCCGTCACGCAACGCACTCATGAAATCGGTGTGCGCATGGCGCTGGGAGCGCAGCGCGCCGACGTGCTCAGGCTCGTGGTGGGTTATGCAATCAAGCTGGCGATCGTTGGCCTGGCGATCGGAGTGCCCTTTGCGCTGGCGCTCACGCGCGCGCTATCGAGCTTGCTCTTCGGCGTCGTCCGGATCGATACTCCGGTTTTCGCCCTGTTCACACTTTTGCTTGCGCTGGTCGCGGCCCTGGCAGCTTATATTCCGGCCCGCCGGGCGACCCAGGTCGATCCGATAGTGGCGCTGCGCTACGAATAGGTGTCAGGTGTCGGGTGTCCCGCCGCGGCGGGTCAGTTATCAGCCGTCAGCGGTCAGCTTGCCGCCGGTCGCATTGGCCGTTTGCTGATAGCTGAAAGCTGACGGCCGATAGCTTATCGTTTGAATGAATCAATGACGTAAAGGAGATGAAAATGGACTCTAACTCGGAAGCCGAAGCTACCTCCCGGAACTCCCCGCAAGATAAATCGAACGGTTCCGGTCAAACTCTGATTCAACTGGAAGGTGTCACTAAGGTCTTTTACACCGACGAGGTGGAGACGCACGCCCTTTCCGGTATCCACTTGCAGATTAAGAAAGGCGAATATCTTTCCATCGCCGGTCCCTCGGGCTGCGGGAAATCCACCCTGCTTTCCATCCTGGGGCTGCTCGATTCACCCACCGATGGGAAGTACACTCTGAACGGCACCGGGGTCGAAGACCTCTCGTTATCGCAGCGCACCCGGATTCGCAACCGCGAAATCGGTTTTATTTTCCAGGCCTTCAACCTCATCGGCGATCTGAACGTTTATGAAAACGTGGAGTTGCCTTTGACCTACCGTGGCATGCCTTCCGCGGAACGCAAACAACGCGTGCAAGAGGCGCTGGAAAGGGTGGGGATGTCCCATCGCATGAAGCATTATCCTTCCCAACTCTCCGGGGGTCAGCAGCAGCGCGTGGCGGTGGCGCGGGCGCTGGCCGGGAAGCCGTCGATTCTGCTGGCCGATGAGCCCACGGGAAACCTGGACTCCAAGAACGGGGAGGCGGTGATGGAGCTGTTGCGCGAACTCCACCGTGAAGGCGCCACCATCTGCATGGTCACTCATGATCCGCGGTACGCCGAGTTCGCCGACCGGACCGTCCATCTTTTCGATGGCCAGATCGTGGAAGAGACCCAGTAATCGGGTGATCGGGTGATCCGACGATCGGACGAACAAAAACCGACGGCTGGTCTCATGAGGTGATTAGAGGGTCGGGAAGTGGGCCCGCTGTTTGGTTTCTTGCTCACCCGATCACTCGATCTCCCGATCACCCGATAGGAGGAAGGCAATGAGTACTCTGCTTCACGACCTGCGCTACGGCTTCCGCGTGCTGGCGAAGAACCCCGGCTTTACCGCCGTTGCGGTGCTGACGCTGGCACTTGGTATCGGAGCCAACACCGCCATTTTCAGTGTGGTTTACGGCGTACTGCTCCGCCCCTTGCCCTATCCTAAGCCCGACCAGATCGTCGAGCTGTGGGAAGTGAATGCCAAGGGCGGACATATGCAGTTCGCCGATCCCAACTTTGAGGACGTGCGCTCACAAAGCCATGTGTTCCGAGGGGTGGCGGAGTACAGCGCCTGGCTGCAATCAGTGTCCGGCGGCTCCGAACCCACGCGTACCATGGCAGCTTCAGTCTCCCACGATTTCTTTCCGCTGATGGGCGTGGGACCCGTTCTGGGCCGGGGATTCTTGCCAGAAGACCAGCGCTTCGGCGCCGCTCCGGTCGCGCTGGTGAGCTACGGCTATTGGAAACAATACTTGGGCGGAACGACGGACCTGGCCAGGATCAAGCTGACCGTCGAAAACCAGTTATGCTCGGTGGTGGGTGTGCTTCCGCCCGGCTTCCGATTCCCGTCAGACAGTGACATCTGGGTACCTCGTGAACTTTTGGAACGATATCCCAGCCGTACGGCGCACAACTGGCACGTTGTGGCGCGGCGGCGTGAGGGCGTTCCGCTGGCCCAAGCGCGCGCCGAGCTTACGGGAATCGCACAGAGGCTCAAGCAACAGTACGGCCAAGACACCGGTATGACGGACGTAGCCGTGTCGCCGCTACGTAACGCCCTGACAAGCGACGTCCGGCCAGCCCTGCTGGTGCTGCTAGGAGCGGTCGGCTTCCTGTTGCTGGTCGCCTGCGCCAACGTAGTAAATCTGCTGCTCGCGCAAGCTGCCGCCCGCGAGCGCGAACTGGCGATTCGTTCGGCGCTGGGCGCGGGGTGGAACCGGCTCGTGCGCCAGTTCCTTACTGAAGCCCTTCTGCTTTCCGTTGCCGGCGGCGTACTCGGCGTCCTTGCGGCGCTCTGGGGTGTGGATGCATTGGTTGCGATGGCCCCGAGCAACCTGCCACGCCTCCAGGATGTCGCGGTAAACCTGCCCGTTCTGTCCTTCACATTCGCTCTTTCGGTGGCAGTTGCGGCCGCACTCGGCATCTTCACGGCGCTGCGTGCAACCTCCCGAGACCTCCAGGGGGCGCTGGTGGAACGCGGCCAGGGACACACGGGCACATTGCGCGGCCAGCGTCTCAGCCGCACCGTTATTGCCGCACAGATGGCGATTACGGTGGTACTGCTGGCCGGCGCCGGGCTGCTGGGCCGGAGCCTTCTGCGCGTGCTCGCGATTGATCCCGGCTTCCGCACTGAACACATTCTGACCATGGACCTTGCAATGCCATCCGTCGAAAAGGACGCGCAAAAAGTCCAACGGGTGGAATTCCTGAGCGAACTGTTCTCGCGGTTACGCGCAGTTCCGGGCGTCCTGGAAGTCGGCGGCGTTGACGGCCTGCCCTTGATGACCGGCTTGCCCGACGGCATCTATGTTTTGATGAACCCACAAGAGAAACTGCCGCCCATGGAGGACCTCGAGCGAATGTTCCATGATTCCACACGCACCGGCGATGCCGACTATGGTGTAGCGAGCGAGGGCTATTTCCGTGCGCTAGGCATTCCCCTGCGGCGTGGCCGGCTCTTCGACCAGCGCGACACGATGGATGCGCCGCACGTGGCGCTCATTAGCGAGTCGCTGGCGCGCGAAAAGTGGCCGAACACGGATCCGCTGGGCCGGACAATCGAGTTTGGCAACATGGATGGGGACCTGCGCTTTCTCACCGTCGTGGGGGTTGTGGGTGATGTCCGGGAAGACAGCTTGGAAAGAAGACCGAACCCGACCATCTACGTAGATTACCGGCAACGGCCCCAGGCCATGAATGCCACCGGAAGCTTCACCGTGGTGATGCGCACGGTGGCAGACCCCAGCATCGTTTCTTCCGCCGCGCGGCAGATTGTACGCGGCCTCGATCCCAATGTTCCGCCCAACTTTAGTACCTTCACCGAGGTTTTTTCCGCTTCGCTCATGACACGCCGCTTCAACCTGACGCTGGTGGGGGTCTTCGCCGTGACAGCTCTGCTGCTGGCTGTGGCGGGGATCTACGGTGTGATGGCTTATTCAGTGGCGAGGCGCACACACGAGGTGGGGGTTCGGATCGCGCTCGGAGCTAGCGCGCCAGATGTCTTGCGGCTTGTGCTCAGCCAGGGACTGCTGACCACTGCGGTTGGCCTGGCGATTGGAATTGCCGGCTCGTTCGTCCTGACTCGCGCCATGCAGTCGCTGCTGTTTGGGGTGAGCGCGACTGATCCGGTTACGCTTGCCGGAGTCGCCTTGCTGCTTGGTTTTGCGGCGCTTTTGGCCAGTTACATTCCCGCGCGCCGGGCCACTAAGGTCGATCCCATGGTGGCGCTGCGCTATGAATGAAGCTGTCAGCTATCAGCCCTCAGCAGTCAGCTTTGAGAGAAGGCATCGGCTGCTCGCTGATAGCTGAAAGCTGACGGCTGATAGCTTGTCCTTTAGATGAATCAATGACTCGATGCGAGGGAGACGATGAATACCCTGCTCCAAGACCTGCGCTACGGCTTGCGCATGCTGGCCAAGAACCCCGGCTTTACCGCCGTGGCGGTACTGACCCTGGCGCTGGGCATCGGCGCGAACACCGCCATCTTCACTGTCGTGAACGGCATTTTACTGCGGCCACTATCGTTGCCGCAGCCGGAGCGACTCATCTGGCTCTGGCACTCCTTCCTCCCTCCAAACAGCGGCTTCGGTTCGGTCTCTTACCTGGACTTGGTGGACTGGCAACAGCAAAACACGGTTTTTAAGGGCCTGGCAGCTTTCTACAACAGCAGCTTCAACCTGAAAGGAAAAAGTAGTCCGGAGCGCGTGCCAGGCGCGTTGGTCTCCGCGAATTTCTTCGCCGTGATGGGCGTGGGGCCAAAATTGGGCCGGGGGTTTCTGCCCGAAGAAGACAAACCCGGGGGGCCGCGGGTGGCGGTGTTGGATGAATCGCTCTGGCGAACCGAATTTGGCGCCGACCCCAACATCGTGGGGCGTACCATTTCCTTGAACGAGGAAAGCTATACGGTGGTGGGTACCGTGCCTGCAAGCTTCCGGTTTCCCAGTTCGCAGGTCTGGGCGCCGCTTGTGCCGGACAAGATGATGCTCAATGCGCGCGGCAACAACATGCTGCAAGTCGTCGGGCGACTCAAGGCGGGCGTTAGCCTGGAGCAGGCTCAGGCCCAGATGGACGTGATCGCCGCCCATCTGGCGAAACAGTACCCGGACACTAATTCGCATCGAGGCGTGAGGATGCGTCGGGTGCAGGACGCCATGACGGGTGACGTCCGGCAAGACCTGTTGGTGCTTCTCGCGGCAGTGGCGTTCGTCTTCCTGATCGCCTGCGCGAACGTGGTGAATCTGCTGCTCACGCGGGCCACGGCACGACAGCGTGAATTTGCGATCCGCCTGGCGCTGGGTGCGGGTCGACGGCGTCTAGTTCGGCAATTCCTCACCGAGAGCCTTCTGCTGGCACTTTGCGGCGGAGCCCTGGGTTGGCTGCTGGCGGCTTGGGGAGTCCATCTCCTGGTTGCCCTGAAGCCTGCCAACCTGCCCCGCTTAGAGGATATCCGTCCGGACGCTGGAGTGTTAGCGTTCACGGGCGTCGCTTCGGTGCTTGCGGCAGCAGCTCTGGGTCTGGCGATGGCGCTCAAGGCCTCGGGACTGAACATGCAAGGAGCGCTCAAGGAAGGGGGAACCGGCCTGGGTGGCGGGAAGCGGCACCGCCGGGCGCGCGATCTGCTCGTGATTGCCGAAATAGCCCTTTCGCTGGTCCTGCTGATCGGTGCGGGCCTGTTGATCGAGAGCTTATGGCAACTCCGGCAAGTGGACCCCGGCCTAAGAGTCGAGCACGTCCTCAGCATGCGTCTCGCTTTGCCAGAATCGAAATACACGCCTCAACATCCGACTTCTTCGTTCTATCAACCGGTCCTCGAAAAGGTTGCGGCTCTTCCGGGAGTTCAGGCAGCGGGTCTCATCACCCTACTACCCTTGCAGGACTCCTGGACCAATGGCGACTTCGAAATCGAAGGCCGCGCGAACATGGACAACGGCTCTGGGACAGCGGAAATTCGGGCCGTGAGCTCGGACTACTATCGGGCGATGGTAGTCCCTCTGATCCGGGGGCGGTATTTCTCACTGGACGACACGCAGGGCCAACCTCCCGTGGTGATCATCAATAAGAAGTTGGCGCGTAGCTTTTGGCCGGAAGAGGACCCCGTGGGCAAGCGGATCGAGATCGGCGCTGAGCTGCCCTGGTACACCATTGTCGGCGTTGTGGGAGATGTGCGGCAGTCAACGCTCGACGATCCCGTGCAGTTCGAAATCGATATCCCCTATTTGCAATGGCCACCGTCGTGGCCAGATATGACAAAGACGATGAGTTTGGTTCTCCGGACGGCGCTCGAGCCTGAGGCCGTGGCGGATTCAGCTCGCCGGGCAATTCTCGCCGTGGATCCCGAGCAGCCGGTGTTTGCGGTGGCAACCATGTCCCAGGTGGTAATAGAATCCATGGCCAACCGGCGGTTCAACATGTTGCTGTTTGAAATCTTCGCCGGGTTGGCCGTCGTCCTGGCCGCGTTCGGAATCTACGGCGTTCTGAGCTATGCGGTGAAGCAGCGCACGCACGAAATCGGCATCCGCATGGCGCTCGGGGCCGGCCGAGGTAAGGTGCTCAGGATGTTCGTCGGCGAAGGGATGGTACTGGCCGGGGTGGGTATTGCGCTGGGTTTGATCGGGTCCCTGTTATTGATGCGTTTCCTTGCCAACCTGCTCTACGGCGTCCGGCCTACCGATCCACCGACGTTCATTGTCGTGGCTCTCGTCCTGGCAGCCGTTGCTTGCTTCGCTTGCTACATCCCGGCGCGTCGGGCCACCAAGGTCGATCCCATGGTGGCGCTGCGCTACGAATGAAGTTTTCAGTGATCAGTCTTCAGTTCGCAGTCAAAGCTGGGCCAGCCATTTATATGATGGCCGCGTGGGATCGGTTCGGATTGACAGAGGCTCGAGCTGGGGACTGAAAACTAACTACTGAGGACTGATGACTCGTATGCGTTGGTTCTACAGGTTGCCGCAACGGGAGGGGCGAGGGCGAGAATCCGACGCCCCCTAAGCGCTTGGACCACGGCTCTGGCATAGGATTCGAGGGCGCCCGCGCGTACAATAGAGGCATGGACCCTGTCGTTGCCAAGTTTCGGACTTTTCGCGAGGCCGAAGCGGCCACGCGCGACCACTACCGCTGGCTCTCGCCGGCCGAGCGGCTGGAGATTCTGTTTCAGCTTCGGGCTCTGGCGCACAAGGAGGGCGATGCTGCTTCCGGAAGACTGGCGCGCGTTTATCGAATCGCTTAACTCAAACGGGGTTGAGTATGTGGTCGTGGGTGCGGTGGCGCTGGCCTACCATGGATTCCCGCGCTACACAGGCGACCTGGACATCCTGATCCGCAACTCCCCCCAGAATGCCACGCGGCTGGAGTCGGCACTGGGAGCGTTTGGATTTACGGCTCTTGGTTTGAAAGCGGCGGATTTCGCCGAATCTTATCGCGTGAACTAAGCTGTCAGCTTTCAGCCGTCAGCTATCAGCTTGAGCAGTCAGCAAGATGTTGGCAAAAGGGGAGGGGCGTTCGCTGAGAGCTGAAAGCTGACGGCTGGCAGCTTGTCTTTTCAATGAATCAATGAGCCAATGGAAAAATGACTCAATTGGATATGAGGACCACGCCATGATAACTTTGAGAAACATCGAGAAGTCCTATCCTGTGGGGCCTGGAAGATACTACGTCTTGCGACGTATCACGGCGGATATTGCTGAAGGGGAATTCGTCACCATCATGGGGCCGTCTGGAGCGGGGAAAACCACGCTCCTTAGCATTCTTGGTATGCTTGATGGCGCCTGGGAAGGTGAGTACTACCTGATGGAGCGCCCCGTTCATAAAATGAACTTGAAACAGCGGGCAGAAATCGGGAAGCAGACCGTCGGCTTCGTTTTCCAGCAGTACCATCTCCTGGACGGCCTAACGGTCGCCGAGAACCTCGACATTCCGTTGTCCTACAGGAATATCAAGGCTTCGGAGCGCCAGGCCCTCGTGGCCGACGCGCTGGACCGATTTCACATTGTCGGGAAGAAGGACCTCTTCCCCAGCCAGCTTTCAGGCGGCCAGCAGCAATTGGTGGCCGTGGCGCGGGCGGTGATTGCGAGCCCGAAATTGATCCTGGCTGACGAGCCGACGGGCAACTTGCATTCGGACCAGGGCCGGGAAATCATGGAGCTTTTCAAGAAGCTCAACAACGAAGGAACAACCATCATCCAGGTGACGCACTCGGAAACTAATGCCGCTTACGGCCACCGGATCATCCGGCTGGTGGATGGGTGGATCACGTGAAGCAGTGACAAGTGACGAGTGATGAGCCAGAAACGTGATCCCTATTACGATGAATGACTGGCAGACAGCAGTAACGCGCCGCGTCCATGGTCCTTCTAACTCTCGACTCCTGGCTTCTGCTCGTCACTTGTCACTCGTCACTTGTCACTTGTCACTGTTCTTCTGACACCTGGCACCCGACACCTAAGCAGTGCCGCGTTAAGATAATAGCCAGCCCCGAGCATCACGATGATATCCGACGGAACAACCCCGAAAGTCCTGATAGCCGATGACCTGCCCGACGTGTTGGAGGCGCTTCGCCTCCTCCTCAAAGGCGAAGGCTTCGCAACCGAGTCTGCGACTTCCCCGGCTGGAATCCTGGCGGCGCTCGATGCCCAGGATTTCGACCTGATCCTCATGGACCTGAACTTTGCCCGCGATACCACTTCCGGCCAGGAAGGTCTGGACCTGCTCAGGCGGCTCCAGACGATGGACAGCACTTTACCTGTGGTGGTGATGACCGCCTGGGGGAGCGTGAATTTGGCGGTGGAGGCCATGCGGCGGGGCGCACGGGACTTTGTCCAGAAACCCTGGGATAACGCCCGCCTACTCGCCATTCTGCGTACCCAGATCGACCTCAGCCGGGCGCTCCGGCAGGGCCTTCGTCTGGAGGCGGAGAACCGGTTGCTCCGCGCCGAGGGACGTCCCACGCTGATCGCGGAGTCGCCCGCCATGCGCCCAGTGCTGGAACTGATCTCCCGTGTGGGCCCTTCGGATGCCAACGTTCTGATTACAGGTGAGCACGGCACAGGGAAGGAGGTCGTTGCCCAGACGCTCCATGCCCTGTCCGGCCGGGCAGCGAAGCCCATGGTGACCGTGAACGCCGGGGGGCTTTCCGAAGGAGTGTTTGAGAGTGAACTATTCGGCCACGTGAAAGGGGCTTTCACAGATGCCAAGATGGACCGCGTAGGACGTTTCGAGCTCGCCGAGGGCGGAACTTTGTTCCTGGATGAAATTGCCAATGTCTCACTCAACTTGCAGGCCAAGCTCTTGCGCGTGCTTGAGACCGGGCAGATGGAGCGAGTAGGTTCCTCCAAGACGCGACGCGTGGATGCGCGCGTGCTCTCGGCGACCAATGCGGACGTCATCCAGGAAGTGCAGGCCGGCCGCTTCCGCGAAGACCTTCTGTTCCGCCTGAACACTATTGAAATTCACATTCCTCCCCTGCGCGAACGACGCGAGGACATCCCGCTGCTGGCCAACTACTTCCTGCGACGTTATGCCGAGCGTTACCGGAAACCCCTGACCGCCTTTGAACCCGCGTCGGTCCAATTCCTTCTGGATTATGCTTGGCCCGGGAACGTGCGGGAGCTCGAGCATGCGGTGGAGCGGGCGGTACTGATGGCGCAAGGCGATGTTGTGCGGCCCAGCGACTTTGGTTTGCGGACGGAGCGTGAAGGCGCCTCGCGCCTGGAAGCGATGAGCCTGGAGGAAGTGGAGTGCCTTCTCATCAAGAAAGCAGTGGCGCGTTACGGGGGGAACGTGAGCCAGGCTGCGTCGGCGCTTGGCTTGAGCCGTAGCGGCCTTTATCGCCGCTTGAGGAAATACGGGTTGTGACCCAGGCCATGTCCCCAGACCCTGAAATCCCGAAGACAGGCACGACGGCGCGGCCGGTGCCAGCGCGGCGCACTGGTCCGGCGCTCGAAAACCGCCTGGTGCTCATTGCCCTGGCCGCAGGTTTCCCCGCCATCCTCGTTGCCCTCGTCCTGTTGTGGACGGGGATTTACTCCTCCCAAACACGCTGGACCCTGGCCGCCATTATGGTCGTTGTCTGGCTTGGGTTTTCCTTCGCCTTGCGCGGGAAAGTGGCTTACCCCCTCCAGACCCTTTCCAACTTGCTTTCGGCACTGAGGGAGGAGGATTACTCGATTCGCGCTCGAGGGACTCGATCCGACTCCGCCCTGGGCGAGGTCTTCACGGAAGTGAACGCGCTCAGTGAGATGTTGAGAGGTCAGCGGCTCTCTTCTCTCGAAGCCACAGCGTTGCTCCGCAAAGTGATGGAAGAGATCGATGTGGCCATTTTCACTTTCGACGGTGAGCAGCGACTCCGGCTTTTGAACCGGGCCGGTGAACGGCTGCTGGCACAGCCTGCGGAACGAATCCTGGGGCGGACGGCCATGGAACTAGGTTTGGGCGTGTGCCTCGAGGGCGAGCCGGTGCGGACGATGGCGACGTCCTTTCCGGGGGGCGCCGGCCGATGGGGAATCCGTCGCAGCACCTTTCGGGAGCATGGCCGGCCGCATCAGATGTTGGTGCTGGCTAATCTCAGCCGGGCTCTGCGCGAAGAGGAGCGGCAAGCTTGGCAGCGCCTCATCCGGGTTTTGGGGCATGAGCTCAATAATTCCCTGGCGCCCATCAAGTCCATGGCAGGTACCCTCGGCAGCCTGCTGGCCCGCCAGCCGCGCCCAGCCGACTGGGAGGAGGACGCGCGGCGGGGCTTGAGCGTTATCGAGGGGCGCGCGGAATCGCTGAGCCGGTTCATGGAAGGCTATTCACGCCTGGCGCGCTTACCGTCGCCCCGATTGCAGCCGGCTGATGTGGGCCCCCTGGTGCGACGCGTGGCGGGCCTCGAGAGACGACTACCCGTGACCCTGATTCCGGGGCCGGATTTGACGCTGCAGGCTGACGCAGACCAACTCGAGCAGATGCTTATCAATCTCTTACGCAACGCGGCGGATGCGGCGCTCGAAACCGGAGGTGGCGTGAAGCTGGGCTGGAGGCGGAGCGGGGACTACGTGGAATTGTTGGTCGAAGATGAGGGACCGGGCCTTCCAAACACCACGAACCTTTTTGTGCCATTCTTCACAACCAAGGCCGTAGGTACGGGAATCGGACTCGTCCTGAGCCGGCAAATCGCCGAGGCGCACGGAGGCACATTGACCCTCCAGAACCGGCGCTCGGGCCAGGGATGCGAGGCGAGGGTGAGATTGCCGATATAGGATTCAGGATTCAGGAGGCAAATTCAATTCTCGGCCCTCCCAGTATAGTGATTCATTTCCTCAGAAGGAACAACTACAAATCTCCGACACCTAGACCAGGAAGCGCTGCGAAATTCGTGGAGTGTCACGTAGTCACCACATTCGTACGCGGCTCTGCCGCGACGAACAGCTTGCCGCTCCGCTGGCGTGGGAGTCTCCTGCGGGAATTGGCAAATCGTGGTTTGGATTTGTGACGTGCACATGGGCGTTACTTGGGGTGGGGGATGATGTCTAGCAGGATGTAGGTGTCGTCCTCTATGCGAAAGTACAACCGCCAGTCGCGGGTCACGCGGGCCTGCCAGCGGCCCTTTCCTTCATCGTACTTTTTGGCGTCGAGGGAAGGGTGCCGAGGGTTTTGGAGTAGGAGCAACGACTGCTTGTCAAAGGCTGCCTGGATTTCCTTGGGCGCTTTGGCATAAGCCCGCGCGAAATGGGAGGTCCACTGGAGCTTCATCTGGCTGTGTGTTTAGTCTTTGCTAGCAGCCAACTTTGCGGCTGCGTTCTGGAGATCAGCGATGAACTCGCTGTGGTCTGAAAACGGTTTGGACACGCGACGAGCCTTGATGTCGGCCTCCGCCTTGGCTAGGTGGGCGTCTATGACCCGGCGCTGGGCCGGGGTATATTCGCGGTTGATGATGATTTTTGGGGTGAGAACGATCCTGCCCCTGTGAGCTCTGGCTTCTACCAGGTCGCCGTCAACCAAGCCCAGTTGGGCTCGGAGGCGCGTGGGGATGGTCACTTGGCCCTTGCGCTGAACTTTAACGATGGTGCCCATAGTGATTCATTTCCGGAAGTCAGAAACTCGGACTTCCTGGGATGAAGGATAGCCGCTCGCTGAAGAGCTGTCAAGGGGGTGGCAGAATGGCCGCAGATTTTCAAGGCCGATCCCCCCTCATTCGGGCCACGACTGAATGGGTCAATGAATCAATGAGCTAATGAGTCAATGAATTACTGATTCGAGGTAATATTCGTCAATTTTTCCCATCTGTTAACCAACCTTGAAATAGTGGAACTTAGCCGTTGGATTCGGTGTCCAATGGGATGAAGGAGAAAGTGAGCAGCCAACGGAGCGCTCCGTGGCCGTCACCTCAACTTCGGATGCTACCGAATTCTCGAGGAGGTGCAGCCATGTTTGCCGAAGCGTTGCTGGAATCTTCGCCCTCGCGGGCGCCCGTGCTGAAGAAAGGTCATTACTTTTACGCCACAGCCTGCGGCGCGCTGGTGTCGCTTGCCTGCTTCTTCGCGCTGGGGCGGCTGTTTCCGCCCACCTCAATCAGGGCGCCTGCCATTCAATCGCTGCTCTTCGGGACGGTCGTCGCCGCTTTTGCACTGATGCTCTGTTATGTGTACGCCGACTCGCGACAGTTGGCGCTGAACACTGCATTTTGGGTCGCGCTGACCTTCGTTCTGAACTTCGCAGGCTTCGTTTGCTTCCTCGTCTATGCAGCAGCCAGGACTGGAGATTGGAAGCGGGCTGCCATTCCGTGCGCATATATCGGTGAAGTCCTCCTGGTGGGAGCAATGGCGCTGGTTCCACTCATCTATACGGAGGCGTTGCCCAAGGCAGTATGGATGGAAGTTTTGCGGGCTCCTTCGCCTCCGCCGCCTCCGTCGTTCGTGGGGACACAAGCCTCGCGAAGAACCACACGAGGTGTCAGCTCCGACGAGATTCTCAAAGCCCCACCGACGATCCCGCCAACAATTGCGCAAATCCACGACGAACCTCTCCCACCCGCGCAGTTCCCATCCACATCTATCGGGGTTCCGGGAGGAATCTATGACGGGCAGTCCGACGCTGGGCTCGATCCTGTATTGCGAAACATCCTCCGAAACGGCACGCCGCAACCACCCCCTCCTCAAACATCCAATGCTGCCCCACCGGTGCGGATTCGCCAGGGCGGAATCGTGAGCGCCGCCAGGCTTGTTTACCAACCCAAACCCGAATATCCTGAAATCGCCAAGATGACTCGGACCGAGGGAGCCGTGGAGTTTGAAGCAGTCATTGCTAAGGATGGAACGATAGAAGAGCTGAAGGTGCTCAGAGGCCATCCCTTGTTGGTGAAGGCTGCGCTCGATGCTGTGCGGCGTTGGCGCTATCAACCCACCCTGCTGAATGGTGAGCCCATTGAGGTCGTAACGGAGATTACGGTGAATTTCAAACTGGCGGAATAAACTGACGACTGTGCGCAGCGCGGCCTTCGGCTGCAACCAAAAGCAGATTCTTCGCTGCGCTCCGCTCAGAATGACAGCAGGGCACATGCATACGCCCCTTGTCGCAAATCAAAGGCATTCAAGCGGCGGCTGGGAGTGGAGCGTGTTGGTAAAGGGGAAGGGCTGCGACTTCGGCGACTGTGCCGGATGGGAACTCCAGTTTTGTGCCGGGTTCTGAGACTTCGTGGCGGAGGTAAGCCATGGCTACCGTCTTGCCAAGTGTTGGAGCAACGCAGGAGCTGGTGACTTCGCCGATCTCTCTGCCCTCTCGAACCAGCTTCTCGCCCGAGGGCGGTGGAACCTCTGACTCCACGATGAGTCCCATTAGTTTCCAGTTCACGTGCCCGCGGCTTCGGGCTCGCTCCACGATTTCCTGACCGACGTAGCAGCCTTTGCTAAAGCTCAAGGCATTCCACAATCCCGCTTCGTTGGGAATGGTGTCCTCACCCAGTTCCTGACCGTAGCGGGGGATTCCAGCCTCAATGCGCAGAGTTTCCAGCGCCTGTGTCCCGCAAGGGAGCATGCCGTAAGTGGGAGCTTGGCCGCAGGCGGCGCCCCAAACCGCCAGCAGGCCCTTTGCGCCCACCCAGACTTCATAACCTTCCTCACCGGTGCTACTCGCGCGCACTACGCGCACAGGGATGCCGGCGTAGTTGGTGGCAAAATGATCAAACTCCCGCATCGCGGGAAGGTTGATGTGCAGGGTTTTTTCGAGCAAAAGGCGTGAGCGTGGTCCCTGAAAGGCGAGAGCGTAAAGGTCCAGAGGTTCGAATTCTACCTGATCGCCGATGACGTAACGCTTGAGGCCAAGCAGCGCCTTGTCGCGCAGGTCGGCGTCGGTATCGACGAAAAACCGGTCTTCGGTACAGTAGAGACGCATATCCACCAGGATATGTCCGTGGGGGTTCAGCAAGGTGGCGTAAGTTCCCTGGCCAGCAGCAAGCCGCTGGATGTCGTTGGAGACCATGCGGTGAAGGAACTTGGCATGGTCCCGGCCCTTCATGGCGAACTTGCCGCGAAAGGAGAAATCAAAGAGCCCGGAGGCCTCGCGCACCGCTTTGTGCTCCGCAACAGGATCGGTGAAACGCCAGGGAACAAGCCCGCCATGATAGTCGCCCAGCGTGGCGCCTTGTGAGAGGTGGTAGTCAGCCAAGGGAGACGTGAACAGAGATGAGTCCATTTGTTAGATAGTGGAAAATCGAAATTCGAAAATCGAAATTCGAAAGCGGAAAGTCCAAGAAGGAAATTGGAAAAGAAAGATCCAAGATTGAAGTCGACAAACTCGAAAGTTGATAATCGCCGCTGTTTATACCGTAATTCTGCGGTTTCCAATTTCGATTTTCCAATTTCGAATTTCGAATTTCAATTTTCGAGCTACAGAAAGCCGAGTTGAAGCTTAGCAGCCTCGGACATCATCTCTTTGCTCCACGGCGGATCCCACACCACATCGACTTTGACACTCTTGATGCCGGGAAGCACGGTAATCTTGTCTTCGACTTCTCCCGGCAGTGAGCCGGCAGCAGGGCAGCCAGGCGCGGTCAGCGTCATCTTCACCAGAGCATGGCCGGAGGTATCCACCTTGGCCTCATAGATCAACCCGAGGTCGTAGATATTCACCGGAATCTCCGGGTCGTAGCAGGTGCGCACAGCCGCAACCATCTTGTCCTGAAGCGCGATCGCCTCCGAAACCGTCAGGGGGGTTGGCTCGTCCATGGGTTATTTCACTCCGTCGTCGCCGCTTTCTGGTCGCCGTCGAGCGCGCTACGAAGTGTGTGCCACACCAGGGTGGCGCACTTGACGCGCACCGGAAACTCGCAAACTCCGGAGAAAGCGGCCAGTTTCCCCAAGGCTGGAGTCTCACCCTCAGCGTGGGTTTTTCCGGTGACCAGGTCGTGAAAGGTTTCGAAGAGAGCCTCAGCCTGGGCTCGCGTCTTCCCCTTCAGAATTTCCGTCAAGATCGACGCGGAGGCAGTGGAAATGGCACAGCCGGTTCCCTGGAAGCTGATGTCGGTGATCCGGTCGTCCTGGAGTTTCAGATAAACGGTGAACTTGTCGCCGCAGAGGCGATTGTAACCGTCCGCGTGCCGGTCGGCATCCGGCATGGGATGAAAGTTCCGCGGTTTCTTACTGTGATCGATAATTAGTTCCTGATAAAGTCCTTCGAGGTCTGACATATGAATGAGTCCATAGTCGAAAGTTAAAGGTCAAGAGTTACAGCTCATCCGAAAAGAGCCTTCACTCTTTGGATGCCCCCGGCCAGGGCGTTGATCTCCTGCTTGGTGTTGTAAAAAGCCAGCGAAGCGCGCACCGTTGCGGGCACGCCGAAGCGGTCCATGACCGGCTGAGCGCAATGGTGGCCGGTCCGGACCGCGATGCCCTCGCGATCCAGAATAGTCCCCACGTCGTGGGCGTGCACGCCTTCCAGAACGAATGAAATGACGCCGGCTTTCTCGCGCGCCGTGCCGATGATCCTGACGCCGGGGATCTGACTGATGGCCTCGGTGGCATAAGAAAGCAGTGCGTGCTCGTAGGAGGTGATGTTCGCCAGGCCTACCTCGTTGACATAGTCAAGGGCGGCGCCAAGGCCGATAGCGTCCGCAATATTGGGCGTCCCCGCTTCAAACTTATAAGGAATCACATTGTAGATGGTCTTCTCGAACGTCACGGAGCTGATCATATCACCGCCGCCCTGAAAAGGAGGCATCGCCTCGAGGAGTTCGGCCCTCCCGTAAAGCGCCCCAATCCCCGTCGGCCCAAAAACCTTGTGGCCTGAGAGTGCATAGAAGTCGCAGCCGAGTTCCTGAACGTCAACCTTCATGTGAGGCGTGGCTTGGGCGCCATCAACGAGCACCGGGACATTCATGGCATGTGCCATCTCGACGATCTGGCGCACGGGATTGATGGTGCCCAGGGCGTTGGATACATGGGCGACAGCGACCATGCGCGTGCGGGCGTTCAGGAGCTTTTCAAATTCCTCCAGGATCAGCTCGCCGCGGTCGTTGATCGGGGCCACGCGAAGGACGGCATTCTTCTCCTCGCACAAAATCTGCCAGGGAACGATGTTCGAGTGATGCTCCATGGCAGTGATCAGGACTTCGTCACCTGCCTTCACGTTTTGCCGCCCGTAGGATTGCGCTACGAGGTTGATGCCCTCCGTGGTTCCGCGCACGTAGACGATCTCCCGCGAATCGGGAGCGTTCAGGAATCGCTGGATTTTTGTCCTCGCGCCCTCATAGGCCTCCGTCGCGCGCTCGCTCAACAGATGCACGCCGCGATGCACGTTGGAGCAGTCGTGCATGTAAAAGCCAAGAATCGCATCAATCACTTTGGCCGGCTTCTGGCTGGTGGCCGCGTTGTCGAGATAGACGAGCGGCTTCCCGTGCACCTTCTGTTTCAGAATCGGGAAATCCTCCCGAATTCGCTTCACATCGAAGGCGGGACTGGATGATTCGCGGGCGGGTATTTGGATCGCTTCCTGCGTGGTGGCCATCATCCCTCCTCGGCCCGCTGGCCCCTCGCCAGACGAGCAAATAAACCTTCCCTGAGCCGTTCGCGCAGCGGCGCATACTTGATCCGCTCCAGGACGTCGTTGGCAAAGGCGTAAGTGAGCAGGTCGCGCGCTTCCTGACGGCCGATTCCGCGGGAACGCAAATAAAAGACCGCTTCCGGATCGATTTGCCCGATGGTGGCGCCGTGCGTACACTTGACGTCGTCAGCGTAAATCTCCAGCGCCGGTTTGGTATCGATGATGGCTTTTTCGGAAAGAAGGAGGTTTTTGTTGCTTTGTTTGGAATCGGTCTTTTGCGCATCCTTGCGGACAATGATTTTGCCGTTGAAGACTGCGGAGGACTCTCCATCCAGAACGCCTCGATAGACTTCCCGGCTGCTACAGTGCGGCTTGGCGTGGTCCAGGGTGGTTTGGTTGTCAATGTGTTGGCGGCCGGTGACAACGTACAGGCCGTCGAGTGTGGCCTCGGCGCCCTCGCCATCCAGAACGGACATCACTTCTTCGCGCACAAGAGCCCCGCCGATCGCAACGGAATGTGTGGCAACGTTGCTCGAGCGCTCCTGGTGGAACTGGAGCCGCCCAAAGTGGAACGCCGTTTTGCTTTCATGCTGAATCCTGTGATACTCGAGGACAGCGCCTTCACCCACCGCGATTTCGGTCACGGCATTGGTGAAGTAAATCCCTTCGGGCGTCAAGCTCCTGGCACCTGCCGACCTGAAGAGGGGCGCTGCGTCCGGTCCTACGTAGCCTTCAATGATGGTGGCCTGGCTTTCTCGCCCGGCAATAATCAGGTTGCGGGGATAGGAAACCGTGGGAAGCCCGTTTGCCTCGGAAACGTAGAGCAGGTAAATGGGCTTGTCAAGAACTACCCCCTTGGGGATCTCAAGGAATGCCCCGTCCTCGAGGAAGGCCGTATTCAGTGCCACAAATGCATGCTGCCTGTAATCCGTAGCGTAACGGGTCAGGTGGCCTTGCAGAGTTTTCCCGTCACTCGCCAGGGCTTCCGCCAGGCTGCCGGCCCTGGCGCCCTTGGGGAGAGCTTCCAGCGTCGAAAGCTGTTTCGAAAAACGCCCATTGATGAAGACGAGCCTGGGGCATCCGAGGTCAGCAAGGGGAAGCTGGCTGATTCGCTCGGCCAACGATGCAGCGGACTCTTCGCGCACTTCGCTGGCGCGTTGAAATGGCACGGCGGCTATGGGTGCGACGTTGGTGTTTCGCCACTCTTCCTGGCGCGTGGTCGGAAACCCCTTCTCCGCAAAACTCTCGATCGCCTCCCTGCGGATTTCATGGAGCCAGGAGGGCGCGCGGGCAGCAAGGCGCTCCTCGATCTGCCTGAAGTTTGAAAGGTAAACACCTTCTGTTTCTTTTAAGGCAATCATCAGCTCAGTATTCCCTTCGCTCGAAAACCCGTCTAGCCTGTCATTCCGAGGAGTCCCGCCCTGCGGGACGACGAGGAATCTCGCAAGTTCTTTGATTCCAGAGCGAGATTCCTCTCCCGCAGGGCGGGATCGGAATGACGACATTCGCAAACGTCTTCTCACCATCCTGCTGGCGCCTGCCTACCGGCCCACCACGGCAGCAGATTCCTCCAGCCATCCGTAGCCCTTCTCTTCGAGTTCCAGGGCTAGTTCCTTGGTTCCCGACTTCACGATGCGGCCGTCGTACAGAACGTGTACGAAATCGGGAACGATGTAATTGAGCAGCCGCTGGTAGTGCGTGACCACGATAATGCTGCGGTCCTTGCCGCGCAGCGCGTTCACCCCATCGGCCACGATCTTTAGGGCATCAATATCGAGGCCGGAGTCGGTCTCGTCGAGAATGCCGAGCTTGGGTTCGAGCACCGCCATCTGGAAAATCTCGTTGCGCTTTTTCTCGCCGCCGGAAAACCCTTCGTTCACCGCGCGGGTCATCAGTGTGTCGTCCACGTCCAGCAGCTTCATCTTCTCGCGGAGGAGCACGAGGAAGTCCATCGCGTCATATTCGGGCAACCCGCGGTGCTTGCGGATGGCATTGAGCGCCGAGCGCAGAAAATAGGTGTTGTTGACGCCGGGGATCTCCACCGGGTACTGGAAGGCGAGGAAAATGCCTTCGCGGGCGCGTTCTTCGGGCGGCATCGCAAGCAGGTCCTTGCCTTCATAGGTGACCTCGCCCCCCGTCACTTGGTAAACATCGCGCCCCGCCAGCACCTGTGCCAGCGTGCTTTTGCCGCTGCCGTTGGGGCCCATGATGGCGTGAACTTCGCCGGTGTTCACTTCCAGGTCAATTCCGCGCAGGATTTCTTTACCCTCCGCCGTCGCGTGCAGGTTCTTGATTTGAAGCATTCAGCTCTCCCTAGCTAGAAACTGGAAATTCGAAAATGGAAAATCGAAACTCGAAAACGCACCGTGTCCGGGTGTCTTTCGGTCATTATGCTTTGGAGGACCGTGCCCTATGCAGCGTCGATTCATCCGACTCTTCCCTGCAAATTCACGCCCAGCAGCTTCTGCGCCTCCACCGCGAATCCGCCACAAGGGAATTGCTCACATGTACCTTTCGCGGTGCCCCTGACACCCTTTATCCTTTACCCTTTACCCTTTTACCGTTCACCATTTACTATTCACCATTCAGAATTACCCCACGCTGCCTTCCAGACTCACGCCCAGCAGCTTCTGGGCTTCGACGGCGAACTCCATGGGAAGTTCCTTGAAGACCTGCTTGCAGAAGCCGTTGACGATCATGGAAACAGCATCTTCGGTGGAAATACCACGCTGGCGGCAATAGAAAATCTGGTCCTCGCCGATCTTCGAGGTGGAGGCCTCGTGCTCCACCTGGGCGGTGGAGTTCTTCACCTCGAGATACGGGAAGGTGTGAGCGCCGCACTTGTCGCCAATCAGCAGCGAGTCGCACTGGGAGTAATTGCGCGCCCCCGTGGCGCCGCCCAGAATCTTCACCATGCCACGGTAGCTGTTCTGCCCGTGGCCGGCGGAAATACCCTTCGAGACGATGGTGCTCTTGGTGTTCTTGCCAATGTGGATCATCTTCGTGCCCGTGTCCGCCTGCTGGTAATTGTTGGTGACGGCCACGGAGTAGAACTCGCCGATCGAGTTGTTCCCCTGGAGGATGCAACTTGGATACTTCCAGGTGATGGCGGAGCCTGTCTCGACCTGTGTCCACGAAATCTTGGAGTTTACGCCCTGGCACTTGCCGCGCTTGGTTACGAAGTTATAGATGCCGCCCTTGCCGTTCTTGTCGCCGGGGTACCAGTTCTGAACTGTGGAATACTTGATTTGGGCATTATCCAAAGCGACAAGCTCGACCACGGCGGCGTGGAGCTGGTTCTCGTCCCGCATGGGCGCGGTGCAGCCTTCAAGATAACTGACGTAGGCGCCTTCCTCGGCAACAATCAGAGTGCGCTCGAACTGGCCTGTTTCGCGGGCGTTGATGCGGAAGTAGGTGGAAAGCTCCATCGGGCAGCGCACGCCCTTGGGGACGTAAGCGAAGGAACCGTCGCTGAACACAGCGGAGTTGAGCGTAGCAAAGAAGTTGTCCGTATAAGGCACCACCGAGCCGAGGTATTTGCGGACAAGCTCCGGGTGCTCGTGCACGGCTTCCGAGAAGGAACAGAAGATGATGCCCAACTCGCCGAGCTTCTCCTTGAAGGTCGTCGCGACCGATACACTGTCAAACACCGCATCCACCGCCACGCCGGCAAGCAGTTCGCGTTCTTTCAGCGGGATTCCGAGTTTCTGGTAAGTTTTCAAGAGCTCCGGGTCGATTTCCCCGGGTTTCTTTGTTCCCATCCCTTTGGGCGCGGAAAAGTAGCGGATGCTCTGATAATCAATCGGATCGTACTTGACGTTTGCCCAGGTAGGCTCTTGCATGGTCAGCCAGTGGCGGAAGGCTTTGAGTCGCCACTCCAACAGCCACTCAGGCTCATGCTTCTTGGCTGAGATCAGGCGGATGACGTCTTCGTTCAGTCCCGGCGGAACTGTTTCCTGTTCGATGTCGGTGACAAAACCATACTTGTATTCTTGGGTTGCCAGGATTTCGACTTCAGATTGCGGCGTGGCCATCAAAACTCCTCCTCAGGATTACTCACACGTGACAGCGCCCGACCACTGGGGCCGGCGCGGCGCTGCTCCGTTGTACAAGGCGGGCCTGCAAGTCCGGAGATAAGCGCTTCCAGTGCAATCGTCTTCGCTTTCATCTCGGCCTTCCCTCGACCCGGAGCTGCACCAAGCTTGAGTTGTCGCCTATCAGGCTCGAAACTGTAACATCACTTAGCGCCTTTACGATGGCGTCGTTCACTTTGCGCAACGGCTCCCGCACCGTGCATCTCGTCATCTGGTGGCATTCGCTCCGGTCGGTTACGCAGGAGGTGATGACCAGCGGGCCCTCGAGGGCCCGGATGACCTCAAAGGCGTTGATTTCTGAAGGGTCCTTGGCCAGAGCGTATCCACCGTTAGTACCGTGCTGAGACGCAAGCAAGCCGATCTTCGCCAGTCTTTGGAGAATCTTGGCGACCAACTCTGTCGGCATTCCATATGTTCTGGCGATCTCCCTGGCGCTACATGCTGCACGCGGCGGCTGTGAGGCCAAATGCCTTAAGGCAATCAATCCGTAGTCAGCCTTTTTCCCAAGCCTTAGCATTTCTATATCCGATCCTTTAAGTCGTATATATCTTAACTCTCTCTCGTTTTCGTGTCAAGTCATTTCTCATGGTTATTTTCGTGGTTGGCGTTCCTTAAGGGTGTCCGGCCGGGTGTCCCTCGTTTCAGGCCCACCTGCACGCACGTCGAGCGCGGTGGCGTAGGGTTCAAGTTTGAGATTGCGCCACAGTGAAGGCGCGATCAGTTCTCCAACTAGGTCCAGGGCAGGGCGCGGAGGAAGAAACCCAATTAGGGTCGTCTTCCCGCAGTTCATGGCAAATCAACGCTGAATCCTCACCCGGAGGCATACGTTGCGCATTAAGCGATGTTTACAGTGGCCAAGTGAAGAACGCGATCAAGCCATAATCCGGTATGTTTGAGCCGGTCGCGGGAACCCCGTCAGACTTCGAATGGGGTCCGGCCCAAGGTGCGGGGGTGCCCTCTTCTTTCAAGCAGAATGGCCGGAGGCGACATGATGGGAAGCAGCCTATGGAGGGCTAGGCCCTTGAAGGGCACAATTCGTCGCCTCCGGCCCGGTTACTTCTATTATCGGCTGAACGCTTGACAAGCTTAATCAGGCCGGTACGGAGAAAGAAGGCGGGGCTGGCAGTCTGACAGCAGTGACGGGTGACCCGCTGTGGCGGGACGAGTGACGAGGCAGAAAAACGGGAGACTGCAGTTAGGACACAGATGGCAGTGGGCAGTGGGGAGAGGAAAGGAAGCAGCTCGAGATTGCCCTAGGTTCTGGCACCCAGCACCCAACCCCAAGCGTCGCGTAACACTCAATTCCTTGCCATGCAGCAAGCTTTGCATATCTGTACAAGCCCTGTGAGTCGGATGTGAAGCGCGGTGAGTATTGTGGCTTTGGAACACGCTTACGAACGCCGTCACGCGAAGGTGCACGGGCGCGCAGACCATGAAGTTCATGGATTGCGCCAGTCGTCTTCAGGACAAATGTTCTAAGCCTGCGATGACACATTCTGTCACGCCGTTTCGACAAAATAGGGCAAGGAGCGCCCTTTTTTTCAACAGGGACGAAAGAGCCGCCTCAGGAAGTTTGCAACAATTTGAAAAGACAATGGTTATCGGCAAGGGAGAAGCCTCCAAAAATCTCAGATGGCAGGAAAAGTGCTCCAAATCTAATGCTATTGACGTATTCCCTTAGTGCAACGAAGGAGGAAGAATGAAGAAGTGTTCACGAGGATTTTCCCTGATTGAGTTGTTGATCGTGGTTGCGATCATTCTCATCATTGCCGCAATTGCTATCCCGAACCTGCTCCGATCGCGGATCGCGGCCAACCAAGCCTCAGCGGTGGGATCACTCCGCACGCTCAACACCGCAGAGGTCACTTATGCTACTACCTACAACACGGGCTACTCTTCGACCTTGGGCGACTTGGGCCCAGCGACTGCCGGAGGTACGCCTGTCGCTACTGCTGCAGGATTAGTTGACGAGGTTCTGTCAGGGGTGTCGGGGACAGCAGGAGGACCCACCGCCACCACAAGCACAAAGAGTGGTTATCAGTTCACCTACTCACCGGGCGGCACGGATACGAGTGGCAAGATTAATACTTACTCGTTCACCGCCACGCCGATCAGTGTGGGAACGACTGGGACCAACTTCTACTTCACCGACCAGTCTGGCGTAATCCGCCAAAACAGCACGGCGGTGGCCGGTTCAACCGACTCGCCACTGGCTGGCTAGGCTGTACACGGAAGCCACGACAATCCAACCGTTCGGGGAGGGCTGGAAGAGCCTGTGCGAAAGCCGGCTTGCCCAGATGTGGAGCGCCGCTCGATCTGTTCCGGCTGTAGGCAGGCCGGCGCTCGAGCGGAGGTTTTCAGAGAGGCACGAAAGCCCTCTTTTCTTGCAGCGGGTGGTGCGGAAAGCCAAGTTGTTCTTGAGCCATTTTGGTACCCCTGGCGGGGTCCTGACCTTCCCCGCAAGTTCCGAGTCGTGACCTTTGTCTCTGGCTTTTAACTTGTCATTGGCCAACTTCGGCCGCCATAGAAGGCCAAGTCGCCGACACAAAATACCGACAACAAGTATTCGATCCCTCGAGGCGGCATTCAGGCCCCCGCCTCGTGTTCCCGCCGAAAGAGGATCTTGATGTCCTCCCTCCAGCCGTCATTGATCCCCACCTGAATGATGCGGATGGCTGGATCCAGATATCGGAGCATTCGCCCGGTGGTGGAATGGAAGCGAAAGGCGGGGGAAACCAGATAGACCAAAGGCGCAGAATCGGCGAGTTCGATCCCCGGGAAATAGCCGAATTCCTGAAACTGGCCACGCTCTTGCAGCCACTTGACGCGCAGCCAGTAGTCGAGACCCTGGAGAGGGAGGTTGATATCCTCCTGTACTTTCAACTCCAGCACGGCAAGGCGACCGCTTCGCGTTGCCAAGAGAATATCGATTACTCCCCTATCCATCCCCGAAAATGCCGGGACCTGCGGATAGATACAAGTGGGCAAGAGAGCCGGGTCAAGCTTTGTGACATCCCGCACGACCATACTTTCGAGCCAGCGCTCGGACTGGAGCCGGCAGAGGTCACTTGAGGAATTCGGGCTTCCCGCGCAGCGAATACTCAGCGCCGTCTCCAGGAACTGACGAAGTTCGGCGTGATTGCCTTCCTCGAGTCGGCAGGCATTGCCCGGCAGGCCAAAAGTAATGCGCGGCGCTAGCAAACCCTCGATGCGTGCCACCTCCAGGCCCAGGACCCGAATCGAGAGCGCAGCGGCAGCAGGGTCTGCTACCACGTCAACCTTGGCGAGGAGTTCGCCCAGCAGCCGCGAAAGCAGTTCGCGATGGTGGTCGACAAGGTCTGCGGCCAGCCGGCGCGGGGCGAGTCGCGTTTCGACGTTGCCGTAATCCCTCCAATCGATCACGCTTGGCCGCTCCTCCTTCACGGACCACTCGAGAATCTCCACCTGCACGGCGCGATGGTTGAGGTAAGCGGCGCGATGAGCGCTCGTTTCCGCCGCCTGGGGCGGAAAGATCAGTTTCAATCCAGGGTAAGTGACGCGGTCCGAGCGGCTGCGCAGCCAATCCAGCCAGATCAGTCCGAAGGCCAAGGCCGCGTCAGCAGCGGCGGGGGATTCACTTTCTCCCAGGCCCAGAAAAGCCCAGGCTGTCCGGCCCTGCCGGGCCACACCCCTCGTGTACCACGCCGAGAACGAGTGTTCCCGGTCAGATCGGTGACTGACGCGCTCCAAGCTCCAGCCTGGGTATTGCCGTGAAAGCAGGGCGAGCAGTTGTTTCTGGAAGCTCGCGCGCGCCGGCGCCTTATCGGCCGCCGGGACGAGATGCGCCTCGCGGAATTCCAGAGTTATGGTTTCGCGACCTGCCGCCTTGCGCGCGAACAGGCCCAGCCGCTCACCATCGCGGTAGGCGATATCCTCCACCCGGCGACTCACCGAGCGCGCGGCGTTCCAGGCCGCGAAAATCAGCTTGCCGAATTCAACCGTCAGGCGCCACTCGCTGGCGGACAGGTCAAAGAGCTCGACCTCATCTTCCACCACCACGGGATGACGGAGAGACTTGATGAAGAGTTCGATCTCGTCCAGCAGTGGGTGAAGAGAATCACGCTCGCGTGCGCTTGGCATGGCGGTACCGTAGTGTCGAGGAATACTTTGTGTTGTGTCATTCCGAGCGCAGCGAGGAATCTCGCCCTGCACTGACTCGTGGGAAAAAGAACCAGAGCGAGATTCCTCGCTGCGCTCGGAATGACACCGAACTTTGATTCAGGGTTGTGCTCGCATCATGACACCGGCGGATGATCCAGGATCATTTCAGTCGCCGGATCGTAGTAGAGCTTCTTACCCGCCCAGAAAGACTGTGCTGCCGCAGTGCACGCCAGCGCGTGCGCGTAGCCGTCGCTAACGGTGGAGTGCGGTTGCTGGCGACTGCGCAGGCATTCGAACCAGTTTTCCATGTGGTGCAGATCGAGGTCTCCCATCCCCCCTGGCGGCAGCGCCTTGTCCCCGGGAAGCAAGACGTCTCTTTCGGCGCGTAGCTGGTCGATATCAGGGTTATCTTCGTGGTTACCTTTCTCTTCCACCAGTTTATATCGGGGGCTACCTTCGCCGCCCACGTTCATCAGGGTCGCCTTCTTTCCCATATAACGTGTAAAGCTGGGCGCATCGTTACCAAAGCTGGTTGAATAACTGACCATGAACCCCTTGGAATATTCGAGCAGCGCCTGGAAGGTGTCCGGATTCTGACGACCGTCTCGCCAAGCAAAGATCCCCCCGTGGGCCACCACGGACCGCAAATACCTGTCAGCCATAAACCAGTGGACAAGGTCGATGGCGTGGCTCATCCATTGGTCGGCGATGCCACTGGAGAACTCCTTGTAGAGCCGGAATTCAAAATAGAGTTGCGGGTCGAAGGGACGAGGCGGCTTGGTCATCAGCCACCTGCCCCAGTCGGTATCTTCGGCGCGGAGTTGGTTCACTTCAGGCCGCCCCCGCCACCGCGGCCCGTGATAGTTCCACACGATTTCCACCTTGCTCACCTCGCCCAGGGCCCCCGTCTGGATGAGTTCGCATGCCGCCTGCGGGTACGGTTCGCTGCGATGCTGCGTGCCCACCTGAACAACCAGTCGCTTTTGCAGCACCGCGTCGCGCGCCGCCTTGACCTCCTCCAGGACGTTCCCCATGGGCTTCTCCACGTAGGCATCTTTCCCGGCCTCGGCAACGAGCTTCAGGATAGGGGAATGCGAATGTTCGGGTGTGGAAATCAGAACGGCATCAACGTCCTTCAAAAGCAGAAGATCCTCGAGATACTGGAACTGTCGCGGCGGCCTGCCGTAGTAAATCTTATTGGCCAAGACCGCTTTCTCCCGATTCACTTTCCAGAGGTCGCAGACGGCGGTCATCTCGACGTTATGTTTCGCCCCCAGCCGGGAGACAATCCAATCCAACTCGCCCCCGCGACTTCCAATTCCGATGTGCCCCAGCGAGACTCGATCGTTGGCGCCCACGATGCGCCCATAGGAAGCCGCCGTGGCCCCCAGGGCGGTCCCGGCCAGCATGGAAGCAGTGCGATTGAGAAACGACCTGCGGTTGATGGTTTTTTCCGGCTTGTCAAGCATCGTATCCCCCGTTGGTAAGGTTGGGGAACATCTTACACCAAATTGCCGATTGCTGATTGTCGATTGACGATTGAAAAAGTGGTGTGCCAAATTGCTGATTGTCGATTGACGATTGAAAAAGTGGTGTGGCAACTCCTTCCAATGTGCATCAGCAATCGGCAATCGAAAATCAGCAATTCCGGCTTACTTGCTGGGGATGCGGGGGAAGGAGCGCGGGATGATGCCTGTTCCTTCCTTCACCGTGATGATCTGGTTGATGGCGAGGTTGGTGAGCTTATCCACGGTTCCGCTCGGCCAGGTGATTTCCAGCCGTTCGATGCTCTTGCGCTGTCCCAGGCCGAAATGGACGCGCGGATCGTGGGCGGACATGTAGCTCATGCCGCCTTTCCTCTGCTGGTATTGAGTAAATCCCTCGGAAACCAGCTTCAGCGCCGCGCCCACGCCGTCGCGATTCGACGTGGTTCCTACCAGCATCACTTCCAGCCAGTTATTCGCGTTGCCGCCGTCGTTACGCAGGAGCTGGGGATAGCCCCCGCTGACGGAAATGGCGATGTCCAGGTCACCGTCGTTATCGAAGTCGGCCACCGCGGAGCCGCGTCCCACGACGGGCTTCATGAAGTCCGGACCCAGGAGTTCCGAAACCTTCTCGAATTTCCCCTGGCCGAGGTTGCGGAACATGAGCTTGGGTTCCATGAAGGTCTCTTCGCTGTGGTAAAGGCTGATATTATCCAACATTGATCCATTAACTTGAAATATATCAACCCAGCCGTCGTTATCGTAGTCAAAAAGCTTTGTGCTGACCCCGCTCAGCAAGGTCGCTTTGTTCCCCATGGCGGAGCTGTAGGTCGCGTCGTCGAACGTCTGGTCGTGATTGTTGCGGTAGAGGCGGTTCAACTCGAAATCCAGGTGGGTCACGTAGATGTCGAACCAGCCGTCCCCATCCACGTCCGCGGCGTCGGTGCCCATGCCGGCCTCGTATTTCCCGTCTTCGCTGGCCGCCACTCCGGACATGAAGGAAATATCCTCAAACGTCCCGTCCTTCTTGTTGATGAAGAGGGAATTCGGCCAGGTGTCGTTGGCCACGAAGACGTCCGTCCAGCCGTCATTGTTGAAGTCGGCGAGCACCACGCCCATGCCTTTTACCTCGGGGATGCCGATCCCCGATTTCTCGCTCACGTCGGTGAACGTGCCATCGTGGTTGTTGTGGTAGAGCTTGAGCCGCAGCCCTCGATAGTTGTCCGGATGGCAGTAAGCGCGGTAGCCGGGCCGATGCTCGCCGCAATAGAGGTTGGTCTTGGGCGACCAGTCAATGTAGTTGCAGACCAGCAGGTCGAGATACCCGTCCTTGTCGTAATCGAACCAGCCCGCGCTGGTGGACCACTGGCCCTCGTCACCGACGCCGGCTTTGGCGGTCACATCCGTGAAGGTGCCGTCCCCGTTATTGTGGTAAAGGATGGCCCGGCCGTAGCCGGTGACGTAAAGGTCGGGATAGCCGTCGTTGTCGTAGTCGCCCACGGCCACGCCCTGCCCGTAGAGGCCCTCGGCGCCCACACCAGCCTTTTCCGTCACGTCCGTAAAGGTCCCATCGCCATTGTTATGATAAAGGGCGGAGCGCAGCGGGTGCGGAGGCTTGTACCACTCGGTCTCCGCCGTCTGCACAAAATAAAGGTCCATCAATCCGTCCTGGTCGTAATCAATCCAACCCAGGCCGCTGCCCATGGTCTCGAGATAGTTTTTTTCCGCAGTGAAAGTATGGTCGTGCTGGAAGGTGATGCCAGCGACTTGACGGATGTCCGTAAAGCGGACGGAAATCGGGGGGGTCTTGGCCGTCTCGGCGCTCAGGAATTCCAGCGCCACAACGCCGGATGACAAAGTCAACGCAAGCAGGGCTGCCGGAACAAGCCGCCTGCCTCTACTTCCTGAGCGTGAAGAAACCTGGGCCATCTGCCTTCTGTTGGTGGTCAATCGCGAATCTCAACTATAACCTGAGATGGCATTGCGGCTCAATCGCCATTCTGCCCGAGAGAGCGCGAAAACCAAATCATGCTCTTCTTCCCGTATGTGGTAGGTAGGAGGTGGTATTTGGGGGGGGCCCACCTACGACCTACGACATACCACGTACCGTCTGCCACCTACCGCCTACCACCTACGACTGCAGTAGGCCGTCGGCAGCAAGCAGAAGGCAGTCGGCGGTGTCAAAGGAAAGAAAGCAACTCACAATATCATTCACAATTCATAATTCAGCATTGCTCTATCGCCTGTCCGCTGCTCTTCTGATTCCTGAATCCCGAATCCTGAATCCTGTTCTTCCCCACCTACGTCCTTTCTTTTCAGCAACATTCCCGCTTTCAACGCGTAACTACCTTTGTTTTCTGTAACATTCCCGCTTTGTCGCGGCCTGCTGAAAGCCGGTCCTTTGTTTTCATAGACATTCCCGCGTTGGTCGGTCATTTTTTAAAGTTACTAGGGTTTCTTCTTTCCCAGCCAAGACGACATCTTGTCGTAGACCGCGGTACGGGCCAAGAGTCCGGTAGTGTCTCAGTTTGAATTTTCCGCCTATTGACTCACCCCGCCATGCTGCGATAATGGATGCATGGCAAAGCGTCCCCGAGATCCGAACCAACTAGCGAAGATGATTGTCGATATTGCGACCGGCGAAGTCGAGGATACGGTTAGCGAGTCAAAGCGCCATCCTCCGAGCCGTGGCCGTGCTGGTGGGCTCAAGGGCGGAAATGCCAGAGCACGGAGCCTCTCAGCATCTAAGCGGAAGGCGATTGCAAGGCGGGCGGCTGCGGCTCGCTGGCAGAAATAGAAATGGCCTCTGAATCCTCAAAAGGAAATCTGAGTGTACGATTATAGCGGGGCGCCACCTTCTCTACCGACAGATAAAAATCATCCCAATTACTAGATGCTCTTCCTAGAAAAATTAGACCCGAAAGATGATGCTGTAATGCGGGGTGCCCCACATCGGGAGTGAGCAATTGTTGTAGCTTTCCCCTTTTTCCTGTGGTATCAAATATCTCCTCTCGTCGCTCTTGAAGTTCCTTCGTTAAGCCGGGTCCAATACGGTCGTAAACCAAATCAATGGTTAGTCTTGCCATGAGCATAGGTCGTTTTGAACTCGTTGGATCGTATTGCCAGCCTCGCAACCGGAACGTTTCTTTATAGAATTCATCGGGAAATCGCTTTGCCCATTTAGCCAATTCCTTGCCGATGTACAGGTTTAATATTTCCTGTAGAGCCTCTCGATCCCGAACATTTTGGAACCCCGTTGCTTCGTCAATCAGCGCGATGATGCCGACCGTTCCTAACGCACCAAGAAGAATTTCAGCGGCTATGGCAAGTGATTCTTGAGGCTTAGTGAGGACATTGCCTTGCCTTCGAGCTTCAAGATACACGTTGCACAGTTGAGGCAGAAGTAATGCATTGTATCCTTGGTTCATTCGACCTTTTAAGTCCTCATACACTAGCAGTTTGAGCCCACCACCTATGTGCTTGCAAACAAACGGTTGAAGGTTCTTTGCATCGATAAAACTGGGCATATTGGGCACCCTGTTTTCGTCCTTGGCGCGCCCCCGCTTGGTTCTTCCAAACGCCCTGAATATGGCGTTGCGGGAAATAACTCGCGTCACGCCGTCGTTAAGATTTGCACAAGGAATGACGAGAGGCTTTTCACCTATTCTGAGTTGTAATTCTCCGGTGTGCGAAGCCTTGAAGACCTTCTCGACGGACCCAGGGTCAATGCGCTCCACGGCCCACCTTGCGTTAGCTCCTTGCCGCCCGAGTGCGCTTCTCTGATCGGGAGTTAGTTTCTCCATCCGGGCCTTGCCCGAGCGCACACGCCCATCCTTATCTTCCCTTAAATCTAATTCTGGTATTTTGTTGTTGTTTTCGTTTTCCATGCTTGTATAATAGCCATGTACTGGCATTCTGTCAAGCGTATTTTTTGAATGCCAGAAAATAATTTCTCAAACTGAATTTTATGCTTGACAAACAATCGGGGGTTCAGTATGATTAGGTTCATGAACAGACTATCCATTCAAGAACGCGCACGCATTATAGGGATGCTGATTGAGGGAAACAGCCTTCGCGCCACCAGTCGGCTTGCGGATGTGTCGATCAATACGGTTACAAAGCTTCTGGTAGACGTTGGCTCTGCCTCTGCTGATTACCAGGACCGCACACTCCGCAATCTGAAGTGCAAACAGATTCAGTGCGATGAGATATGGGCGTTTGTCTACGCGAAGGAAAAGAACGTGCCTGCCGACAAGAAAGGTCAATTCGGCTTTGGGGATGTGTGGACCTGGACCGCAATTGACGCTGAAACAAAGCTGGTGCCTTCCTTCATGATTGGAAACCGCAATGCTCGCAGCGCCCGCATGTTCATTGATGATCTTGCATCTCGACTGGCTAGCCGTGTCCAGCTCACAACGGATGGCCTCAAGGTATACTTGGAAGCTGTTGAAGGAGCGTTCGGATGTAATATTGACTACTCTATGCTGATTAAGACTTACGAATCAACTCAAGATGAAACACGTTACAGTCCCGCGGTATGCACAAGCTGCGAGTGCAAGCCAGTCATGGGCCATCCCGACCCTGACCATATCAGCACCAGTTTTGTCGAGCGCCAAAATCTCACAATGAGAATGGGGATGCGCCGATTCACTAGGCTGACGAACGCATTCTCAAAGAAAGTCGAGAACCACGCGTATCAAGTGGCCCTCCACTTCATGCACTACAATTTCTGCCGGATTCACAAGACGCTAAGAGTCACACCCGCAATGGAAGCGGGAATCACCGATCACGTCTGGACAATCGAAGAAATGTTAGGTAATATTGGCGTGTAAATGGGACTGGCCCGATTCACGGTCGGGCCTTCCTCAATGTCTTGGGGCGCAATTCCAAGATAGCGTGGTGGTGCGCCCTTGTCAAGCCTACGATGGAAAAGTTTGAACTCTTCAAACAGATCAAGAACGCACTTTCTGCTCTGTCCCAACAAGAGGTGAAGACTCCATTGTCTTTCTTTTTCAGAGTTGTTTTTTATCTTAGCGTGATGGTGATCGTAGCCATCGTCTGGGGGAGACCCGAGATGCAACGGCTAGTTTTCCTTACCGGCGTCGGCGTTATCGGGCTAGTGGTATTAGCTGTTATTGTCTTTGGCTGGTACAAACCGAAAAATCTAACATATGGGGAAACTGGACATCGAGCAGAAGCTAAACTCGCCTTCGGCACTGAAAAAAGGGAATTAACTTCTGCGGAAATCAGTTCATTACCAGGATCAGGAAAACCGCTAGAACTTCCAACTGGCGGCGAAAGCTCTTGAACATGCACCTTCTCTTGGTCACATTTTCGCTGCGCAATCAGGATATTGACTACTCTCCGTTCTTCGTAGCACTGCGGGGAAATGCACTAAATTGGTGGCATTTCATTGAGCAAACGTGTATCGTCTTCACCAATCGGGATGCGGAACAATTAACAGACTTGCTTTTGCCCTATATCCACACAAACGATTCACTTTTGGTGGCAGAGATTGATGCAGCTAACTGCCAAGGCTGGCTTCCCCTGCAAGCTTGGGACTGGATTCAAGAAACCTCCAAACAGATTCGCAATGAAAAACTTGGTAAGATATTAGCTCCTCCTCGTCAGTTACCGCGATAGTCATCCAGGTTTTTCAAACTGAGACACTACCAAGAGTCCCGCCAACTCGACCTCCCCTCAAATGCAGTAGGCAGTCGGCAGTAAGCAGAAGGCAGTCGGCCGCGATCAGAAGTGGGAAGGCAATTCAATTCACAATTGAGAATTAGCCCCTTTCCCCGTCCTCTGTAGCCTGCCCCCGCTCTTCTGACTCCTGACTCCTGACTCCTGAATCCTGAATCCTGAATCCTGCTCTTCCCCACCTACCGTCTACCAACTATCACATCCCTAGCCTCGTGTCAAGGCAAAAACGCCGGATTCACGAGAGCAGGAGTGTGGAGGCGGACTTTAGCCCGGCGCCTTAAACCTGAATTCGGAACTCGCACCTTGGATGTCGCCTGCCAAGGCGGGCGGAGAGAGACTCCTCGGGGGGATCTGGTTTGGCAGGCATCCTCGATATGATTGTTGGCAAACGCAAAGAGGCCGCGATGCACATTGATAACCGAAGACCATCGGCTGTTTTATCTTCCTAACAACCCCACGTACGCCGCCGCGCCTATCGCACCGCCGATGAGCGGCCCCACAACCGGCACCCAGGAGTATCCCCAATCTGAGCTGCCTTTGCCCGGTATAGGCAGGAGCGCATGGGCAAGGCGTGGACCCAGATCTCGGGCCGGGTTTATGGCGTAGCCGGTCGGAGCGCCCAGCGAGAGACCAATCCCCCAGATCAGTAGTCCAATGAGCAAGGGTGTGACTCCGCTTTGCGCCGGACCAGCGTTCGCCGAGATGGCCAGTACCCCAAAGACCAGCACGAACGTTCCGATTATTTCGGTGAGGAGGTTTAGAGGGTATCGACGGATGGCGGGGATGGTCGAGAAGACGGCAAGCTTCGAAACTTGGCTTTCAGTTTCGGACCAGTGCGCCAAATAGGCCAGCCATACAATGACCGCACCTAGGAAGGCGCCAATGAATTGGGCCCCGATGTATCTGGGCACATCGCTCCAGGCAAACTTGCCGACCGCAGCAAGGCCCAGAGTTATCGCGGGATTCAAATGCGCGCCGCTGATGCGCCCGACCGCATAGACCGCAACTGCCACGCCCATCGCCCAGCCCGTAGTGATCACCATCCAACCTGAGTTCTGCGCCTTTGTCTTATTCAACAGAACTCCCGCCACCACCCCATCTCCCAAAACGATCATCAATGCCGTGCCGATGACTTCAGCAGTGAATGGTTTCATGCGCCTCCTCCATGAGCGGATTCTGATTTGCGAGCCGCGCTAGCCTGGATATCCACAATTTGATCGAAGCGAGACTGCTGCCCCTGGCTTGAGAGCGAGAAAAGCTCACACCAGAGAATAGACACAAACCTCGTGCTCCGCGAGTGTACCAGACTTCCTTGGCATTTCATCCCTTGGGCAGGCGACATTTGAGGAGGGAGCGTAGAACCTGCTGTCGAGAATTGTCCGGCCCCGAAGGGGCGACGAGCGCGAGAGTCGATATGGCGTAGGCGTGATCTTTCATAATTCACCTTCCGCTCACCAGGTTTATGCCGAAGCTCTTCGAATTAACTCTTGGGAACATCCGAGCGGTTCCACCATCCGCCGCCAAGAGCCTGAAACAAGGCGGCAGTGTCGGCATAACGATTGGCTTGCGCCTGCACGAGGTTGATCACGGCTTGCTGATACGCTTGTTCCGCGCTTAAGAGCGCCAGGTAGCTGACGTAGCCGGACTGATACTGTTTTCTGGCCAGGTCGAGGGTGACGCTGGCGGCATGTTTTGCGGCTGCCGCGGCCTTCAAAGCATCGGCGTCTTGCTGGAGCGCATGCAGTGTGTCGGCGACATTCTGAAAGGCGGTGAGGACAGTGCTGCGATATTGTTCGGCGGCCTGAGTAAAAGCGGCTTGCGCGGCGCGCTCCCGATGCCGCAGGGTACCGGCATCAAAGATGGGCTGGGTGATTCCCGCGGTCAAATCCCAAAAGCCATTGCCGTGTGAGAACATCCTGCTGACTGCATCCGGCGAGCTGCCGGCATCGGCGCTCAGGGTAATAGTCGGGATCCGGTTCGCAATGGCTACGCCGATGAGGGCGCTGGCAGCATGGAGGTTCTCCTCAGCCTGACGCACGTCCGGGCGCTGCTCGACGAGTTTCGAAGGAAGGCTCACCGGCAGTTCCTGCGGCAGTCGCAGATTCGACAGCTCAAACTTTTCGGTCAAATCCTGGTTGGGGAACCCGCCCGACAGCACAGCCAGCAAGTCCCGTTGTTGAGCCAACTGCTTAAGCAGCGGCGGCAAGGTGGCGGCGACTAGCGCGAGCTGCGATTCCTGCGCCGCCACGTCGAGCTCGCTCGCATACCCCTTCGCATACTGTTCCCGTATAATCTTGAGCATTTCGGTGTTGATGGTAATGAGCTCATCGGTGGCTTTCATCTGCCCCCGCAACGATGCCTCTTGTATGGCTCCGGCGGCGACGTTCGAGCTCAGCGTGATATGCGTGGCGGCCAGGGCAAAACGCGCCTGCTGCTCCTGCGCTGCGAGCGACTCCACGGTTCTCCGGTTCAGACCGAAAACGTCCGGAACAAACGAGACGCTCACTTGCGGCGTATAGAGGCTGTAATTCAAGACGCTCGTGTTGGTCACAGGTGAAAGGTCATTCGCTGACTTAGCCCGGGTCGCCGAAAAGCCGCCCGTAACACTGGGATAGTAAAAACCTCGTTGGGCCAGCACATTTTCCCTTGCCACTATCAATGCCGCCTGCGCCGCCCTGAGGTCGGGATTGGCTTTGAGCGAGCGCTCTATCAAATCGTTAAGTGGCTTCGAGTGAAACAAGGTCCACCACTCTCCCGGAATATCCCGCCCTTCCACAAGGTGTTGTGCCTCTCCCCCGGCGATGTTGGCCGTGCTGCTGGTGGTCGAAATCGGAGTGGGGGTATAACCGCCGACATTCGGAGGAGCAGGCTTCTTGAACTTAGGCCCAACCACGCAAGCTGCGGTGAGCAGTAAGGCAGAGGTCGCGATGAAGCCGGCGAGGCGCAATATGCGAGTGCGAAACATGCGTTTAGTTCCTTCGAACGTTGCCTCGGAGCGCGGGCATCCTGCCCGCTGTTGCGGGAGCGTCCCGCTTCCGCAAGAGGTAGCGGGCAGGATGCCCGCGCTCCATCCTGTTAAGGCTTGCGGTTCATACGGGTTCCGTTGATCGCCCCGGTATTGCTGCTATGTGAGCTCGGCGATCCACCCACGCCCGCCGGGTTAGGGCTACGATGGCGCACATTGTTGAACGATGGTACGGTGGGTCGGACGACACTTGGCGTCCGAACAGGCAAGGCGATGTTGACTGTTTCGTTCTGGATTAATCCGCCTTTTGCCGCGCCACCAGATTTGTTTGAACCCGGTTGATGAAGAGCATTTCCAGGTAGGGAACGTTGCCGGCTATTCGGAAGCTGCTTAGGACGATTTACCTTGATTAGGGGCGCACGGCTGGGCGGGTGATTCGGGTCAGAAGCCCGGCCGTGGTTTCGCTGTTCATCAGAAGCCTTTCCACCCGTCTGATGTCTCCCGTCGCGAGGCGAAGCGGCGTCCCGATGAAGTGCATCGGGATCGCGCGGATGGTCGCTCGCGGAGTTCGCGGGAGATGTCTGTTGGGATGCTGGGCCCCAGTGACCCCTCACCCTCCCGCGTCCCGATGAAGTGCATCGGGATCGCGGGACACCCTCTCCCCAAGGGAGAGGGCAAAGAACTAATTTCGGGACGGCGTGGCCTATCCCCTCTCCGCAAGGGAGAGGGCAAAGAACTGATTCCGGGACTGCGTAACCTGTCCCATACGTCAACGTCGCCCAGCTAATCGACAGGAAAAGGAGACACGTGATCTTCATCCTGATTGAACCCCCGATACTGGGTCATGGTTGCGGCCTAGAAATATCATTCTCAGCGCGGGCACAGCCAGAAGCAGCATAACGGGGCCGACCAGCATGCCGCCCACGATCACCGTGGCGAGCGGACGCTGCACCTGGCTGCCGATACCCGTGGAAATTGCTGCGGGAAAAAGGCCGATGCAGGCCGAAAGCGCCGTCATCAGCAGTGGGCGCATGCGGGTGGTTGCGGCGCGGAACATCGCGTCCATGGGCGCCAAGCCCTTATCCCTTTCGTGGTTGTAAAAAGTCATCATCAGGATGCCGTCCATGACGGACACGCCGAAGAGCGAGACGAAGCCGATGGCGGCGGAGATGCTGAAATGGAGACCTGAGATATAGAGCGCAAGTATGCCGCCCACCACCGCGTTAGGGATGCCGGCGAGGGCCAGAAGGGAGTCGCGCACGTTATTGAACAAGCTGTAGAGCGCCCCGGCAATCAGGATGAAGCTGATCGGTACAATGACCCACAGACGTTCTTTGGCTTCCTGAAGGTCTCCGAACTCGCCGGCCCAAATCAGCCGGTATCCCGGCGGAAGTTTCACGTTGTTCGCGATCCGCTTCTGCGCCTCCTCGACCGTGCCGCCCAGGTCGCGGCCACGGACGCTGAACTTGACCGGGATGAAGCGCTGCACGCTCTCGTGATAAACCCAGGCTGCTCCCGTATCCAGGGTGATCGCGGCCAGTTCGCTCAAGGGTATATAGGCATTGGCGCCGCTGCTGGTTTGATAGGCCACTTTGATGTTGCGGATTTTTTCGATGCTGTCGCGGTATTCCGGCGTATAGCGGACGACGAGGTCGAACTGCCGGTCGCCTTCCAAGACCGAAGTCGCTACGGCTCCACCCATGGCCGCTTGAACGACCGAGTTAACATCACCGGAATTGAGGCCGTAGCGCGCGGCCTTGGCACGATCCACCTTGATGTTCAAGTTTGGCTGTCCGAGGACTGGGAAGATGCCGAGGTCGGCGATGCCCTGCACCTGGCTCATTTGGTCGCGGACCTGCTCGGCAAGTTTGGTGATGGTCTGGAGATTGGGACCGACGATCTTGACCGAATTGACGCCTTTGACGCCCGAGATCCCTTCCTCGATGTTGTCCTCAATGTATTGGGAGAAATTGAAGACGACCCCCGGCAGCTCGTTATTAAACTCCGCTTGAATCTGGTCGGTTAACTTCTCCTTGGTCAAGCCTTTGGGCCATTCGTCAAAAGGCTTGAGGGGCGCGAATAGCTCGACGTTGGAGAAGGGCGATGCGTCGCTGCCGTCGTCCGGCCGGCCATGCTGGGAAAGCACCGTAAGGACTTCGGGGTGTCTCAGGAGAATCTCGCGCATCTTTCTCGCGGACGCCTCGCCGTCCTCGAGCGAGAGCGTGATCGGCATGGAAGCGCGGATCCAAAAGTTGCCTTCTTCCAAATGCGGAAGAAACTCGCTGCCGAGTCTCGGTGCGATCAGGAAGAAGGTTCCCAGAGAAAAGGCAAGTTCGAGTCCTACCACGAGAAAGCGGTGATTCAGTGAAAAACGCAGGGCAGGATTGTATATCTGGTGCAACAGGCGGACGACGATCGTTTCGGCTTCCTTGACGCGCTTGGGGAGCAGCATGGAAGCGACCACGGGCGTGACGGTGAACGTTGCCAGCAAGGCTCCGGCCAGGGCGTAGCCGTAAGTGCGCGCCATGGGGCCGAAGATCTGACCCTCGACTCCCTGCATGGTGAACAAGGGCACGAAACCGGCCACGGTGATGAGCGCCGAGAATAGAACTGCCTTGTCCACCTGCATGGCGCTGATCAGAATCAGCCGCAGTCGATCCGTCCATCCGTGAGCTGCCGCTGTATGTTCCGAGGATCTCGTCGGGTCGGGCCCCCAGGAACCCCCCGCCAGACGCTGGAGCAGACTCTGTCTTTCTTCCGGGTCGCGCTGAAAATTCCGGAAGATATTCTCGACTAGGATCACAGCCGAATCCACGATGATGCCGAAATCCACCGCGCCCACGGACAGCAGGTTCGCGCTTTCGCCCTGAATCACCAGGAGAATGGTGGCGAAGAACAGCGCGAACGGGATGTTCAACCCCACGATGGTCGCGCTGCGGAGATTACCGAGGAAAATCCATTGGATCAAGAAGACCAGCAGGCATCCGAAAATCAGGTTGTGCAGAACCGTGTGCGTGGTGACGGCGATCAAGGATGAGCGGTCGTAATAAGGAACGACCCTGACTCCCGGCGGCAGACTCCCGTCGTGATTCAGCTTGTCAATTGCCGCTTTGACCTTGGGAATCATGTCGGCGGTCTTTTCCGTTCGCCTCATCACCACGATCGATCCCACGACATCGTCCTGCTGGTCGCGGCCCAGAATGCCGAGCCTTGGCCGGTAGCCGACCGACACCTTGGCGACATCCCGGACCAGCACCGGGACGCCGTTGGCCTGGGTCAGAACCACATTTTCGATGTCATCAACCTTGTAACCCTGCCTCAAATCATCATTGCCACCATCGTCAATCAGGCCGACGCCGCGGATATTGATCGACTGCTGGCCAATGCGGATTTCGCGTCCGCCGACGTTGAGGTTGGCGTTGCCCAGCGCCGTCAGGACTTGGGGCACGGTGACGCTGTAGGCTTCCAGCTTGTGAGGGTCCACCTCGACCTGGAATTCCTTGGTGGGGCCGCCCCAACTGTTGACGGCGGCGATGCCGGGAATGGTCAACAGCCGGCGCAGGACAATCCAATCCTGAACCGTGCGCAGATTCGTGATTCCGAAATGCTTTGGACCGACGACCTGATAACGATAGATTTCTCCAGTCGAGCTGTTAGCTTGGATGGTGGGCACCAGATTACCTGGCAGGCTAACGTTCTGTTGCATCGCGACCGATGCCTGGGCGTAGGCAAAGTTGTAGTCCACCCCATATTTGAAGGTGACGCGCACAAAGGACAATCCATAGAACGAGGTGGAGCGGATGACATCAATGCCGGGCGTGGTGTAGAGCCCAATCTCCGTGGGGAGCGTGTAGTAACGTTCCATCTCCTCGGCCGAGAGGCCTGGCGCCTGGGCGGTAATTTCCAGGATCACGGGCGTGGGGTTTGGATACGCCTCAATATTGAGCATCTTGAAAGCAATGAGCCCGGCGCCGGCAAACAACAGCAGGCCCAACACCACAATTGGGCGGCGGCTCAGGCAAAATGAGATGAGAGCTTTGAACATGGCAGTCAAGGGTGTCATTCCGAGCGGAGCGAGGAATCTTGCTCTGATTCTTTCTTCCGCATGGCGCCTAGCTATGCGCCTTACCGCAGGGCGAGATTCCTCTCCCGCAGGGCGGGATCGGAATGACAGCGTTCACAATCGTTTTCAGCATCCGGCTAATCGCTTGGTGGCGCTTGCAGCATGTTGCTAAGAAACACGGCGCCGTCTGCCACCACCAGTTCTCCGCGCTGCAAACCATCGAGAATCTGAACCCGGCCGTCCTTGCGCAGGCCGGTCTTGATGATTCTCTGCACAAAACGGTGACGATCGGTTGTCACCCAAGCCGTCATCGTGCCGTCGGGTTCGCGGACCACGCCATTAGCGGGTAGGGCGGTGGCTTCCACCGGGTCGTGGACGCTAATGACGAAGTTAGCGAGCATTCCGGAATGCAGCTCATCGTTGGGGTCCGCGATCTCGGAACGGATCGTTACTCGATGAGTATTCGGATCCACCGTCTCGTAGATCTTCGAAACCTTCCCCTTAAACACGCGGTCAGGATAGGAGATCACCCGGACTTGGACCGGCTGGCCCAAATGAAAAAGCGGGATCTCACTTTCCATGACATTCGCCAGCATCCATTTGATCGAGACGTCAGCCACCGAGTAGGGCGCCGGCAGGTTTCCCGGCTGCACCAAAAATCCCGGCTGCGCGTTCTTCGAGGTGATTTTGCCGGGAATGGGACTGCGCACGACCAGGGCGGGATCGATCTTGCGCGAGGCGATCATTTGATCAATTTCGGCATCCGTCTTGCCAAAGACGCGAACGGCATCGCGCGCGGCTTTGAGCGCGCCTTCCGCGGTTTGTTGATCTGAGGTCGCCTGTTCCTTCTCGCGCTCGGCAATTCCGCCCAGACCCTGGACGCGCGCCAGTTCCTTGTTGGTCAGGACGAAAGTCGCCGCCGCGCCGATCAGCGTTGACTCAGCCTGGATGAGGTCAGGGCTTTTAATTGTGTAGAGGGGCTGTTCCTTCTGAACTTCGGCGCCAAGTTCCCCTAAAGCCTGGATGATGGTTCCCTGGTAAGCCGGGAAAACTTGAACTGACAGGTCTTCGTCATAATCAATGTTGCCAACCGCTTCCTTCTCAACGGGAAACAGGTAGCTACCCACCGGTTCGATCTTGATCGAGTTCAGTTGGCTGGGTGACAGGTCCAAGGTCGCTTCGGACGGGGACGTGTTGGATTTTGCACCTGCTTCCTGCGGCGTATTCGCGCTTGTAGCCTGACTACGACTGCGGCCGGATTCCAGGAGTCCCGTGGCGACAACTATCGCCGCTGCCGCCACCAACACCACGGCGAATCTCTTGCTGATGTGAACCGGATATTTCATCGTCTTCCTCCGACCGTCAGGCCTCCCAACCTGCTAACCCTCTCAGGTCTCTACGCTCAAAGGCCTCGGGCACCATCTCGTAATGCAGTGGATCTGGGCACAATCTTATTCAGGCCGCGAGCTGGAGCATGGAAGTGTTTGAGCACGATAGTCTGGACCCATGAGACGGCGTTGCCTTGGAACTGACCTTTAAGATTAAGGGTCCGGCTCGGCGGTCCTCAAGTTATCCTCTGGGCAGCCAAGCCTATCTCTTGGACAGTATCTTTCGGCCAGATGGAGCCTATCTTTCGGTCATCGGTGCAGCGGTCGGCGGGTGCTTTTGGTAAAATTGTGGGCGGTGGTCGGTGCGTTTCGCACGAAAGCGTAGTCAGGCATTAGGGGGGCGGTAGCGAAATGCTTTCATTCTTCCTACGGTTAAGTCGCGCCAAACTTCTCTTCGTCGCCGCGATGATGATTTTGATCGTGGCCCTGATCGATTGGCGTGTCGAACTGAACGTCTCTTTTGGCTTTCTATATCTTTTTCCCATGCTGATCGTGGGCAGTTGCCTGCCGCGCTGGCAACTCGCCATACTGGGAGGATTGTGTACCTTTCTGGCCGAACTCTTTTCCCCCTTTACGTGGGATCTGGCAGCAGGGGTTCCCCGCGACATCTTCATGTTCGCTGCCTACTTTGGCACCGCGCTCTTCGCTCATGAATCCGCCAAAAACCGGCGACTCACGGCGCAGCACGTCCGAGAAGTTGAGCAAGAGGCTCTGTTGCGGCGCGACGCTGAACACCAGTTGAAAGCACTCATCGAAAGCAGCCCCGCAGCTATCCTGACTGTGGATTCCGCCGGTAGAATCCTGATGGCCAATCAGGCCGCTCATCGCTTGCTGGGCTTTGAGCCTGAGAGCTTGCCGGGCGAAGCCATCAAGGACTTTCTACCGCCCTTGGCCAGAGTCCCGCCGGCCGATGAATCCACGCCCAGCTTCCGTACCGCGATGCAGTGCAGTGGCCGGCGTCGAGACGGGGATGTGTTTCTCGCGGACGTTTGGTTTTCCACTTACAAGACAAGCGCCGGACCAAGGTTGGCGGCCATGCTCGTCGATAGCTCCGAGGACCTTCGCGACGAGGAGGAATCCAGCCTCCATCACCTCCTGGTCGCGTCACGCTTGGCCGTCGGAGCCGTATCGCACGAAATCCGCAACGTATGCGGCGCCATCTCCGTGGTCTACGAAAACCTTTCGCGCGGTCCCGAGCTGGCACAAAGCGAGGACTTCCGCGCCCTGGGGAATCTAGTGGAAGGTCTGGGAAAAATTGCAACCCTTGAGCTTCGGCAAAGCGCGGGGAGCGAGGATCTGGCTCCCGTGGACCTTGGCTCGGTACTTGACGAATTGCGCATTGTGACCGGGCCTTCATTGCGAGAGTCGGGTGTGCTCGTTCGCTGGGACGTCCCCAAAGTCTTGCCCCGGGTGTGGGCGGAGCGCCATAATCTCTTGCAAGTGCTCCTGAACCTCACCAAGAACAGCCAGCGCGCCATGGAGGACCAGGAGCAGAAGGAGTTCAGAGTCAGCGCGTCCCTGGAAGGTGAGCGGGTCGTGGTGCGAGTCCGCGATACCGGTCACGGCATTCCCAACCCTGAACGTCTGTTTCAACCGTTTCAGGAGGGGGCGGAAGCCACCGGGCTGGGGTTGTACCTCTCGCGGGCTTTTGTGAGGACATTTAACGGTGACCTACGGTACGAACCAGGATCTCCCGGGTGCTGCTTCGCTTTGGACCTCGTGCCCTTCGCAGACCGGCGGGACGAGGACGGTGCGCAAGAAGTGAATGGATAGAATCAGGATTCTCTTATTGGACGATCACTCTCTCTTTCGAGAGGGCCTCAGCCGGCTGTTGGCGGGCGAGCCTGATTTGGTGATGGCAGCTCTTTGCGCATCGGTCGGTGAAGCCACCGATGTGTTGCGCCGGAAGCCCATTGATCTTGTCTTGCTGGACTATGACCTCGGGAAAGAGCGCGGCTTTGAGTTCATTACCCAAGCCCGGCAGTCGGGCTTTGAGGGACGGTTCCTCATGGTCACCGCAGGGATGAGTGATGCTGAATCCGTACAGGCGCTCGGCCTGGGCGTGGGAGGAATTTTTCCAAAGCACAGTTCGCCAGCGCTCCTCAAGCAGGCCATTCGCAAGGTCATGGCAGGAGAAACCTGGCTGGATGAAAATGCGATTCAGTCCTTGGTCAGGGTGTCAAAACACCCCGAAGGAGCGGACCAGACCAAACCGTTTACGGAACGGGAGACTCAGGTGCTGCACGGGGTGTTTGAGGGACTCAGCAATAAGGAAATTGGCGCGCGTCTCAACATCTCGGAGAGTTCGGTGAAAGCTGCTCTCCAACAACTGTTCCAGAAAACAGGTGTGAGAACCCGCAGCCAGCTCGTCCGGATTGCACTGGAGGAACACGGCGCCCGCTGGAAGTAGGACCACAACCGCAGCGCAATCGCCGCGATGGACTTCTTCGCGGGGCCGGAGCGCGGTCCGAAGTCGAACTGACTAATGCGTGCTGCAAGACTTCGCTGGCAGGTCGTGTGAACGAGCAGCACGGACTTGCGACATTCCCGGAGAAACCTCCTCGTTATTCTTCACCGAGGGCAGTTCTTCTTGCCGCGCGCGCGGCCAAATGGTCCCGGCCGAGCTTTACAAAGCCCAGGAACCGGCGGGCCAGTTCGCCAATCCGGTCCTGCTGGCGACGGCGGATGGCGTCAGGAGGGATCAGTTCACGGCCTACGCCGAGCGCTATGGCCCCAGCGAGGATGAATTTGGATGCGTTCTGTTGATTCACGCCCCCTGAGGCGATTAACGGAATGTGAGGGAACATCCGATGGAGAGATCCAATGTAGGTTTCACCGCCAATTTGGGCGCACGGAACGACCTTGACGAAATCCGACCTCGCCTCCCATGCGGCCATCACCTCCGTCGGGGTCAGCGCTCCCGGAATCGTCACAATCTCCTCTAGCGCCGCGAACTCGGTCACTGCCGGATGAAGTCCGTCGCCGGTCAAAAACTGCGCTCCCGCATCAAGACACTGACGCGCGGTTGCCACCTTCCTCACTCCGCCCGCCCCCACGACCATGCGGGGATGGTTCTTCACCAGGTGCGAGATGACCTGGGTGGCTTGGGGCACGGTTAAGGTGATTTCGACGACGGGAATCCCGCCCTCCGCGACCGCCTGGGCGGCAAAAAGGGCGTCCTCCTCCGAGAAAACGCGAACCGCGGCAATAACCCCGGTTTCCTCGATCCAGCCCCTCACTTCGTGTTTTTTCACTTAATTGCCTCCTTTGGGGCAAGGAAAAGACTTACCACAGAGCGCACAGAGACCGCGGAGAAACCGAAATTCGAAAATCGAAGTTCGAAACTCGGGCCGATTTTCGAGCTTCGATTTTCGAGTTTCGTCATGGCAGGTTCCTGGCGCCTACTGCCTCACGCAACTGCTCCACTGCCAGAAGCCATGAGGCCAGCGCCTGGCGGTAGGCGAGCTGCGTGGCGCGATAGCTGCGCTCGGCGTCAAGAAAATCGAGCAGGCTGACGGCGCCCCGCTGGTAAGCGTATTCGCTGATGTCGCGGTCTTTCTTCGCCCGATCGAGATATCCCGAACGGTAGAGCTGCACAATCTGGTCGCTCGTCTGGAAGTTTTCGTATGCATCGCGCACGTCGGTCATAACTTGGTTGTTCGCGGCCTTCTCCTGTTCCTGAAACTGCGTAATGGCGAATCGCGTGCGGGCGATCTCGCCCTGGTTTCGGTTGAAAATTGGGAGCGGGATGCTCGCATATAGAGAAACGGCGTTGATGCCGTTGACGTGCGAGTGGTTCCCTTGCACGGTGACATCCTGCTTTCCGTCCGCCTTGGCCAGCAGGTATTGACTGTTCGCCGCCGTGACGCTCTGCCGCGCGGCGCGATAGTCGGGGCGTGTTTGGAGAGCCTTCAATTGAAAATCCTCGAGGTTGGCGTGCATCGGGATGTAGTCGAATATCCCCGCCACATCGTAGGTCGCTGGGATTCATATCCAAGCGAATTGCGCAGATCGGAAAGTGCCTGAACCCTCGCGAGCTGTGCCTGCGCAACGTCATTCTGGAACTGGAGGAGCTGTAGTTCGATCTTTAAGTTGTCATCTTCGCTGATCGCTCCTTTTTTGTAACGCAGTTCATTGAGGTCAACCGTGCGCTGATAACTTTTCAGATCCTCTTGGGCCAGGTCCAATGTCGATTCGGCAAGCTGCACGTTGACGAACAGGGTGGCCACCTGAAAGGTCAGTGTGCGCTCGTTGTCTGCTACCATCGAGGTGGTCACTGCCGTCTGGTCCTTGGCGGCCTGAAGCCGGTGCTGGCGTTTCTTGCCGCGCTCGATCAGGTAGCTGAGGCCCAGGTCACCCTCCGTCGAGTCGTGGAGGTAAGTACCCGTAAAGTTGCTCGGCGAAAACAACGGCAGGTAATCCCAATCGCTGAAGATTGAGGGGTTGGGGCGTAGATTCGCAGTAATTTCCTGCGCCTGGCTCTGCTGGATGGTCGTGCGCGCGGCCAGCAGGCTATGGTTGTGTTGGAGCGCCAGTTGAATGGCGTCGTCCAGAGTGATCCTCACAGGACCTTGGGCGAATGCCGCGCCCGCTGAGAGGGCAAACGCAACGCCGCCGAGCGCCGTGCGCCCGCCGGGAAATCAAGACTGAATGTACCTAGGGGTGAAGCTCCTTCAAATCGAAGGTGTAGATCAGCGCACCGGTTATCGTATCATGGTGGTCCGCGGGCGTCGTGCCCTTGAACAGGCTCGGACGGTTGGACATGTCGCGCCCGTACTCCAGCCGGGTGAGCAGGTGATCGTTGAAGGTGATCCCCGATATCATTGTGAATAGCGGATCAATCCCTGCTAGCGCCTAAGCCGCCCCTGTGCGTCTGAATTTACGGTTTCTTCGCAATTATATTGTTGCCAAAAATGAATCCTATTTCACCCACGGCTCGGGGCTGGTTTGGGTTCGTGCCCGTGGGGCCGAAGGCGTAACCCGGCGTGTAGCTGCTCGCCCGAACAAAAGAAAGGTCTCCGCGAAAGAAGAAGCCTCCGTATTGAAAAGTGGGCGTCAGAGTGGCCGACCAGCCCGCGCTGCCCGGACCGTACATCAGATTGACGGCTTGCTCAGCGGCGCTCCCCGTGCTTGAGATATATTCCCCGCGCCCTGCGAGCGAGAAGCCGTGTTTGAACGTGTGACTCACCAGTAGCGCACCGCCTCGCGTCGACGCCCCCTTCACGACGCCGATCTTCTGGTTGGTCGGCACATCGGTGTATTGAAAGTAGGGCTGGACGATCCAGGACCCCTTGGAGTACGTGTAGATGACGGCGTACATGCTGCCGTTGTTTTGTACGGGTGTGGCCACAGTCTGATAGGCTGTCTGCCCCAGGTTGCCCATCCCCTCGAACGCCAAGCTATGGGGCCCATTAGCATAAGTTAACGAACCGCTCATCCAACTGTAGCGGTTGGAATAGAACCCGTCGTTCCAACTCAATGAGGCAGTGAATTTGCCCATCGTCTGATTCACTTGAATTCCGCGATTGACGGCGTTTTCCTGGTTCCACAACAGGCCGCGCTCGATGTTCATGTTTTGGAAGGTGAACGTTGACTCGGCGCCCATCAGTGTCGGTAGGGCACCGATCAGGATGGAGGTGTTCTTTCCCGGCGCCAGTTTCAGGAAGCCGACCGGCAGCGGACCGTAGAGGTCGGTCAGCGTTTTGTCTGTGGCGAGGAACGACACCCCCAGGGCCGGAATATTATACGCGCCCGCCTGCAGGTAGAACTGAAACCAGCCGTCGGTCCTTTGAAGGAACACCTGCCCGTTACTTAGAGCCGCTTGAGTGGAGTCATCACCCGGGATGTGATTGCTCTGCCACAGGCCCATGCCGCTGAGAATGCCGTTCGCAGCGACTTTGCCGAAAGGTCCGGCGTTGAAGATGGCTGGGGGGAGTTCCTGCAGCGGACCCGTTATGGAAGGAGTGGGGAGCGCTGCCGGGGCTGGAGGCGGGGCCGTCGGCGCGGCCGCATTCTGCTGGTCCGGCGTCTGCGCTTGTGCTGTAGTGGCAACTAACGTCATCAAACAAAGTAGTCCAGCGCAGATCATCTGTTTCCGAACTGCTAAAATGAGTAGTAAAAGCTTTGCCGTGTGCATTGTTTTTCCTTCGCCAGTGCTCCGGCGGTTCTCAAGGCCACCCGTGCTCCTTCTGTACTCGTGTAATCGTTCAGGTCTTCGTACCCAGCCAACCGGCTGTAGGCGGACTGCCGGAACAGATCCGCCAGGGGAAACTGTGTATTCCGCCCAGTGCGAGAATCCACCAGGTGATCCTGAATGAGTCCGGTCAGGCCGAGGCGTTCATCGAGGTGAACTTACTTAGGCGCTCCGTAGCGTTTGCGAAGCTCTAGGTTGACCTCCAATACGTTTACCATCTTTTCCCCTGCCAGCCCGCCAAACGGAGCTTTGGCATTGGCCTGAAGTATCTGGTCGATTTCTCTACGGATTGCCGCGGGATCATGCTTGGCGTCAGCAGCCCATTTGGAAGCGACTCGATCCAACTGGTATTCAGCATTCTGCAGGGTAATGTCGGGATCGAGGCCAGAACCGGAAGTCGTTACCAAATCACCAGGGACGTTCTGTAGATCAGCGTCAGGATGGTCCTGCCGCCACATGTCGAAGAAGATCGACTGAACATCCGAACCATCCTTGACCGGTTCAATCGCAGTTGTAGCCTTACCGTCGGCACCTGTGTGCGTGACCGGAAAAGGGAACCGGCCAGGGTTTTCCTTGGAGAAGTTTTCAAAGAAAACCACTGCCAAATCGGCAGCCTTGGGTTGCGGGGTGCTCGGGTTGGCTTTCACCCAGTCGGCGACGACGGCCGGATGCGCCTTGGCCCAGGAGTCCACATATGCGCCATGGGTGGGATCTGCACCCACCCAGGCAGTCGCCAGGCCGTTGTGGAGATCGGCCCATTGGGCCACAATTCCCGCATTTCCTTGGTACCGATCTTGCTGGAACCAAGCCTCAATATCCGGGGCTACGAGCTGTCCAGCCTTGGGTCCGCTTTGATACCTGACAATGGGGCCGAGCGTGCGGGCAACCCGATCACGCAGCAGGTAATTCGAGGGAGCGAGAGTCGAAGACGCGGATGCAGATGCGTCGTATGACGCTGCCGAAGGCCGGGGCTGGAAATATTCGTCCTTCGTGAAGGGTTGCGCGATCAGTTTGGAGCCGACCACCTTCCCATCGGGGCCCTTCAACAAGCTGCCTTCCGCTTTAAAGGGAAAGAAAACGTGTCCGATGAGCCATACCGCGCCGGGAAAGAGGATGGCGAGAAGTGGTACGGTGAACAATAACAAAAAGAGACTCTTTGAAACGTGTCGTGACATTGCAACTCCTCTGTTACTCTCGAAAACTTCAGACGGTCAAGCGCAAGCCCGCCATGGCCAGATCAATGATCTTGATCCCGATGAAGGGTACAATTACGCCTCCGAGCCCCCAAATCAGCAGATTTCGGCGAAGCAAAGCGTCGGCCCCAAGGGGTTCGTACTTGACTCCTTTGAGTGCGACCGGAATCAACAAAGGGATGATAATCGCGTTGAAAATTACAGCCGAGAGGATGGCTGAAGTCGGCGAATGCAGGTGCATGATGTCCATCGTCTTCAGCCATGGCAAGGTTCCTGCGAAAAGCGCAGGGATGATTGCGAAGTATTTCGCCACATCGTTTGCAATGGAGAAGGTGGTCAAAGCTCCCCTCGTCATCAACAACTGTTTACCAATTTCAACGACCTCGATGAGCTTAGTGGGATCACTGTCGAGATCCACCATATTGCCGGCTTCTTTAGCTGCCTGGGTCCCGGCATTCATGGCCACGGCGACGTCCGCCTGCGCCAGGGCTGGAGCGTCATTCGTGCCGTCGCCCATCATCGCGACAAGTTTCCCTTCCTCCTGCTGCTGTCGAATGTATGCCAGTTTGTCTTCAGGCTTGGCCTGAGCAAGGAAGTCGTCCACGCCAGCCTGTTTGGCAATTGTTGCCGCTGTGAGCGGATTGTCTCCGGTGATCATGACCGTGCGCAGTCCCATTTTGCGCAAACGGTCAAACCGCTCTTTCATCGCCGGCTTTAGAATATCCTCAAGAACCACCACACCGACTATCTTGGGGCCATCTGCGACTACAAGTGGAGTGGCTCCCCGCAAAGCGACGCCGTCCACCAATGGCGAGACCTCCGTTGGTACGCTGCCACCCTGCTCCCGAACGAACTCCGCCACGGCATCTGCCGCTCCTTTCCGAATACGCCGGCCGTCCGAAAGATTAATGCCGCTCATACGAGTAGAAGCAGAAAACGTGATGAATTCCGCATTTTGCGGCACGCTGACTGGCTTTCGACTTTGGAACTCGTAAATGCTGACAATGCTCTTACCTTCTGGCGTTTCGTCAGCAGCGGACGCCAGAGCAGCCAACTCCCCGACCTGGGCGGTAGAATAGCCCTCGACAGGCAGGAATTGCGTCGCGCGCCGGTTGCCCTCAGTAATCGTTCCAGTTTTGTCCAGGAGCACGATGTCGATGTCACCCGCAGTCTCGACGGCCTTGCCGCTCTTGGCAATGATGTTCGCCTGCAGAGCCCTATCCATGCCGGCAATTCCAATCGCCGCAAGCAACGCGCCGATCGTGGTCGGAATCAGGCAAACGAGCAGAGCTACGAGCGTGGGAACGTCCGTGCCCAAGCTATGCAGAGGCTGTTGCAGTCCCAAATAGCCCATCATGTACTGTTCCGCATTCCAGGCCATCGGCCAGAGTGGTACGACGACAATCAAGAAAATCACAGTGAAAGCTGTCAGTACCAGCGTGAGCGCGATCTCGTTGGGGGTTCGTTGGCGGATGGCTCCTTCGACCAGTGCAATCATGCGGTCCAAGAAGGATTCACCAGCCCCGGCCGTGATGCGAACAATGATCTCATCGGAAAGCACCCTCGTGCCTCCGGTTACGCCAGAACGATCGCCTCCCGCTTCGCGAATCACCGGAGCGGATTCGCCGGTGATTGCAGATTCGTCGACCGAAGCAATCCCCTTAATGATTTCTCCGTCGCCCGGGATAACCTCTCCCGCCTTCACGACCACCGTATCGCCGGGATTCAGCACCGTAGAAGCGACTTCATCCACAGTACCTGTGACACTCAAGCGCCGAGCGACGGTTTCGCGTCGAGTCCGTCGCAGTGATTGGGCTTGAGCTCTCCCGCGCGATTCGGCAAGGGCCGTCGCAAAGTTCGCAAAAAGAACCGTGAGCCAGAGCCATGCATCAAGTGCGACAAAATAGGTAACCGGAACCAGGCTGTCCGAATGACCTAATGCTGCCCGTATTACAAACAGTAGGGTTAGAAAGGCGCCGATCTCGACTACAAACATGACCGGGTTCTTCCACTGTATGTCTGGCCGAAGCATCGCAAATGCCTGTTTCAATGCCGGCCCAGTTGTCCCCGCTGCAAACAAGCCGTGCGGCTTCTGTCTCTTCTGCTTTCCAGCAGGGGAGGCCGGCTTTTCTGCTAATTCTGCAGCCCTCGATACTTCCATGGCTCTTACTCCTTGTTAGAACTTGCCTGGGTTTCGACCCCTCGATAGCAAACTTCTACTCCTGCCGTCAGCCTCCGAACGGGAATGGCCCCAAGTGCTCTGCAAGCGGCCCGAGTGCGGCCACCGGCAAAAAGAGCAATGCCCCGATGATGACGATGGTTCCAAATAGCAAGAACCCAAACGTCAGCGAATCGTCACGCAATGTTCCGGGACCGAAAGGAGAGGACTTCTTTGCGCCGAGCCCCGCCGCCAAGGCGATTGGAGCAAGGATCGGAAGGAACCGGCTGAACAGCATTACAAGTCCAGCGGCGATGTCCCATGGGATGGCTTCCGGCGCAGGGTTTGGATTGTCGTAAAAGCCGTAGGTCACCCCGAGTCCATCGAAGGCCGAACCGTTATTCGCTGAGGCCGATGAAAACTGGTACACCATCTGGGAAAATCCATGCGGGCCGGGATTGCTTGTGGCCTTCAGCCCCCAGTCCGTAGCGGCAAAGAGTCCTGTGGGCATCAGAATCATGATCGGATGCACCAGCAGGGCGATCATCGCCAGCTTCATTTCGCGGCCGCCGAGCTTCTTGCCCAGATACTCAGGCGTTCGTCCCACCATCTGCCCGGCAATAAAGATCCCAATCACCAGGAAGAGCAGCAAGTTGATCATTCCCACGCCCTTGCCTCCGAAGATGCAGTTCAACCACATCCCGACCATGGGAGACAGGGAGGCCAGCGGGTTCAGACTGTCGTGTTCGGCGTTGACCGCACCACAGGTGACGTCAACGGTCACGGTTGCGAACGTGGCGCCTGCGGATGTCCCGAAACGCATTTCCTTGCCCTCAAGATTGCCGAGGTGCTGATCCACAGGCAGTCCGGCCACCGCTGGCAAATTGACCAGCAGCTTCCCACCGGGTGCACTTGCGCTGGTGATCTTGTAGCTTCGGGCCATGGGGTGAGCGATGAGGCCAGGATTCGGCTTTAACGTGTCGTAGTAGATCGCCCAGGCAATCCCGCCAGCAAACATCACCAACATGACCGAAAAGATCACGAGCGAATGCCGAAATCTCCCCAGCATGCGGCCGTACATCAGCACGAGGCAGAAAGGGAAAATCATCATGGCGAAGGTCGTGAGGAAATTGGTCACCGCCGAGGGGTTCTCGAATGGATGCGCGGAGTTCATTCCATAGAAGCCGCCGCCGTTGGTTCCCAGCATCTTCTGTGGCACGAAGGCTGCCAGTGGACCCACCACGATCGTCTGCTGTTTCGCTTGGCCGCTGTCCGTTGTCCCCATCGCCGCAGGTTCTAACGTCGAAACCTGATAAGAGCTTCGGTAGGTCATCGGCATGCCTTGTTGCACGAACACCAAGGAAAGGAGAAAAGCCACCGGCAGAAAGATGTAGACCACCACTCGCCACATATCGACGAAGAAGTTGCCGATCTTCTTTTCCCCGCGAAATAGCCGAATGATCGCGGTGAGGGCACACAACCCCACTGCCGCCGACAAGAAGAAATTCGGTATGCAAAAGAAAATCTGGCTGAAATTGGAAAGGTGCTGGTCTCCCGAATAGTGCTGAAGGTTCGTATTGGTCATGAACGAGACAGCACTGTTGAAGATGGTTGTCGGCGACAAGAGTCCCTTGTGTTGCGGATTAAGCGGCATCCAAGGTTGAATCGACAAAATGAGATAGCCATAGATGAACAGTGCCGTGTTAAAGACGAGCAAAGCGACGGCATACTGCTTCCAGTCTTGCTCCCCCGAGTCCAGTTGCTTCTCAACCCAGCGGAAAATTCGTGGCGCGTGGTGCTTTCCCTCCATAATCCCCGTCATGTACTTGCTCAATGGGAACGCAATGATAATCGTGAAAACGATTATGGAAAGCGGCAGGAACCACATATCCTTACCCTCCTCGCAGTCGGGTACAAAGCCCGCTCAGAACCATTCCGGCCGTATCAGAGCCGTGAACAGATAAACGAACAAGAACAACACAATAATCGCGGTGACATAGATCATGGCTGTCGCTTCACCTCTTATATTTTTTCGCAGCCGTCCAGGAACAGTAAACACAAGAGCATTGCTATAATTCCTAGAAAAAACATTGCCGGCAGCCAAATCGCGAGATTCATTTGCCGTCCCTCCTCGCATTTACCTCGAGCTTCCGATCTCTGTGGCCGTGCGCGGCATCGTTTGGCGCAGCGAAACCCGTTGCCCGAAGCTGCTCTTCGCTCACCCACATGTTCATGGGAACCTCATCACGACCAGACTACGGCGGCGGGTATAAAGAAGTCATAAAAAAGGCGTCAAGATTCTATAGAGAAGTCATAACAAAGGCCTCAGGATTCTATAAAGAAGTCATAAGAAAGGCGTCAAGATTCTATAATCGAGCGGCGGGTCGCTACAACTTCCTTGGTGGGCTGCAGTCTTCGCCACCCATGCCTGGAGAGTCGAGTCAATTTTTATCGGCTTCGTTACCTTGGCGTTTTTGAGCGCTGTCATCAACTCCTGATCACCGCCGCGCAGACGCACTTCCTGGAGATAATCATCCTGGGGCTTGAAGTCGATGCAGCGCTCTTTCAGCAGCATCGCCACGCGGTGGCTGGGTACCTGCCCGGCGAGCAGGGCGAAAACTCGATCTTGTTCATATCGGCAGGGACCTTCTGCGTGCAAACATTTTTATCGCCGCCAACAATTGTTTTTGGCCAAGCGATTTTTATGCATTGAAGAAAATCTATTTGTTTGACCGGAATTAATCATCACTGTAATGTCACCTCGCTGGTCAACGGAGTTGAAGCATTTCAAAACTGATTAACAGGCCCTGACTGAGCAGAGAGAAGGTGAGAAGACCGCCCATGAAAAAATTGTGCAGCACTACGTCTAAGGTAATCGCCTTAGGTCTCGTGTGTTTGATCTCGCCGGCATCTCGGGCTCAGGCCCAAGACAATTCTTCCGCAACTACAGCCACCGCCGACATCGCGAAGCGTGTGGAGGATTTGGAAAAGGAAATAGAACATCTTCAAGAGGAATTGGCGGCAGTTAAGAAGCAAGTCGGCATTGGGGCGCAAGCCCCAGCAGCGCCCGCGGCTGCACCCGCTGCTGTACCTGCGGCTGCGCCCGCGGCTGCGCCAACTCCTGCGCCCGTCCAGGCTGCGGTTGCGACGGCTTCGACGCCATCTCCGGCCGCTCCCGCCGCTCCGTCCAAGACTACGCTAGGGAGCCTGCTTGGTCCGCTGAGCGTCACGGGGTTTGTGGACGGCTATTACGGCTATGACTTCGAACATCCCCAAGCGAACGCTCCGAGCGTGCTTGGCGGTAATCCTTCCACCACGCTTGCGGGACTGCGGGCCTTTGATAGCCCGCAGGAACAGTTCGCACTCAATATGATTGAGTTGATCTTGGACAAGCCTCCGGACACCACAAACAGCCGCATCGGGTATCACCTCTCTTTTGGCTATGGAAACGCCATGAACGTGGTCAATAGCACCGATCCGGGCGGCCTCGGATTTGCCCAGTACCTCAAGGAAGCTTACGGTTCGTACCTCGCGCCGGTCGGCAAGGGCCTCCAGATCGATTTCGGCAAGTTCGTCACCCCGGCGGGCGCGGAAGTGATCGAGAGCAAGGACGATTGGAACTATTCGCGAGGCCTGCTATTTACCTACGCGATCCCGTTCTACCATTTCGGCCTGCGCGCCAAGTACGTTTTCAACGACAAATACCAAGTCTCGGCCTACCTGGTGAATGGCTGGAACAACATTGTAGACAACAACACCGGCAAGACAGGGGGTCTGCAGTTTGGGTGGAATCCCAACAAGAAGTGGAGCTTGGTGCAGACCTACATGGTGGGTCCTGAGGAGAATAACAACAACAGCAATATCAGGCAACTTTCGGATACGGTGCTGACCTACTCGCCGGCCGGCAAGGTCTCTCTCATGGTCAATTACGACTACGGCCGCGGGGACCGCATCAAGGCGTTTGTCAACCCCGTCTGGTGGACGGGCGTGGCGGGTTATCTGAAATATCAGTTCAACGACAAGTGGGCTTATGCAACCCGCTACGAGTACTATAACGACCATTTCGGATTCACCACCGGCACGCCGCAGCATGTCAACGAGATTACGGAGACCTTCGAGCGCAAGATACTTGGTAACTTGATCACGAGGTTGGAGTACCGGCGCGACATGTCCAACCGTCCGAGCCTGTTCAAGGACGCGATGCCCGTGGACCAACAGGATACGGTAGAGGTCGGGTTGATCTACGCTTTCGATTTGAAGGAGCTTCATCCTTAGGTACATTCAGCCGTGATTTCCCGGCAGGCGCGGCGCCAGAACTTCCGAAGGTTATCTTGCTGGTCATTACGGGCATGACGGTTACTTGATCAAAAGGAGAATGTACATGGCTGAGAAGACCACTGCTGAGATGAAACGGACCCTGGGCTTGACCGGTTTGACGATGAACGCGATGGCGCTCATCGCACCGGGCGCCTTCCTTTGGCTCACGTTCATGATTCAGGCAACCACGGGCCAGACTGGACCGGCGATGTGGATCGGCATCGTTGTAGCCCTCGCGCTGTGCCTGGCCACGGCTGTCTGTTACGCGGAAATGGCGAAGCTATATCCGGGGACGGGGAGCTCCTATTACTTTGCCGAGCAATCCTTCCTCAATCACGACAAGGCGTGGCCCTATGCGCGCCTTTCGAAGTTCATTGTCGGCTGGGCGTCGCACCTTTACTACTGGATCTATCCAGGGGTCATGTGCGCGGTGATCGGGGTGTTCTGCGGATACATGGTGGGGACCCTCTGGCCGAATGTCATGACCGCTTCCACTCCTGGTCCGGCGTTTATGATGGTTTGCGCCATCGCCGCCGCGTTTGGCATTGCTTATATTGCCCACCGTGGCGTGACGGGATCGACTGCGGTCAGCATTGCCATCAACGTCATCCAGATTTCCGCGCTGGTGGTCTTCTCTGTAATGGCATTGGGCTACCGCATGAACCATCCTCCAGGGAGCGTGGCCTTCCAATTCGATCCGCAGACGAGCGCTTCCTACAGCTACGAATTCGCAACACAAAAAACGGTCGCGAATGGCCAGACGACTGAAACGATTGTGCGCAACTCGGACGGCGTGCCGCAGCCCTTGCTTGATTCATCCGGAAAGCCGGTGCCTTACCATGTGAGTTACCCTGACAAGGACGCCAGCGGCAATTTCCTGACCCACCCTGATGCGCTCTCTGTCGTCAGGGTGCACAATTGGGGTTGGGCGTTTGTTCAGGCAACGGTCGCCATCCTGATTCTGGTGGGATTTGAATCGGTAACCTCGCTGGGCGGGGAGGCGAAGAACCCCAAGCGTGACGTTCCGATCGCGGTCATCGTCTCCTTGCTTGTTCAGGGGGCGTTTTGCTATCTGTTCGAATATTTCGCAGGCAATTACCTTCTCAACAGTGGCTACACCATGCAAAACGCGGTCGGCTCCGCAGCGCCCATTGGCGACATGATGGTTCTGGTGGGCGATGCTCTCTTCGGCCCAGGACGGGGACGGGTCTTTATGTTATGCGAGGCAGTCACGGTTTTCCTGGCGCTGATCGGCACCACGCTTTCGTGTATCAACACCGGGGCGCGTGTTACTTATGCAATGGGTAAGGACCAGGAGGTGCCGGAGCACTTCGGCATGCTGCACTCAAAAAACCTCTCGCCGCATCGCGCCATCTGGACGTTGGCGGCGATTTCAGCGGTGGTCGGTTGCTTAGGGGTGATGATGGCGTTTGGCGATGCCGGCGCGCCTTCGGACGCTGCCATCCGGGCCTTGCCGCAGGGCTTTTGGTCGAGTTTCGGGTACTTAACCCACGACAAGATGGCGGCGCTGCCCAATTCTCTGCTCACCGTCACCCTGGCTTCGAATTTCGGCACTTTCTTGCTCTACGGTCTGAGCTGCGTGATTTGCCTGGTCGCTTTCCACAATCACCCGAAATTCAAGGTTGTGCGCCACCTCATTATCCCGGTGTTTGGGTTGCTCGCTAACCTGGCCTGCATGGGTTTCTACTTGGTTGGGCCCTTTATGGGATATGGAACGAAGATGGAGCCGCTGCTGGCCCTGGGAATCGCACTGGTCTGGGCCATTTACGGTGGAATCTACTTTGTCATGTCCAGCAAGGGTAAGGGACGAACCACGCTGGTCGAAGGCCGCGCCGAGAGGGCCAGATCCATGGGTTAGAAAGAGAGTGAATCCGGAGAGGGGTGGCGTCCTTTCCCCAGGCAGCGTCGAGTTGTTTCGCAACCCCGTATTCAGTCGTCGATACCGTCAAAGGGGCCGCCGACTTGCCTAGCAAAGCGGGGCTTGAATCTACTCACTCAAGGCACATTCTTCTGGAACAAGAGGGAAGCGAAGCTGGCAAGGTTGCGCCGCCAGACCATCCAGGTGTGGGCGCCCGGTGTCTCAATATCGGTGTGCTGGATTGCCTTGGACTTGAGCCAGTCACGGAACTTGCGGTTTATGTCGATGAGATGGTCGTCCGTGCCGCACGCGATCCAAAGCAGGCGCAGTTGCGAGTTAGCTTTGGAGTCGAGCGCCGGGAAGTCCGCCTTGAAGTCCTCGGTAAGTCCACCTGAGCTGAAAGCGCCGATCCAGGCGAAGTGGTCCAGAGTGTTCAACCCGGTTAAGAGGGACTCGGCGCCGCCCATTGATAGCCCCGCGACAGCTCGGGACTTGCGGTCCTTTGAGACCCGGTAAGCCTCCTCGACCTGCGGAATGACTTCGTTGATCAGGGCGTCACGAAACTTCTGGAAGTTCCGTTGGCGAAGGCTGGCGTCGTGAAACGCCGCGAAGCCCTGGGAGACGATCTCCGGTGCGCCGTAGCCGAGGGGCATGACGACAATCATGGGCTTGGCCTTCCCCTGCGCAATCAGGTTGTCGAGGATCACGTGCGCGCGCCCGACGGCGGTCCAGGCGCTCGCGTCATCGCTGAAACCGTGCAAAAGGTAGAGCGTGGGGTAAAGTTCATTGGCTTTGGGGCTGTAGGCAGGGGGAGTATAAACGTAAAAGTCCCGATCATCGCCCACGATCCCCGACCTGTAGAAATGGTGGTGGATGGCGCCGTGTGGAACGTCGTTGATCTCCCACGGCAGGGAGGCCGGTCCGGGCACGTGTACGACACTCTGGGTGTTAAGCAGGTTGGGTTTCATCAGGTGGTTCGAGGGGTCGATCAAGCGGACCCCGTCGGCCTCAAACGAGTAACCGTAGAAATCCGGCTCCAGCGGATCGGTAGTGATACTCCAAACACCTTGCTCGTCTTTCTGCATGGGCACGGGCTCTGTACCCTCGCGGGCAAGCAAGACCTCCTTAGCATTGGGAGCGCGGAAGCGGAACGTAACACGATTGTCAGAGTGTACCTCTGGCGAGATCAGCGGCGGCGGGGCCTGAGGCCGCTGAGGCGACTGAGCCCATCCGAGAACCATCGACGCCACGAGGAAAAGCAAGGGGCAAAGCAGTAAGGTGCGGTTCATGGCTGTGGCGATCCTTTCGGGATTTGGACCTTCCACCCGGGCCCCACTTTGGGGCTTCCTGGGTCGGAGTGAGTATACAACATTCCTCCCTTTCCGCTGCTTCACCGCTCGCTAAGCGTCAACTGCTTCCCGGCCTGCCTCTGACAGGCGTGTCCCTTCCCTGCCTCGCGCATTACCTTCAACCCCTCTCGATCCCTCCGGCTCACGCATAGCATCCGTTGTTTTTTCATCTCCCCAGTTTGCCCTATCTCAACAGGAACTTTCCATTTTGCTCAACAAAACAGGAGCTTCTCACTCCGCTGCGACAAAAGCAGGCTGGAACCGTCCCAACGAAGGCGGCTAGGTGTATACTCTCAGTGCGCCGGGAACCCAGAAGGGAAATCCCGGATTACGACCTCAAGGATGAACCGACGATATGTGATGGGAGAAATATGGAATACTTGGATCAAAAATGTATCGAGGGAATCCGTTCTGAAACCTTCCAGGGGCAGCGACCCTACCCGTGGATCAACATCCAAAACACCTTGACCCAAGAGGGTTTCGAGCGTCTCCGTGGGACCCTTCCGGACGTATCCTTGTTCGAACGCCAAGTGGGGATCAAGCGCGCCTATGGGCAAGGCAGCCATGACCGTTATCTTCTGCATTATCACCCGGGCCTGGGGCTAGCGGAACCCTGGAGGGACTTCGTCGCCGAGCTCTATGGGGAAACCTATCTGTCCTTTCTCCACCGGCTGTTTGGCCCTCAAGCCGGAAAGCGTTTCATTCTGACTCTGGAATGGTACTTCGCCTGGCAAGGTTGCGCCGTCTCGCCGCACTGCGACGCGAAGCGCAAGCTGGCTACCCACATTTTCTATTTCAATACGGATGCAGATTGGGATTCGAGCTGGGGAGGGCACATCCTGATTCTGGACGATGGAGGACGCTTCAAACCCCATTCGGCCCCGGCCTTCGATGACCTGCAAGTCGGCGCCGAAATAGACCCGCGGGGAAATGGAAGCCTACTCTTCCAGCGCACGGACCATTCCTGGCACGGCGTGCGTCCGCTGCAGCCTCCGCCCGGCAAGTTGCGAAAGCTGTTCATCATCACCATCAACGTACCAACGTTGCAGGTGTGGTGGAGGCGCGTTCGCGGCAAAGATCCGGACGGTTATCCCTTCAAGGCAAACTGAACCTCTGCTCTCGCACTCGATTACAATGTTCTCTATCAACTGCGGAGTGGGGAGGCACAGTGGAAGGAAACTTCTGGCCGCGGATTACCGTACTGGGTGCGGGCGCCGTGGGTAGCTATTTTGGCGGGATGCTGGCGCGGGCGGGTGCGCCTGTCACCTTGATTGGCCGCCCCCCGCACGTCGGAGCCATCAGCCGCCACGGCTTATTTTTTGACGGTCTGCATTTTCAAGAGCAGATTCCGGTTGTGGCTTCCACCCAGGTCAGCGCCGTCCGGGACGCGGAAATTGTGCTTTTTTGCGTGAAGACGCTTGACACCGAAGAGGCCGCGAAATCCCTCGCGCCGCATCTTGCGCCCAGCGCCGCCGTCATCAGTCTTCAAAACGGGGTGGACAACGTGGAGCGAATTCGCTCTGCGGCCAAAATCGATGCGTTCGCAGCCGTCGTCTATGTAGCTGCCGCTATGACCGCGCCGGGGCACGTGAAGCATTCCGGCCGCGGCGATCTCATTCTGGGGGATCTTCCAGGGCGCGGTGAGGAAGAGGGGAATCGCCAGCGCCAACTGGAAAGCATTGCTACGCTCTTCGAGCGCGCCGGTGTTCCCTGCCGTGTCTCAGAGAATGTGGCGGGCGAACTCTGGACAAAGATGATTATCAATTGCACCTATAACGCGGTTTCGGCTTTAGGTCGCGCCCGGTACTACCGCGCGACGGGTAATCCCTGGACGCGCGCGGTGATGGTAAAGGTTATCGAAGAGGCCATCGCCGTGGCGCGCGCCGCCGGGGTTCGATTGCCGGATGTCAACATGGTTGAGACCGTGCTGAAAATCTCGGAAACCATGGCCGACGCTACCTCCTCGACTGCTCAGGACCTGGCCCGTGCAAAACGCACCGAGATCGATTCCCTGAACGGCTACCTGGTCCGGCATGGCGCGGAGCTGGGCGTTGCGACGCCCGTCAATCAGACCCTCCACGCCCTCGTCAAACTCCTCGAAGAATCTGTCTGAGCAAACTCCATCTCCCGCGCGTTACAGGGAACCAGGGCCAGGGGTTGCGTCAGAGTACAAAGGCAATGAATCAATGAACCAATGAATCAATGGATCAATTCCTGCGTCCCGTTGCCCTGCGTGTCAGTAGGAGTTCGGCAGGTGCGGATGGTAGTTGGGGTAAGCCGGCTTCTTATACGCCGGCGGCGGATTCTTCTTGAGCGCTTCCATCGTCAGCTCAACCGCCTTCTCGAGTTGCGGATCGTGGCCTTGGCGTACCAGCTTGGGATCAAGCTCGACCTCGAGGTCCGGGGTGATGCCATGGTTCTCCACTTCCCATTCGCCTTTGGTTCCGTAGATGGCCCAGCGCGGGGCGGTAACGAAACCGCCGTCCATTAACTGCGGATAGCCGCCGATACCGACCAGCCCGCCCCAGGTGCGCGTGCCGACCAGGGGGCCGATCCCAGCCTTGCGGAAGTACCAGGGCATCGCGTCGCCACCCGAACCCGCGAACTCGTTAATGATCATCGTCTTGGGCCCATAAATCGCCTCTTGCGGCTCGGAGTAAGCCTCGCCTTCGCGCGTCATGACGAAACTCATCACCGGGCGGCGCAGGCAGTCGACGATGTAGTCGGCAAGGGAGCCGCCGCCGTTGAAGCGTTCGTCCAGGACGGCGCCTTCCTTGCCCACTTGCGCAAAATAGTAGCGGTTAAAGTTGGTATAGCCGGCGCCGGCGGTGTTGGGCAGATAGACGTAAGCGAGCTTGCCGCCGCTCATCTGGTCCACCTTGCGGCGGTTGGCCTCGATCCACGCCAGGTTCCTCAGCGCCGTCTCACTTTCAACCGGAACCACGGTCACATCGCGGGCTCCGCTGCCGTCGGCCTTGGGACCGACTTTCACCACCACCTGCTTGCCAGCCGTTTCCTGGAAGAAGCTGTAGATATCGTCGGTGGCGTGCAGGTCGCGTCCGTTCACCGCCAGCAGATACTCTCCTTCTTTTACGTTTACACCCGGCTGGGTGAGGGGCGCATGAAGTTGCGGATTCCAGTTCTCGCCGCTGTAAATGCGCGCCAAACGGTAGCGTCCGTCTTCCAGGGTGTAATCGGCGCCGAGCAGGCCCACCTTCACGGTCTTGAGTTCGGGCTGCGCGCCACCGCCGACGTACATGTGCAGGACGCTGAGATTCCCTAGCATCTCGTCAAACAAGTAGGCAAGATCAGCGCGGCTTGCGACCGCGGCTAGGAAGGGTGCGTAGGCTTCCTCGGCCGTCTTCAAGTCCAGTCCGTGGAAGTGCGGATCATAGAAGAAGTCGCGTTCGATCCGCCAAATCTCGTGGTACATCTGCTTCCACTCCGCGCGCGGGTCAACATACACCTCCATGTCCGCGGTTTTGAGCTGGCCTTCGCCCGGCTTGGGAGGCTTGTCGGCAGCGGCGATGAACCACTTCTCATCCTGGCGATAGAGCATCTTTTCGCCGTTGTCCGAGAGCGCGAAGTCCCGGACGCCTTCCAGCAGCTTTTCGGTCTTGCGTGTCTTCAGGTCAAAACGCTGGATAAGGAACCGCGTGGGGCCTTCCTCAGTGTCCACTTGCGGGCCCTCGGCCAGATACAGGATGCCCTCCTTGCCCGCCGCCAGACCCACATAGTTGCGCTCCGGAATGGGCAGAGCCAGGATGCGCTGGCTGATGTTCTCAAAGTCAATGGTGACCTTTACGGGTTCCTTCTTCTCTTTATCTTTGTCCTTGTCTTTGTCCTTACTCTGATCGGCGGCTTGGCCGGACTTATCATCTTTCTTCTCCTCTGCCTTTTCGTCGTCACTTTCGGGCGCAATCGGGGAAGGCAAATCCTTGCGGAGCACCACGGCATAAGCGCTGCGCGTCACGGGACGGCCCATGCTGGTCATGTCGAGCCAGCCGGTGGCCAGGCCCATATTGGTGCTGGCCGCAAAGTAGAGATATTTGCCGTTCTTGTCGAAGTTGGGATAGAGCGCATCGCTCATGCCGTCGGTAAGCTGAGTCACCTTGTGTTCGTCGAGTGAGTATACAAACACGGCGCGCAGGTGATTGGGTAACTGCCGGGTGTAAGCCAGCCAGCGATTGTCGGGCGACCACACCACATCAAACTGGTGCAATGGCGAATCAAAAAGGTCCGTATCCACCTTGACCGGCGCGGGGTGGTCCAGGTCCACGTACCAGAGGTTTAGCCGCTTGTCACGGTAAGCGATCTTCTTATTGTCAGGCGACCACGTCGGCGAATAATAGAAGGATGGTGGCTGGCCGAGGTCGATCTTGCGCACGGGACCCAGACCGTCCTGGCTGCTGATGTGAAGCCCATATTCACCGGATTCATCCGAGAAGTAGGCAATGGACTTGCCGTCCGGCGACCACGCTGGGTCGCGGTCGGCCACCGCTGGGCTGCGGGTAAGGTTGCGGATGTCGCCCTTTTCGGCGGGCACAGTCAGGATCTCACCGTGCGCTTCGAACACGGCACGCTGTCCCGTGGGTGAGATGTTGGCACTGAGGATCTGCTTTTCTACCTTCTCGAAATGCGGCGTCACTTGTGGCATATCGCCCGCCACGCGCACCTCGATCCTCTTCGCCTTGCCCGAGCCCAGATCGTAGAGGCGCAATGACCCGAATTGTTCGTATACAATCGCGCCCGGCCCCGCCGATGCTGACTTGAAATCAAAGCCGTCGTTCTTCAACAACTCTTTCACTTCCTTGGTCTTCGTATCGTAGGCAAATAGCGTGACGGGACCGTTGCCGTCGGAGAGGAAATAGATTCTGTCGCCGATCCACATGGGGTTGAAGTCATTCGAATTGTCACGCGGCACTTTGACGATGCTCGAGTCAGACAGGTTGGCAATCCAGATGGGCGCAGTATGCCCGCCCCGATAGCGCTTGATAGCGATGTAATTCGACCCCGTCCCCAGGCGACGGTTCCAGCTCGGCACGTAGGCGATCCTCGAGCCATCAGCCGAAAACGAGCCCTGCACCCCCATGGGCAGAGGCAATTCAGTTGGGAACCCGCCTTCGACCGGGATGGTGAAAAGCTTCTCAAACCGTGAGTAACTGCTCCGCGTGGAGCGGATCAGGACTTGTTTGCCATCCGGAGTCCATCCCACCGCTACGTCCGTACCAGGGTGGTAAGTCAAGCGCCGCGGCTCGCCGCCGGCGACCGGCACCACATAGACGTCTTGGTTGCCGTCATAGTCGCCGGTGTAAGCCACCATCGTGCCGTCCGGCGAGAAGATCGGGCCGCTTCCTAGCCCCGTTCCGGTCACCAGCCGGCGAGCGTCGCCGCCGCTGCGGTCCACAATCCAGATGTCACCCCCATACGCAAAAGCGACCTGGGTCTTGCTCACGGTTGGGCTCTGAAGCAGGAGCGGTCTCGCATCCCGCGCCAAGCACGCCCCACTCCACACGAAAAAAAGCGAGAGCACCACGCAAGCTCTTTTCATCATGTCCTCCTCTTTGACTGCCCCGAAGGGGCAAACCGTGAGTAGCCGTGGGTGCAACCCACGGAAGGAAAGGGGAAAAACCTCACCGGCCCTGAAAGGGCCGGACTATGGCCCGGTTCACAGCATGTACCGCTCGTCGAATTCAATCCCCGCCTCCTCCAGCAGCTTGCGGTATTCCTCTGCGAAGGTCGTCCGCCGGTGATGTTCCTCCTGCCTCTTTATATATTCGATCAAGCCGTCAATTTCCCGCTTCGAATGCGTAAACGCGGCATAGCCATCCTGCCAATGCGAGAACATATGGAAAATACTTTCCTTCTTTATCCACAGGGATGAACCCGTCTTGACGTCCTTTACAAGATCCGACAGGCTGACCGACGGATGGAGGCTGCTAAGAATATGCACGTGATCCTCCGTCCCGTTGATTCGATATAAGTGGCTTTCGCGGTTCTTCAAGATACCCCAGATGTACCGGAAGAGGTCTTCGCGACACTCCGCCCGGAGGATGGGCTGACGGTCCTTTGTGGAGAAGACGACGTGATAACAAATCTGCGTATGCGTTGACATGGTGGAATTCTATATTGGCCAACCCCGTCGGGGTTGGACGAATTCGCCGGGCAATGCTTTCCGCAGGTTGAAACCTGTGGCTACTCACGGGAGGCCCCTTCGGGGCCTGCCAATTGTGGGCCCCTCCAGCATCGTCTTCCCTCCGCATGAGCCGCCAAGTTCACAGCGAAACAAGTCGCCTCATTGCAGGTGCATCGCCATGAAATACTGCCCGGCTGCAATCACACCATCAGCGCCCAACTGTGAAGGTGTTCTTGCGCGACGCCTTCGCTCGCTCCTCCTCACCTCCCCGCAGTCAGACGGGTTCGCATTCTAGACTTAGAGGTTTGCCTTGTCAAAGGATAGCGCAAAGCTGTCAATGCGCTCGTCGTAGTGCAGGACCCGCTGTTCGGTCCTGCGGTTCTTCAATGGTCTCGCGACCGTTTCCTGACACCTGAAACCTGTCCTCTACCTAGATTTTCAAGAATAACTTCCGCCGGTACATCCACCAGAGAATCAACCAGTACGTCAATAGCACCACCGCGCCTTGCGTCAAGGGTTCGAGCGCAGTCCCGAAAATCTGGAAAACATGCGGGCCCAGGTTAATGTGGAATGAATCGACAATGAATTCCTCCAACAAGTACGAGATGAGGTAAGCCGCGATGGAGTTCATCCCGATGACCACCAGCGGAAGGGACCACTTCTTGTACCCTCTTACATCAATCACCCAACTGAACCCCGCCAGGAGCAGGAAACACGCTCCACCGCTAAACAAAGTCCAACTCGGCGTCCAGATGCGCTTCACCACCGGGCAGATGCCGGTCACGTGCAACAAAAGACCGGCAGCGATGCCGATCACACCCGCGATCAGCAGGCGTTTCATCGGAATTCGGGGAGCGGCGGCGCGCAGCCAGCGGCCGGCAACCAAGCCAAGAATCATCGTGCCCAGCGTCGGAATAAAGCTGAGCGTCAAATATCCTCCCTCGTTGGCGACAAACGGCTTCGGGCGCGGAAACAGGTTCAGAAACCACTGATCGAAGGCGGCCCCCAAGTTGGCGTTCTTGTTCCAGTGCGCGGCGAACCCCGTGTAGGGCCAACCCACCGGCTCTACCACAGCCTGGTACTGGTAATTGAATTCAGGACCCGGCACAGGATACAACGCCCAAGCCAGCCAATAGCCCGTCAGGATCACGGCGAGCGCAGTCCATTGCCAGCGCGGAGAACGGAAGGCGAGCAGGAACAAAAACGTATAGCCCAACCCGATTTGGGTGAGCGTATCTTCGAACGTGAAGTTGGTCTGCGGACTATGCAGGGAACGCAAAAAGATTCCCAGCGCGATCAACAGCAGCGCCCGCCACAGCGTGTGCCCGAACATCCTGCCGAAGGTTGCGTTCTTCGCCAGACGGCTGGCAATCGAGTAGGGCAGCGCGACGCCCACCAGAAATGAAAACCCCGGCTGAATCAGGTCGTGCAACGAGCAGCCCGCCCACTCGGCATGCGTCTGGTTAAAGGCCAGAATTCTCCAGAACCAGTTCCCCGGAAAAGCCTGGGCTATTCGTGAAAACTGCAGCACTTCGGCCATCATGAGCAGCATCACGAATCCGCGATATGCGTCCACAGCGACGTTGCGCGCGACCGGCTGGCGGCTGCGGATTGATTCCGGTACGAGCGGCGAAGATTCGACCACCGACGGCAAGGGTCACCTCCCGAGGGATCGGCACTACCATACACGAAATGGGAGCTGCAGGCTACACCGAGAAATTCAACTGTTTCGGCAGCGGTAATCGCGCTGCCCTGTGATGGGAGCGCCCCCTGTGGGTAGGCACAAATTGGGACTTGTGGCCTTCGAGGGCTGAAAGCTGAGAGCTGATAGCTGAAGGCTGAAAGCTGAGAGCTGATAGCTGAAGGCTGAAAGCTGATGGCTATGATCGACGCCACCGCTAATCGGGTTCTAGGCCTGCGCCGAAAGCGTCCCCTCCGCCACAGCAGAAGAGGTCTCCTGGCTCAGTTCCTCCATAGCGCGGCGAACTTTCTGTTGAGTTTCCGGATCGAGACCGCGTTCCACCAGCGGGAACAGACGCCCGTTTTCTCTCAGCAGATGCGCGCGCACCCACTGAACATAGCTGCGACCACGTTTCGTTACTTCCTGCCGGTTCTTGCCGCTCTTCGCCCACTGCTCGATGCACTGGACAAACGCCTTCTCCGCAACCCCGCCCGCGTGGTTCTCGCGCCGCATGCGGTCCAAGGTTGCCGCGAGGCCCTGCATGTGCCCCTCGAGCGCGGGATACAGAATCTGTTCCTGCTGCTCAATATGAGTGTGAAGAACAAGCGTAATCTTCCTTGATAATCCCCGCAGGCGCTCAGAACTCGATTCCAAATTACGCGCCAGACGGAGCACTTGCAGTTCCTCCTGAAGTTCATTCAACAATTGAGACAGTTCCTGGTGCGCCTGTCCCAGGTATTCAGCTACAAATTGTGTCATTAGGTAAAAAGACCTCCACTTATAATGATGCGCCAACGTTCCGAAAAGATTGATGACTCTTGGGGAGGGGCGGTTTAGCATTTCAATACGCGCTGTAAAACTGAAGCGGGCTGCGGTACTATTTGCGAGATTCTTCGTGGCTCGCGAAGAATCTCTGTGATCGTGGTTTGGCCCAGGATGTCTGGAATTGCCGATTTTCGATTGCCGATTGCTGATGGACATTGGAAGGAGTTGCCACACCACTTTTTCAATCGGCAATCAGGCCGCCGCGGCGGGTCAATCACCAATCACCAATCGCCAATCACCAATCAGCAATGAAAATCTGACTTCTGACTCCTGCTCGTCATTCGTCCCCCCTCTTCCGCCGCAGGTGAAGTTCAGTCTTCGGCCTGGGAGGCGAGTACTCTCAATTCCTCCCCGCTCACGCGCATGGTGAGCCATTCCTTCATGACCTTGGCGCCGAGCGATTCGTAGAACTCCATGGCGGGTGTGTTCCAGTCGAGCACTTGCCACTCAAAGCGTCCGCAGCCTTCATCCACGGCCACTTTCGCCAGACGCAGCAGGAGCGCTTTGCCGATTCCCTTGCCTCGGAATCGCGGGTGCACGAACAGGTCTTCGAGAAACAGCGTCGGCCGGCCCACCCAGCTCGAGTAGTGATAGAAAAAAAGTGTAAACCCCGCTGGCTCGCCTTCCCATTCGGCGATTAACACTCGGAATTTGGGATTCGTGGAGAAGCCGTCGCGGCGTAAATCTTCCGGTGTCGCCACCGCTTGCTCCGGGGCTTTTTCATATTCGGCGAGCTCACGGATGAATTGAAGGATAAGCGGAATGTCGTTTACGCTTGCGTTTCGGATGTTCAACATGCGGCCATTGTACCAGCGTCGAGTCGTTCCTGGACCCAGCAGTTCTCTGGCCGAGCGTCCATGGGGCTGCGGCCCGCCTAACGAGATGGGAATCGCGGGCGTTGTCACCCCCGCGTAAGCGGGGGTCCAGGTCCGTCAAAATAGGGCTGGATTCCCGCTTTCGCGGGAATGACCGGCATCGGGTGAATTTCGGGAGAGCCCATCGGCCTCTTGGGAACGAAAGCCCCGCCCCCCTGTCATTCTGAGGTCCCCGTTCTTTGGGGGCCGAAGAATCTCTGCAGTTTCTTTGAATGACCCTCCAGTGAATGTTCCCGGCGAACTGCGGAGATCCTTCGTCGTCCCGATGAGATCGGGACTCCTCAGGATGACATGCCTGGGTGCGCGCCGTGTCTGGGCAACCCCAACTTCCTGCTTCGGGTTCACTCCTGCCGGGCTGTCCCCCGCCGGATAAGTCGATGTGAATCCCCTACGGAATGAGTTCTGATACGTCCAGTTTGTGTTACACTGTCCGAGACACATACTCACTGCTGTTTTCGCAACACTGCCAGAGCGAGTGTCGGTAAGTGATCGATGGGCCGTTAGCTCAATTGGTAGAGCAACTGACTCTTAATCAGTAGGTTGGGGGTTCGATTCCCTCACGGCTCACCAGCATCAATATGTACGCGGCCGCTAGCTCAATTGGTAGAGTCGGCCGCGGCCGAACTCTTAATCAGTAGGTTGGGGGTTCTCCGCCGCGGCGGACTCACGGCTCACCACTAATTCCAGCAACCTGGGCACCTAAGCACCCGGCAACGGGTACAGCGACACTTCCTTCATGGGATAGTGCTTCGCATTGTCCGTGATCAAGGTTAGATGGTGGTAAAGGGCCACGGCCGCGACCGTAACGTCACCAATGGCCAGCGTGATTCCTTTGCGGCTATAGTCGCGCTTCAAGAAACCGGCCAGGCGGGCGATAGGAAACGTCACAGGATAAAACTGCAGGCTGTCCAGCAGTTCTGCGGTGCCCGCTTGTTCCTCCTCCCGCATGCCGGCATATACTTCCGTTACGTTGACCGAACAACAAGCAAGCAGGTGGCCTTGCTCCGCCAAGCCGGTGAGCAGCTCCCCGCGCCTCCGCTTGTTGTTGAGCGCATCGATGATAACGCTCGTATCGAGGAGGTAGATGCTCATCTTAACGGCGGGCGCTCACTTTGCGGTACCGCTTTTCTTCCTCCCTCCGCACCTTGGCCACCCACGCTGCGGCGCCCCGCTCGAGTTCCGGATGCTCCTCGTCTCTCCAGGCGCCGATGGCAGTTTTAAGGGCCTTAATTTGACGGAGGCGCATCAGCTCCTTCTCGGCAGCTTGGGCAAGAAAGCTGCTACGGCCACGCTTGCCGACCAACCTGTCGATCTGCGCGGCGAGTTGCTCCGCGATGACAATGTGAGTGCGTTTTGTTCGCATGATAACGTCGCTGGCCCCCCCTTAGACCTGGCCGCCAAAGGCCCATTGGAAGTTTACCACCCGTGGGATTTTCGTCAACCCCCGCCAGCTTGTTTGCCGCTCTCGATATCGATGTAGACTCGCGTCCCCGGAATGCCGGGCTACCCGCCGCAGACCTTGGCATCCACGACCACTCGGCTCGCAGGTCCTTACTCGGTCATGCCCTTCTCCTCCACAGCAGCTTCGGAAACGGCAGATAGGCGCTTCCGGCTGTAGCTAGGAGCCGCGCATCTCCCGGCGTTCCCCTCGAGTTCTCCTGAACCCTTCCTATTTTCGCATTCCCCAAAAAAGGACTTGACAG
>JBEKIZ010000015.1:0-87022 GCA_050011515.1 Terriglobia bacterium | reverse complement strand
CATCCCTGAAGCTAGAGCTAGGCAGGACAGAATCACCACTCTATGCATGAATGACTCAGAGGGCAGCGGGAACTACACCATATGACTCCCACCGAAGCCTACCAAAGCTGGTCGTTGAAAGCAACATATCGTTTGGGAACTCTACGAAGTGAAGGGTAAGCTGAGCGCGGCATAATACCGAAGAGAGACGTGCTCGAACGCATCAAGGCGTTGCAGGCCAGCGTTCAAAGCAGCCGCAAGATTCAGTGAACTTCATGAAGGGAAAAACGGACACGATTGAGGCGTGGTTCAATTGGACCGTTAGGCTTTCGGTCGGAACCCACCGCGCGGCATGGTCCGTTGCAAACTAAACACCAGCGCCGCAACCAGCACGATCACGACAGCCAAGAGGACTATAATCAGGTTTGCCAAGACCATGTGGGGGCAACCTAATTATGAGCGAATTGTTCGCGGAAAACGGGTAGCACTTTTTTGTTCCTAATCAGGCATTTTGTGAGGGTCCGGAACGGCTTCAAATCCGGCAAGAGGTGTGCCGTGAGGTGACTAAGTATGGACATATAAATCATGGTTGTTAGGAAATTCGTCTCGGCGAGGCTTGTAACAGCTTCAAAGGAAAGCAGTCACAGTTTCGTGAAACCCTCTGAGAAATTCAGATTAGAGTGCTGCTTCGGCTTCGTTCGAGGGCGCGCTCTCCGCGCCCCCCGAGCCCACGGCCTTAACCACATAATAGTAAACCGTGCCGGGCGTCACATTCGCGTCCACATAGCTGGTGCCGTTAATCGGTGTGGAATTCAACGGGGTACGAACTCTCCGCTCCCGAGGCGGTGCCCCGGTAGACGTTGTAGCCCACGATCCCCGAACTCGCGCTGGCGGCCCAGGAAAGAATCACATCGTGGATCGCGATTCCCGTCAAGGTGGAGGATTGCGTACTGCCGGAGATGCCGTTGCTGTTCTCCGTGACCGTGAGCGAGGCGCTGCGGCTCCCACCGGTGGCGGGCGTGAAAACCACCGCGATGGTGCAGCTTGAATTCGCCGTCAGCGTCGCACCGCACGTTGTTGTCTGGCTAAAGTCGCCGGCATTGGCGCCCGTAAACCCAATGCCGGCGATCTGCAAGGTGGCGTTGCCCGTATTGGAGAGGGTAAAGGTCTGAGCCGAACTGAACGTCGCAGCGGGTTGGCTTGGAAAGACGTAACTGCTGGGTGAGAGACTGGCAGAGGGGCCCGTGACTGTGAAGTTCACGGAGTTGGAAGGTCCCCCACCCGGCGCCGGATTCGTCACCACTACCGCGTACGTCCCCGCCGTCGCTTGGTCGCTGGCGTTCAGCTGGATCGTCAACTGCCCCGAGTTCACAAACGTCGCCGCGTGCCCTACCCCGTTGTAGCTCACCGCCGAGGTGGAAAGGAAGTTTATCCCATTGATGGTCAGCGTCTGTAGCCCTGTCCCCGCCGTGGCCGAACCCGGCGATAGGCTCGTGATCGCCGGCACGGGATTGTTGATTGAGACGGGAATGGCTTCGGTCGCCCCACCCCCACACGATGTCGACCACATGGCGATGGCGATGCAAGCCGTGGCGAGAATCCCTACGCTCCCACCATGACGTTGAAGCGCTCTCGCTTCCATGCTGAATGATTCCTTAGCTGGGGACAATGTGCCCTGATGGTCAGGCGAGATGGTGGATTGCCTCGAGCAGGCTGCGAGCGCGAGTCAAAAAGCCAGGAACCTTGTGATGAAGGCCAATGGAAATGGTGGCCCCGACAACATTACGGTCATCCTTGCTGAAATCCAAGTGGAAACCCCGTTGCCACGCGCCGATGGCGCCCCAGGGAACTCCTAAAGCCCCTCGAAGGCCCTGGTAATTCCGGCGTGGCCGAAGGGCTTGTGGGCGCCACCGGGGAGTTCCACCTCCGTCTTTGTTGAGTGGAACAAGATGCGCGCGATCAGGCGGCCCTCGATGATCAAGTCAGCCGACGCTTCGATCACCGATTTCGTATCCCCCGGCATGGCTCGTTTTCCCGTCTTATGAGTACTCAGCATTAACTTGCCGGTGGGAAGCCGGGCCACGCCAGCCCAACGGAAGTCAGGTTTCTTTTCCATCTCCAACAAGCCGCCCTGCTCTTCGATTGCTTCTTGGATCAGGTGAATAGCTTCATCCATACGCTCCTGGAGCTCACTGTCCGTCATGGGAACACCTCAACTCTTTAGTCGTTTCCGACTTTTCAACAGCCGGAAGATTAGTTTTCTGCGAACGGGCCGTGCCACGTCCTGCCCGAATAACAACTCCCGAGTGTCCTCCTCGCCGTTCGTCCCTTATAGAATCAAGCGACTGAAGTGACGAAATCAATAACAATTTTTCGACTTCCTCCCGCTTCCTCGAGCTCTCGGCCCACTACCACTTCGCCACCCGTCCCTGCCGCCCGGCGTGGGGCAATGAAGAAGGCCGCGTGGAGCGCGCCATCCACTATGTCCGTCAGCATGCCGACTCCCCGATTATGCCGACTACTTAGCGGAGTCAGCGTCTGGGAGGGGCTCGGGTTCTGTCCAGAGTCGGCATAATCAGAGGTTTTCCAGGAAGGCCAGCAGTTTGTCATCAGGCCGGTATCGTGTGGGTTTGACGCCGAGCGGCGCAGTGCGCGAGAGGGCCTTCTCCTTCAGACGCAGGTCCGCATGGAGATACATCTGGGTTGTCTCCACGGATTCGTGTCCCAGCCAGAGCGCGATCACGGAGCGATCCACGCCATGTTGAAGAAGGTCCATGGCTGCGGCGTGGCGAAGCACATGTGGGGAAACTTTCTTCCGTTTAAGCGACGGGCAGGTCGGTTCGGCAAGATGGGTGTACTTGGTGATGAGACGCTCGATCGCGTCGCGGCTAAGTCGAGCGCCACGGATGCTGGGAAAGACCGGATGATCGGCCAGACCATTGCGTTCGCGTAGCCATGCCTCGAGCATCTTTGCCGTTTCCGGACGGAGTGGCGTGCAACGCTGTTTTCTGCCTTTCCCGAGGCAGCGCACGTGAGCGCCGGTCCTCAACACGACATCCTGGCAGTTCAGCCCAATCAACTCGGAAACCCGCAGACCCGTCTGGACAGCCACCAGAAGATGGGTTCGATCGCGACGGCCGATCCAGGTGGAACGATTCGGAATCGCGAGCAGCGTATCGATCTCTCCCCGGTTGAGAAACTCGATCGGCCGCCGTTCGTGGCGTTTATTGGGTACCGCCAGGATCCGCTGGCAATGCAGCGCATGCGCGGGCTCCTCTAAAGCCACATACTGAAAAAAAGAGTGGATGGCTCCGAGGCGTGCGTTCCGCGTGCGAGCGCTGTTTTTACGAACGCTTTCCAGGTGGTCAAGGAAAAGGCCGATGAAAGGTGCATCGAGATCCTCAACGCGAAGCTTGGAGGGCACTTTGCCGAGTCGTTCTTTGGCAAAATGCAGAAGCAGGCGGAAGCAATCGCGATATCCCGCGATCGTATGCGGGCTCGCTTGCCGTTGGCGAAGCAGGCGATCAGTAAAGAAGGATTGAATAAGAGAGGGAAGGTCGGCGGAAATCATGGCCGCACCTCCCGCTCAATCAGTCGGTCGGTAGCCAACTGAAGAAGTTCGGGCACGGCTTCCAGGTACCAATAGGTATCGTTCACATGGACGTGCCCCAGATAGGTGGCCAGCTTGGGAAGTTCCCGTTCAACATCGAGCCCGGCGCGGTACCAGCGGATCAAGGTACGGGCGGCAAATCGGTGTCGCATGTCATGCAGCCGGGGACCGCGACCGTGACCCTTGGCTGGTGCTCGGAGGCGAGCTTGTTGAGACAGCTTGGCGAAGGTGTATTGCGCAATCCACACTGTGATCCGGCGGCCGCGCTCGGAGATAAAGAACGTCGGAGTGAGGGGCACAGGAAAGATGCGCTCTCTAGCTTCGACGTACTTTTTCAGAGCCTCTACCGTGGATGGATGAACCGGCACGTAGCGTGATTTTCCAAACTTCGTCCGCCGGATGTGAAGGATTCCGCGGTCAAGGTCGACATCCGGCCGGTCCAGACTGAGGGCTTCGCTCACTCGCATTCCCGTCGCCACCAGCAGCCCGAAAAGGGTCGTATAGGTGCGGGCGCGGAGTCCCTTGGGAGAGGGCAGTTGCTGAGTTCGGCGGAGGAGTCTTTCGATCTCCTCGTCGCTGTAGATGTGGGGAGGCTTGCGCCGGTAGCGATGAGGCAGGAGACCTACGGGTGGAATCTCGGTGCGGGGTTCGGCGGCACTGTGCCAAATGGCGAAGCGCCGCACCATACTCAAACGCCGAGCCCAGGTAAACGGTTGTGACTGCGCGGGCTGGGTGGCCCAGCGAAGCGCCAATTCCGTGGTGATGTACGAGGCACCCGCGGCTTGTAGAAATCTCACAAAGTTCCGCAATAAACTTGCCGGCAGCCGGAGTTGGAATCCCAGGCTACGGCGGATGCTGAGGTAGTCTTTCAGGGCCTGTTCCAGTCGGTTCACTGTCCACCCCCCATCGGCCAGGGATGAGCCAGTGAGCGCAGGCCCTCGAAGTCAACCTTGGCGTAGATTTCCGTTGTGTTTGGGGCTCGGTGCCGAAGGACTTCTCCGATTTCGGCCATCGTCGCCCCGGAGCGGAGCATGGAAGTCGCCAGACTGTGACGGAAGAGGTGAGCACCCTTAAAGGCGGGGTGTAAGTCCGCGCGGGCGAGCGCGCGGCGAACGATTGTCGTCAGTGTCGAGGGGCCCGCCAAGCCACGGCGTGGCGCCTTGATGCAAACGAAAACCCGACGTGTTTGGCAGGCAGGACGATCTCGCCGGAGGTAGACCGTCAGCGCTTCGCCCACCTCCGGAAGCAGGGGCATCCGGTCGTGGAACAACCCCTTGCCGCGAACGAGGATTTCGCCGGCTCTCCAGTTGAGGTCATCGAGCTGGAGAGCCACCACCTCACCGGCACGGAGACCGAGACGGGCCAGCAGAAGAAGGATGGCGTAGTCGCGGCGGCCGCTTCCAGTGTGGCGGTCGCAGGCTCCGAGCACCCGTTCGATCTCCTCCAAAGCCAGATACTTCGGCGCCCCAGACAGACGCCAATCAGCCACCGTGGGAACCGAGGCGGCCAAGTCGACCTGTAGTTTCCCCTTCTGAAACAGGAACCGGAAGAAAGAGCGGAAGGCCGTGGTCATCAGTTGTGCCGTTCTGACAGCCATGCTGTGACCATGCCGCAACACAAAATCGGAAATATCGGAGGGCTTTACTTCTCTAAGCCGGAACGGCCCCTCTCGGAATCGCTCGATGAGAAACTTACGAACGTATGGCCGATAACTGACGATCGTGGCTGTGACGAGCCCGCGCTCAGAGCGCAAATACTTTTCGTAGCGGCTCAGGATGTCAGCCAAGGGCGATATGTCATGGGCGAGCTTTCGATCCGGAAGAACACTATGCTTTCGGAGGTGGTCGAGAAATTGTTTAAGTGTTTCTAAATCGCCCCGGGCGACCCGTTGCTTGCGCTTGATAAATTTTTCCACACAGCTCTCATCCATATTGGTGAGTGCGAGCCTGGTTCGTCCGAACCACTGCCCGAAGTCCGCAAGCAACCGTAGTTTCGACCGGATGGTCCCAACAGCGTAGCCATCCTCCACGAGGGATGTTCGAAGCGTCTGGAGATGAAACCCCAAAGGGTTGTCTCGAAGGCGCTCGTCTGATTGCAAGGAATTTTCCAGCATATGCCTTCTCCTTTTCTGGGTTTACTGCCAGTTCAGAGAAGACTGCAGGATTATGCCGAATGCAATTCAAGAGGAGAGCGCGGAGTCCCGCGCCGGACGGGAGGATGGGGAAAGCTACGTGGCTGGAGTCGGCATAATTGGCGAGTCGGCATGCTGGCGCTTATGCCGCGCGCGTCATAACCGCCACAGCTTCTTCGCCGCCCGTCCCTTCACCACCCTGGAACATTTCAACGCGAATTCCCAAGTCTTCGCGTCGAGATCGCCGGATCGGGGCCGCAAGGCAAAGAGTTGGAGCAAAGGTTTGAAGAACTCGGCCTCGCGCGCAGCGTTGAGTTCCTGGGATGGGTTGACAATCTCAGTTCGGTACTGCCGCGTTGGGATGTCTTTGTGCTGCCTTCTCTCGAAGAAGGTTTTCCCGTTTCCGTCCTTGATGCCATGGCCGCAGGCTTGCCGGTCGTCGCTTCCGCAGTAGGGGAGTCCCCGAGCTTATAGAGGACGGGAAGACTAGCTGGCTCGTCCCGCCTGGCGATTTCGAGGCCTTGGCTTCCCGCATCCGTCTTCTGCTGAACAACCCGGAGCGAAGGCTGGGTATGGGAGCAGCCGCTCAGACACGGGTGCGGGATCACTTCAGTCTCGCGCAGATGACAGAGAGCTTCGGCAGGCTTTATGACGAACTGCTGCTTCGGAGTTAGGAATTCGGTATGAGGGATTCGGGAAGATCCCAAGGCCCGAAATCCCACACTTTCGTAACGCTTTCGTAACGCTTGACAGGCTGGCGAAAATGCGCTTTACTGTGTGTTTGTCTGGACTCGTCTCATCTATTTGGATGCCGGGAGATGCCCGCGGCGGCTCCCTTTTACGTTCTGATCCTGCCGCTACGGGCGCCGTGCCGGGTCGGCCCGGAGTGCCGTGCACGAGTCCGTTACGATACGCAAATGGAGCGAAATTTACCCGTCGGAAACTCACTACGAGGATAAAATTTAGAGCACGATCCCAAGGCAATGACTGTAAGGGGAGGAGGGCGCTATGGGCCGCAATCGCTGGAGGTTTTCCAAGCCGTCTATCGCGATAGTGGTATTCGGGCTGGCCGTTGGCCTGCTCGCCGGCCTGACCGTTCTGATTACCGGGAAACCGGCCACGGGGCGAAGGATGGCGCTGGTGGATGACTGGAGCACTCACCATTTGATCTTCTCCAACCCCGGCACGGTCGCCGATGCGCTGGCGTATGGCCGGTTCGAGCAGTGGTACAGGACCATCAATGATCCCCGCTTCCAGATGCAACAGATGAAGCGCAGCCAGCACCTTGCAACTGGAGCAATCGCCGCGCAGAGTCCCTTACACGAGAGCTTGTCCGCGCTTGCATTTCTCGTAAGGGGCCCGGGCGCTGGCGGATTTCTGGAGCTTATCCGTAGGCCTCCGCTACCGAAGCGCCCCCTGCCGAAACCCAAAGGCGACTGGAGTTACTATCTCGGCAGTACGAGCGGCGCCGCGGTAAACGCCACCATGTACCCCGCCAAGTACACGTTCGACGTCACTAAGGCTCCGGACTGCACGAACGATTTTGCGGTGTTTGCGATCAACCAGGCAGGGTCGAGCAGCCAACCCACGATCGTCGCCTTCAATAACCTGTACAGTGGGACGTCGCCCGCGGGCTTGTGCGGCTCCGCACCAACTGTGTTGTGGGCTTATAACGCCGCGACGACGCCGGTCATGACTTCGCCCATCCTGTCTCCCGATGGGACCATGGTTGCCTTCGTGGAGAAGGGGTCTTCCGGGGCGGTCCTGCACGTCCTCAGGCCGGAGTCGGGCGAGGGGGCAAGCTCGGGTGGATACGCGACGAGCATTGCTGCCCCCACGACCATCGTGCCTTCAACTTCCCCTACTGCTGCCGCCGATTGGGCGAACTGCCTCGCCGGCGCTACTTCCTGCATGTTCAACCTGACGTACACTAGCAATTCGAACTCCAACTCGTCGCCCTTTTACAATTACACGCTTGGTGCTGATACTCTTTACGTCGGCGACGACGCCGCTTTTCTATGGAAGATCACCGGAGTTTTCAACGGGACACCGGCCTTGGCCACCGGAAACTGGGCAAACGGGATTCGATGCCACAGCTATACATTCGATCCCGAAATGCTGACTGGCCCCGTTTGGGACCCTGCGTCGAACAACATCTTCGTCGGCGACTGGATTGGACATCTGTGGTACGTCATGGATACCGACAGCACCACGGGGAGCTGTTCATCCATCGATTCGATGTCGGTACCACCGTGCCTGGGTACGCCGGCCGTGGACGCGACCAACGGGCAGTCCAGCAACTACCCCATCAAAGACCCACCCCTGGTGGATTCGGCCAGCCAAAAGGTGTTCGTATTCGACTCCGGCACCAACGGCGGCACAGCCTATGTCACGCAAACCAACACTGCATTGGGGAGCGTCGTCGCGACCGGAATCGGGACTGGCTCTGGAGGTAACAAGATCCACGATGGAGACTTTGACAACAGCTACTATAAGGGTTCCTATACGAGCGGCCACCTTTATGCGTGCGGAAACCCCTACGGTGATCCCAACGGTAATTCTCAACCGGAGTTGTTCAGTATCACCTTCGATTCTACTGGAACGATGATTAGCCCCAGCACCGAAGGACCCAACCTCGGGACGTCCGCGTATACTAACCCCCAGGAATGCTCGCCGCTCACCGAGATCTACAACACGGGCACCAGCACGGACTGGCTGTTCCTGGGTGTCAACGTTAACTGTCCCAACTCAATGAGCGGCGGCTGCGTGGAAGCCTGGGATATTACCAGCGGACCGCCTACCTCCGGCGCTTCTCCCACTAATCAGTCCTCTGAAAACGGCGGAACCAGCGGGATCGTAGTAGACAACGTAAGTTCGGAGGCTCAGGCCTCGAGCCTCTACTTCTCGACGTTGGGCACTGCGACCTGCGGAACGCCGGGCGGCGGCAACACCGGCTGTGCAGTGAAGGTCACACAATCGGGCTTGCAGTGAGCGAACCTTAGTGAGATGCAATGAGCCAAGCACAAGAGGCTTACCGCCTGCAAGCCGGAGACGACGCGCAGCGCACTGCGAAGAGGCCCTAGCACAAGCCCGCGGTGCGCTACGAGCGGGTCTTTGAACCCGAACTCGTAAGTTGAGATCAATTTTCGGCGCTCGGACTCAGTCATAGAGGCCGCCCTTTACCCCGCTGGCTGCGGTTGAATTTCCAACTTACGCGAAGTTGGGACTTCGTAAAGTAAGAGTTTATCGAAGAGGCCGTTACGCTTCTCCAGTCCTCCCCAAGCAGCCGACAAATGGGGCACCGCGCGATGACCCGCGCGGCCCAGAATCGCTCCGCATCCCGCTTTGCGGGACACCCGCAGGCTGGCCGGTTGCCGATAGCCTGTCATCCCGGTAGGCCGCTGGAATTCGTCCAGCAGGTTGAGGAGCATCAGAATGCTCGGGAAGGCCGCCCCGGTGGTGAAGAACTCCTTCAAACAGAAATCGTCCGCCGCACTGCTCGCCGCCCCGAAGCGATACCCCTCGGACCTATTCGCTGCCTGCATTACTTCTTACCCGTGATCGAGGAACTGCTCGCCAACCCCGTCCCAGAGTCCTATCTCACCTACCTACGCAGTAAAGTTGCCATGCGCCCTGCAGCCGGCCCTGCATCCTCCACTGCGGGCTGACTCTCCCCCTTGCCCTAGCCAACCGGCCTCTGTCAAATTTCTACGTTTCTACATGCGCGCCGACACCTCCAGCCCTATGTGCTGTCGTGCGAAGAATAGGATTATACCGAACATGCAAAGCAGATCAATTTAAGGCAGCGACCACCGTCTCCCCCGTTTTTGATTTCGCCACTCCGAATTGGCCCACTTTCGTCCGGTGGGTGATGGGGCATTAGAATGTTGCTAAGAAAAAAGAGTCGCTTGAAGTGGCTGCTTTCGCCTGATGTTCCCCTTACGTACTTTCGTAACATTGCATTTGACTCCGCTGGGTGCTATACAACTTGGGCAGGTTACCCAACAGTTTTTTCTGGCTTTGGCAAAGCGGGCGTGACAATTCGAGGCTCTGGGATTTGCTGAGGGGCTGGAGGTGGAGCAACGTTAACTATTGCGGGCAGAGCGGTAACCATTGCATCCTTAAAATCTCGATCTAATAAGGCTAACGAGACAAGAAGCATCAGAAGAATCAAGGGGCGACTGGTTACCCACTTCCAAACACGAGGCCAGCGGCCTTGTATTAATTCGGCGCGACCAACCATATCAAGTAAAAACATAAGTCCCGCAATTACAATAAGAACCGCAGCGACAACCAAACTGACTATTGGCATGGCAGCGGCATTATAGATCACACGATTAGGCCCGGCAACACGCTAATGCCCCATCACCTGGAGGATCGAAGATGAACGACTGGATGTATACTGATTGAAATCTGGGATGCCAAAATGGAAATCCCAGACGAAGGGAACCTTGCCGCCAATGGAAAGAACCAATATTCACCGTATCCTCGCGCGGATTCGAGAAGCGCTGGAAGCCGCTGGTGTGGCCCTCGCAGATTTTGTTCCGGGTGCCGTCGCGTCATCAGAGAAATCTTCCGGTCGAGGTCCCGTCACCGAGGCTGACCTTGCGGTGAACCGTGTGCTCCGCGATACACTTTTGCGTAAGGGAGAGGGGTGGCTCTCCGAAGAGAGCGTGGATGACTTTGACCGTTTGAGGAAATCTCGCGTGTGGATCGTCGATCCCTTGGACGGGACCTTGGAATTCATCGCCGGGGTTCCCGAGTGGTGCGTGTCGATTGGATGGATTGAGGATGGGCGTTCCGTTGCCGGGGGTATTTACAACCCTGTGACTCGGGAACTATTCCTGGGTTCCCTCGAAACCGGCGTTACGTACAATGGGACCTCGGTCACGGCCAGCAAAACGGCCGATCTTTCGGGCGCCGTGGTACTCGCCAGTCGAAGCGAGGTTAAACGCGGCGAGTGGGACAACTTCGAGGAGGCGCCTTTCCATATTCGACCGACAGGATCGGTGGCGTACAAGCTGGCGTTGGTGGCGGCAGGGTTAGCCGATGCCACGTGGACCCTCTCTCCCAAGAACGAGTGGGACATCGCCGCGGGCGTGGCGCTGGTCGAATCAGCGGGAGGGTTTGTGCAAAGTCTGGAGAATTCTCTCCTGACCTTCAATCGCAGGTCTCCACGGCTCCCTGGTCTTATTGCCGGCGGAGCGTCCTTGCGAGCGGAATTGTCTGAATTCCTGAGTAGTCGCTGCCGTAACGCCCAACCAGTCCCTTTCCGCAGCAGATTATAATTAGGTCAGTACCTACTAGGCTAGCTACTTGACATGACTCTGCAGATGTAGCATACCCATAGTTCTCGGTTATCCATATTATGGGGGTCCTCGACGAAGACCTTATGGATTGAACTCTATATCCTTGTTCACCTTCTCAACTACTTGTGAGGCGCGCAGTTCGGGCGAAACTCCTCAGATAAAGAACAAAGTCAAGGTTCCAAACAGTCCAATTCCTTTCCGTTTTGAAAGCGAGGCAAGTCAACGCGTACCGTGCCGAGAACAGTGGTACGGACACTCAGGTCCTGGGCGCTGGCTACTCCAATTCTTATACTCCAATATATTGCAAATTTATTACGGAAATGTTACAAGAATGCTAGAGGGAGGAGGTCGTTTTCGAGAGACGGTGCGGCTTCATATGCTGACAAGTGCAAACGAGGCCGGACGCCAGCCGGAAGCCGAACCTGAAGTTTCGCTGGGGCGAGTCTTCTGGATTACCGGGTTATCTGGCGCCGGCAAGACAACCTTGGGGCAAGAATTGTGCAGTCGGCTGCGTGCCGCCGGTCGTCCGGTCCACTTCCTCGATGGCGACGCGCTCCGTGCTGTGATCGCCGAAGATCTTGACCACAGCGCAGACAACCGGCGGCAATCGGCGATGCGCAATGCGCGGCTGTGTCGGTTGTTGGCTGGGCAGGGCGCCGATGTCGTCTGCGCGACCATCTCGCTGTTTCATGAGGTGCAGCGTTGGAACCGCGAGAACATCCCCGGTTATCGCGAGATCTACCTTCGGGTCCCGATAGACGAACTACGGCATCGGGATAGCAAGGGCATCTACGCGGGGGCTCAGCGCGGTGATACGCGCGACGTCGTCGGCCTTGACGTTCCGGCGGAGGCTCCCGAGGCGCCGGACCTGGTCCTCGACAATTACGGGGCGCTCGACGTGGCCACGGCGGTCGACCGCATCTTGGCGGTATGCGACAGGCGGGATGGCGCGGGTGCGGCGCAGCCGGCGCCCCTCGTCGCCTTCAAAACGAAGGCGGAAACTCTGGAAGCCCTGGCGCCGCTGCTGCGCAAGGGGCGCGTCCTGCCCGAGGTCCGGTTCTCGGTTGGCGATTGGCGCTCGGACGCCGCTGGCGTGCTCGCTGCCCTCACCGCTGCGCCCTGGGGTTCAGGGCGGGTCATCGTGCGGAGCAGTGCACGGGTCGAGGACGGCGCCATGAGCAGCCAGGCTGGGAAGTACGATTCCGTACTCGGTGTCGTCGGCAGCGCAGCAGTGGCACAGGCCATCGAACGGGTCATCGAGTCGTTCGCCGATGACAGAAGCGACGACGACCAGATCTTCGTGCAGCCCATGCTTGACCACGTGGCGATGGCCGGGGTGGTCTTCTCGCGCAGTCCCAGCGGCGGCCCCTATTACATTATCAATTACGACGACCGTTCCGGCCTGACCGATCGCGTGACCGCCGGTACCGGCGACAATCTCGAGACTTTTTATTGCCTCAGATCGCGGCCGGATGCCTGCCCACCATCGCTGGCGCCGGTCATCGCTCTGGTCAGGGAACTCGAAAGCCTTCTCGCGTGTGATGCCATCGACGTGGAATTCGCGGTCGGCGACGACGGGCAGCTCTACCTTCTGCAAGTCCGCCCGCTCGTCGTCGACCGCCAGGGGCGGGAAGCGGACGAGAAGGTCGAGTCCGCGCTCGCGGATGTCGCGCGCAAGATCGAACTGCTCAGCCGCCCGCATCCCTACCTGCACGGCAACCGGGCGATATTCGGCGTCATGCCGGACTGGAACCCGGCCGAAATGATCGGGTTGCGGCCGCAGCCCCTCTCGTTGTCGCTCTATTGCGAACTCATCACCGACGCCATCTGGGCCTATCAGCGGGATAATTACGGGTATAAGAATCTTCGCAGTTTTCCCCTGCTGGTCAGCTTTCACGGACTGCCCTACATCGACGTGCGTGTCGACTTTAACTCCTGGATACCGCGCGACGTATCCGACGATCTCGCCGGGCGTCTGGTGAATTACTACATCGATCGCCTCCTCGCCGAGCCACATCTCCATGACAAAGTCGAATTTGCGATTATCTTCACCTGCTACACCCTCGATTTGCCCAAGCGGATGGGCCGGCTTACCGAGAACGGATTTTCTCCCAACGACCTGGCCGAACTTTCCAGCGCCTTACGGCGCCTCACCAATCGCATCATGCATGGCGAGACCGCGCTGTGGCGGGGCGACCGCGCGAAGATCGACCTGCTGGCACGGCGGCTTCCGATAATCTGGAACGCGAAGATCGACAAGATCAGCCGCATTTACTGGCTATTCGAAGACTGCAAGCGCTACGGCACGCTGCCGTTCGCCGGTCTCGCGCGGGCGGGCTTCATCGCGGTTCAGCTCCTCCAGTCCTTCGTGGATGTGGGCGTTCTCAGTGCCGAAGAGAAGGCGACATTCATGGCGAGGGTCGATACCGTCGCGTCGCGCATCGGGGGAGATTTCGCGCAACTTTCGAAGGCAGACTTCCTCGCGCGTTACGGCCACCTCCGTCCGGGGACCTACGACATCCTGTCGCCGCGCTACGACGAGGCGCCCGATCTTTATTTCGACTGGTCGAGTGCCCGACCGCCGGCGTCCGCGCCGCCGCGCTTCGCGCTCTCGATCGAGCAGTTGCGCCGCATCGAGCAACTGCTCAAGGAACATGAGCTCGAGATCGACGTCTTGAGTTTGATCGAGTTCATCAAGGCCGGCATTGAGGGCCGCGAATACGCGAAGTTCGTGTTCACGCGAAGCCTGAGCGACGCTCTGTCGCTGATCCGGCAGTTGGGCGAGGAGCATGGTCTTTCGGTCGAGGATTGTGCATATCTGGACTACGACGCCATCCGCACGCTTTATAGCGAGAGCGGTTCGGTGCGCGAGGTGTTGCGGGAGAGTGTCGCGCAGGGCAGGGAGCGTCACGCGCTCACGCGCAACCTCGTGCTTCCGCCGGTCATCACGTCGCCCGACGAGGCGATCGCATTTCACCTTCCCCCCAGCCAGCCGAATTTCGTTACGCGAAAAAGCGTCACCGCGCTGGTCGCCTCCGTCAACGACCCGCCGGAGAGCTTCGCGGGACGGATTCTTTTCGTGCCCAGCGCGGACCCCGGCTTCGACTGGATCTTCTCTCGTAATATCAGCGGATTGGTCACCCAGTTTGGCGGCGCCAATTCGCACATGGCGATCCGCGCCGGCGAGCTCGGCATACCCGGGGTCATTGGCGCCGGCGAAGCCCTGTTCCGGCGATGGCAGACGGCGCGCAAGCTGTGCCTCGATTGCACGAACCAGCAGGTCCTGATCATCGCATGAAAGTGGTCGCCCTCACCCAGCGGGTATCGGTCGTTCCGGCCTATGGCGAGCGCCGTGATTGTCTGGATCAAGCATGGACGAAGTTCCTGGCGGCCTGCGGGTTGCTTCCCCTGTTGCTCCCCAACGTCACTGAGACGGCTCTGGCCTTGTGCGAGGTGGCCGGCATCGCCGGGTTGGTGTTGACCGGCGGTAACGATCTTGCGGAGTGGGGCGGCGATGCCCCGGAACGCGACGCCGCCGAATATGCCCTGCTCGATTGGGCGGAGCGGCGCGGGCTGCCGGTCCTGGGCGTTTGTCGCGGCATGCAAGTGATTCAGCGGCGTTTCGCTATTGCGTTACGCCGCGTCGAAGGCCATGTGGCCGAGCGTCAGGTCATCCGAATCGACGGCGAGCCCAGAGAGGTCAACAGCTATCATCACTTTGCCGCCTTCGACTCGCGGCCACCACTGGAGGTCTGGGCGGTCGCCGACGACGGCGTCGTCAAAGCCATTCGCCATTCGGCCCTGCCCATAACGGGGATTATGTGGCACCCTGAGCGGTCCGCCCCGTTCTCGCCTGCCGACGTGGCCCTATTCCGCCGAGTCTTCAGGGTTGAATGATGCGCGCAGTTATTCTCGCGGCCGGTCGCGGCAGCCGTATGGGGCATCTCGGGGGCGACCGCCCCAAATGCTTGGTCGAGCTCGAAGGCAAGCCGTTGATCGTGCGCCAGATCGCGGCGCTCCGGCGTGGTGGGGTGGGGGAGATCGGGGTCGTCCGCGGCTATCGCGCCGAGATGATCGATTTTCCGGGCCTCTCCTATTTCGCCAACGAACGATGGGCCGAAACCAATATGGTGATGTCGCTCGCCATGGCCGCCCCTTGGCTGCGTTCGGGGCCGGTCATCGTCAGCTATGGCGACATCTTCTACCGCAGCGAGTTGGTGCGCGGTCTCGCCGGTGCTCCAGGCCAGTTGGTCATCAGTTACGACCGGGCTTGGCGCCGCTTGTGGACCCGGCGTTTCCCCGATCCTTTGGCCGACGCCGAAACCTTCCGGGTCGATGCCACGGGCCAATTGCTGGAGATCGGTGGCAAGACGACGCGGATGGAAGATATCGAGGGGCAATATATGGGCCTCTTGAAATTCACGCCACCGGCATGGAGTGCCGTCGAGGCGCTGCTCAGTACACTCGACGCACCGATCCGCAATCGCCTCGATGTGACCGGATTGCTGCGCCGGCTGCTAACCGGAAAGGAGCTCCCCATCGGTACTTTCGCCACCGATGGCCAATGGGGCGAAATCGACAACCCGGAGGACGTGGCGCTGTACCAGGACATGGTAAGGGAGGGGAATCTCCGGCTTGAGGATACGCTATCCGGCAATGAGCCGACGGCATGATGACGGCGCTCGATCCGCGTGGGGAGTGCGGTTATCCCGAACTTTGCATTTATCGAAACCGCGAGGGGAGGGCCGCAGGCTAGTCGGTTCTTACGACGGCCAAAGGAGCAAACCATATTTTAGTCGAATACGGGACATCGATGACTTCATAAGGCGTTAGAAGCTTTTGAATGCGCTCCAGCACTGATGCAAATTTTTGACCAGCTTGTCGTTCCAGGGTCGCATGTGACTTCCAGCCTTCAAAAAATATATTGGAGGGCATTTCTACTTTGAAGTTCTGTTCAAGATAACTCACCTGCCCAAACAATTTGTTCTCATCAATTATTGCAGTGGGGTCTTCACGGCGGCTTCCATAATTATAACCAGGTATCATCTCTCGAATTATCTGTTCAATTTCATTCTGCAAACGATCATTTAGATCCCGGTGATTCCACATACACACAAAATATCCATCTGGAATAAGGATCCTTGCAACCTCAGAGAGCGCAGCTTTCTGATCGACAACGTTAAACGAAGATCCGAAGAAGGCGGCATGAACAGACGATTCTCGAAGACCTGTTTTTTCGCCAACTCCCTTCGTCCAAGTAACTGACAGGCCTTCTGTATTCTTGATTCCAATAGCCATCATTGCATCATTTGGCTCAATCGCATGAACATTAAGCCCATTCAAAGCCAGAAGCTTAGTTAGTTTGCCAGTACCAGCTCCAATGTCAGCCACTGGTTTCCCAGGAACTGCCTCAATTTCTTGGAGTAATGTCTTTACGACTTCTTTGGGATAATCCGCCCTCTTGTCGTAATGTTCAGCCCGATCAGTGTAATCCCATTTATCGGTAGCCATCCCGAACCTCCTTGCCATCGATCATTTGTCTTTACGGCACATCCGCAACATAGGAATGATAATGGAAGTGTGGGGTGGCAAAGGCAACCAGATTCTCTTGCCTCACATTCGGGCGTGCTGACCTGCCCCCCGTTTTTGCTCTCTTGGTGTGCCCACGAAAACGGCGCCGTGGCGCCGCCTGACTCCGGCCCAGATAGTCCAGTAATCCCAAATATACTCAACTTAGACTCTCACAAATTATAGCCGATTTTCTCGATCCGTCTCTTTGTCTCCGCATCCAGCCCATTGATAAAGTCTCTGAATCGAGGAACTTTTTCTTTAACAGCCAAATAGCGATAAGGCTTGGTCTTCGGAGGGGCTATATGTAAACGGCTCACATCCAGATTAACCGACATGACTTTAACGATCTTGGAAAACTCCTTGACCGGATCGATCATGAAGTCCTCAAGCCGCAACGTGAGCGTGGCGGATTGGAGAAAAAGCTCGGTTTCCTCAACAAATTCCGCGAAAGACAAAAACCGCGGGCCTCGTACGGCCGCGAAAAAATCAGACTCGCCTTCAGCAAAGGCCTTGAATTCTAAAAAATTCTGCTCCAAATCGGCACATAGATCGTCCGTGTTCTTATAAGCGCGCGAGATAACAAGCGCCCTGTTGTCGCGAATGTATGTCCGATACCAAATCCAATTTGTCAGCAACGAATCGAGGGGATGACGATAGATAAAAATCAAATCGGCTAATCCCGATCTGGCCGCTTCCACTACACGGCCCGTTCCCGCTGGCAACGCCTGATCGCGAGAAACATGCCTGATGGTGGCATGGCCGCTGTAGATCATCGATGTCCGACCTGGACGGAAGCGGATCGGCATCCTAAAATAGATTGTCCTTTCTCCAAGGTGCTGCAGTATCAGCTCAGTGATGTAGTCCCGTCCCGAGCCGAACAGCCCAATAACATACGCTGTTCTGTCGTTCCCCGGACTATGGACTTTCCAATACCAATCCATGTCCCCCAAATTTCTGCGGATGCTCCGCAATTTTTCGCGAGGGGATCTTCGCGCGAATCTGATGAGCTTTTGAAGTATCTCCATCTGGCTCCCCTGATCCAATAATGAAGTAGTTTAGGGTTATATTTGGTTTCCGTCACAAGGTCGTCGAAATCGAGCTTGGCTCAGCGATGAGAACCATCGACGACACCATAACGACACGCGCCGCCCCCCGATAAATAAGCTATCGGCTGAGCGGGAAAGATATTCAATGAATCGCCGGCTGCTTTATTTCTCGGGATGCGCCATCAACCAAGCGGCGCTTCGATCCCGCCAGAGCGCACGCCTGACATATCACGCCCCAATCATAGACCATCAATCTCAAATGGGCAAGTAGCGGAATCGAGTCGTGTTAAATGTTACTAGTGAGGCGTCGTCAAGCCATTTAGAAATGTTACCCGTCAAGCCGTCCATGATGCTACCAAGACTTGAGGTTTTCTCCTGGAGGTGGCCATGGGACGGCAAAGCAAGTGGGAATACTTCCGGACCGTTTTCGCTCGCTACCGGCGGGCCGAGCGGGAGACGAAGCAGAAGATGTTGGACGAGTTTTGTGCGAACACGCGCTATCACCGCAAGCACGCTCTGCGGCTGCTGAATGGACCGCCGCCCGGTGGCAGGCGGCCCCAGCCGGCCCACCCGGTGCGACAGCCCACCTATGGCAGGGCGTTGGTGTCGGTGCTGAAGGCGGTCTGGAAGGCGGCGGGCTACCCTGGTCGGTGCGCCTGAGGGCCCTCATCCCCCTCTGGATGCCCTGGGTGCGGAAGCATTTTCGGTTGAGCGCTGAGCTGGAGCGACAACTGTTGGCGATCAGCCCGCGCCAGATCGACCGCCGGTTGCGAGCCTACAAAGTAGCCGACAAGAAACGCATCTACGGCGGCACGCGACCGGGTCGCTTGCTGAAGCACCACATCCCCCTGCGGGTCGACCGCTGGGATGCGCGGCTGCCGGGTTTTACCGAAGTGGACCTGGTGGCGCACTCCGGCAACTCGGGCCAGGGAGAGTTCGCCTACACCCTCAATGTGACCGATGTCTACAGCGGCTGGACGGAGTCGCGGGCGGTGTTGGGTCGGGGGCAAGCCGGAGTGGTGCAGGCGCTGGAGGAGATTGCTCAGGCCCTGCCCTTTCGCTTGCTGGGGATCGATACCGATAATGGCTCGGAGTTTCTCAACTGGCATGCGGGCCGCTGGTGTGCCCGGCGCCAGATCCAGTTCACGCGCGGACGACCCTACAAGAAAGACGACAACGCCCATATCGAACAGAAGAACTGGACGCACGTGCGCAAGCTGCTGGGTTGGGAGCGCTACGATACGGCCCAGGCGGTGGAGGCCCTGAGCGATCTGTATCGCCAGGAGCTGCGCCTGTGGATGAACGTGTTTCAGCCCTCCGTGAAGCTGCTCCGCAAGGTGCGCGTGGGGGCTCGTCTGCGTCGGGTCTATGACACGGCCCGCACCCCGCTGGCGGGGGTGAAGGACTCTGGCGAGGGCCAAGCCGAAGCGCTGGCACGACTGCAGGCTCAACAGGCGAGTCTGGACCCCTTCGAGTTGGATCGGCGCATCCAAGAGAAACTGGGAGCCATTTACGAGCTGGCGCACCGGAGGCTGAGCCCCTCGCGGGTACCGCTTCCCCGCCGGCTTCCAACTCGACGCAGTCGCTGAGTCATAAGCACAACGCAGGTAGCCTCGGGTAACATCTTTGATGGCTTGACGGCTCATGCGAAAGTAACATTCTCAAATGGCTTGACGCGGAGAGGCCCATGAAAATCTCATGCCCGCATTGTGGAAGCAAATCTTTCAAAGTTCATCAACGGAATGGTCATGCGGCGAACACACTCTATCGCTGTCTTGATTGCGAGCGCTGTTTCTCAGAGCGGCGCTTTACGCCCTACTCCGGCTTGAAGCTTGCGCCTGAAAAGATCATTCAGATCGTGAACTGTTTAGTCGAGGGCATTTCGATTAGGAGCACGTCCCGACTGGTCGGCGTCCACAAGAATACCGTATCCGCAGTGCTGCTACATGCCGCTAGACTATGCGAACGCCTCATGAACTCAAAGCTGCGCAACCTGCAACTCCGCTATCTACAGGCGGACGAGCTATGGTGTTTCACAGGAAAGAAAGAGGCTAATTGCACTGTTGACGAAAAGAATAACGGACACCACGTCGGCGACACATGGGTTTTCCTTGTGACCGATGCGGAAACGAAATTGGTTCCTTGCTTCACCGTGAGTCCCGACCGTGGGCTTTCTGCCGCAGAGCACCTTATGACCGACCTTGCAGAGCGGCTCGCCAACCGGCCTCAAATCACCACCGATGGCCTGCGCTCATATATCTGGGGTGTGGAACGGGCGTTCGGAGCGGACGGGGATTACGGGATGCTGATTAAGAGCTATGCGGAGGAAGATGGCCGCTTGATGCTCACGGGAGCGCGACCAAAACCCATTACTGGCAACCCCGACCCGTGGCAGATCAGCACAAGCTACGCAGAGCGGAACAACCTCAATTGCCGTACCTTCCTGCGAAGGCTTACAAGACTGAGCAACAGCTTTTCCAAACGAGTGGAATGTCTAGCGGCCGCTCTCTGGTTATACTTCGCACACTACAATTTCGTGAGGATTCACGGGTCGCTGAGAATGACGCCCGCGATGGCTGCGAACGTCACCGACCACCTGTGGAGTGTCGAGGAAATGCTGCTGGCCGGGGCTTCAAGTTAAAATAGCCCATTACCCACCGGACGGACGCGGACGGACGCATTGCTGGGGCGGCGAACTCATGATAGAATCACACTTGAGGCATTTGCTTCACGATTAGAGATTTTGGCACCGTTGAAGGCCAATGGAAGAGTCTCCGTCCACTATTGACATTGTCATTTCGGATCCCTACCCCATATTTCGGGAGGGCTTGCGGAAGCTGCTGGAAGCTGAGCCGGGGTTGCGCATTGTCGGTGAAGCTGCGGATGGTGAAGAAACTGTAAGGGTCGTTCGCAAACTCAAACCGAAGATCCTCCTGCTGGATCTCTCGATGCCCGAGGTGACTGGCCTCGAGACCCTTCGAGAGCTGGGCAAGCTGAGGACTCAAACACGTACCATCGTAGTGACTACAGCCATCGGGAAGGCACAGGTCATTGAGCTGCTTCAATTGGGGGCTCACGGCATCGTTTTGAAGCAATCGGCACTACAGCTCCTTCTCAAGAGTATTCGTTGCGTGAGCCATGGTCAGTATTGGGTCGGCCGTGAAAGTGTTTCAGACCTCGTCCAGGCACTTCGCCGGATGATGCGTGACCATCGCGCGTCAGAAGCCAGTCGAGACTTCGGTATTTCCTCCCGTGAGATGCAGGTGGTAACACACGTCGTGGCTGGCTATACGAACAAGGATCTAGCGGGGAAGCTAGGCATCAGTCTGCAGACTGCCAAGCATCACCTCACTAACATTTTTGACAAGCTGGGAGTCTCTAACCGCTTGGAGCTCGTACTTTTCGCCATTGATCATGGGTGGATCAACAAGGATTAGTCCTGCCCCCTCCGTTCTTTTCAACAGGCCATGGACTGACAACTTGTCTCAGTGTGACATGGCCGCTATCCCCACTGACCAACGTCCCCGGAGCGCGAATCCTTTTTCTGCATACAACATCTAACCCCTTCTGAGAGGATGCTGAGAAGAGTATTGGCTTGCGATCCCGCTCCATTCTTCTCCGTGAAAAGAGCGTGGTGAGAATCTGGTCGTGAGAAAGCACTACAGGGTGCTATTTGGATGGCACCACGGTGCCATTGTGGAACTCCTCCGATCAGATAAACTGGCTGACATTCGCAGATTTCTATCACGAGAAGAGAATTCAATGTGGGTTGATTCGAGCCATGTTGGATGCGGGAGGCGACGCGCCATTGGCTGGCAAGGAGGCGGCCCAGCGCTTCGAACTCCAAATCCAACTGCGTTATCGAGTAAACGGTGACAGCAAGTGGCTAGGGTTCTTGTTCATGCAAAGTCCAACAACAGTTCATCCGCAGCGCATCGACATCGCAACAGGCCTAGAGGAAGATAGCTGCGCAGTAAGTGGGGGCGTGACGAAAAACATCGGCTGTTCGGGAGTATTGTTTCGAGGAGAGCATTTGGCCGAGCAAAGTAGCCCGGTCGAAATAAGCTTGGTAGTACCTAATGAAATGATCAAGCAGAGGGCTGCCGAGGTGTTTTGTCGGGGTGCGGTTACGTGATCGGATCGGCCCGGCAGCAAATGTTGCGGATTGAGTATTCGACAGTCCCTGGAGCGCCTGAATCTCCAGGTGCCTCTACAGAATCTACAGTAGAGACGAATGCAGTGGAATGATTGAAGCTGATGTTTGATAATTGCTAAGAAGTGCGTCAAGCTGGGGACCGCCGCGGGGTATTTGAGAATCCCTCACACTCGGCTTCTCACACTTTGGTTAGGTGAGTGGAGGCGGCGTGCCGCATCGGTCGGGAGTGCCGGGCACGAGCCCGTTACGATACGCAAATGGTGATGCCCCCGTAGTCGCGACCAGGGATTTCGATTATCAGTTTGTCCGACCAGGGGGTGTACAGGCGATGTGTCATGTTCGGAGTTCGACTGGGGGAACAACCACCTGGACTGAGCAGGCAATCCACCCCGACGCCCGCAAGGTTGGCAGCGGTCCGCCGTTTAGGCAATGCCTCGTACAAAAGTACCGGTACGCCGGTACGCTTGGCGGCGAGGGGGAAACATAAGTAGACTCTCAGATAGCGTACCTCTCCGGTGGACGATTGGAAGATTGATGGAGCCGGTCGCCAGAGAGTGGCATGATCCGGCTCCCGCGGCACATTAAAGTGGAAGGTAAAATCGTTAGGCGTGAACCCATGGCGCGAAGCCAGGTTACGCAAACGTGACGACCAGGGGAGGCTGCGAGCTTGCCGCGCGTCGCTCACAATCTCGGGCGACATGGGCAAAGGCGGTTTTGGTCGTCTCTTCCGCGAAGAACTGAAGGTAAGGCTTACAGGATGCTAGGATCTGTAAGTCATAAAGCGGAGCTTTGTGTCGATTTCGGCAGAACTCCCGACCAATATGTTGTTGCCGCACAAGAGAGAGAACGCTCCTGCACGCGTAGAGTGCCCATTCATCGCTTGGCTCATTCCCATGCCCGAACCACAGTATCCTAAGTCCAGGGTAAAAGCAGAAAGCGCCTGCTAACAGTGAGGCTGTCCAAGCAATCCATCGGCGCATTGATTCACTACCTCCAAACGCTTTTGTCGGCCAGCGAGCGGCAATTCCCGAATTGCTCGGTGCATGCGTATTGCCAAAGAGTAAACTTTCGCATCTCAATGTAAACCCAGGGGTTGAGCGGCCGATAGGAAATGCTTGGGGGACGAAGTTCTGTGTAATAGTTACAAAGTATGTAAACCTTACCAGGGCCTGCTGCTCTTGCATGCAGGAACGACCTTTGTAAGGTGACAAGGTAGGGGCTGATGCCGATCGAACAGGGAATCGCGAATTTCGCCGCGAGCCGTTGGGCTTCCGGTTGGTATGCGCTTTACACTCGCCATCAGTGCGAAAAGGTTGTTTGCCAGGCCCTGTCGGACAAGGGATTCGACGCATTCCTGCCACAATATCGTGTTATTCACCCTTGGAAGGACCGTCGCAAGGAACTCCTCCTGCCGCTTTTCCCCAATTATGTGTTCATTCGAGGTGGCCTCGACCGAATGTTGAACATCCTTACGACGCCAGGCGTTCACTCGCTCGTGGCCTGGGGAGGGCGTCCAGCGGATATACCACAAGAAGAAATCGATGCTGTACGCCGTTTGGTCGACAGCTCATTGCGGATCGAGCCGCACCCATTTCTTAAATGCGGAGACCGGGTGCGGATCAAGTCCGGGCCCCTGGAAGGGATTCAAGGCATACTAGTCCGCAAAAGGAGTGCTTTTCGATTGGTCCTTTCGGTGGAAATGCTCGCACAATCTGCCTCCGCCGAAGTGGACATCAGTGTGGTTGAGCGCGTCCGCTGCGCGGAAGTGGACCGAAAGGACGTGCTGAGAATTGATAAGGGAGTTCCATCTTTAGAGCCAGTTCGACCTTACTCACCTTGAGGGTTAGATTCCCTGAGAGGGCATGGAATCTTATTCGGGGACACAGCAGCTCGATATGAATTCACTCATTCAGATTAAGGTTTTGATCAGATGAGCGCGGACCAGAGAAAGCGAAGAGGCATGATGTGGACCCTGAGTCTCAGGACTGGGTTTGCCGGACTGGCGCTATTAGGGGCTTGTCTTTCACTCGTTATCAACATCGCTTTAGGATCAGATTCCAGCAAAGCGGCTGAAACCCAGTACGTCCAGATGGCCAGTTTGGTTGGACAAGCTGGCCAGAAAACGGGCGATCAGCCCAACGCTCCCAGCCCCAAGCATGTCGATGATGACTACATCATCGGCCCCTCAGACGTCTTGGCGATCAATGTTTGGAAGGATGCGGAGCTTTCCCGGACTGTCCCTGTGCGTCCCGATGGCAAGATATCATTCCCGCTGATCGGAGAGTTGCAAGTAAGCGGTTTGACGGCTCTCAAGGTGCAGCGCATGGTGGCAGAGAGGCTAAAAGAGTATATCTCTGATCCGGAAGTTGCCGTGATTGTGCAAGACGTGAAGAGTCGAACATTCGCTGTCCTCGGTAAGGTCGCAAAGCCCGGATCATATGAATTGGGAAAACCGACCACGGTTCTAGAGGCCATTGCCATTGCGGGCGGCTTTCTCGATTTCGCGAAGGCAAGCAAGGTTTACATTATAAGACCCCGCGGCAACGGTTCCTCCGACACGCTTCATTTCGATTACAAAAAAGTGATTAAAGGCCATAATCCCGAGCAGAACGTGGAACTCAAGAGTGGCGACACGATTATTGTTCCTTGAGTTTCTGCCCACTGTGGCGGGGCGATCTTCACGTGGAGGTAGAGTTCATTGGCCCATCAAGACGAGAATCTTGACGTAAGTCTAAACAAGCTTCTAAGAGTGGCCATCAGACGGCGCTGGTGGGTACTCATACCTGCTTCGGTTATTGCCCTGGGTGCCTGCGTGACCTCGCAGCTGCTCCCCCCCCGTTACGAGTCAGAGGCCACGATCCTTGTGGAACGCCAGCAGGTGCCTGAACGCTACGTTACTGCCAATACAACCACCGATGTTAGGGAAGAACTCTTGGTCATGACCGACGCGGTTCTTTCCCGCACTCAACTGCTCCAGATTATGGATGAATTTGGTCTATTTCCAAACGAGAGGAAGCGTCTGGTTCCCGAGCAGTTAGTCGAACTGATGCGGAGCAATATCAAGGTTGAACCATTGCAAAAAGGCCCCGAGACCAGAGACCTAAACGCCTTCAAGATTTCCTTCATAGACGTTGACCCCCGCACGGCTCAAGAGGTAACCAACAAGCTCACCACCCTCTTCATCAGTGAAGATCTGCAGTCACGTGATGAACAGTCCACAGGGACGACTAACTTTCTGGCGGACCAGCTTGAGGTTGCGGCAGCAGAACTGAAGCAACAGGGGGGTCGTGTTCGGGACTTTAAAATGCATTACCTCGGTGAACTGCCCGAGCAGCAGCAGGGAAATTTGGCCATCCTCGCCGGGTTGCACACGCAACTTCAGAACGCCATGGCTACTCTAAGTCGGGCACGCGAGCAGCAGGCTTATCTGCAGTCCTTACTTTCTCAGTATGAAAACCTGGCTGCTGCCGGGGTTCCGGCCCCGGGGATGGCGACCGCCAGTCCCACGGAAACGATAAAGGCGGAGTTGACTCGGCTGCGAAACGAAAAAGCCGATCTATTGGCACGGTATACAGCGAAGTATCCTGATGTGGTGAAGATCGACGAAGAGATTAAGGAAACGGAGGCCCTTCTGGCAGCATCGACGCAGGCGGCGGGGCCCACGAAGGATGGAGCTGTCCAGGAGAGTTCCAAATCGGCCCGATCCTCTGAACGAGACGCCACCACCGCGCAACTCAAAAGCCAGTTGGAAGCAAACCAGTTGGAAATTCAGAATGCTACAGAGGACGCAGAGCAAACCAAAGCCCGAATTGCCGAATACCAGCGCCGCCTCAATCTGACCCCTGTTCGTGAGCAAGAACTCGCGGATTTGCTTCGCGACTACGACCAGTCAAAACTACACTATGACGACTTGCTAAGCAAAAAGACGCAATCCGAGTTGGCAACCAGCCTGGAAAGACGCCAACAGGGTCAGCGATTCCGCATTATTGACCGGCCAAGCCTGCCGGTGAAGCCCTCCAGTGCGGACCATGTTAAAATCAGCTTGGCCGGATTAGCCGCGGGGATCGCGGTTGGAGTGGCGCTGGCTCTCTTGGTTGAGAGCAGAGACTACTCGCTCCGCGATGAACAGGAGTTGAGGCGGATTTTTGCCTTTCCCTTGATGATTGGAGTGCCGATGCTGCTGAGCAAGGTTGAAGAACAGAGGCGTTCGCGGGTAAAGGCGCTCGAGTGGATTGCTGGGGTTGCATTGTGCCTGTTTGTTTGCGCCACTGAATTCTATGTTTATCGGCGGGGTTAGAAGAGTGCGAAGAACCTCCTCCTGCGCTCCGATGATGGGAACACCGATGGGAGTTGATAATTGTCATGCCTGACCGCCTTTTCAAGCCAGAGATAGGAAAAGACGACCTGCCCTCCGCTCCCACGGAAGAGTTTTTCGAGACCTTGGAGAGGGCTGATGTCTATCTGCCAGTCTCAACTGAAGTCAGCCCTGTTCCCCCGGAGAGCCGTATTGTAATGCACACCGATCCAAGGAGTGCTGGTGCGGATAGGTTCAGATTGGTGCAGATACGCCTCACGAGCATACAGGCTTCGAGGAAGTTAAAAAGCCTCCTTATTACCAGTCCCCTGCCAGAGGATGGGAAGTCCACGGTTACGTTGAATCTTGCCACAGGTCTGTCTGAAGAAGGAAAGCGTCCAGTGCTCGTGCTGGAGGCCGACGTGCATCGACCGACCCTCCTCAAGAAACTGGGTCTCAAGGCGTGGCCTGGGCTGACCGAGTCTTATAAGCGTGGGAGTGACCCGATGCTGGCTATCCGCCGAATCGAGCCCCTGGGTTTCTATTTGTTGCCAGCCGGGCAGCCAGGGGAGGAGGGCAGCAGACTTCTCCAGTCTGACTTCGCCTCGCAATTGATCAAAGGTCTTTCTTCGAGTTCCTTTCATTGGATCTTGATCGATTCACCTCCCACGACGCCCGTTGCTGACATCATTGCCCTCAAAGCACTAGCCGACGCCACTTTGCTCGTAGCTCGGGCAGGGAAAACACCACGAGAGGCCATAGAGGAATCGACCCGGAATTTGGGGCGCGATCACATCATCGGAATCATTCTCAACGGCGTAGAGGGCTTCGATCGTATGTACTCCAAATATTATGGATACGGAAAATCTGAAGCTCCCGTAAAGAAGACAAAGCCCAACGTCATAGAGGGCCTGGAACTGGGTAAACGTGGAAGGTGACTTCACAAAGTCAATCACCGTGGGCTGGTGGGCTATAACCCTGGCGTGGGCCGCGCTGATTTTTTGCCTCTCGACCCAAACATTCAGCCCCAATTCCTCGCGAGCGTTGCTGGCAAGGTCGCTGGCTTAATTCTGGCTGTATTCCCCATTACAATCTTTAAGAACGGCCTGACGATGGTGACTATCTCTTGGTTCTCGGTTCGTCCGAATCTGCACTTCCTCACTGTTTTGCTGCACCAGTACGGAGGGATCCCCAGCTCATCTTGGTTTTTTCGGTCTCGGCTTTTCTCGTTATGTGGCTGAGTCAATCTGACAATAGTGCATGGAAAGGACACGCGGGCTAATCGGAGGAAGTTTCCGGTGCCGGGATTATGGCCATGTCTAACTCTCTACTCGACCAGGCGTCAAAAGGTTCGACACGCGCTAAGCGTTTTGCGATTCACATTCCTATCCGCTACCGCAAACCACACACTTCGAAATGGTTTGAGGGGATGACAGAGAACGTCAGCTACTCGGGAGTTCTGTTTCGCGCCGAATTCCCCTTGCAGCCAAAAACCACAGTCGAGTTGAGATTTGAGCTTCCCGCTGCAATCCTCGGAGAAGCTCCGGGGGGGGTTGTTTGTAGGGGAGCGGTGGTTCGCATAGAAGAAAGTCCCATTTCGGGTATTCCGCTAGCCCTTGCGGTTGCCATAGATGGTTATCGCATGGCACGGGGATGACAAATGGAAGATGGTCCACAAAGCCTTCTGGCTTTTAACTACAAGCAAGTAATTAAGGATCGCAGCCTGAGCCAGAACGTGGAGCTCAAGAGTATCAACAAGGGTTGTTCCTTGAAAGAAAAGTTGCGTGCATCCATTTCCCTTGTCGTCTTCGTAATGTTGTTGCCAGTTGGTCTTGAGGCCCAAACAGCCGCACCGGCCCCAGCTCAACCGTCGGTGTATGGCAGCGGAGTGCAGACCCCACTCCGGTATGCGGGAGAGGCTGCGCCCGTCAACCAGCTCGCGCTCAGCATGGGCGCCTCAACTTTCTACGATGACAACGTTCTCCAGAAAAACTCGCAACGGCTAAGCGATGAAGCGGTCTCGTTTGATTCGCATCTCACCCTTTCGAGGCAGACCGAGAACCTGACGATCAGCTTTGATTACTTGCCCTATTTCCTTTTATACCGGCAAATTGACCAGTATGACCGGCTCAACCATACTGCCGATCTGAACCTGACCTACCGGTTGGGTTCCCACTTCAACGTGGGATTGCATGGCACTTTTAGTTATCAAAACGGAGTGTTTGAATCTCTCACTGGGCAGCAGATTATGTCGGGGTTTGGCTCGCCCACCACCCTGAATCAGACGATTCTCCCATACACGGTCAGAACGTTGTCGAATTCAAGCGGGCTGGATCTCACGTATGTGAAGAGCCATCGGACGTCTCTCACCCTCACTGGTGGCTACGATCAGCAGAAATTCGGGAGCCAAGTGGAAGCGGGCCGGCCCTTGTACAACAGCACGGGAGTAAATGGCGGTTTCCAGTATCAATACCTTGTCACCGAGCATACCAGTTTCGGTCTTCTCCTGCTGCATCAAGATTCTACCTTTAAGGGGGGCGAAGCTTTCGGCAACAACCTCCGCTTTCAAATGGAAAGTGCGGTCGTCTCCGTCGGAGCGCGCTTGGCCCCTACGGTTACAGTGACCCTCTTCGGCGGGCCGGAATATGTCCGCATAATTGGTCAGTCCGCAGTCGGCGTCGCCGGACAGTTTCAACCCACTGGGGGAGGAAATATTACCAAAGAAGTTCGGAAGATTGCCTTGGATCTGTCGGTCGAAAGGTCTGTTTCCGGCAGCGGGGGTCTGTACGCCTTGGTGAAAAGCACCACAGCAAGCTTTGGAGTGAGGCGGCGCTTGGTCGGCCGCTGGGAAGCAAATTTGCAGGGCGGTGCTGCCCGTGCGGATACCTCGCTCTTACAGTTCGCCAGCGGAAGGACTGATGCTTTGACCGGCGCATTCGGTCTTGATCGCCCCTTATCGCGTGGCTCCGTGTTCCGCATCTCCTATAACACTACCCACCAGTTGAGCAAAGGCACTATGCCGATTTCGGCGAGTTTCGATCGCAACCTAGTGACGATCGGCATCGACTACCGACTTAAAGCAATTCCCCTGGGGCAGTAACCATGCAACCCAACGCGAAGCCGGGCAACATGATTAGAAACTGCACTTAACGTCTCAAGTTGTTCGTGTGACCAAGGACCTTTGGGTCTGCTGTATTACCCTGCTGCGGTGATCTGATTTTCAGCTAAGACGCACATCTTCCACTCCCAGATTCCTTGCTGTGAAGTTCTCCCTTTGAGCAAGGGTGTGGGCCAATAAATCTGATTGCAAAGGATAACGACGATGCTTCTCGAACATTTCGCCATCAGGCCAAATCCAAGAGGTACTCAGACAAAAAAACGGCCGAACGGCTTCAATGGTGAGGCTGAAGCTTCACGGAGCGGGAACCTCGGCCTGATCTCTGAAGAGCTGTTCACGAAATTGTTGTCCCTCGAAAGGAAGAGGTCCGAGCGCTCGCGGAAGCAATTCGTACTCATGGTGGTGGATGCCGGGGAGCTGCTTCGAACTGATCGCAGGGAGGTGGCCCTTGAGCAATTGACTGCCGCGCTCTCTTTGTCTACCCGGGAGACAGACATTCGGGGTTGGTACAGCGAAGATTCTGTGGTTGGCGTCATCCTAACCGAGTTTGGCTCAGCCGACATGCACTCCGCGCTCGACACAGTATTCTGCAAGGTAAACTCCGCTCTCCGCGTCAACCTCGGAACGGGCCAAATGAATGAGGTCCATATCTCCTTCCACGTGTTTCCGGACGATCTTGGAGCCCAGGGGGGTGGTTCGGCAGATATCAGGCTGTACCCCGATTTCCTTCAAGAGGATGAAGCGAAAAAGGCCGCCCGGTTTATCAAGAGGGCAATCGATATAGCCGCGAGCCTTGCCGCCCTGATTGTGCTTTCGCCGGTGTTGCTCCCTGTCGCCATAGCGATCAAGCTGACGTCGAAGGGGCCCACACTCTTCAAACAAACACGTGTAGGGCAATACGGAGTCAGGTTCACCTTCCTGAAATTTAGATCGATGTATTTCGGCAACGATCCGCAGATTCATCAGGATTACGTCGCGCGGCTTATTTCCGGGGAGGACGATGATGAGGAGGGGGAGGCGAACGGAGGGGTTTACAAGATAAAAGATGATCCCCGGATTACACCTCTCGGAAAATTTCTCCGGAAGACCAGCCTGGACGAGCTTCCTCAACTTTTTAATGTGCTGAAGGGCGAGATGTCCCTGGTGGGACCGCGGCCCCCTATCCCTTATGAGGTTGAGGCTTACGACATTTGGCACCGGCGCCGCTTCCTCGAAGTGAAGCCTGGAATCACAGGGCTATGGCAGGTTAAAGGACGAAGCAGGACGAAGTTCGAGGATATGGTTCGCCTGGATCTGGAATACGCTAGAACGTGGTCGCTCGGGCTGGACTTCAAGATTCTCCTGAAGACGCCCCGGGCCGTTTTCTTTGGTGGAGGAGCGTATTGACCATTCGCTGCCTCCCGGCAAATCCGTTCCAAGGATCTATTGCCTAACTTGTTTTCTGCCGTCAGCGGAACGAATGCTCGACAAGAAGACCCGACGCTTAGAGTGAAGTTGTCTTTTCCCCGGTTCGAAAAGGCAATCTCCTCTACTCTTCTGCAGGCAGGAGTTTCTCTTTGCGGCTTCTCCTGCCCGAGGTGAAATATGATTGGAATAGGTGTTATCGGATACGGCTACTGGGGACCCCAAATCGTAAGAAATTTCCACAGCTCCAACGGGGCCCGCGTCCTGGTCGTTTGTGATAAGGAGACAGAGGTGTTGAAGCGGGCCAAGCAGGCCTACGCTGACGTGGAAGTCACCACGGACCTTGGCGGTGTCTTGACATCCCCGCATGTTGATGCAGTGGCTGTGGTGACTCCAGTCTGGACGCACTTCGAACTGGCGAAAACTGCTCTGGAGAATGGCAAGCACGTTTTTGTGGAGAAGCCGTTCACAACAACCTCCGAACAAGCGCGGCAATTGATAGAACTCGCGGAAAAGAAGAATCTCCGGATTATGGTGGATCACACGTTCCTCTTCACCGGAGCAGTCAAGAAAATCCGCCAGCTTATCGATGGCAATGAGCTGGGGAACCTTTATTACTATGATTCGACCCGAGTGAACTTGGGCCTTTTCCAACATGACTGCAATGTTGTTTGGGATCTGGCGCCCCACGACCTCTCCATCATGAATCATCTGATCAAGGACAAGGCCGAAGCTATCGTGGCGACGGGCGAAACACACGTGAATTCCCAAGAGGACGTTGCTTTTATCACAATATATTTCGAGCACAATATCATCGCTCATATCAACGTCAATTGGCTTTCGCCCGTCAAGGTCCGGACCACGTTGATTGGGGGAGAGAAAAAGATGGTCGTATGGAACGACCTGGAGGCGGACGAGAAAGTGAAGGTATACGACAAGGGCGCTCAGATCACCAACCGTGAGGGTGTCTATGACCTACTGGTCAGTTACCGCTCCGGTGACATGTGGGCGCCGAAGGTGGAGCAGACTGAGGCCTTGAAGGCGGAGTGTGAGTACTTCATTGATTGTGTCCAGGATAACAAGCAGCCGTTCAATGACGGCCAGGCGGGACTTAAGGTCGTGAAAATGCTGGAAGCTGCAAACCAATCGATAAGGGAGAGGGGGAGGATCATCCGGATATGAGCGAATTCCGTTGCATCGCTCCCGATGTCAAGCTGGGGAGAGAAGTCAAGCTTTCCAAGTTTATTAACTTGTATGGATGTGAAATTGGCGACGAGACGAAGGTTGGCGCCTTTGTCGAAGTGCAGAAGAACGCCAAGATTGGGCAAAGATGCAAGATCTCCAGCCACACATTCATTTGTGAGGGCGTAACAATAGAAGATTACGTATTCATAGGACATAATGTGACATTTATCAACGACGCCTATCCGCGGGCTACCACTCCCCGCGGAGCGCTGCAGACCGGGAAAGACTGGAAAGTGGAGCCTACCCTGGTCAAGAGAGGCGCTTCGATTGGCTCGGGGAGCACGATCCTTTCAAAAGTGACGGTTGGCGAAAATGCCATCGTGGGGGCAGGGAGTGTGGTTACGAGAGATGTTCCCGCGAACGCGATTGTGGCGGGGAATCCCGCCAGATTGTTGCGGAAACTAGGCCAGCAGATGACGGAGGAGGCAAGTCGTGGAAACTAATAGAATTCCCTTTCTTGATCTCGTCACTCCACATAGGGAGCTAAAAGACGAGTTAACGGCTGTATTCGAGCATGCTCTAGAGACGGCTGGCTTTATTGGCGGTCCCATGGTTGAGGATTTCGAACGAACTTTCGCCAGGTACTGCGATACTCAGCACTGTGTCGGCGTGGGCAGCGGCACGGACGCCCTGCGGTTTGCACTGATGGCCGGAGGAGTTGGTCCCGACGATGCCGTCATTACTGTGCCGAATACCTTTATCGCTACAGCCGAAGCTATTTCTCAATGTGGCGCCCTGCCGCGATTCGTGGATATCGACGAACGCACCTACAATATGGACGTGAACAGGCTCGCCGCTTACCTCGCGGACGAGTGCTTTCCAAACGATAGCGACGGCAAGCTTGTGGACAAACAGACGGGGAGGGGAGTGAAAGCCGTCGTCCCCGTGCATCTCTATGGGCAGATGGCAGACATGGATCCCATTCTTGAACTGGCTGAGAGGTACAACTTGCTGGTCATTGAAGATGCCTGTCAGGCGCATGGGGCGGAATACTTTTCGCGCCGGGACAACCGTTGTAAGCAAGCGGGTTCGATGGGAAGGGCGGCGGCTTTCAGTTTTTACCCCGGAAAAAACTTGGGAGCTTGTGGGGAAGCCGGAGCTGTTACCACCAACGATGCGGAGCTTGCCCAGAAGGTTCGGATGTTGCGGGACCACGGGCAGGCCCAAAAGTATTATCACGAGATGGGAGGATATAACGGCAGGTTGGATTCGATTCAAGCTGGCATCTTGGGAATCAAGCTCCGGCATCTCACGGCGTGGAATGAAAGGCGCCGGGAATGTGCGTCGCGATATCAGGAGCTCTTAGGTGCGGCCTCCGAGGTAATAAAGCTTCCCTTCGAGCCTTCCTGGTCGAAAGCGGTTTTCCACCTTTATGTCGTCCAGGTTCAGAACCGGGAACAACTTCAGAAACACCTGGGTGAGGCTGGGATTGGGACGGGAATTCATTATCCCATTCCCCTCCACCTGCAAAAAGCGTATAAAGACCTTGGCTACCAACAGGGTGATTTCCCAGTCTCCGAAGAGGCTGCTTCACACATCCTCTCGCTGCCCATGTTCGCAGGTCTCTCCGCGGCGCAGCAGGATCGAATTGCTCGGAAGGTACTGGACTTCGCTGAGGCGGAGAGTATCTCGCGGGCTCCTGACGTAGCTCGCATGGTGAGCCTGGCTTCCTAGGGGCCAGCTCGTTGTTATCCGCACAAAACTCCATAGATATCCCCAGTGCAAGCTTACAGGAAATTAAAGATGAAGATCATGACGGTGGTGGGCGCACGACCTAACTTCATGAAGGCCGCTCCCATCATCGCGGCAATTTGGAAGTACAACCAAGCCGTAGCCAAGGCTGGCGCTGAGCTAACCCACCAAGCTCCGGTCCCTTCGATCGATCACATCCTGGTTCATACAGGCCAGCACTACGACGTGCTGATGTCCGACTCCTTTTTCGCGGATTTGAACCTCTCCCCTCCAGACATCCAGCTTGGCGTCGGCTCCGCGTCTCACGCGGTCCAGACGGCGGAGATTCTAAAGGGGTTTGAGGCAGTTTTATTGCGGGAGCGGCCCGACGTAGTCGTCGTGGTTGGGGACGTCAATTCCACTGTTGCGTGTGCCCTAGTCACTGCCAAGATTGCGTTCGATTTGGCGGGCACGCGCCCCTTGCTGGCGCATGTGGAGTCGGGCTTGCGCTCTTTCGATCGAGCAATGCCGGAAGAGGTCAACCGTGTTGTCACCGATCATATCTCCGACCTGCTTTTCGTAACTGAGGAGAGCGGGATTCAGAACCTACGGAACGAAGGGATCTCCCCCCGCGCGATCCATTTTGTCGGAAACACGATGATCGACTCGCTCCTGGTTTTCAAAGAAAGAGCCGAGAGCTCCTCCATATTGGAGAGACTGGGGCTACGAGCCCAGGCAGGTGGTAATGGCGAAGGCAGCCCGATCGAGCATTATGCGCTCCTTACTCTGCATCGCCCGTCTAACGTCGACAATCGGGATACCTTTTTGGATATCCTTTCGGGGTTGAAGGAACTGGCCGAGGACTGCCCCATCATATTCCCCGCCCATCCCCGGACCCAGCAGCGCATCATGGAGTTCGGGACCGAGCTCCGCCTGGAGATTAATGAAACAAGAATAAAAGAGGATGCGCGAGACTCCCGAAGTAGGCAGGGCGGCATCATCTTGACCGAACCCCTCGGCTATTTGGATTTTCTTTGTATGATGAAGCATGCGACGCTCGTCATAACTGACTCAGGCGGCATCCAGGAAGAAACAACATGCCTCGGAATTCCCTGCGTCACGGTCAGGGAGAACACTGAAAGGCCAGTGACCCTCGAGCGTGGGACTAATATCCTCGCAGGAACCACCAAAGAGAAAATCGCGGCCGCGATTCAGCGACAGTTGGGGAGGAAGGACGGCTGTGGCATGCCGGAGAAATGGGATGGTCAAGCGGCGACACGCATCCTCGAGGTTCTGATTAGCGCGTACAACAAACGGACCGTGTCGCCACAGTCTTTTACTTCCCAATCTTGTGCTTGACGCTCGATGTTTATGACTCGGGGTCAATCAGGCGTAACGGAAAATGACATGGAAGAAGCACTCCGGAACCTTTTGGCTCATTGTGGGGCGCAGGATTGGGCGGGTTACGAACCTTACGATGCTCCCGACAGCAGGTTTTTTGCGGCCCTGCCATTCCTGAACGCCAGAGTTCCTCGGCTCGTTCTTACCCAGGGTTTGAAGCGGAGTCCGATCAACGTCCGCCGTCCGATGGTTATTCCGAAGACATAGAATCCCAAAGCTATCGCGCTGTTCCTCCCGGCCTTCCTGTTTCGAATTCTCACCAACGAAATACCCCATTGGCGGCTCTAAATTGACCACTCTCCGGGGAGGCAAAACCGGCCCGTTCCGTGGTCTGTGGAAGCACTTGGTACTGCAAACCCGAATGACAATTGCGTTCAGCGGCGGTCATGCGTATGTTATCGATCGGACTGGGACTCGATAATGGAGATTCCGGCTTAGTACTTCGGTACCGTTGCGCTGCAATTTTGTCGCGGTATCCTGTTTAAGGACTGTCTGGTTGCAGGTATAGGTTGTTGTGCTACGAGGTCGTCATGGCAGGAGGTTTGGCTCAGGTCCCGATACTTGACACAGTGGCCATGCTCTGTATATTATCTGCTAGACTTGACTGTGTATGTCGCAGATAGGGCGCTGCAGGGAGTCACCAGGCTAGTTGGGAAGGAGTCGCGATGAGATTGTTACCGAAAGGTTTGATTTTGGCGATAACTCTCGTAGGTTTAGTATTGGGGTACGGTATACCTGCTGCGGGCAGCGCAGCCAACATATACATCGCCCAGAGCGCGGCTGGAGCGGCAGACGGTGCGGATTGTAACGACGCCTACGCCGCCAGCTTCTTCAATACGCGCAGCAATTGGGGAAGCGGCTCAACCCAGATTGGGCCGGGAACTACGGTTCATTATTGCGGCACGGGGACGTTCACCGCCGGTTCGCCCGCGCTGACATTTCAGGGAAGCGGTACGAGCGGCAACCCTATCACACTCGTCTTTGCCGCTGGTGCGGTTATGCAGGCTCCGTATTTCCCTGGAAATCCGCAGGAAGGCTCATGTAGCTCGGACTGTGGGGCAATCCAGGCCATCAACAGGCAATACATCATCATCGACGGCGGCACGAATGGAGTCATCCAAAACACCCTGAACGGCAGTCCTACGATGACTTGTCTGGGGGGCACATGCTCGAATCAGCAGGCAAGTGTTGGTGTGTACGCCGGTGGAAGCTATAACATAATCCGCAACTTTACTATTAACAACATCTACATAAGTTGCGGCGCAACGAACTGTTCTGATGCAAGCAACGCTGAGGGAAACAACGCAGCAATCCGCGTGGATAACGGGTCCACGAACACCTACATCTGCAACAATTCGACGGGGAACTCCTACTACGGGATTACGACCGATACCGCTGACTCTGGCGGTCCCAGCCTGTCTCCCTCATGCTCGTCGAACTCTACGCCGTCAGGTTTTCACATCTTTCAAAATACCCTTGCAGATCATTGCCACCACATCCAGCCCAACGGCCAAGGGGCCATCAACATCTGGATGAACGATGTGTCCAACTGGTCAGATTGGATTTGGCCAGGGACGGGAAATGGCTGCCACACCGATGGGATGATCTCCTTCAGCGATAGCACTACCGAGGTGGCCCCGAACGTCTACGACAATTACTTTCACGGTGACCTTGGCCTTGGCAGTCCTACTGGCATGATCTACTGCGCTACGAATCTCACCAACGGTGGCAGCGCCTGCACTGTGTTCAATAATCTGCTGGTGGGGGCCGGCTCTATGCTGTCTGGCAACGATGCCTGGATGTATGTTCATGCAAGCGCCCTTGGCCCCATGAAGTACTACAATAACACGCTAGTGAACGGGGGATTTTCGCTCGATATGGACGGTGATACTGTTACGCCTTACACCTTCGAGAACAACATCTTCATCGGCAATGGCACCGCCTGGGCGTGGCACCAAGAGAGCACTAACCAACCATGGTCCACGCTCACGTTCACGAACTACAACGATTTCTACGATCTCAACAGCAATGGTTGGAACTGGAACGGCGTAATGTATCAGACCCTGGCAGGTTGGACCTCCGGCTGCAAGGGTGGCACAGGCGGCGGCTCGGGAACCTGCGACGATGCCTCCTCAACTAGTAATCCCAACTTGACCTCAAATTATTACTTGCAGTCTGGTTCCCCGGCCATCGGACTTGGTGCCAACCTCACAAGCCTGGGCATTACGCCGCTCAATTACGGAGCGCCCTCAACCTATGGTGTGGGCTCCGTATTTAACGGGGTGGCGCGTCCAGCCAGCGGCGCGTGGGATGCAGGAGCCTACGAGTACCAGGCTACAGCTCCGGCTCCGCCGACCGGCGTAGCCGCCGTCGCACACTAGAATGAGCCCTGGGAATCTATCGAGCCAGTCGGTACTGCCCTCCAAATAGAACGACTGCGGTGCGGGTTCGGCTGTGTGGGCCCCACAGATGCCTCTGGACAAACCCGACAGCCCGTGCCTTTAAGCGCATATCGGCACCAGCAGCACTTCCTTCGGCCAACTGCCGTCGACTAGCCCCCGATCCAACCACAAAGGAGCGCCTTGAAAATTCTCGTCGCCATTGCCAGCCATGGCACCCGAAACGACCACTACTTGCTCCAGCTCGTACAAGAGTATCACTCCATGTCTTTCGACGTGGACATCGTGGTGCTCTCGAATATTCCGAAGAATGTGGCCTCGAAAGTGGAAGTCTGCGTGGTCGATCTGCGTGGCAAGAATCCCTGGTCACTTCCCTTTCCCCACAAGCGGATTTCCGCCGACCGGCTGAACGACTACGATCTCTTCATTTATTCCGAAGACGATATTCTGATCCGGGAGAAGAACCTTCGGGCCTTCCTGGAAGTTTCCGCGGTTCTGCCCGAGGACGAACTGCCGGGTTTCCTTCGCTATGAAAAGAGTGCGGATGGCAATATCAACTATCCCGATGTGCACTCCCATTTTCACTGGGATCCTGCGTCGGTTCGTTCGCGTGGCCCCTATACGTTGGCCTTCTTCACCAACGAACATGCGGCTTGCTGCGTCTTGACGCAAGAGCAGCTCCGCCGCGCCATCAAGTCCGGAGGGTACCTGGTGGATGCTCATGAGGGACGGTACGATCTACTCTGCACGGCGGCGACGGACCCCTATACACAGTGCGGTTTTAAGAAGTTCGTCTGCATTTCGCACCTGGACGACTTCCTGGTGCATCATCTTCCGAACAAATATGTGGGGACCAGGTACGGAGTGGGTGACCCGGAGTTACGGCGCCAGGTTCGAGCCCTCCTTAAGATCGGGCAGAATGGCCAGCACCCGGTGTCTCTCTTTGAGACGGAAACGAGACTGAAAGGGTGTAGGTACTCGAAGGATTATTACGAGCCGGCCAGCCCGGAGGTCCTCTCCGCCATTCCCGAAGGAGCCCGGAATTTGCTGTCCATCGGCTGTGGCTGGGGCGCTACGGAGGCGTGGCTTGCCGAAAGGGGTCGACGGGTAGTGGCCGTGCCCCTGGATTTGGTGATCCCTGGCGGCGCGGAAGCCCAAGGTGTGGAAATGGTGCACGGCGACTTCCTAGCTGTGCAGAAGAAGCTGAGCGGCGAGCGCTTTGATTGTCTCTTGCTGTTGAACGTGCTTCACTTAGTTCCGGACCCCGCGAGTGTCCTTCGTTCTTTTGGAGCTCTCCTGGCAGCTCGCTCGCTGGTAATCATCTCGGTTCCGAACCTTGGCCGGCTCCGTATGCTTCTTAAGGGGATCCGTCGCTCTGGGCACCCCAAGCGTCTCGCGAGCTATGAACAGACGGGTGTGCACGCGACCTCACGCGGCACGCTCCGGAAGTGGCTTCGGACCGGCGGAATGGAAGTTGAAAAGACCATCAACGTTTGCCGCCGGTCACGTGCCGCCGACGTGTTGACACTGGGAGTCGTGGACCATCTTCTTTCGCCTGAATTCCTTGTGGTTGCAAGCAAGTTATAGTCTAAACTTGCTATTGGAGCTATTCGAGGTACTATCTGTTTAGGGGTTGGTACCGCGACACTGGTGACGCTGTCCGGAGCGATAGGTGAGTCTGCCTGCCCCTACGAATCGAGCAAGTGTACAGCCTAAAGTCACAAAATCTGATTAGCTCCTCGTAGTGCACATTTCGGAGTCCGCTGGGCGATCTCCAGCCGCTAATCTGAATTGGCGTTAGCCGCCAGAGATTAGTAATTATGTCCGGTCATAAATCGTTTCTAAATTCAATCAAGTGGTCGTACACCGCAAACTGGGGGGAAAAGGGGTTTTCGTCGCTTTTTGCCGTCGTTTTGGCGGCAATTCTTGGACCCCGAGACTTCGGTGTCGTCGCGATCGCGACGGTGTACGTGGCGTTTCTCTCGATGTTTTTGGACCAGGGATTCATGACGGCCCTGATCCAAAGGAAAGAGTTGGAGCCTCAGCACCTGGATGCGGTGTTCTGGATGGACCAGGTTCTCAGTGTTGTTTTGGTCGGTGCGAGCATATTCTTTGGCGGATGGTGGGCTTCAAGAAACCACGCTCCGGGCGCTGGTTTGATCATTTCTGTTCTATCGCTTTGCATACCGATCAGGGCGCTGGCGAGTATACAAAATGCCATTCTCCAGAGAGAGATGGACTTCAAGAGTCTCGCGATTCGGGCCAATATCTCCGTATTGGCAAGTGGCGTGATTGGCTTGGGGATGGCCTTCGCGGGACTTCGGGTATGGGCGCTCGTTGGACAGCAGATCTCCAAGGAGTTCGTTGCCCTCGTGCTGCTTTGGAGGCTGAGTCACTGGCGCCCCAATTTCGAGTTCTCATGGAAGCATCTGAAAGAATTGACCGGGTTTTCTGTTTCGAATTTTGTTGCTCAGCTTGCTTTGTTCGCGGAAGCTCAATCAAGTTCAGTATTGCTGGGGTTGCTGTTCGGACCCGTATCAGTGGGATTGTACCGTCTGGCCGACAAAATAAGCAATTCCGTCGTCAATGCAGCCACGTCATCCGTTCAGGCGGTTTCGTTGCCGGAGTTTTCCCGGCATCAGAATCGACCCAAGGAGTTGCGGCGCAGTGTCCTCACCTGCATTCGTCTCAGTTCGGCGATAACCTTACCCGCGCTGGCCGGGCTAGCAGCCGTAAGTCGACCTTTAATGGCCACTATTGGCGCGAGTTGGTTACCTGCATCAGGCGTCCTCAAGATTCTGTGTGCACTTAGCATGGCCTTGATATTTGCCTACTTCACAGGTCCGTTGCTGCAAGCTCTCTCCCGGCCACACCAGCTCGCAGTACTGGAGTGGGCGCGCGTCGCGGTCGGGACCGGGATTCTGGTGTTGGCCGGCGTGCTGGTTCGTCACAGCGATATGACTCGGCAGTTGATGGGGATTGCTCTCGCCCGTTTTGCCACAGGAGCACTTCTCGTGACTCCCGTGTTTCTCTATCTGCTGCTGCGGCTCTGCAAGATATCTCTTCGGGAGCTTGCTCTGACGGTGTGGCCATCGGCGACGTCTGCCGTTAGCGTCGTTGCCGCCTTGGCTCTGTTTGAATCCTCGGGTTGGCTGAGATCCGGCAAACCTCTGGTTTTGTTACTTGCCGAGGTTGCGCTGGGGGGAGCGGTGGGAATCATGGTTTTGCTGGCCCTCGAGACGAGTTTGCGCCAATCTGTCCGAGGAATGTTACAGAGGAGTTTCGGTCGAGAGGCCATTTCCAACGGGTTGGCTTGATCGGTGACATGCAAGCCATCCGTTTTTGTTGATTGGTTGAGGAGACATGCTAATGAAGGTATCGGTGGTCATGCCGACTTACAATCGCGCATATATCATTCGGGAGGCGCTTGAGAGCGCGCTCGGGCAGACCTATCGCGATTTTGAGCTTATCGTCGTTGATGATGGATCGTCAGACAATACTCGCGAAATCGTCGCGAGCCTTCCCCAGGAGAAAATCCGCTACATCCGCCACGAGCGAAACCGGGGGTGCAGCGCTGCCTACAACACGGGGATAGCGGCGGCTACTGGAGAATTGGTCGCTTTCCTGGATTCCGACGACTTGTGGCAACCGGACTACCTCACACGTCAGGTCGAGTTTCTGTTACGACATCCCGAGGTAGATGCGGTCTTCACTGACACTGAGATACGGGGCGAGACGGTCATTCCGTCGCTAATCGGATTGATGAAGGCCTTTCCGAAACTCCTCAAGGCAAACCGTGTGGTTGACGAATTTATTCTTAGCGGTCGCCAGATGTACCTTTGCTTGCTGGAGGAAGTCCCGATTAAGCCAACAGCCTTAATTGTAAAACGAGAAATGTTCGATAGAGCGGGAGCGTTTGATGAAGCCTGGCCGTCGGGTACCGATTGGGACCTGTTTCTGCGTTTTTCCCGTTCGGCTCGCTTTGGATACCTCAACCGGCCCTTGGTCATTCAAAGACGCACCTCGGATAGCACTTACCAGAAATTTTTCGAGCAGGACAAGCTGTTCTTGTTGAAAGTATTCACCGAGGAAAAGGCCCGTCTGCAGAATGATCGGGAAGCTCTGGCGGCTATCAATCGCGGAATATCAATTCACACTAGAAGCCTGGGTGGGCACTGGGTATACCTAGGAAGACGAAAGGACGCGAGTGCTATCTATTTTCAGGGCTTCAAGGAGACACGAAAGCCCGTCCTGTTACTCCGAGCAGCCTCGGTGTGGCTGCCGTTGGGTCTGAGACGGGTTCTTAGGCGTCTCCTTGGCAGAGCCCCATCGAGCGGATCTAGGCTTGCAGATAACAAAACGACCCATGGTGCCGAAGCCGGAAGGGAAAAGTGATGGCTTCCAGCCTCCTTGTGCCAACCCGGACTGTGGACGAATCCTCCATAAGAACCCCACTACTTTGTCCCATTTGTGGAAAGCAGGGATCCGTGCCGCATCTGCAAGCTCCGGACCGGTTTCACCTGGGGAAGGAACTCTATCAGCTTGTCAGGTGCCCCGCGTGTTCACCGGTCTGGCTGGAGAACCCGCCCGCACCAGAGGAGATGCCCCATCACTACGGGGAGGCATACCATAGGGCCGTTACGGTCTCGGGCGAGACGAAGCCTGATGCACGGTGGCGTGCTCCAAGGGACAGGGTGTTGAAAATGGCAAGCGGAGGCGCCCTGCTTGATATCGGCTGCAGCTCGGATGCTTTCCTCAGGACGTTTAAAGGCGGAGGTTGGGATCTCTACGGAATCGAGATTTCGGCCGAAGAGGCTCGGAAGGCGGAAGTGAGCACCGGCGCCCGCGTTCATGTGGGCGATGTCCTCGACGCCCCTTTCCCCTCACGGAGTTTCGACGTCATCACGTGCTTCCACGTTCTCGAACACGTTTATCGCCCTGTGGAGACCATCTCGAAGGCGTGGGATTGGCTCAAGTACGGAGGCATCTTCTACTTGGCGGTTCCGAATATTGAGTCACTGGAGGCGTCCATTTTCCGGTCCTACTGGTATGGTCTGGAGTTACCGCGACACCTCTGCCACTTTTCTCCGGCGTCCTTGAGATGCCTCTTTGAGCCTTCAGGCTTTGAGGAGCTGTTGTTACATACGAACGCCGACTGCTATGTCGAGCAAAGCGTTCGCTACGTCTTTGACGATCTGCTGATGAAAGTCGGGATCTCGCGAAGCCCTCTGGCGGCCGGCGGCGCCACACCAAGCATAGCTTGGAAAGCATTTCGCAAAGCCTTCCGCCTGGGCTTTCTGTCGCCCTTCCGTCGGCTGGCGGCAATAACAGGACACGGTGCGGCGATTGAGGCGGTGTTCCGCAAAAGATGACCGCAGCTCAGCACTTAACATGCTGCGTTGCGGGCATTCGCCTCTTGCCTGCGGCGCCTCGAGTATCCAAAATACTTACGCTACCCTGAGCAGAGCTTAATGCCGTCTTGAGGGAAATCGTGTTGAAGGAGGAATGAGTATGCGTGTGTTGATAACGGGTGGGGCAGGGTTTATTGGTTCCCATCTAGCCGAAGCGATACTGGCTAAGGGCGATGAGGTTCTCATCGTAGATGACCTCTCGACGGGTAGTATGGAGAACCTCCGCCACATCAAAGCCGAGCCCAGGCTACACTACTGGATCGATTCCGTCATGAACAGAGTTTTGCTTGCCGAACTCGTTGATGAGAGTGATCTGGTAATCCACCTTGCCGCAGCCGTTGGAGTACGTTTGATTGTTGAGAGCCCGGTTCGCACGATTGAGACCAACGTAAAGGGAACGGAGCTGGTGCTTCAAGCTGCTCAAAAGAAGAAGAAGCCTGTTTTCATTGCCTCAACTTCCGAGGTCTATGGAAAGAGCGCGAGTATCCCCTTCTGTGAAGATGGGGACCTAGTCTTGGGGTCGACGAACAAGGGCCGGTGGAGTTATGCTGCATCGAAGGCTCTTGACGAATTCTTGGCTCTTGCATATTGGAAGGAGAAAGGGCTTCCAGTCATCATCGGACGCTTCTTCAACACCATTGGCCCACGGCAGACAGGCCGCTACGGGATGGTCGTCCCTAATTTTGTTCATCAAGCCATGGACGGCAAACCCATTACGGTATTTGGCACCGGAAAACAGACGCGGTGTTTTTGTCACGTCGGAGATGTCGTGGCGGCCTTGCTTAAATTGGTTGAAACCCCGGAGGCGGTCGGTCAGGTCTTCAACATCGGCAGCTCTGAGGAAATCTCAATCGATGATCTGGCTTTGCTGATCAAGGAAAAGCTCAAGAGCAACTCGGAGATCTGCCACATCCCGTACGATCAGGCCTACGAGGAGGGATTCGAGGACATGTTGCGCAGGGTTCCTTCGATCGAGAAAATTGAGAAGTACACTGGGTGGCGCCCGTCGACGTCGCTTGATGTAACGATTGGTCTGATCGTTCGCCATTTTACGGAAAAGAACAAAAACCCCGTCACGGTCAACCTTGGCCCGAGGCATGAGTGGGAGACCTCAAGGACGGGATCGTCAGGACAATATGAGGCATGAACGCACCTGCATTGGCAGCACCAGACGTCGCTTCTTCGGGGCCACACGCTCCAGCGTGCCAAGAGGCAGCGAGGCCTCGCTGGCGGATTAGCGACACAGCCCTCCGTGCCAATATAGCTGAGACACTTCCCGTATCCTTAATTACTGAGTAGGGCGAGAAGGGAATTCAGCATGACGAGCAACAAAGCTTACGCATTGATTCCTGCGGTTTTGCCTGCCGCGGAGCGAAGTGAGGCCGAGCGTAGCGAGGCCGAACGGAGTGGAGAGGCAGGCAAAACCGCCGCCGATCCCGGCGCCGTCCCCCGCCCCGATCCCCAGGTCGTCGCCAAACCCAAACGCCGGATTTTTACGGCCGAGTACAAGCAGCGCATCCTGGCTGAAACCGATAAGGCGAAAGAGCAGCCGGGAGCCCTTGGCACCTTGCTCCGCCGCGAGGGCCTGTACTCCTCTCACCTGGTGACTTGGCGAAAGGAGCGCGCCGCCGGCATCCTGCATGCCTTGACGCCCCAGAAGCGGGGTCCCAAGTCCCAGCGCAACCCGTTCGATGAAGAGAATCAGAAACTGCGCCGCGAAAACCAACACCTCAGTGAAGAGCTGCGCAAAGCCGAGATTGTCATTGAGGTTCAAAAAAAAGTGGCTACTCTGCTGGGGCGTCCGATCCTAGTGCCGGACCTGGAGGAAAAACCCTGATGGCCGCCGTCACCGAACTCGCTCCTGTGGTGGGTATCCAGGCCGCCTGCGCCGTCCTCGGCGTCCCCAGGTCGTCGTTCCACCGGCAGCAGCGCCCCATCTTTAGCCCGGCCGCGCGATCTGTGTCAGCCCGCTCTCTTCGTCCTGCGGAGCGGGAAACCGTGCTGAGCTGCCTGCATGAAGAACGATTCCAAGATCGCTCCCCCGCCGCCGTGTATGCCACTCTGCTGGACGAGGGCCGGTATCACTGCTCCATCCGCACCATGTACCGGCTGCTGGAGCAGGAGGGTGAAACTCGCGAGCGCCGCGATCAACTCACCCATCCGCCTTATCAGAAGCCGGAACTGCTGGCCACCGCTCCCAATCAGCTCTGGAGTTGGGACATCACCAAACTGCTGGGCCCGGCCAAGTGGACCTACTTCTACCTCTATGTCATCCTGGACGTCTTCAGCCGGTACGTGGTCGGCTGGATGGTGGCGCATCGCGAAAGCGCCGAATTGGCCAAGCGGCTCATCGAATCCACCTGCGACAAGCAGAACATCGCGCCGGGCCAGTTGACCCTCCATGCCGACCGCGGCTCTTCCATGACCTCCAAGCCCGTGGCGTTCTTGATGGCGGATCTGGGCGTCACCAAGACGCACAGCCGCCCCTATGTTTCCGACGACAACCCCTATTCGGAAAGCCACTTCCGCACCATGAAGTACCGGCCGGACTTCCCCGAACGCTTTGGCTCCATCCAGGATAGCCGGAGCTTCTGCCAGCAGTTTTTCGCTTGGTACAACGAAGAGCACCGTCATTCGGGCATCGAGCTTCTCACCCCCGCGATGGTCCACTATGGCCAAGCTCCGGCCATCGTGAAGCAACGCCAAGTTGTACTCGATGCCGCATACCAGGCCCACCCGGAACGATTTGTTCGTCGTCCGCCGCAATCAACCCCTGTCCCAAAGGAGGTGTGGATTAACAAGCCGCCACAAAATAAAAGTCAGTAAATTCCGTGTGGGAGTGTCTCAAAGCTATTGACACGCGCCGCAGCATCCGCCCACCGCGAACTCAGGGAGTGTTCTGAGGAGTATTCATTGGGGGCACCAAAGACCAATGGGTCAGACCAAACCTAGCTTATCGGTTGTGATTGTTAGCTGGAACACGAAAAGGCTCGTACTAGAGTGTCTGGAATCTCTTGAACGTAGCCGGGGTTGCCTTCCTTTGGAGCTCATCCTAGTCGATAACGCGTCCTCGGATGGCACCGCGGAAGATGTACAAAGGCAATTTCCACACGTAAGATTAGTGCGAAACGAAAGGAACCTTGGGTTCGCCAGGGCCAACAACATCGGGATCAATCTAAGCTCGGGCGAATACGTCTGCCTAGTTAATTCCGACGTCGCGGTTCCGGATGGTTGCCTGCAGAAGATGCTGGATTACATGGAGGAGCATGCAGACGTTGGAATGCTCGGACCCAAGATGATCTTACCTGACGGAAGCGTTGGGCAATCTTGCATGCAGCTTCCGACGGTGTGGAAATGCTTCTGCAATGCACTGGCCTTGGACTCTCTCTGCAGGGGTTCGAAGATCTTCGGCGATCTTATGATGAGAGGGTTCACATACGACAGGATCGAGGATGTGGAGGTTCTCACTGGATGGTTCTGGCTGATCCGGCGGGAGGCCATGAACCAGGTCGGCCTCCTGGACGACCGCTTCTTCATGTATGGCGAGGACATTGACTGGCCCAAGCGCTTTCACGACAGCGGTTGGAGGGTGGTGTTTCACCCCGGAGCCGAGGCCATCCACCACTGCGCTGCCAGTTCTTCCAAAGCGCCGATCCGGTTCTATGTGGAAATGCACCGAGCAAATATGCAGTATTATGAGAAGCACCATAGGTTCCATGCCGTATTCGGCTTCTGGCTGGCAACATGCTTGCAGCAAATCATTAGAATTGTTGGGTACGGGTTCTTATACCTTGTGAAACAGTCGGTCCGGTCAAAGGCTGGCTACAGGGTGAGACGAAGTCTGGCATGTCTCCTTTGGCTAACGGGGCTAAGGACACAAAGGGAGGCGCAATGAATGGAACGACGAGAAACTGTCAGAGCGGCGGGATCGGGTACGCCCTAGTAACGGCGGCTTACAACGAGGAAAAATACCTCGCGAGAGCGCTCGATTCGATAGTTGCTCAGTCGGTAACACCGAAGAAATGGATTATCGTCAGCGACGGATCCACCGACCGCACTGATGAGATCGTTGACAGGTATGCTAGCCAAAACAGCTTCATCGAGCTATATAGAGTGACGGAAGAACACGCGCGGAATCTTACCGCCCAAGTGAATGCCATCAATAGAGGGTTTGCACGCCTGAAGGACGTTGATTGCAGCTTTATCGGCAATCTGGATGCCGACATATCACTTGAACCGACTTACTTCGAAAGCCTACTGGGGAAGTTCTTACAGGATCCAAACCTGGGGTTGGCTGGCGGATTCATATGCGAGGAGCGGGCGGGAGAGTTCTGGTCCCGCCGCGCTAATAGTGTCACTTCTGTTGCGCACGCGGTTCAGTTGTTTCGCCGGGAGTGTCTTGAAGCACTGGGAGGGTATAGGCCGTTTTCCTGGGCAGGCGCGGACACCTACGCGGAGGTTAGCCTTCGAATGAAGGGTTGGCATGTTCAGTCATTCCCGGAGTTGAAGGCTATGCATCACCGGCCGACGGGAAGTGGTTTCGGAAACTTGCGTTACTCGTACAGGGGGGGAGGGATGGATTTCTACATGGGGGTACACCCTGTATTCGAGATCTTCAGGCTGGTTCGGCGCGTTCCGGGCAAACCTTACGTATTGGGCTCTCTAGCTAGGCTTGCCGGTTTCATCCTGGCGTATTGCCGGGGTGAGAAAAGACAAGTCCCCGATGATTTTGTTCGGTTCCGGAGAGAGGAGCAAATGCAACGCCTGCGGCTTTATTTGATGCGGCCTTTCAGATGTTTCAGGGAGTGGATTTCAACAGCGAACGGAAGAAACAGCGCTTAGCAGTTTTGCCCCTTTGCCGCGACGCTATCGCCCCAGCTTGCGTATGCTGCCATTCGCATTTGGCGTCCCTGTGAGACCTAAAGGCTCAGGCTCAGGCTGGCGAGTTCAGGTATTTCCGGAGCTTCCGGCGTACCACCACAGACCAACGGGAAGGCCGAGGAGCGTCGTACGTTATTGCTTCCGGCAAGGCCTGATGGACTACTCTTTAGGTGCCCATCCCTTGTTCGAAGTTGCCAAGTGTTTGGGGCGCTTTCAACAGACCCCCTACGTGGTTTGCGGTCTAGCGAGGCTGGGCGGATTCTTGTGCGCCTGCTTTCGTCGAGAACGGCGTGTTGTTCCTAAAGAGTTTATCGAGTTTTGCCGGGCCGAGCAGCTTGACAGGCTGCGAAACCTAAGGCGGAAGTTCTGTGGAAGGCAGGCCACTGCGCAAGCACCTTCCACGAGTGGTCATCGTGACCTTTGATACGGTCGCAGCAGGGCTGGCATAGAAGACGGGTGTGTGTGGACGGCAGCTTTTGCGGCAGACCCTGGGCAGAGTCTGTCGGTTCTTATGAAGGGCTGCAATCTGAGGTTGAGCATTTGCTCGCTCTGCCGGAGAACCTCGACCACGTGCAATAACTCACACAGCGCACAATCCAAGTGAATTTCTCCGGCAACTGCCATGACAGGGAAGTTTTGAAAAGGATCCATTCCACGCCGCATTTGGATACCTGAGGAAGACGCTCTGCGTATCGGTAAGGGATGAGCCTCCGGTCTACGTTCGGGACAGTGCGCAAGCGCATCCTGTGCTCGCTTCATCGCCGTATAGTTCCTCTGGGGAACGGGGGCCCGTATGTGTCGGTCACTTTTGATGATTTTCCTCGTAGCGCTTATACCGTGGGAGGTTCGATTCTAAAGAACTACGGGGTGCGGGGAACGTACTATGTCGCAATGGGATTGATGAATACCTCGAACGCGCTTGGCGAACAATTCCGGATGGAGGACCTGCGTTCAGCGGCAAACGAGGGTCATGAGTTGGCCAGCCACACTTTTAGTCACCAATCGAGCCGCGCGGTGTCGTGTACCGCCTTTGGAGATGATGTCCGAAAAGGCTGGAGCGCGATTCGTGAAATGGGGGGCCAAGCCCCTACCCGTAATTTTGCATTTCCCCGTGGAGAGGTTACGCTTTCGGCAAAGCTCGCCGTGGGAAAAGAGATGATGAGCTGTCGGGGAATATATGGGGGTGTGAACGGCCCTTACGTTGACCTCAATCTGCTTCTGGCCAATTCCCTCTACGGTGATCCGGATGATTTGGATCGGGTCGCGCGGTTGATCAGGGAGAACGAGGAACGCAAGGGTTGGTTGATATTCTATACACACGACGTTTCTCCGACGCCCTCGCGCTATGGTTGCAGCCCGAGGTTTCTAGATTCGACCGTGCGCATGGCTGTTCAGAATGGAGCGAAAGTTCTCCCGGTCGCGGAAGTGTTGGCTCGAATTTTATAGGGAACGCTTGGCCAGGAACATACACTTGTTTCATGCATTATCCTGCGCACATTCCATTTTGGCCAAAATCCATTAGCTCGATGATTCGCATTTAGCTTAGTGAGGATGGGGATGTCAATCCGGATTCACGCATTGGACGAGCGTAAATGCACCATGGTAGAGGGGGAGGTTTCATGGCAGCTTTTCTCGTGACCGGCGGCGCGGGGTTCATTGGATCGTCGCTGGTACGCAGGCTACTGGGTGTCGGTCACTCTGTAAGGGTCCTCGACAATCTCAGCACGGGGTTCAAGAGCAATCTCGAGGAATGTCTAAACCGCATTGAGCTGATGGAGGGCGACGTGTCAGAGTTTGCCGTCTGCAAATCGGCAGTAGCGGGAGTTGATTACATACTCCATGAGGCTGCGATTCCCTCCGTTCAGCGTTCCGTCGATGATCCCATACGGAGTAACAATGCCAATGTGACGGGCACCTTGAACATGCTTGTGGCGGCTCGTGACGCGAAAGTAAAGCGGTTCGTATTTGCGAGCTCTTCATCTGTCTATGGAGACACCGAAACGCTGCCCAAGGTTGAGACGATGCCCGAGAATCCTCTTTCTCCCTACGCCCTTACCAAGCATGCGGGTGAGGAATATTGCGTGCTCTTTTACCGCATTTATGGCTTGCCGACTGTCGCCCTTCGTTACTTCAACGTGTTTGGCCCGAGGCAGGATCCCCATTCCCCCTACTCGGCAGTAATTTCACGTTTTGTAGAGGCGGCCCTCGCGGGCAGGCGTCCTGTCGTCAATGGTGACGGGGAACAGTCGCGTGACTTCACGTATGTCGAAAACGTTGTCGACGCTAACCTGCTTGCGTGCGAGGCCAACGGCGTGGAAGGGATGGTGTTCAATATCGGCACCGGCGAGAGGCGCTCCCTTAATGATCTACTGCGATCACTGTCCTCACTTGTCGGGCGCAACCTAGAGCCTGAATATGCAAACGCGCGACTGGGCGACGTACGACATTCCCAGGCGGACATTGGAAGGGCTCGGCGATACCTGAGGTTCGAGCCGAAGGTCAGCTTTCTGGCAGGGTTGGAACGTACGCTGAATTGGAATTCGAACAAATCCGTATAGTCCGGCCGGAGGAACGAGCCGGAAAGTGCGCCACGAGGCGCGCGGGGAAGTTCGCGTGATGGACTGGCGGCTTGGCCTGTTAGGAAACCCGCTTCGGGCCCATCCGGGGAGGGGTATCTGCTCCGGATTTCCGATATGAGTCTCGGCTACTAGATCTTTGCTGATCTCCGGCACCTTTGTTCATGATCGTGGTGCGCGAACTCGACGAACGACTCGGGTTCGGAGAAGCTGAAGCCTGCTCGCTATTATTGGTTGCTCTTGGCCGAGAGCCATCTGACTAGGCGACTGTTCGGGGCCATGGTACGGCGGATCGGCTTGCTGCCCTTGCCAGCGGGGTAGGCGAGCCGCCGACGGAGCGGATTTCAGTGACAAGAGAGGCAGGGGCGGGAAAGTGTCGCAGGCACGGGTCGAAAGAGGGCCAGTTGCGGTCTTTGGGGTTTTCGCGAGAGGCACAAATCGCCCCTTCCGTGGCCCGTGGATGCACCTTGCGCATCAGACCCGACCGACAATTGCATTCGGGGGCGGTCAGGTGTATGTTATCGGTCGGGCCGGAGGTCAATATGTACACTGTCAACTACCCGGAAATCCAAAATGGAAATCCCGATTAGCATGTGTCCCATTGTAAGGGCCCCATTTTCGCACGGAGAGGAGACATCTCGTGGAAAAACAAATCGTCACTTGGAGCTATTGGCTGGGTATGCTTAGCTCTCTGATCGCCTTGGTTCTGCGGGCATTGAACGCTTTTGGAATACTGGCCACCACCGTGGTCCAGCAGGGAAAAACTCTTTGGTACATGAGTTTCTTTAAGGGAGCGCTTCTGTTTTTCCTGATCGCCATTGCCACGGCGAGTTACTCCTGGGTGCGTGGCGAAAAGACTTAATAACAATCCCCTCCCATCGGCCTTTGGGGAATCGAGCACACCTTGCCGGTCGGCGACGGACCGTAGAGTGCCGCGACCTTCGTATTTCAGAATCAGAGGGGATGGCTTCGTCCCGCTGCGTCCGATTGGAGTGTGTCAAGAAAAAACCGGAAGATTGCATCTACACCTGTCCATTTGCCACACTCCAGGCGAAGGGTTGGTGTCGTTGTGAGCTTAAGCAGAATATCCATGCGGATAGATCTACGGCCATCTCCGAACCCGCTTTTGCCCGAGGGCTGAGGGTTCTCCTATGTCTGTGATGCACACCGTGGAACGAAGTAACCGAGTGATTGTCGATCACTTTCGATGCCCTGATGATTTTACAAATATAGGGGTTTGGGGGGGAGCTATCTCGGGAAATAGGGTTCTTTGAGTTCGGGAGCGAGCTAATCTGCTACTGGCCAATTCCGTCTACGGTGATCCGAATGATTTGGATCGGGTAGCGCGGTTGATAAAGGAGAACGAGAAGCGCAAGGGTTGGTTGATATTCTATACACACGACGATTCTCTGGTGCCCTCGCGCTATGGTTGCAGCCCGAGGTCTCGTGATTCGACCGTGCGCATGGCTGTTCAGAATGGAGCGCAAGTTCTCGCAGGGGGGAAGTGTTGGCTCGAATTTTATAGGGAAAGCTCAGTGGACTGTGGCTAGTATCTTGCTCCTTCGGGCCTATCAACAGGTGCTCGCGTCAGCCAGAGGGCAACTTCCCAGACGCTTGAGACCGCCAAGCACAACAACACGTCTGCACCCGCGATGATGACGGAAGGGGATATGAGGGGTTAAGCGCGCCTCATGAGCACCATGAGCGCTTGGAGGGCTACCGAAACAGTCCCAGCGGTACAAGCTGGGGCTCACATCAGGGCGGTATGAAACCAGAGAACTTCGAATTTGGGGGCGGCATCCCTGAAACGATCATTCACCCCGCGGTGATCGTGGCGATGTTGGTCACCATTCTGCTCATGTTGGTGCTGCCGAGAAAATACGTTGTTATTCCCTTTTTGCTTTGTGTGTTTCTGGTCCCAAGGTGGACACAGCTCTATGTCGCAGGCATGCATTGGACCGTTATGCGCATCATTGTTCTGCCGGGGATTGTGCGCCTGGCGAGAGCCAAGTTCCAGGTTGCGGGTGGATTGAACGGAATTGATAAGGCTTTCATTTTGTGGGCTATCTGTCTTGGAGTTTGCCAGGTGCTGCTGTTTCCGCAAGGGGGCATGGCGATTTATCAAGCGGCTTTCTGGCTGCAAGCTTTCGGCGGCTACTTTCTGCTGCGCTACGTGATCCAGGACGAGGAAGACATTGCCCGGGCAGCCAAAACGCTGGCGGTCCTCGCTGTGATCCTGGGCGCGTGCATGCTGAACGAGCGCATTCACAGTGTCAACGTCTTCGGCTATCTGAGTGGTGCGTCGTTCCTCACTCCCGCGGTGCGTGAGGGCCGGGTACGAGCGCAGGCAACGTTCGCGCACGCCATCCTGGCCGGCTGTTTCGGGGCGACGCTGGTGCCACTGTTCTTCTGGCTGTGGAAGAGCGGCAGGGCGAAGTTCGCCGCTTTTCTTGGAGTGATCGGTTCGACCCTCATGGTTTTCACCGCGGCCTCGAGCACGCCGGTGCTCGCCTGCGTCGCCGGAGTGGGCGCTTTGTTTCTCTGGCCCATTCGTCGCTCCATGCGCATGCTGCGCTGGGGAATCGTGCTGACGCTCGTGGGTCTGGCGGTGGTGATGAAGGTGCCGGTGTGGTATGTCATTTCCCACGTGAATATCGTAGGAGGTTCGACAGGATGGGATCGCGCTGCCCTGGTTGACACCTTCTTCAAGCACTTTTGGGACTGGTGGCTGATTGGAACAAATCAGACCGGCAACTGGGGATGGTATATGTGGGACACTGCCAATCAGTATGTGGATGTAGGGGAAAGGGGGGGACTGCTGGCCTTTATATGCTTTATCGCCATAATCTCGCGAAGTTTCAGTCGGCTGGGGAAGATGAGGAGGGAAGTGGAGGGCGATCAAAAGCAGGAATGGTTCTTCTGGAGCCTTGGCGCCATCATGGTCGCTCATGTCTTCGCTTATTTCGGGGCGAGCTACTTTGACCAGACCCTGATATGGTGGTGGGCCTTCCTGGCCATGGTCTCAGCCGCCACGGCTGCGCTTCAAACTGCGCCCGCTAAAGTGGAGGGTGCGGACACGAAATATGGCGCTACGATAGAGTCTGGGTCCGAGGGCCTATTGGCCATAGGGAAAAGGAGCGCATCTTGAAAATCAGCGTCTTCGGGTTGGGTTATGTCGGTACGGTGTCGGCGGGATGCCTGGCCAATGATGGACACGAAGTCATCGGCGTCGACCCGGTGCAGACAAAGGTCAACCTGATCAACAATGGCCAAACCCCTATCATCGAAGCGGATATCGGTCAGATCATCGCATCGATGGTCCAAGCCGGCCGACTGCGCGCCACCGACGATCCGGCCCAAGCCATCGAGGAAACAGACTTGTCCTTTGTCTGCGTCGGCACCCCGAGTCAAGCCAATGGCAACCTCGACCTGAGGTACATGAGGCGCATTTGCGAACAAATCGGCCAGGGGCTCAAAGACAAAGCCGCGCGGCACGTCGTCGTCATCCGTAGCACCATCTTGCCGGGAACTATGCGCAAGATCGTAATCCCCATCCTCGAGGAATCCTCCGGGAAGAAGGCCGGGGCTGACTTCGGCGTCTGTCACAATCCTGAGTTCTTGCGGGAAGGTTCGGCAGTGAAGGATTTCAATTCCCCTCCCAAGACGGTTGTCGGTGAGTTGGACCAGGCCAGCGGCGACATGCTGGCTGCGCTCTACGGAAAGATCGATGCACCGCTGATTAGGACAGATTTTGAGACTGCCGAGATGATCAAGTACGTCGATAATAGTTGGCATGCGCTCAAGGTCGGGTTTGCAAATGAAATCGGCAATCTCTGCAAGTGTTTCGCCATCGACGCGCACGAGGTCATGAAGATCTTCTGTCAGGATGAGAAGCTCAACATCTCTCCCGCTTACCTTCTTCCCGGTTTTGCTTTCGGCGGCTCCTGTTTGCCCAAGGATCTACGAGCGTTGGCTTATCAGGCCAAAATGTGCGATTTGGAATTGCCGATTATTGCTTCCATCCTGTCGAGCAACGAAATGCAGATTGCCAGGGGCCTGCAGCTCATCATGGAAAAAGGACACAAACGGATCGGAGTTTTGGGCTTCAGTTTCAAAGCGGGATCGGATGATCTCCGGGAGAGCCCCATGATCGAAATCATCGAACGTCTCATCGGTAAAGGTTTCGACTTACGCATTTATGACAAGAACGTGAATATCGCCAGCCTGCTTGGCGCTAATCGGGATTTCATCCTCAACCGCATTCCGCACATATCCAGGCTTATGGTCGGCGGGAAAGATGCGGTTCTGGATCACGCCCAAACGGTCGTGATCGGCAACAACGATCCGGACTTCCGGAACGTGCCGGAGCGGTTGCGCGATGACCAAGTCCTGGTGGATTTCGTACGGATTACCCGTCGCAGGAGCGAAAAGGGGAATTATGACGGCATATGCTGGTAACCAGCCTGGGGCTCAAGCCAGGAGCAGGAGTTTGAAGGACCAATTATGCGAATCCATTTGTCGACTGTCCGAGCAGCTAATCTGCACTGGATCGACAACTTTCATGCGGCATATGTGTTGGACTCCTTCAAACATTACATCGAAAGCACGGGCGATGACCGCTTTCGTAAGACCCTGATGAACGGTTACGAGTACTGGAAGAAAACCTTTTTCCTGCCGGATGGACTCCCAGGTACTATAGCCATAAGACCAAGCCGATCGACATCCAGTGCTGTTCCCAGGCGATCGACACGCTCGTTTTCTTTTGTGACCTCGATCCGGAAAGCCTGTTGCTGGCGCTGAAAGTCGCCAAGTGGACAACTGAGCATATGCAAGATCGCACGGGTTATTTCTATTATCGCCGGTATTCGCCTTGGCTGGTCAACAGAACCCCCACGTTGCACTGGGGACAGGCGACGATGCTTTACGCGCTGGCTGGGCCCTACAAATCGTTGGAGGGCTAGGAGACCCTTGTCATGAAGAAAAAAGTCCTCATCATCGAGGAAAACTCAGGGGTTCCTGGCGACCCGCGCGTTTGGAGGGAAGCCTCTTCACTGCACCAGAACGACTACGAAGTAACCGTATTGTGTCCGCGGCGCAAGGGCTACGAGCAAGCGCACGAAGTTATCGAAGGGATCCACATCTACAGGCATCCGATGCCCACAGAGGGAAGCACCCCCCTCGCGCATCTGTTCGAATACGGCTCCGCACTGTTTTGGGAGTTCTTGTACGCTTGTTGGATCTATCTGCGACGCGGATTCGATGTCATGGAGGGCTGTAATCCTCCCGACACTATTTTCCTGATTGCTCTGCCGTTCAAACTCTTAGGCGTCAAGTACATCTTTGATCATCACGATGCAAGCCCGGAACTATATCTCTGCAAGTACGGCAAGGAGGGAGTTCTCTACAGGGTTTTGATTTGGCTTGAAAAGCTGACCTACCGCTTCAGCGACGTCGTCATGGCCACCAACAACAGTTACCGAGACCTCGCTGTAACCAGAGGCAGCATCGACCCGGAGGATGTGCTTATTGTCCGCAACGGGCCTGATTTAAAGACTTTCGAAGCCGTTCCCCCGAACCCCGCTCTGAAATGCGGCAAGCCCTACCTCATCGGCTATGTCGGAGCCATGAATTTCCAAGATGGCTTGGATATCCTCCTGGATGTAGCGCTGCACATCAAAACCTTGGGACGTCGTGACATTTATTTCTGCTTAGTCGGCGGGGGGCCGGAATTGCCCGGACTCCGGAAGATGACACATGACAAAGATCTCGAGGACATGGTTAACTTCACCGGAATGATCCCCGACGAGCAATTGTTGGAGATTCTCTCAACAGCCGATGTCTGCGTCAATCCGGACAGGCCGTGCCAAATGAACGATATTTCCACCATGATCAAAATCATGGAATACATGGCTTTGGGCAAGCCCATCGTTCAGTTCGATTCGAGGGAGGGTAGATTCAGTGCCCAGGAAGCATCCCTGTACGCCGACAGCCGGAAGGGGGTGACTGATTTCGCCGCCAAAATCCTCTGGCTGCTCGAGAATCCCGATGAAAGAAAAAGAATGGGCGCGTTCGGACGCAGAAGGGTTGAAGAAGAACTGGCTTGGGATTATTCCGTCAAGAATCTGCTCGCAGCCTATCAGAGGGCCTTCAGCAAAAGGGCACAGTGATCGTCCTGCTGTCGATCCACTGATCCGCCGCACTCGCCAAGTTACCCGGCGGAAGCTTCCCGCCGAAGAGGAGAAGCGCATCGTGCTAGAAAAGATCCGGGGAGAGGTTGCGGTCTCGACGGAATGACTGAAAAAGCTGTGCATACCCCCTGCTCACATCCAGATGCGTGGCGAGTGAAGAAGGGTTGGTGTCGTTCTCAGGTTGAGCAGAATATCCATGCGGCTAGATCTACGGCCGACTCCGAACCTGCCTTTGCCCGAGGGCTGAGGGTTCTCCTGTGTCTGTGATGCACACCGTGGAACCAAGTAACCGAGTGATTGTCGATCACTTTCGATGCCCTGATGATTTTATGAATATAGGGGTTTGGGGAGAGCTATCTCGGGAACCAGGGTTCTTTAAGTTCGGGAGCGAGCTGATCTGCTACGGGAAGTCTTCCGCTTTTGTTCCATCCCGGTCCATTAAGGGGAATTTATACGACGCTCTGGGGTGCGCCCGTGTTGATCAAGGAGTTGTGTCCCTTCCTTTTCATGTGTCCGAGGTTGTCGAAGCCCTCCGCCGGGAAAAATACACCACCGCTCTAGGGCGTGAGGCGCGCAACTGGCAGCAGAAACGCTTTCTCCGAATGGGCTACTACGCAGCCCGGCCATTGCTGCCGGTCTCGGTTCGCAAGCATCTTCAAAGGCTTTCATTGCGCGGATGGCACAAACGCCCTTTTCCTCGCTGGCCGGTGGATACGACCGTCGAGCAGATTCTTGAATCCATTGTCGTATTGATCCTCCGGGAGAGGAAGGACCACACTATACCCTTTATTTGGTTTTGGCCGGAAGGTAAGCAGGCCTGCGCTCTAATCACTCACGACGTTGAGACGGGCGCCGGCAGGGATTTCTGTGAAAGTCTCATGGACATTGATGACTCCTTTGGGATCAAGGCGTCATTCCAAGTTATTCCGAAACGCCGCTATAAGGTTCCGGGGAGCTACCTCACCAGCATCTCCCAACGCGGATTTGAGGTGAATGTCCAGGACCTGAATCACGATGGACGGCTATTTGAAAAATATGAGGAGTTTCAACGCCGGGCGAAAGCCATCAACGAGTATGCCGGCCTTTTCAAGGCACGTGGGTTTAGGTCGGCCATCCTGTATCGGAACGTTGATTGGTTGAACTCGCTATGCTTTGAATATGACATGTCGATTCCCAATGTTGCCCATCTCGATCCCCAGGGTGGTGGATGCTGTACGATTTTTCCCTTTTTCGTTGGAGATATCCTGGAAATCCCAGTGACGACGACCCAGGACTATACGCTTTTCCACATTCTCCGAGACTATTCCCTTGATCTCTGGAGAGAGCAGACCAGCCGCATCCTCGAGAGGCATGGAGTAATGAACTTCATAATCCATCCGGATTATGTGACCCGGGATCAGGAAATGCAGGTGTTCAAGGACCTCCTCGCTTATCTTGCCGAGTTGCGTGCCAAGGCTGGCCTATGGATTCCGCTGCCAAATGAGCTCAACCAATGGTGGAGGCAGAGGAGCCGGATGCAGATTGTCAAAAGCGGAAACGGTTGGGAGATTGTGGGAGAAGGCAAGGAAAGAGCGCGACTCGCTTACGCCAGGTTGGAGAAGGGGAAGCTGATTTATGACTTCTGAATTTCAGCCTCTCCCGCGAAGGACCTTTCTCAGGGGAATGGGACTGTGCTTCGACCTTACCGTCACCGCATAAACATCCAAATGGCAATTACAGTTCCACTGAATTGGTTTTCCTATCGTTCGGAGTCTCAGGATGACTCCTCCGTAACGTAGGGTTGCGCCAAGTACAATCACCCGCGGTGTTTTCCGAGGATAGGGACCTGCATCATGCTAACAAGAGTACCGACTTCCGATAGTCGTGCCGTCGGCTTTCGCGCCCATTCATCAGACGAGGAAGTCGTGACCATCCGGGAATTGATTGAGGAGATTTACTCGACCAGCCGCTTACTATCGAAGATCCTGGGGTTTGAACCGCAACCGAACAAGGCAATCGTGGGACGGAATGCCTTTGCGCACGAAGCAGGCATTCATCAGCATGGCGTCCTCAGCAATCCGCTGTGCTACGAAATCATGACGCCGGAGACGGTGGGAGCGCCACCTAACCGCATCGTGCTTGGCAAGCACTCAGGCCGGCACGCGCTTGCCCATAAATTCAAGGAAATGGGCCACGAACTTTCAGATGACGAGATTAACCGAATCTACCATGAATTTGTCCGGCTCGCCGACTCCAGGAAGCACGTATACGAACAGGATCTATTGTCGATTCTCTTCGCAGGGTGCACTGAGATACCAGCTTCCTGAAGACCTGCGGCACGCCGCCATCGGCTACGTCACGCCCCTGGCCAAGCTACAGGAACGCGAACCGCAGATCTTCGCCGAGCGTTGTGGAGACTATATTGTTTACGCGGGTGAGCGCGGGCGATGGGGACATAGGGTGGCGCGCGTTGCCGACGCTTTTGACACTAACCCCGCACGAGTCCCCAATCTCAATCGATGGACCATTGGTTGGTGATGAACATGGACTCGTGGAGAAATTCCAAACAACACATAGTTTCGGAAGAAGGTAGAGGAGGGAGCGGATTGCATCTTGATGACCGCGGAAGCTGGCCGGCATCCTCGGACCCGCCTGAATCTCTTGGGGCAGAAGTCTACCAAATTGACCCTCTTGAGGACCGGCGTTGGCCTGAGTTCGTGGCCCGCCATCCACTTTCTAGTCTTTATCATTCTCAGCCGTGGCTGGAATCGTTGAAGCGGACTTATGGATATACGCCGGTGGCGTATACGACGTCGCCCGCGGGTTCCGAACTACGAAATGGTCTGGTTTTCTGCCGTGTCGAGAGCTGGCTTACCGGTCGCCGCATCGTGTCGCTGCCTTTCTCGGACCATTGTGAGCCGCTGTTTGGGAGTGAGGACGAATTTGAGAAGCTGATCAGTATTCTGTTGCTGGTTTTCCAAAAGGAGCACTGGAAATACACTGAACTGAGGCCGCGGAGTACGATTGCTCAAGGGCCACGGGGGTTGCAGCCTTACAGACATTACTGTTTTCATTCCCTTGATCTTTCTTCCGGAGTGAAGGAATTATATTCGTCACTGCACAAGGATTGCATTCAGCGAAAGATCAGGCGTGCCGATAAGGAAAGGCTCGAATACCGGGAGGGGCGCTCGCCTGAGCTGCTGGCGATCTTCTACCGCCTTTTTGCAAAAATGCGGCAAAGACATGGGCTCCCACCGCAACCATTGGCGTGGTTCCTGAACCTCGCGGAATGTTTGGGGCCGGCCATGCAGGTAAGGATAGCGTTTCACCTGGGGCGCCCTGCAGCAAGCATTATCACGGTGGTCCACCGCAACACAATGACGTACAAGTACGGTTCTTCTGATCCTGAGCTTAATAAATTTGGGGGCATTCCATGGCTCTTCTGGAAGGTGATCCAGGAAGCTAAATCAACTGGGCTTCGCGAGCTTGACTTGGGCCGCTCGGACTGGAAGCACGTCGGTTTGATTACGTTTAAGGACAGGCTTGGTGCCAGACGCATCCCTGTAACCTATTGGCGCTTCCCGAAGCCCCAGGGAGCCATTGACGCACTATCCGACGGAAGAGTGCAGTGGCTTGTCGGCGAAATCTTTCTCCGTATGCCTACTCCCCTCTTGTCTGCCGCAGGACGGCTGTTTTACCGACATATTGGTTGAGTGACATCCTTTCAGGACCTTTATGACGCATTATTGTCACACCATCGATTTGACGGGTCCAGGTTGCCTGACGGGAAACAGACACACCTTTCGCGGGGTCGGTAGTCGGCGTCGCTGGGGTATCTCAGTTCCCCATTGCCGGCTCGAGGCCTTTGTTTTTGTTATGCTTGTGCGTACATTCTCGGGACTGTCTCCCACGGCTGTTAGTGAGGTATTAGGAGTGGAGTTGGCAGGGCGGGAAGGCTGACACACCGATACTGTCGCGGTCGCGGGATGGCATCACCCAGAGAACTGGAGAGCCATCCCTGCGCGGCGGCCCAGCGGAAAAAGACCCGAAGGGTAGAACCATACGAGCGTCGAGGTGCATCATTCTGGGCATTCTCGTAGAACTCACGAACGTGCCCCGGCGTAATCCGGTCGAGTTCTGTGATGCCGGCGCCCTCCAAGTATTGGGCGAACGCCGACAACCTTTGGGTGTAGTTCCTTGCCGTTTTCGCCGCCAATCCGCGATGCGTATGCACAAACTGCAGATATGGCGTCAGAATCGGACCAAACCAAGCTGGGGTACGAGGAGGAGAGAGAACATGCCGACGAAACTGCCCTCGTTCATCTGTTTCGAGGAAGATGCGGACCGAGGCCCGAAGAACGCGGGAGCGGTTGGCACTCGTCCCCGAGGTGCGCTGGGCCAGGTATTGCCGCACGGTATCAGTGACTGGGGCCGGCAAGAGCAGACCCCGTTCCTCGATATGCCGGGAGAAGCGCAGCCATTCGTGAAGATGCTGGCGGATTACGTCGTTCGCGTAGCGCAGTTCCAACAACCTACTTCCAACTTGGTCCATGCGCCGCTTGTACAGTGACGTGCGATACTGCCCGCACTTGTCACCAGAAAACCAATTTGAGAACATCGTAGCCTCCTATAGCGAAGTGAAATCAGAGAGCTACAATATTCTCACCGTCGGAGATTATGGGAAGTGCGGGTCAGACGAATCACGGTGATTGCCTCAGAAACTGCCTACGGTTGCAGGCGTCTCTTACCATGACACGGGACTTACCATAATGCTCCTTATGGGACGCGTCCCATAAGGAGCAGGAGCAGAGCGCTTACAACGGCCATTTCGAGTCTACCTGCTATCACCCTCTATTGCTGTTCAACCGCGACGGCGATTGTCTGGCGGCCAAGCTGCGTCCTGGCAACGTGCACAGCGCCGAGGGCTGGGAAGAACTCCTGCTGCCGGAGATCGAGCGGCAACAGAAGCTGAGCAAGGAGGTGGCGTTTCGAGCCGACGCCGCCTTCGCCAAGCCTGAGATTTACGAGGCGCTGGAAAGCCGAAGCGTGAAGTACGCCATCCGTATTCCGGCCAACGAGAACCTGGAGCGGGATGTGGTTGAACTGCTGCCGCGCCCGGTGGGGCGTCCCAGTCACAAACCGATCGTGTGGTATAAGAGCTTTCTCTATAAGGCCGCCAGTTGGACGACGGCACGGCGAGTGGTGGCGAAGGTCGAACATCATGCCGGGGAGTTGTTCCCGCGCATCGGGTTCGTTGTGACGAATCTGACCCTGCCGAGCCGAGCGGTGGTGCGTTTCTACAATAAGCGGGGTACGGCTGAGCAGTGGATCAAGGAGGGCAAGCAGGCGGTGAAGATGACGCGGCTGAGTTGCCACCGGTTCCGGTCGAACGAGGTGCGGCTGTGGCTGAGCGTGATCGCATACAACTTGGGAAACCTGTGGCGGCGGCTGGTGCTGCCAAAGGGAATCGGAACGTGGTCATTGACCAGTTTGCAGCAACGGCTGGTGAAGACTGGCGGGAGGCTGGTAAAGCATGCTCGCTACTACTGGCTGCTGTTGGCGGAGAGCCATCTGACGCGGCGCATGTTTGGAAGCATGCTGCGGCGGATTCTGGCTTTGCCACTGCCCGCTGGAGAGGCGCGGCAGCCCGGCAAATCCAATCTGGACGGCGGAGAGGAGTTGAGGGAGGGGTGTCCGTGAAATCGCTTCGAAATGGTGCAAATGATGGTTTAGGGGTCCCGGCAAAGGCCTTGCTGGGCGCGCCTGGGTCTTTGGCCTTCGAAGGGATGCAAAGAAGATGGACGGCGGAGGCACCCGTTGGTATATTTGCTTGTAGCCGAAAGGCAAAATGGAAATCCCGGATAATGGAAATCCCGGCTAGGATGCCAAAGGGAATTCCATCCAGCTACGCTTGGCTGAGGAAAACGGGGTAGGTCAATGGCAACCAATGTAAAGTTTCGAATCGTGGCAGTGGTTGCGGCATCCACAATACTGCTGGGAGTATATTCTGCGAAGCTCTGGCCCCCGTATGAAACCGGCTTCGATTTTTCCATGTACTACACAGCCGCCTGTTTAGTCCGCAGCAATATGAGCATGCACATCTATGACGTCGTTGATCGGGACACGAATCCAGAGATCATATCAGCGGATCCAAAGACAGTTTTTGCTCAGACGGCACATGCCCACGGAATACCTCGGATCGCGCTTTATCTTTACCCGCCCACACTTGCAGACCTGCTCGTACCTCTGACTGCACTCTCACCTTCCGCTGCATTGATTGTATGGCATGCCCTTGACGTTCTGATGATAGTGGGATTGAGCTGGGCTTTGACTCAAGTGCTCGAGGTGAAATTTTTGGGCTCAACCGTCTTGGTCGCTGCCGCTGTTCTGCTATTTCGTCCAACCCTGAATGACATTCATTGGGGACAAGTTTCAATCCCCCTTGTGTTTCTCCTGACCATCGGACTCAGCCTTTATGTACACGGGCATAAGAATATCGCCGCTCTTCTGTTTGCACTGGCCATCGCGATCAAGTTGGAGCCGATCGTCGTAATCATTCCTCTCATTGCCTGGCGTGACTGGAAGTGCCTTCGCAGCTTGGCCATTTGGGGCATCCTGCTGGGCTTGGGACTTTGGGCAGTCAACGGCAGTGATGCATTGAATCTCTACTTTCTGCACCAACTCCCGGCCATGTCGGGTGGAGAGTTGGGAGGCGGCGGCTTTGATACAAACAGAACTCTTGGAAACATCTTCTTCACCTATTTGGGTGGAGCTCATCCTGTCGTCTCTTCGCGTGGATTAGCCTGGCTTGTGCGCGTGGCGTCCGCTCTGATCCTCTGCTCTGCGGGCTGGTTAAGCCGGTTGAAGCCGGGCGAGAACTCAACCGCTCTCCGGCAATTTGAAATTGGCATGATGTTTCTGCTTTTTGCCTGCTGCCTTTCACCGTACTCCTGGCTCTACAACTGGGCCCTCAGCGCTCCGGTCGTGGTCATGTTCTGCAAGAGAGCATGGGACGGGAGGGCGGATATAGTCGCAACAGTCCTCTTGATAGCGTTCCTGCTGTCACTTTCAACCTCAAAATTCGGCATGGCGATGGCCACGCCTTTTCTTGGAGTCACACTGGGAATCGTTGCGCTGTACCGGATACGGCTTGAGCGGCGCCCGGCAGAAAGCAACAATCCAATCAATCAACTAAAGACAGTCAGTGCTTCATAAGAACCGTCTTTCCACTCGGTTTCTGCCCAGCCGTATCTGACCTGCCCGGCAATTTGTAATGAAATGGTGCAAATGATGGTTTATGGGTCCCGGCAAAGGCCTTGCTGTGCGCGCCTGGGTCTTTGGCCTTCGAATGGATGCAAAGAAGATGGAGGGCGGAGGCAACCGGTGGTATATTTGCTTGTAGCCGAAAGGCAAAATGGAAATCCCGGATAATGGAAATCCTAGTTTATACGGGCGGGCAAGTTGGTCCGAAGCGGAGGATGCAATGAAGGTTCGATTCAGCGTATTGATACCTGCTTACAACCGAGAGAAGTATGTCCGGCAGACCATCGACTCCGTCTTGTCCCAAACGTTCACGGACTATGAGGTGATCGTGATTGACGACGGGTCCACAGATCAGACGCTGCAAGTGCTGGAATCGTACGGAACACGCATCAAGGTCATTCGACAACCTAATCGAGGAGCAGAGGCCACTCGGAACAATGCGGCTGCTCTAGCTTGTGGGGAATACCTTGCCATGCTGGACAGTGACGATCTTCTTCTTCCCTGCGCGCTTGCGACCTATGATCGGATCATCCGCACCTTTGATTCACCACCCCTCATCCTCGGGTTCATTAAACCTTTTCGAGACGGACAATCCATCCCAACCAATCCACAGGGATCGAGCCAGGTGGAGGTTCTAAGTTTTCCTGACTATATCTCGAAGGATGTGAGAATCGACGACCGTTCCGACAGCCAATTTGTCATCCGGAAGTCGATATTCGACGAGATGGGGGGCTATGGACACAACGGCGTCTACTCTTTTTGGGCCTACGACGTCGATTTTCTACTTAAGGCCGGGACTTACGGACCGTGCGTTATCGTCCGAAAGCCCTTGACCGTTGCGTATCGCGAAAACGAGACAAGCATGTCACTGAATGTAAAAAGGGGAGCCGAAGGATTACTTGGTCTGGTTCGGTTCGAGAAACAGGGATTGTACCCTGGAGGGAGGGAGCGCCGCTGGGCGCGATACGCTGTCCTCGGCGGAATCGCCGCGAATTGGGCCCTCCGGCACTGCTGGCAGCGAGGAGAGCGAAAGGTGGCGCTTCGACTGCTTCTTGGGACGGCTCCGATGGTATTTGTCGCACTATGGAAGAAATTCTTGAGATACTTACGCAAACCCACGCAGCCGATCGTCTTGCCCTGATGCGTCATCAAGCGACACGCATCGGGCCGCAGTTTGGCTTGTTCCAGCACGGCGCGATCCAATTCCGCAATCGAAGGATCGAGCTGATCGAGAAGGCGCAGGGCGGGTGGACGAGGCTTGGGGCGATTTTGAATTTTCGGGTATGCAGGATTCGTGAACTGGCCGAGCACGGCGGCTTAACTTATGACACAAATTGAAGTTACCTTCTTGCGCCGTTCCGGGTTGATACGTTGGCGTGCGGAGCGTTTATTGCAGTCGAGACCTGCTCGGGCGAGCGGTTCAGCAACTGGCGCATGAATTCCGAAGCTGTCTGCCGGTGCGCGGCGCGGCAAAGCGGGTCAAGCGAATCGATCTTTCGATAGTAGCTGTAAAACGAATCCAGACTAAAATGTTACCGAAAGATATGAGTGCAATGGCTATTGGGTTTCTTTGCCGAGCGCCGAGTAGATTAATATGCTTGCCACGCTTCAGGCCGTGGTTCGTGATAGTTACAAAGCTTATACCATGAAGGTAGTCAATTGTCACAAATACTGTTTAGTGTCGTCGTCGCCTGTTACAACCAAGAAGGTTTTGTAAGAGAGGCCGTTGAATCTGCCTTGTTCCAAGAGCATCCGAGCAAGGAAATTATCGTTGTGGATGATGCCTCTCGCGACGGCACTGCGGACGTTCTAAACACTTTTGGCGAGTCCATCATTTTGGCGAGACTCCCTATAAATCGTGGAGTCGCTGCGGCACGTAACCATGGTGCATCTCTGGCAAGTGGAGAGTACTTGGTTTTCTTGGATGGTGATGACGTCTTGAGGTCCCGGGCTCTTGACGTCTATGGTCGCCTTATAACTGCCCGCTGTCCCAAGGTTATTCTTGGTCGATCCGCTCAGTGTTATGGGAAGATTCCCGAGGTGAAGACGGCTGATCCTCCGTGCGACATTCAGTTCGTCGAGTATGCTAACTTCCTTGCCAAGGACAGGCCTTATGTGTATAACACAAGCACTCTGGTCGTTAATCGCTCAACATTCTGGTCCGCAGGCGGCTGGTCGCCCGGTATTTTCTATCAGGATATACAGGATCTCCTGATGAAGCTGGCGGTATCGGGCAAGACGATTCTGGTGCTTGCGCCAGATACCGTATGGTACAGGATGCATTCGATGAATGCGTCTACTGAGGTCTCGCGCTTTATTGAGGGGATTTATGTGTTATTGGCAAAGGCGAGAGCCGGCTTATATCCCGGAGGACGAGAACGCTGGGTTGAAAGGTCAGCCTGGTTTGGGGGGCTGATCTTTTATTGGACGAAGACAGCGATGCGTGCCGGGCTCTATCGGGATGGATTCTTTCTGTTGGCCTCCGGGTGGTGGATGATTCTTTTTGCGGTAATTCGGAGGGGCATGGCATGGTTGGTGGGAAGAAAGCCCATTGAAATCTTACCATTGGAGCATGATTAGCGGGCGAAGGCTTTGACGGCAGTATCGTTTTCCCACACTGGAGCGCCTTGAAGACCTATTTGTGCGGATGGCGCAGTACCGCCGAGCAATCTTCCTGAGGGCCACCAGCGGGAAGCATTCGCCCAGCTGGAACCATTAAGCGCAGAGGCTGAGAAAAAGATCGAGCGGACGTGTGCTGCTCGTTGCGGACACTCTGATATGAGCACCATTCACTGGTTATCTCCTGACGAGCAGGGCGAGTGGGATGCCTTTGTCACTCGGCATCCGCTGGGACTCGTCTATCACCTCTCATCGTGGCAGAGGGTACTCGAAAGTGCATTTGGGCACATCCACGGACGATTCCTTGTCTTGAGGGATGGAGGCGGACAGATACAGGCAGGCGTACCCGTATATACTGTCACCAGTTGGTTATTGAAAAACAGAATCGTCAGTGTACCTTTTGCAACAATGTGCGATCCGCTTATCTCGACGAAGGAAGAGTTCGGCTTGCTGTGGCCGGCAATTGAGGACGCGTCTAGGCAACACAGGAGTAAGAGAATCGAGATTCGTACCCGGCGCATCAGCACAGACTGCATGCCTGCACTCTTAACGGCCGGCGCGAGATACAAGCACCACTACCTGCCGCTAGGCGAGAATACCGATGTGCTGTTCCGCAGTTTCCACCTGACCTCCGTGCGCCAAAAGGTGCAGAAGGCCAGGCGTGCAGGTGTCATCGTGGAAGAGCGGCAGGATGAGCAAAGCCTGCGTGTGTTCCATGCCTTCCTAGTCGCTACGCGGCGCAGGCGCTCGCTTCCGCCGATGCCATTTGCTTTCTTTCAGGCGATGTATCGCTGGCTGAGTCCGGATCACGCCGCGCTGTACATGGCAGTGCACGCGGGCGAGCCGGTCGGGGGACTCCTGGCTTTGAAGTTCAAGGACCTGTGGACCATGGAGTATTCCGGCGATGCGGACAACGCGACCACGGGCGCCAATCAACTTCTTTGTTGGGAGACGATCCAGCGCGCCAAGAGTAGTGGCGCCCGATGCTTCAGCTTCGGCCGTACGGCGCTCGATAACACGGGTTTGCTAGATTACAAGAGGCGGTGGGCTACCGTTGAAGAGGACTTGACCGACTTCATTAATCCTCCGGGTTCCAGGTCAGCGCCAGGCAATGAATCCCCTAAAGCGGCCAATCGGACCCTTTACGAGATCGCGAAGCGACTCCTACGATACGCCCCCGCCGCAGTTCAGAAATCTTTCGGCGACTTCTGTTACCGTCATCTCGGATAGGTTGAAGGGAAAGCGGCCTGCGGCCTGGCGAAGGCACACGTGCAGAAAGTGACTGTCGAATTTGTAAATACCGTTGACACCTGGGGGGACCCATGCGATTTGGGATTATAGGATGTGGTGTTACTGCCGACCTCTATATGGACAGCCTAAGACGCTATCCTCATTTGGAGTTGGTATCGGTGACAGACCGCGATCAGCAACGTACTTCCCAATTTTGTGCTTATCACTCGGTAAAACCCTGTCCGACTCTAGAAGCGATGTTGGCCGACCCCAACATCGAGATGATCGTCAATCTAACCAATTCGAGTAAACATTATGAAGTGTCCAAGGCGTGTTTAGAGGCGGGGAAGCATTTGTACTCTGAAAAGCCCCTGTCGCCGGTATTTTCACAGGCCCAAGAATTAGTGGAGTTGGCGGCCGCCAAAGGCCTCTATTTGTCCGCAGCCCCGTGCGGTGTGTTGGGAGAAACGGCCCAAACGCTGTGGAGAGCTTTGCGCAACAGTGCCATAGGAACGGTTCGCGTGGTGTATGCAGAACTTGATGATGGTCCTCTTCATTTGGGGGATCCGCATACCTGGCGCTCTGCATCGGGTGCTCCCTACGACTACAAGGAAGAGTTCCAGGTGGGCGCTACGGTGGAACATGCGGGGTATTATCTGAGTTGGTTTACGGCCTTCTTTGGACCGGCCAAAACCATCACGGCTTTTTCGGCTTGTTTATGGCCTAACAAACAAGTGGTGCCCGAAGAGCCTCTATATGTGACGACTCCGGACTTCTCAGTTGCGTGCATCACTTTTGAATCAGGAGTGGTCGCTAGATTGACGTGCAGTCTCGTGGCCCCTCACAACCACGTGATGCGAATCGTAGGAGATACGGGAGTTTTGAGGGTCGACGAGGTTTGGAACTATTCTGCCCCGGTGCATCTCGATAGATATTCCAAACTGAAGTTTCGGGCCGAGAGGTATTCGATAACCAAGGCTTACCCATTCATAACTCATTGGTTAGGCCCCCGTCCTAGAACATATCCACCAGTGAAGAGATCTAGCTGGAGGAAGCAATATGCTCGGCATCGCCAAGATTTCGCACGAGGGGTTGCAGAACTGGCGCGAGCGATTACCGAACAACGCCCGCCTCGACTGCCGGCTGATTTCTGTTTGCATTTGAATGAACTCGTGACAGTCATCCAGAATCCCACCCAGACGCCTTACCAAGTAAAGACTACTTTTAAGCCTTTACAACCCTTGGATGACGCTGCACTGAAGGAATATCTCTCAATAAACTGGTAGCGCCCTCTATAACGGCATCGGCTTTACGAACCTCGCATGACGTGCCTGGCGTTTTTTGTACCAGCGGGAGTGAGAGAAAATCACTCCAAAGAGCCCAACCCAACTTCCACACTCGGCGGGATGAAATGCTGTATTTGCAATAGGTTGCCATTTCATTCCGTCATTATGGAGAGAGGTCGCGCCAAGATCTCACCGGTTTCATTACCTCCGTCGGACCTTCAAAGTCGAGTAGATGTCTCGGTGAATTGGTTCGGGCGTGGTGCCTTTGCGAATCTTCAAGGCCCTGCCGTCGCGGCGGGCGGTGGTTTTGATGCCCTGCAAGTCGGATCCTGCGGCCGGTTCGATCATGGCGATGGTGCCCACCAATTCGCCGCGCGCCATGCGGGAAAGCCAGTTGCGTTTCTGTTCCTCGCTGCCGTAGGCGAGGATGTAATGCGCCACGATACTGTGGACGCCGGAACCGAAGTGGACTCCTGCTTGAGCGAGTTCTTCCGTCACCACGGCTTCGTCGGCGAAGGTTCCTCCCCCTCCGCCGTATTTTTCGGGCACGTCGGTGAGCAGGATGCCTGTCGCACCTGCTTTTGTCCAGGCTTCCGCATCGGGGCGATGCTGCTGGCGCCAGCGAGTTTGATGCGGCGCGAGTTCTTCTTGTATGAAGCGGCGGACCGTCTTGCGGAACATCCGCAACTCGTCATTCATCCAGGGGGATTGGTAGGTAACGGTTGGCATAATGGCGCATAATTATAGCGCAGCGGCAGTGATATCGCCAGGACGGTTGACGGGCGACCGCGAGTGAGTACCAAATTGAGGCATCAGACGTAAGGGGGGAAGATGGCCCCGTGCTGAAATTACCTTCCCCCTCCAGTGTTGCTGGCAACGCGGTGCTATCCGGCGATCCTTATGCCGCTTTTTGAAGGCAAGCGCGGGGGACCAAAGGTCGAGACGAGCGCTTGTCAGCGGACGATCCAGAAGCCGTTTACTGAACAAATCTCCCGGACATTGCAGTCAGACTTGCGGTATCATGCCGGGCCAGATCTCGAGGAAGTTGAAAACAAGGCAGCATACTCAACGATTTGCGTACGCGGCGCCGGATCCTTTCAGCAGAGAAATAGGAGGGATGGCGGATTGAATGCATCGTAAGGCTGAATCTTGGCAGGCCGCGCCCATCAGATGGGCTTTTCCCTCAGACCGCATCGACATTTGGCGGGTGTGCCTTGACTCTGCTGAGTTGTCCGAGAGGGATTGGCGTGACATCCTTGCCCCGGATGAAATCGCTCGTGCGTCGCGCTTTTACTTCGAGGATGACCGCAGGCGATTCGTGAAGTGCCGGCTCGCACTGAGAATCCTTCTCGGTGGATACCTCGAAATACAACCGGCTGAGATTCGCTTTCAGTACGAGAACAATGGCAAGCCAGAGATTGCCCTGCCACATGATGCCCGCGGCTTGCGCTTCAGCGTCTAGAATTCCGGCGGATTGGCGTTGATTGCTGTCGGTTCCGGGAGCGCGATTGGTGTAGATATCGAGAAAATTCGTCCCAAGCCGGATTTCCTGGATATTGCCAGGCGGTTTTTTCCCGCTCGTGAAGTCCAGGCCATACTCGCGGTCAGCGAGAATAAAAGGCAGGAGGCTTTCTTCGCCTGCTGGACTCGCAAAGAGGCATTTCTGAAAGCAACCGGCATCGGGCTCTCGTACCCGTTATCGGAGTTTTCCGGATCCGTTGACCCCGATGGGCCAGCCGAGCTTTGGGAGGTGAAAGGAGATCCAAACGCTGTTACTCATTGGTCTTTGGAGAGCGTGCGCCCGGGAGCAGGGTACATGGGAGCTTTGGCTTATAAGGGTCCGGTGTGCCGCGTAAAATGGTTGTGCCGGGCTGATTGTCTACTGCCCGCCCATACTGTCTAAAGCCCGTGGGCCCCTGGGAATGCCACCTGCTCACGATGTGAATTTGTAAGGTCAGGGCTTATGTGAGTACACAATTGTAAAGTCAGGAGTGTGAGTTGAAAGGTGTTGTTCTCGCAGGAGGCACAGGCAGCCGCTTATTCCCACTGACGAAGGTCACGAATAAGCATCTATTGCCTGTTTTTGACAAGCCGATGATCTATTACCCCATTCAAACCCTCGTCAACGCGGGTATCACAGAAATTTTGTTGGTGACCGGTGGAAAGAACGCGGGAGAGTTCCTCAGGCTTCTTGGAAATGGTAAGGAATTCGGATTGAAGCACATGAACTACACCTACCAGGAACATGAAGGTGGAATTGCTGAAGCTCTTGGCCTGGCTGAGCATTTTGCCGAGGAAGAACCTATTTGTGTGGTGCTTGGAGACAACCTGATTGAATATAACATTTGTCAGGCCACCGAGAACTTCAAAAGCCAACCCAGAGGGGCAAAGGTAATTTTAAAGAAAGTCCCAGATGCTCAGAGGTTCGGAGTTGCGGAAATCCGTGGCAACCGGGTGGTTAACATCGAGGAGAAACCCAAGGCTCCCAAGTCCGATTACGCAGTGATCGGCATCTACTTCTACGACAAAAGTGTATTCGAAAAGATCCACAGGCTTAAGCCTTCGGGAAGGGGTGAGTTGGAGATAACGGGCGTCAACAACTTTTACATCGACGAAGGTACCCTCACCTATGAGGTCCTGGATGGATGGTGGACGGATGCGGGGACTTTCGAATCATTGCTGCGCGCGAACAATTTTGTTGCCCAAACTGCCGCGAGCAAGCTGGCTGTCAGCGTCGGAGCCGAGAGTGGACGCGCTGCCGAGGAGACAGTTTAGTGAAAATCTTTATTACAGGCGGGGCTGGTTTTATTGGCTCAAACTTCATTCGGCATGTGCTCTCGCTCGGTGGCAGCTACACCGTCGTTAACTTCGACAAACTGACTTACGCCGGAAACCTTGCGAACTTGCAATCGGTAGCGGGCGACCCTAGATACCAGTTCGTGAAGGGCGACATCTGTGACCCTGATGCTGTTAGCCAGGCCATGCGAGGGTGTGACGTCGTGGTGCATTTCGCGGCAGAATCGCACGTGGATCGCAGCATCTACGAGCCTGCCCCGGTGATCCAAACCAACATTACCGGAACGTTCATCCTGCTACAGGTGGCGCGCACGCTCAACATGCAACGATTCCTTCATGTCTCGACAGATGAGGTCTATGGCGATTTGCCACCCGGCGTGAGTGCAGACGAGACCTTCGCATTAAAACCCAGCAGTCCGTACTCGGCCTCCAAGGCCGGATCGGATTTATTGGTTCGGTCCTTTGTTAAGACATATCGATTTCCGGCTCTGACTACACGCTCCTCCAATAACTACGGGCCGTACCAATTTCCCGAAAAGTTTCTGCCCCTCATGATCACCAACGCCCTCGGAAACAAGCCACTTCCGGTCTACGGCGATGGCCGGCAGCAGCGTGATTGGCTGCACGTAGAAGACAACTGCCGGGGGATCCTGGCGGTTCTTGAACGTGGGAGAGTTGGTGAAACCTACAATATCGGCGGCACCGAAGTGCTCGAAAACCTGGAAGTAATTTCGCGGCTGCTGAAGCTGATCGGGAAGCCGGAATCTCTCATCACCTCGGTGGCTGATCGCCCCGGCCACGATAGGCGATACGCTCTGAATTGTACAAAGATCGAAAAAGAACTCCACTGGCACCCTCACATTCAACTCGATAGGGGGCTGGAGCAGACAGTCAAATGGTATCGTGAGCACGCAGATTGGGTGGAAGCTGTGCGGCGGGGGGAATATCGCACCTATTATGCAAAATACTACGAGGAGCGGAACTCCTCATTAGAGGCGGTGATGTCAGCCGGGGGTGATTCTCTCGCCTCCGGCGCTGCAGGGGAAGAAAGAGGCTCCCGCAAAGACCACACGAACTGATGGTCGGCGAAGGCTTAAGCCTTTTCGAGAGGTTTGAATCGAGAGGACTGGAAAACCGAGCTCTAAAGCAGGCGCATTTGGAGCCAATGGTCCTTTGGAAAGTGGCGCTCGCTCAGCATCTCGATGAAATCAAGCAGGGCGGCCAAGCGCGAGATTTCGAGGAGAGTAAACGTGGGACCGCAAACTGGAGCATCATCCTCAACCACCGTTGGAGAGTCTAGGCTCATTGCCGAGCGTTATGGACAGCGCTTGGTGATTGTGCCCCATCCGAAGCCAGGCGTTGGAGAGGTTATTACGGATCCCAACTCTGCGCGTATCATCCCTGGCGTGGAAACGGAGCCGTTCGTTCAATGGCCGGATGATCGCGGCAGTTTTGGGGAGTTGTTTCGCTTCGACAACCAGGGGATCGCTCGCGATTTTGTTCCATCGGAGTTGAATCGAATTCAAGTGTCGATCACATTGTCCTACTCCGGCGTGATTAAGGCCATACACTACCATTTCGAACAAACCGATTTATGGGTGCCGGTGAAAGGGATGTTTCAAGTATTCCTGTGCGATCTACGGGAAAGCTCTCCTGCTTGTGGCCGGATAAACACTCTGTTCATAGGAGACCAACGTCCATGGAAATTGCGGATACCCCCGGGCGTGGGGCATGGGTATAAGATCCTGGGGGACAAGCCGGGCCAGCTTGTGTATGCAATGGACAGATATTACAACCCGCGCGACGAAGGCCGGATTCCCTTCGATGACCCCGGAATTAACTACGATTGGACAACCCACCCGCGCTAACAAAGGGCAGGGCAATTTTGATTGTCCTGTTGCCCCACCTTCCACATTTGCGAGGCACGAGTAATACTCCGGGACTGGCGAACTTGAGGTTCCCCTGCGGCCCAGGTGCGGGCCAGCAACCTCTGCGGGGGGGGAGAGCCACGGGAACGGGCTGTCAAGAAGGTACGTAATTGGCAGAGGGCCCTTCGGCGCCGGGAGGTCCAGAGTGACGAAGGGCGAGCGATGGATTGCGTAACGGTCGAGACTACCGCTTATAGCGTGGCTTCTCACCAAAGGGCACGATTCCGTCTTGTCTACGAGGTGGCACCCTTCCGGGATGGACTAGAGTGCTGGTTCCTTGTTGCCATGGAGGAACTGCAAGCTGCGCTCGCCCGCAATCCCGTTGAAACTGAAAGCGTCGAGGCCGTCAGCTTTCGGGGCTAGACTCTTGACCTGATGGTTTTCGTCAGTTGATCGGCCGTAAGCGTCCGGTGAACCCAGGATGTCTGTGACTTCTACTCCCCTCACCCCTGCAGGATGCGCTTTGCGCGCCGCTCACGCGAGTTTTGAGCGATCGGTTTGCTTGCTGCCGGATCTTCATGATATGAGTTAAGGCCCTGGTGAGTTACACTGTCGCTGGTTTTGCAGGCTTCAGAAGCATTCCAGATACGCGCTTGAGTTTGCGTGGAAGAGGGGCATGGCAGCAATGAATATAACGAAATATGCCATCGTCTTGACGGCGTTTCTGGTGACATTTGGCTCGGCGGCACAGACGCCGGGCGGCAGCGGGCCTGCAAGCGGGACCATCCCACCGTTCCCCGCACCGGACGTTGTGCTAAAGCCGTCTGCCCTGGCGAACGGCCATGTTTCCCTATCACCAAGTGGGACTTTTGCGGTGTACGCTGGTACGGCAAACAGCTCGATTATCGCGATCGCTTTTAGTCGCGACGGCCGCTGGCTCGCGGCGGGCTGGAACCCGGTCTCATTGATCGATGTTTGGGATATAAACTCCAGGAGGAAAACCCAGACCCTGCAAGCCGCTCAAGGAGGAATTGATGCCCTTGCTTTCGGCCCCGACGGGACACTCCTGGCTTCCGGTGCTGAAGGCAATTCGGTGAGGACTTGGAATTGGTCCAAGGAAAAGTTGAAATCTGATTTCCAGGGGCACAAGACCTATTTGGAAAACGTAGCATTTGACCCTTCTGGCCGCTGGCTGGTCTCTGCCGATAATGGCGAGAAGGCGTTCGTGCGCGATGCGAGCTCATATCAACAAATCGCTGAACTCGACCACAGCCGAGCCATCGCTTTCGCGCAAGACGGCCTGACCCTGGTTTCGGCGGGTGCGAGCGATGTCGTGTTCTGGGACACCGGAACCTGGCGAGTCACGCGCAGGTTACAAAGCACCCAAAAGAACATCAATTGCCTGGCGGTGCACGATGGGATCGACCGGCTTGCCACGGGTAGCTTCCAGTGGGCCGAGTTGTGGGAGCTGAAAAGCGGTCGAGACTTGGGCAAGATTTACGACGGCAACCTTTACTCGCTCTCCTTCAGTCCGGATGGCCGCTGGCTGGCGCTCGACGCACAGCACGCCCTCCAGTTGCGCGACGCGAAATCAGGACGTGTTCTCTGTAGCGCTGCAAGACTCACTCGTGATGCGAATTTTAGTCCCGACGGCCGCTGGCTGGCAGCCGGGGTCGGCCCCAACGTAGAGCTTTGGAGCACTAAAACATTAGCTGCGGTCTGCGGCACCTGGCAGCAGTAGGGTTTCCATCTCGAGAACCCACGGCGTTGCAGCGGGGGTGTGGGGCCAGAACGGGTTGGGGTAGAGGAAGCGGAAGGTTAAGATGTAGGGGTTGCTTGCGTTACAGCCTTCCAGTGGTCAGGGAGTAGTTCGGCGATGCGGGCTCTGGGGTGAGCCGCGATGCGGCCGAAGAGGTCGCGGAGGTAGGCAAACGGGTCCATGCCGAGGCGCTTGCAGGTGGCGATCAGACTGGTCAGCACGGCGGCGGTACGGCCGCCCTTATCGCTGCCGTAGAACATCCAGTTCTTGCGTCCCACCGCGACCCCGCGTAGACTCCTCTCGGCGCCGTTGTTGTCGATCTCCAGATCGCCGTCGTCGCAGTAACGGGTCAGGGCCTTCCAATTCGACATCGTGTAGGCGATGGCCTCTCCCTCGGGACTCTTGGGCAGCACCCGCGGCTGCTCTCGCTCCAGATAGGCGTGGATATCGTCCAGAATCGGTTTCGATTTCTCCTGGCGCAGCGCTCGGCGGGCCTCTCCGCCGAGCTTTCCATCGCGGGCCTTCCGCTCCACGTCGTAAAGCAGGCGGACATAGGCGAGCATTACTGTCGAACGCATCAAGTCAGAAGACTGCGCTTCAAAAAACCGCCGCCTCGCGTGGGCCCAGCATCCTACCTCGGCGATGCCGCGCTCGGGCTCCTGATAGAAATAATCGTAGCCGGAGTACGCGTCGGCCTGCAGGTATCCCCGGAACTCCTTCAGGAACGCCTCCGGCCCATCCCGGCTACGGGTTGGTGTGTAGTCGTAAACCGTGTACGGATGCTCGTCATCCCCAACATAGGTCCAGATTCGCCCTGTGCGGGTGCGCGGCAAGTCTGGGTCCAGCACCGGGACGGGCGTATCGTCGGTCTGAACCGCTTTCGAATCCAATACCTGCTCTTTCATCAGCTCGTAGAGCGGGATCACCAGATCGGCGCAACCTCGCATCCAGTCGCACATCGTCTGGCGCGGCAACTCGACGCCCTGGCGGCGGAAGATTTCTTCCTGGCGGTTCAGGGGCACATGATCGCCATACTTGCTCACTGCCACGTGCGCCAACAGCCCTGGTCCCGGCAACCCTTTTTCGATCGGCGCCAAGGGTTTTTCTGCCGTCACGACGGTGCATGCTTTCGGGCAGGCGTATTTCTGGCACGCTTCTTCGATCACCACCAGCGAGGCCGGCACGTATTCCAGCCGCTCGCTGACTTCTTCCCCAATCCGCTTCAACTCCTCCTGGCATTCAGGGCATTGCCGTTTCGCTTCCTCGAGATCGTAGACCACCCGCCGCCGCTCCAGCGTCTTGGGCAGCCGCTGTCGGCCATGACCCTGGTGCTTCCCCGCGCCACGTTGTGCTTTCTCCTGCGCGGCCGACGCTTCCGGCTCAGGCGGAGCCTCTCGACCGGCACTGACCAGGGCGACCGCAAACAGAAAAAGCTGATTCTCATTCACCCGTTCGCGTCGTGGCCCATAGCGCGCTCGCAACAACTGCTCCACCCAGTGCTGCAGTTGCCGCAGCTTCCGCTCCCGCTGCTCGGCTTCCTCCAGCAGCCCGATCACCATCTGCCGCAAGGCCGAGGGGTCCTGCGGCAACTGCTTGGGATCAACCTCCACTGGCGCGCTTCTCCTTCTCCCGCTCTGCCCGTTCCCGCTCAATCTCCAACGCCACCCACTCGTTGATCAGTTCCCGCAGCCGCTTGTAGTTCGCCACTTTCCGGCGCATCGGCTCGACCTGTTCGGGCCGCAGGAAACGCGTGCTGCCCTTGCCCTGCCAGGTGAAGCTCAACTGGTAATACGGCCCATGCTTCTGAGGCTTCTTCGGGTCCTTGCAGCGGCAGCCCGGCTGGCCACACACATTGTACTGTTCGGTGATGCTGCCTGGATGCAGGGGCCCCAGTTCCAGCAGTTGCCGTTGGAGCCGAACGATACGCCGTTGAACTTGGGTCAAATCCATCATGCCGATAGACATATCATGTCTATCGGAAGCTGTCAACAAAAAAATGACCCCTCGGCGGAAATTATTTCTTCTCCGCCTCCGGCGTAGCTTCCGACGAGGTTGCCGCCGGCAGGCTATAGCGCTTCCGCCTCCGGCCGCGGCTTAGGTCGATCCCTTCCAATAGCACGGCCAGTTCCCAGGCCGCAATCTCCTTCCGCCCCGTCTCGGCAAAGGGAAACTGAAACGTTCCCGCCTCTAATCGCTTGTACCAGATCGCGCAGCCGTCCCGGTCCCAATACAGGATCTTCACCCGGTCCGTTCGCCGGTTCGAAAACACCAGCAGGTGGCCGGCGTAAGGGTTACATCCAATCACATGCTCGGCCATCATCGACAACCCATCAAAGGAGCGACGCATGTCGCACGGGACCGTGCACAGGTACACCTTGATCGCTGCCGGAAAACTCAGCATCGCGGCGGCTCCAGAGCGGCCAAGACCGCACGCAAGGTCTCCTCCTCCACGCCTTTTCGGATGCGCAGCTTCCGCCCGTCACCCAGCACCAACTCGATCCCGGCATCCGTCGCTCCCCCTTCCTCGCTCACCAGAGCAAAACTGGCCGGCCTCCCGTGGCCACCGGGTTTCGACGTCGTCCCGGCCTGCCGACTGGCCCTGAGCTTGTGTTGCCACCAGTAGAACTGGCTCTCTTTCAGCCGGCGCTGCCGACAAAACTGCCGAATCGATATCCCGCTCTGCGCCGCCTCACTGATCGTCCTCTGCCAATAACGTGCCTTCTCCGCGTCACCCTTTCCGCTGTCGCTCATCCCACACCTCCGCGTCTGATTCACACATGCGCGCTCGACGCATGTCCTGGAGATCATCTGGGAGGAGTATTAAGCGGGAACTTCAATTGAGGAAGATGGGTTCACCGGACGGATACGTTGATCGGCCTACCATCGAGTTCGGGGCAGAGGGCCTGCCTCAGGCAAGTCACCAAGCCACATTCGCCTGAACGGGAATTCAGGGCAGGGTCCAGCCCTGCCGGAAGTTGACCTTTACCTTGAAGGTCAAGTATCGCTGACCCCTTCCCATGTCGGCGAGGGGATGTCGAACGTCCCTCAATGGTGCATTTGCATCCTCAGGTTCGAGCTTGCGTCCCACAATTGACGAAAGAGCTAACAGAAAGCCAACCATAGAGTGTCGCTCAGCCGTGGCAGTATTGACCACCCTGCCGTCCATATAGCGCCTGCCTCGCAACAATCCTCCGATAAACCCCTCTCTCCCGCTTAAGAGTCACCCGTAATATTTCCACACAGATGAATTGAATCTGCGCGATAGGCCCCGTTGGTCTCTGGTTCTGCCCCGCAGACTGTGGGCGACCATGGGGTTTGCCTTGCTGGCCAGCGTGGCTATCCCAACAACCAGTGTAAGCGTTAAGCAGGGTACTTCTACACCTGGGGGTTCCAGAGGGTTAGACTGCACCCGGGGCGTTGGTCAGTTCATGTGTGTCCTGGCTGAATCCTTCGCTGTAGTTCCCGCAAGGTGTGTCCAGATTCTCGCGAATAGGATTCGCCAGAGGTTCAATCGATACAACCAAACCCCTAAACAAGTGCCCAAGGTATTTGTGATGACATCTGTGGTGCCGGAATCCCGCGTTGGCAGGAATGCCTGAAGGCATTCGATCGTAAGGCTGACTGTGAACCCTAGAAGGATTGTGACCAGTGCTGCCCTTTTGATCCGTCCGGCCAGCGAAAAGCAGGCGCAGAAAAAGAACCCCAAAGGAACAAAACCCGCAACGTTGACCAGCGCGTCCTCCCAATAGCTCCAACCTGGACGGAATTCCTCCCAGAATGGGCGTAGGAGGGCCTGATCCAAAACCAGAAAACGGTCCGGAATGTACAAGTCGGTTCCCGAGGGCACTTGGTTATGAATGACACGCCCCGCGCGTTCATCAAACAGATAAAGCGCCACGGCACGCTCACTTTGGGAAACGTCCGGTCGTCCCTTTTCTATCCATGTCTCATAGTGGTGAAAGACCTGCGTCGGAGAGATCTCTTGGTCATAGAAGGCAAGCCCCTGCAAAACACCTGACCAGCTATTACCTACTCTGGGCAAGTTGGCGATGACGAGTTCGCCGTCAAAATCCTGGCTGGAGAGCGGAAACTTGGCGGCGGTTCGGGCCAGCGCACCATCAATATAGACTGACGTCTGCCCTCCCTTTGACGTAACCGTTACGAACAACGGCTTTCCCCGGCGGAAAATGTCGGCAACATAGTAGAGTCGGGTGGTTCGGGTTCGATAGCGCCCGTTGCGAATGTCACTTCGCAAGGCAAGGTCAGTAAGGGATTGGTACAGCGAGAACTGGCGAGGGTTCCCTGGAGCATAGAAGGCGAAGAGAGTTCCCGAGGCCGCAGTGAGATCAGGCTCGAACCAGATCTCCAGGCTGCATGCGGTGTCCGCTGGCGCACTCGCCGCCTTGAATTTGCCGGAACTCAGTATCGTCCCATGACGACCAAGGTGCAGGCCGTTGCCCCCAGCGACCCATGTCACCTGATTCCTGGGAGAGTGAAAGGGCCAGAGCCCTGCCACCAAGAGGCCCCCTAAGACCAATCCGCAAGCCACGCCGAGGAGCTTCGAGCTTGTCACTTCCCAGTTAATCTGGCCGATCTTTTTTTGAATTTCGGAGGTAATACGCGGTCGGCCAAATCTGGCGTCATCTTGTTTCTTTTGAATCATCGGGTTCGCCAGCAAACTCTCTTACAGGAAAAACGGAACACGGACTCTACCATATCATGAAAGCTCTGGTTTTTGTCCATTCCTCCCATGGGCAGTGGTGTCCTAATATGCGACGTAGGGCCAGGGCTTGCCCCGGCCTGGCCACCCCACCATGGCGGGGGGCGGCCCTACATTGGGACACTACCGCCTGGCCGCGTAGCGCACGGGTGTAACAACTTTGATTCGGTTCCTCAGTTCGTTGGAGAAGACAAAAAGATGGCCGCTGAAGGGCTATGTGTCGTGACACATAGCCTTTTTTATGTGGCGGGAGAGAATCTGTGGCGCCGACGGGGCGCTCCCATGAAGGGCCTTCGCTAAATCATATTCAGTCGACACATATTCTTCGGCGATCCTTCCTTTCATAGACCAGGCAATCAGCCGGGTCGTTTAGGAGGGAAGGACATGTTGAACCGTTATTTCAAGTATCCCGGTGTGCTGCGCCGCATGCGGCTTGGGCCGCTCCGTACCGAGATCGATATCGTCGCCGACGATCTCGAGCGCGCCGGCTACACGTACTTATCGGCGAAGCGCTATTTGAGTCTGATTGCGAGCTTCAGTCGCTATGCGCTGAAGTCAGGTTGCGTTCGGGTTCAGGCGGTTGATCATCCTCTGGTCGAGCAGTACTTGGGCCGCCCTTCGCTGTCGTGCAGCACCGCCTCTACCGCCCGCTCGGCCTTGGGCCATGTGCTCCGCCGACTCGGCCGACATGCACGACCCGTCCACCTGTCAGCGTCGGAACGACGCGATGCAGTGCTTTTGGCTAGGTTTGATACCTACCTGCACGACGTTCGCGGTCTGGAAGCTAAGTCTCGCGAGGAACTCCTTCGTGCAGCGCGGCGCACGATCGTCTGGTACCGCGAAGCCAGGCCGTACCAACCGCTGTCGCGCTTCTCGGCTCAAGACGTCTTGGCGTACGCCTTCTACGCCACTCATCGCTGCACGTCGCACCGAACCCGGTCCGCAGCGATGTCACACTTGCGGAACTTTCTCCGATACCTCCATTGGTCGGCGATCTGCGGCGAAAACTTCTCGCGCTATGTGCCACGAGTGCCAATCTGGACTATGGCGGGCATTCCGGAGTATCTCCCGTGGGACGATGCCCGTCGGGTGATCGACTCAATCGATATCTCCGACCCAGTGGGCAAGCGTGATCGGGCGTTGCTGACGCTTGTGGCCACCACCGGTATGCGAAATGCTGAGCTTCGGCGTCTCGAACTCGGCGACATCCGATGGCGGGAAGGCGAAGTACAACTGCGCCGAACCAAAAACCGCCGGGACCGTATCGTGCCGCTGCTCACAGAAGCGGGCCGCGCCCTCTCGGACTATCTCCTCCACGGCCGACCACCGACGCCGGAACGGCGGATCTTCCTCTGCCATCGTCCGCCTGTCCGGCCATTCCGGACCAGCGGGACGGTGTCGTCCATCGTCCGTCGGCGTCTCGCCCGACTGGGGATCCGTCCGGTACGCGCCGGGACGCACTTACTGCGTCACAGCCTCGCCACCCGGATGGTACAGCAGGAGCGTCCCGTCAAGGAGGTCGCCGATCTGCTCGGACACCAACACATTGACACGACGGCCGTGTACGTGAAGGTCGCCCTGCCGCAGCTCGCGATGGTGGCACTTCCGTTCCCCGGAGGTGCAGCGTGAAAACCTTTGCCTGCCGTCTGGTCGACCACATTAACCGTTACGTACAGCTCCGCCGCTCGCTCGGATATTCCTTCGAGACGCAAGCGGCGACGCTGCAGGCGTTTGGCCGTTTCGTGAAGCGCCGGGCGGAGCCTGGGCCATTGACCCAGCATCTGGCCCTCACCTTCGTGCTCGGGTACCAGGTCACCCCAAACGTCCGGGCGCGACGCTACGCCGTCCTGAAGAACTTCGCCGACTGCTTCGCGGTCTTCGATTCCCGTACCGAAGCTCTAGACCCGCAGGTGCTTCCGCGTTCGCGGGCCATCCCGCCTGCTCGCCTCCTAGAAGAAGGGGAACTCGCACGGCTGCTGCAAGCCGCTCGGGAAATCTCACCACTCCACCCCATGCGAGGGTTCACGCTGTTCACTATCATCGGTCTCCTGGCGAGCACCGGCCTGCGCTCTGGAGAGGTCACACACCTGGATCGTGGTGATGTGGATCTCGAACGGGGCATCCTTCGAATTCGTGGCACCAAATTTCGTAAAAATCGCCTCGTCCCCGTCCATCCCACCACTCTCGAGGTGCTGCGCACCTACGTCAATGCGCGCGATAAGGCCTATCCTCGAGCGAGCTCGCCGGCCTTCTTCCTGAGCCTGCGAGGTGACCGTTGGTCCCAGTGCGGGTTCGGCGACACCTTTCGTCAAGCCCGCGCGAAGGCGGGTCTCGACCAAGGCCCCCCTCGAGGGCTACGGCCGCATGATTTACGTCATCGGTTCGCGACGACACGATTGGTGACTTGGTATCGAGAGGGAGTGGATGTGCAGGCGCGCTTGCCGCTGCTCGCGACGTACCTTGGCCACACCCGCTATAGCGATACGGCCTACTACATCACGGGCACCCCTGACCTCTTAGGCCTGGCCGCCAGTCGCGCGTTCGGGCCCGAAGGAGGTGAGCGATGAGCAAGCCGCCCAATCTGGCTGTCCTCCTGGAGTCGTTCTTCCGACGTCGGCTCATCGAACAACGCAACGTGAGTCCCTTGACTGTGGCTGCCTATCGGGACGCGCTGCGGCTCCTGGTACTCTATGCTTCTCGGCAGGCCAAACGAGAACCGTGTCGTCTCGAGGTGCGGGACCTTGGCCGGGATGTTGTGCTGGCGTTTCTGGAGCACATGGAGCGAGACCGGGGAAATGGGCCCCGCACGAGAAATGCGCGACTCACCGCGATCCGGTCCTTCTTCCGTCATGTGGCGGCCAGCGATCCCGGGACCCTGGCCATCGCCCAGCAAGTGCTTGATATCCCCTCGAAGCGTACGGTCTTGAAAGCCCCGCGCCACCTGTCAGCCACAGCTGTCAACAGCCTGCTGGATGCGCCGGACCAACAGACCCCGTTGGGGCGCAGGGATTACACGCTCCTGCTATTCCTGGCTCGCACCGGCGCTCGTGTGTCCGAGGCAATCGGCGTCGACACCGCTGATTTGCGGCTGGATCGGCCGCCGCACGTGCTGCTGCGCGGCAAAGGTCGAAAAGAACGCTTGGTTCCGCTTGCACCCGATCTCGCGCGAGCGCTGGAGACCTTGCGCAAAGAACGCGGCCTCGGCTACCACGAGCGCGAGCCGGTTTTCGTCGGCGCACGTGGTGGACGGCTCACGCGGTTCGGCGCGACCCATGTGGTTCGTCGGGCAGTACGGCGTGCAGTCGTGCACGTTCCCGACCTTGCCCGAGAAAGGGTCTCGCCTCACCTCTTTCGACACGGCCTGGCAATGCAGCTACTCCGGGCGGGCACGGACTTGGCGACGATCCAGGCGTGGTTAGGCCACGCGAATCTCAGTACGACACATCGGTACGCCGAAGCGGACGCCGCCATGATGCGGCGCAGCTTAGAACTGGCCGGCGTGACGTCGCGACCGGGGAAGCGTTTCAAGCCGAAAGACTCCGTTCTTCACATCCTCGAAAGCTTGTAATCATATGTGGCGTATCGGAACGCTCGAGCATCTCGATCGCGCAGTGTGCGGCCCCTCGCCCTGCGTACCCGCCACATATCGCGGCCCGCCACATAACAAGGGGTCTTGTTGCAGCGTCGTCTGCACGTAGCCCTAACCGTCGCCGAAGTACCACACCCTACCCCGGTTCGCGTCGCTGCCTAGAGAGTTGTGCCAGGAATTATTAGCCGTCAAGATTCAAGTGAGGAGCAAGAGGAAACAGTTTGTAGCTGATTCAGGATTTCTGAGTAGTGCTGACTAAGGTACCGCACGATCCGTACGTTGTTGAGCAGCTTCTTCAGGTAACCACATGCGAGTACCAAGTTGAGCGCTTCGTTGCCATAGGTTCCTTCGACGGCCCTCAAGTCGCCCTGAAGCACTTGCATTTCCTTCTCCATTTTGTTGACCTGTTCTGGAGTCAGCCTTTCGATGATCTTCGACTTGTCGGGATCGATGAGCATCTCCGGATGAGTGGACGCGAGCAGCGCTTTGGTGTACGGAACCCCGAAGTTGTTGGCGGCAGTCATAAGCTCGGCAACCTCGATCTGCCGCATTGGTTTCATCTTCTTCAAATACGCGAGCGCCTTCAGTGACACTTGCCGGTGTTTGAGTATGTTGGCTGCCTCCTTACAAATCCCCTCCAAGAGGTCCCGCTTCTGACGAATCCGAGCGACATCCACATTCAGGACTTTTGCGATCCGTTCCTCGGATACGCCACTCCTAATGGCATTAAGTATCATCATGTGTTCCTGAATCGTCGAGATTCGGTTGACACGTTTGTTGTAGGTGTAGGCCTCGTCGTCAGTCGAAACCAAGCAGGGAGCGTGGGTTGCGCCGATCTGTTTCAGAGCTTCGAGCCTCACGTGTCCATCCAGCAGGAAATAGCTTTCTGACTTGCCGTGCTCTGGGAACACGATTAGGGGTTCGATAATTCCGATCTCGCGCACCGATGCAAGCACCTGCTGATACTTCTGCGCGGCCCTCAGTGAGGGGCTCAACTGTTTGAGTGGCAGGATGTTGGCGACCGGCACAACCAGGCCATTCGGACTAAACCCCAACGATACTTGCTTGGTCATGTTCAACCTCTTTGGCTCTCTTGGATTCGTCCTGCCAGATAAGCGGGCAGGGAATCCAGCCCCTCAGCACGCAGTAACGTCACGAAGTTGTCGTCTCCAAACAGCTTCCTGAGTGCGGAGACGACAAACAGCAAGCGGTTTTCTGTCAACTGGGCCTTCTTCACGAGCAGCTTCTGTCGGTCTGCCTCATGGCGGTAAGCTCGGACCAATGATCCGGCGGATGGTGGACGATCATTTTTCGTGGGCCCCGTTTTCTCCAATCTCTTACCTTTGGCGTTGCGCAGTTCTATGATGCGCCGCACAGCAAGCAGCTTACGGCCTCGAAGGGTATGGCCTTCGTATGCTTCACAAAGGACCTGCTGAATGCCCGCTTCATCAGCGTTCGCAATTTGAATGGCCACCGAGAGCGGGATCCGTCCCTTTTCCACAGCACAAAGGAGACGTTCCTCTCCGTGCGCCAAGAGGTTCGTGATTCCGGCCACATAAGTGTCGCTGAGGTCAGTCTTCTCCGCGATCTGTCCGGGCCTGTAGCCCCTCGCCTTTAAATTGCCAATCTCGCGCAATAGTTCGAGCGGAGAATGTCTGCGCCTCGCGACGTTCTCGACCAAGCTCATCAGGAAGCATTCCTCCTTGGGGGCGTCGATCACGATCGCAGGGATCTCAGTCTGTCCGAGCGCCACAAACGCCTCTAAGCGGCCCTGGCCGCACACGAGGTCGTATGGCTTTCCGTCCGGCGTCTCAAAACGACGCGCAACGGTGATTGGCTTCTTGAGGCCCAGGCTGGAAATGTTCGAGACGATACCCTGAAAGGCGATCTTGTTGCGGCTTCGTGAGTTAAGAATATTGATTTGATCGATTGGAATCATCTGGACAACTGGAGCTGAGTCGTTCATGCTACCTCCCAAAGGCGGGTCCGCCTTGCCATACCGAAGAAGTAATCCAGAGTATCGAACCGATAGGCGTCCAAGATCAGGCCGTTGTCCTCGCGCAGCAGAAGTTTCTCAAATGTCATGTCGATTTTAGGCAGCAGGTAGTAGTCAAGCGCTGCACGGTTGTCGGCGTCTAACCGTACGGCAACGGTGATATCGGGGACGAGGCCGGAGTCGAGCCGAACGAGCCAGCGGTACGAACCAGCGTAAGTGAGTCGGCACCGGGCGATGACAAGGGACGCGGTGAACTCATCATTCACAGTCAGTAAGTCGGTAGAAGGATCACGACTGATTACGCCCCCCAGCTCACAAATGCGCTCGACCACATCCTCAACCACGGCGGGGTACATTAACCGCAGTTGCTTGTTTGTTTCAATATACTGGTAGTCGCGGTCGGGGGTGTACCCGATAAGCTTGTATGCCCGAATCAGGCTGCCGAAACGAGCTTGATACGCGTAACTGGACGGAAGATCCTCCCTTTCATCAATGAGCCGACTGGACAATCTTCCCTCGCGCTCCATAAGACGGCGGAGTCGATCTAACAATTCCTCGTCAGTGGACTTTTTCTGGGATTCCTGAATGATTGCTTGTGCTTTGAAGAATATCTCCTGGGACACAATTGGTTCAAAGGCTGTATCCCTACGAACCCACATCTCGGGTGGATTCATCACGCGCCTTTGCCTCAGCTTCCACGAAATCCGGTTATAGACGTTATTGCCGATATATTTCTCATTCGTCAATATTTGATGCACTGCCCGCCGCGTCCAAGTCCGTCCCCCCTCTGTCGTCAGGCCTTTCTCGTTCAAGCTTCGTGCGATCTCTGCCTCGGACTTTCCTTCCTCGACAAACGCACGGTACATCTCCCGGACAGCCTCTACCTCATCTGGGGGACCCGGGACCAAAATGACTCGGTCGGTCTGAATGCTTTTGCATTCCCCTCGCTCCAGCCTGCCCTTGTATACACCGTTTGCGTCCCGCAGCATTCGTCGAAGTCCAAACCCAGGCGAGCTACCTTGACGAAAGCCAAGCTCGATTAGGCGGCAATGCCCGATAAAGACCTTGGCCGACAGCTCGCGGCTGTACTCGCCAGCCATTGCTCGCTTGACGCCTTTGACGATCGTCGAGACGGGACTGCCATCGTTCTCGAATTGTTCCGCACAGTAATGGACTCCGATCTTTGCACGCCGGCAAATGTACTCGTAGTAAGCGCTTTCATCGGCATCCTGGAACCGCCCCCAGCGGCTAACGTCGTAGACGAGGATCGCGCTGAAGTTGGCTTGGCCTGCTTCCACGTCTTGGATTAGTTGCTTCAAAGCGTTCCTGCCGTCAATGTGAAGGCCGCTTTTGCCGAGGTCGGCGTAAGTTCGGACGATCGTCATCCCGTGCCTTTGGGCATGTCGGCGCGCATTTAAAAACGTAGAAATTTGAACAGAGGCCGGTTGCCTGGGCGCAGGTGAAGAATCAGGTTTTCGAGTTTGAGGAGTTGGTGGCGGGAGCGGGGTGAAGAGGCACTTTGGTGCG
>JBEKIZ010000014.1:0-88659 GCA_050011515.1 Terriglobia bacterium | reverse complement strand
ATCCCGGTCACTTCAAGCACGATAGGAGGGCCAGCGTCGCTTCGCTCCGAAGACGCCCGGGATGACATCGGAATCACTGCCCGGGATCAAACCGGAATCAGTGCCCACCTTCATCGGAATCAGCACCGGGGATGAGTGCCCTTGCGAAACGGGAAATACGGAATGGACCCCAATTCGAAAGTTGGAGTTGCAGCCGTGTTGTGTCCTTCCATCCGCCTCCTGAAACCTGGCACCTGGCACCTGTCGTTCAAAGCCCGCGCAATTCGTCTTCACTGAGCCCAAAATAGTGCCCCACTTCGTGGAGCAGCGTCGCGCGGATCTGCCGGCGCACCTCCGCCTCGTTGCTGCAAACCGCCTCGATGTTTCGCTGATAAAGAAAAATCCGGTCCGGCGGGCTGGAGAAGAAGACGCTCTTCTCCGTGCGCGGGATGCCGTGAAACAGCCCCAGCAGCAATCCTCCCCTCTCCGCTTGCTCCGGCGGCAGGTCTTCCACGATAATCGCTACATTCGTGAGCTTCTCACGAAACGCCTTAGGCAGGCCATGCAGGGCTTGCGCCACGAGTGCCTCGAACTTCGTTCGCTCCATCTCATTTCAGATTGTAGCCTCATCAAATCTCCTCTGACAAATTCGCGGAGCATGAGAAGTAGAAATGGGACGCTCCGAGCGCAAAAACCTCACAGACCTTTTCCCGGACGGCAGCAGGGTACCCCCCTTCCCGGCAACCTCTTGCAAACGGACTGAAACCAGCAGAGAATAGCCTTGCGCCAGGCTTTTATGTTAATCTTACGCAGACGCTTAGTTCTAGCGAAGCGCTTTCACTTTTCGCCTATGACAATCCCTTGTTGCGAGGTCCGAATCCCACATGAAACTGGAAGATGTCGCCAAGCGAGCCAAGGTTTCCATTGCCACGGTTTCTCGCGTCCTTAACGAAGTCGGTCCGGTTAGGAACACTACTAAAGCGCGTGTCCTGAAAGTGGTTCAAGATCTCAAGTATCATCCCAATATCCACGCTCGAACCTTAGCAGGTGGCAGAAGCCGCACCTTGGGTATGATCGTCTCCAATCTGGAGAACCCGTTTTTCCTGGACATTTTCCGGAGTCTGGAATCGGAAGCGCGCCGCCATGCTTACGAGGTGGTGGTGGCCAACACCGACTACAACCCACGTCGGCTGGTAAACAGTGTGCACTTGATGCTGGGCCGTCGTGTGGCGGGGCTGGCGGTCATTGTCTCCGAAATGGAGCCAGCCCTCATGCAGGAGCTCATCGAGTCAAACCTTCCCATTGTCTTTTACGACGTGGGGACGCCGGCGAAGAACATTTCGAACATCCGGGTGAATTATCAAAAGGGAATTCAAAAGACCGTGGAATACCTGTACTCGCTCGGGCACCGGCACATGGCCTTTGTGGGCCACCACACCAGCTTGGAGCCGCTCCTTGACCGCAAAGTTTCCTTCGTGGAAACGATGAAGCGTCATGCCGGAGCCGTGGAGTTCACCACCGTCGCAGACCGGGACGAACCCGCAGGAGGAGAGCAGGCGACGCGGACCCTGCTGGCCACTGGCTTCAGGCCCACGGCGATCATCTGCGTGAACGATTACATGGCCCTGGGAGTGCTGAAGGCACTTCGGGAAAGTGGCTTGCGGGTTCCCGAGGACGTGTCCGTGACCGGCTACGATAACATCAGTCTCTCCGGGTACGCCTGTCCGGCTCTCACCACGGTCAATATCCCTCGGGAGAAGATTGGACGCCTGTCGTTCGAAGCTCTCGTTCCACCCGAAGGTGGGCAGGTGCAGGGCCGCGGCTTCTCGATCGACCCCGAAGTGGTTATCCGCGAGTCCACCGGGCCACCGCCGCTTAACTAACCCCGCTGCGCACCGCAAGGATCCTTCGAATATAAGGCCCGCAGACATCGTTTTGAAGCTGTGAAAATATTGATTTTGGCCGTTTTCGCCCTCGTGTTTTCAGTTATTTGCAGGAGAAAAATCCGGTTTTGTCAATATTTTCACAGCTTCTTTTTGATGTCTGCGATTTGTGCTGAGTTCTGAGCGTGGCCATATTGCCATCTATTCTGCTCCTTCAGTCTCTCTGGTTCATCGCAGACATGCAAACTACGGCATGTCTGCGCCACCCGCCGATAAACTGCACTACACTGGATAGAGTCCCATGCGCACCCACCTGGGTGGCGCAGACCCGCCGCGGCGGGTCTGCGATTCGCGCTGAGTTCTGAGCATGGCCATATTGCCATCTATTCTGCTCCTTCAGTCTCTCTGGTTCATCGCAGACATGCAAACTACGGCATGTCTGCGCCACCCGCCACGCCGTGGCGCGACTGTTGGTAGTCGTTGTGAACGCTAACGAAAGGAGCACCTCAATGCTTAGAGGATTACAATGGCTTAGTTTAATTGCGTGCTGCCTGCTGGGTACGGTTATCGCTTGCGTACTCATGGTCCAAATCTGGGACAAGGTAAGCGTCGTTCCGGTCGTCCAGGCCCAGGACGCTTTGATGGGTGGATCGAAATTCGTGGAGATTGAACGAGACTGTCCCCGCGACTCGGCAAGGGTCGTCAAAGTTACTGTTGGCAAGCAAGTCATTACGCCGGGGTTCTTCAACCGTCTTAAGGGGCCTTCCGGGGTGCCGTTCCAGGCTGGGGACGACTGGCTGAAAAAACTGACCTTTACGATCAGGAACCGGAGTTCAGAGAATTTTGTGGAACTTGATATGCATATCTGTTTTCCCGACACCGAGACGACAGGACACGAGATCTGTCAGCCCATTGACCTGGGGCGAATGCCTGACAATGCCGCGTATACGGTCGAAGGGAACAAGTTTGACCAGGGAAGCGCGCGGCCCCTCGATTTTCGGCCCGGTCAAGAGATGAAGATATCCTTCGCGCCTTACGCCGATGAGATTCGGAGGAGGATTGAAGAGCGCCAGCCATTTTCCACGATCAGCAGGTGCTTCATCAATCTGGACGGGGGGTTCTTTGAGGATGGGATGCGCTGGGAGCTAGCCGACTATCTGGTCCCGGACCCGAGCCGCCACGGCTCCTTCAAGCCTGTGGACGACTCGGAGATCCCCGTTAAGGACAAACGAGGAGCATACGCGCCGAACGAAGCTCACGACTAGTTTGCGGCGGGTCACCGCCGCTCGGCTACCAGAATGGTGGCGGACAGTTGTAGTGTCCTACTTCGACCGTAGGGCCGCCTCTCCCGCAAGGCGGGACGGGACGGCCTGGCCGGGGCAAGCCCCGGCCCTACATCCCATATTGGGACACCACCGCGGACACCGTGTCTCTTGACAAACGGAATAGGATAGGCTAGGTTAGTAAGTGGGGTTGCGGAAGAAAAATGCTGAATTGTGAATAATATTATGGATTGTGGGTTGCCTCCTTACTTCTTGCCACCGCCGACTGCCGCCCCCCGCTGCCCATTGCCCGCTGGTTTTGGGGGAGTTCGGGCTGGCGGGACGCGCCGCCCGCACGGCGGCGTGGGACAGAATGCCTTCTCCACAGGGGAAGAGAAAGAAGTAGTAACTTCAAAAAATGAACGACCGACGCGGGAATGTCTATGAAAACAAAGGGCTGGCTTTCAACAAGCCAAGGCAAAGCGGGAATGTCTATGAAAAGAAAGATGCTTAGCCCTCAAAAGCGGGAATGTTGTTGAAAAGAAAGGACCTAGGTGGTAGGTCGCAGGTCGTAGGTGGGGAAGAACAGGATTCAGGAGCCACTAGAGTGATATTAGGCAGTAGGCAGGCGTAGCGCAGGTCCCGCTCTCCGGACCTGCGGCACTTCAAAGGCATTAGACAGAAAGCAGTGGAGAGGAAGGGGGAATTCATACTTCACACTTCATACTTGATACTTCATGCTTCATACTTCAGAATTGCCCGCGGCTCTCGCACCGCTTTTCAATGACTCAATGATTCGACGAACCAATCACTCAATGTTCACGTGGAAGTCGTTGTTTGCGCCATTGGGTCTTGTCCGGTAGAATATCAAACGGGGCTGGGAAAACATGGCCGGCCCTCCTGAGGAGTTCCAGGGCTGCACCGGGGTGGAAAAAATGAAGATCGCACTGGCGGCAGACCATGTTGGTTTTGCCTTGAAGGAGAAAATCCGCGAGTACCTCAAGAACAAAGGCCTGGAGGTTGAAGACCACGGCCCATCGAATTCAGAGCCCGTGGACTATCCCGACTTCGCGGAGAAGGTAGCGGCGCAGGTGGCGGCAAAGCAGGCCGACTACGGCGTGTTGGTGTGCGGAACGGGCATCGGGATGATGATTGCCGCCAACAAAGTCCCTGGCATCCGCGCCGCGGCTGCCAACGATACGATTTCCGCGCGCCTGGCGCGCGAGCATAACAACGCCAACGTTCTCACCCTGGGCGGCCGGATGATTGACGAAGCAAGCATGCATCAAATTGTGGACACGTGGCTCTCGACCCCCTTCGCTGGAGGACACCACGAGCGGCGGGTGGAGAAAATCGACGCCATTGACCAACGCTATCACTTGGAGAAAAAAGTATGAGCACTTCCCTCCCTTTACGTTCACGCTCCTTGCGCGAAGTTGACCCTGAAATCGCCCAGGCCCTCGACCAGGAAGTTGACCGCCAAGCGCGGACGCTGGAGCTGATCGCCTCGGAGAATTTCGTCAGCGAGGCGGTACTCGAGGCCCTTGGGTCCGTGATGACCAACAAGTACGCCGAGGGATTGCCGGGCAAGCGCTACTACGGCGGCTGCGAGTTTGTGGACGTGGCTGAGACTCTGGCCATCGAGCGCGCCAAGAAGCTCTTCGGCGCGGAGCACGCCAACGTGCAGGCGCACTCCGGCAGCCAAGCCAACCAAGCCGTTTATATGACCGTGCTCAAGCCGGGCGACACCCTACTGGGCATGAGCCTTGCCCACGGCGGCCACCTGACGCACGGGCACCCGCTGAACTTCTCCGGGAAGATGTACAAGATCGTTTCTTACGGTGTACGGAAGGACACGGAGGCAATTGACTACGACGAGCTCGAGCGGCTGGCCCAGGAGCACAAACCAAGGCTCATCGTGGCCGGCGCCAGCGCTTACCCGCGCCTCCTGGATTTCGAGCGCTTCGCCGCCATCGCCAAACAGAGCGGCGCGCTGCTGATGGTGGATATGGCGCACATCGCGGGGCTTATTGCGGCAGGCCTCCATCCCAGCCCTATTCCCCACGCGGATTTCGTCACCACCACCACCCACAAGACGTTGCGCGGACCACGCGGCGGCGCGGTCTTCTCCAAGGCGCAGTATGCGAAGGAGCTCGACAAGATCGTTTTCCCCGGTATCCAGGGCGGGCCGCTGATGCACGTCATCGCCGCCAAGGCCGTCTGCTTCCAGGAAGCCCTTCAGCCGGAGTTCCGCGAGTATCAGAAGCAGATCGTCCTGAACGCCCGCACGCTGGCCGATGCCCTGGCCGGCAACGGCTTCCGCATCGTCTCCGGCGGCACCGACACTCACCTGATGCTGGTGGATGTGTTTTCAAACAAGGTAACAGGCAAGCAGGCCGAAAAGGCCCTCGGAAACGCCGGCATCACCGTCAACAAGAACGTCATTCCTTTCGATACCAACCCTCCCATGGTCGCCAGCGGCATCCGCATCGGCACGCCCGCCGTCACCACGCGCGGGCTCCGGGAGCCGCAGATGGAGCTCATCGCGCAGTGGATCACCGAGGTGCTGCACAACGTTGAAGATGAGTCCGTGCAGAAACGAATCCACGGCCAGGTCGAAGCCCTGACCGAGAAATTCCCGCTTTACGAAACCCGGCGTGCCATGGCGGCGCGTCCTACAATGCGATAATATACGACGAGTTATTATCTATCAATACGAGGATGGCTATTGGGTAGTAGGTCCGTGCTTGAATTTCTTAAGCAGCTTCTCTAGAGGATAGGTAGGCTCATCGCTTCGGGCATCACAAATCAGGTTGAGAGCTTCGTCTTCGGCGAGAGGATTTTTCCTATAGGGGATTCTGGCGCGCTCGAGAACCGCGGCAACGCCGGGCCCACTCGCAACAGGACAGAGTTGGGGAAAAGGGTGGAGGTGCTCGTCGACCGCGGCGACTGGGTTCTTTAGCCGCCTGACCTTCTTCGTTATACGTACATCTCGCCGCTTTCTCATGTATTCATTCTACTCCTCTCGGGTGCAAGCGGCACGGGAAATCGAAGAATGCATGGTCAGAATTCTAGTGAGAAGCGTTTACGGTTGTCTTTGGCCGACTTTGAACAGCGTCCAAGGACCGGCCTTCATATCGCGCAGCAGGGGCGCTTCCCAGGCGAATTCGGGATGCGCTTTAAGAAAGGGTGCGGCAAGAAAATCCCTTCCGCAAGGGTGGCCCATATGCGCGTAAAAGCTCATCGCTTTAGCCATCGCGGCATCCATGACCTTTCCCTGCACCGCGCCACCAGGATAGTAAGGCCCCCATTCCCAAACCGGTTCGCCGCGAGGGGAAAGATCCCCGTGTCCGCAGAGAGAATGCTCGTCAGGGTCCACCTTCTTCTGGTAAGAATCGTAATGATCGGCCATGAATTTCTCGGCCATTTTCACGTCGATCTTGCCCTTCGATTCCTTCATCAACTCTTCCCACCTGACCCTGCGGGCGTTAGGAGAATTCTCGAGATTGTTAATATCAAACGTAGTGTCTTCAGCCAGCACTTTCGGATCGCGGGCAAAGTTTGAACCCACGAAATAGCCATCCCTGGCGCGCCAGAACTGATGCGCCTTCAGACCCAGCTCGAACTGAGCGATTTCGCCGGTCTTGAGATCGCCCAGCAGCCAATCATTGGCGTAGCCGCCGTTATTGCCGTCCAGCATGATGCGCACATAGTCGTCAAACGAACTCGCATATTGGAGCGCCTTGCGGGAGCGCATGAACTCCGGCTTGCCATTCGGATCCCACCCGTCGAATTGCGTAATAGTCGTCTCGGTCACCATGATGCCGCTGGAGTTCACGCCGAAATCGTCGTCGCTGGTGATGACGCCGGGGAAGCCGTCCATCAGGATGCGATTTCCGTGCCGTGGCGCGATGTCGAAGATGATTCGCCAGCGTTCACCATCCAGATAGCCCGACCAGTTGTTGTGCGCGATCACGATCTTGTGGTCGCGGGTATAGCTGCCGGTGGCGACGAAGGCGCTACAGTTGCCGGGGCTGACCAGGTGTGGCGCGCTGGCCACTTTGTGCTGCGAGTTATACCAGGGAACGTAGTAGTCCGGCAGTTCCTCGAAGGCATTCAGCGCCACCACGTCGTCGATATCCATCAAGACGCCGTGTGCCTTCAGGCCCTCGCTGATTCCCTCGAGTTCCTCTTGGCATTCCTGATCGATCTTCGGCCAAAGCATCTCGTGCGCGGCCTTGCGGAAGAAATCCCAATCCTTCTTGGTGCTGTGGGTGTCTTGCAGCTTCACGGCTTCGAAGGCGTCCGCTATCTCAGGGGCCAACAAGTAACCGTGCTGGAAACCGATCTGGCCGGGCGTTCCCTCCAAGTGAACATAAACCCAACCGCCTTTTTCAAAGCGGTAGGCAGGGTTCAGTCGAGGGTCAGCAAGCTTACCGCGTGCTTGTCCGCCCTTGGCCGCAGCAGAGCTTGGCCCGCTGGCAAGCAGGTCTCCGTTCTTTGGCGGCAGCATGGACCAACACAAAACCAGAGTCAGGATGGCTAGAAGGAATGCCATTCGAAATGCATTTGCGCCTGTTTGCATCTCCACCTCAGTCAATGAATTCAGCCATCGTCCAGAATAGCCCTCGCAGCAGTGTAACCACTCTGCACCGCACTTTCAATGGTGGCCGGCAAGCCTGTAGCAGTCCAATCGCCCGCCAGGTATAGGCCGCGCACTGGCGTCCGGGCCGTCGGGCGTAACTGCTCAGCTTCCCAGGTGGGCGAGAAGGTGGCGAAGCGCTCCTTGATAACGAGGGCATGATGCAATTTGGCCTTCTGCGCTTCCGGGAAAAGGTCGCCTAGCTCACGCAAAGCCATGGCCAACAATTCTTCTTTGCCGCGTCCGATATACCGATGTGCGCCGCTCAAAACGAGCGAAACATAATTCTCACCCGAGCCAAGAATCTTGCCTTTGTTGAAGAGCCACTGGACCGTGGTGCCGCGCAATCCAACAAAATCAAGCTCGGTGATCGGGCGGTCAAACCAGAGGTTGATGGAAATGATCGGCGCAGGCCGAAGGGAAACGACTGGGGCGAAGAAAGGCTCGAAGCGGAGCAGTTCGCCAGGCAACAAGCTCGCAAGCTGAAACGAGGGCACGGCGCTCAACACGCTCTCCGCCTCAATTTCCTCGCCACTGGAAAGGCGCACGCCCCGGCACTGCCCCTCGGAAACCAGTAGACTGGCCACGCTGCGGCTGCACTCAACTCGCCCGCCCCTCGCCCGAATGTAGGCTGTGGCAGCATCCACATACACGTCACTCAAACCAACGCGGGCAATCCCGATCCGTGAATCCGCCGGCGAGGAGAAAAGCGCCAACTGCAACACCCGCTCAAACAGCCCCGCGTTGGCCTGGCTGGGGTCCTCATTGAGTGCCGCAATACAGAGCAGGTCCCAGAAATTGCGCTGCAAGCTCTCGGATTGGCCAAGCCTGGTGAGCCATTCGCGCACGCTCAGCTTTTCCAAGCCACGGTCCATCGCCCTCGCCCACTGGAGCGATCGTCCGAGACGCAAGACTTCCAGTTTGTCCTTGAAAGAGAAACTTCCGGAGCGTAGCACGCCGAGCAGTACATGCCAGGGCGAAGGCAGGCCGGGACATTGAAGCGCTGTCAGCCGCCCATTTCGGTCAAGGAAACGGAGGGTCAAGTGCTGTTGAAACCGAATGCGGTCCAGAGTTCCGATAGTCGAAAGGAAGTGAATGGTCGAATGGCAGCAGCCCATGATGATGTGCTGGCCGTTATCTACCACGGAGCCCGTTGCGGGATCAAGAAAGGAGCGCGCCCGCCCGCCCAGGTGGGGCTTCTGTTCGAGCAAGCGCACACCGTGCCCCTCTTCCGCCAGTGCGACACCCGCCGCCAGACCCGAGAAACCGCCGCCGATGATCAAGACTTCGTCCGGCATGAGAGCAGGAATCAGGAATTCAGGATCCAGGAATCAGGAGTCAGAAGCCAGGAGTCCAAAAGAAGTCGGCAGTACGCAGTCGCCCATGGGCAGAAGAAAGAAATCGCGATGGAGAAAGAACAAGTCTTTTGCGCATGGTTGGCGGCCCGCTAACTCGAAGACAGGCGCATTAGAGCCGAATGTCCAACTACAGTTGCGATGCCCTCGCCAATTAGGTGGGGTCGGTCGATGGGACCGGCTCAGCCGTGCAGCTTACGAAACGCCGCGAGACAGCGCTGAACGGTTTCCATCTCGGAGTAATCGCTGCCTTCCTGTTCGATCAGGTAGTACTCGATTCCCCCCGTGCTTTCGGCGGCGGCGAAAATGTTCTTCCAGGGCGCCGTCCCCTCGCCTGTCAGGACCCGATAGCCTCTTTCTGGAGACCAATCCTTGACGTGCATCGAGCGGATTCGTCCAGGATTCTGATTGATCCAGGCCACGGCGTCATTGCCGGTTTCCAAGCATGTCCCGACGTCCAGTTGCAGGATGATGCTCTTGTCGAGCGTTGCGGCCAGCAGTTCCATCGGCTTTTGGCCGGCGACCGGCTTCCACTCCAGCTCGTGGTTGTGATAGCCCGCGAGCAAGCCCTGCCCTTTCAAGGTGTCGTTTGCTGTGTTGAGTGTTTCCGCTATGCGCTTCCAGTCATCCAGGCCGCTGACCTCGCCCGGGTGGGCCAGCACGATGTACCGGGCCCCCAGGATTTTATTCAACTCAATCGCCTTGGCGATTCCGCCCGGAGTGAACGACTGCAATCCGTTGTGGGTTGAGTAGCAACGGATGCCGAGAGCGTCCAGCTCGGTGCGAACCTGCTTTGCATAGTCGGGCGTCCAGGCGTAGTAAGGAGCGAAGAATTCGACACACTGGTAACCCATCTTCGCCACGCCCCGGACAGTCCCCATCAGATCTTTCTGCAAGTCCTTGCGCACCGAGTAGAGTTCAAGTCCTACAGGAATTTCCTTCGACTCCGGCATCGCAGCCGCAAGCGGCACCGCAGCCATAAGGCCCAGGAACGAACGACGTGAGAAGGAGTCTGGTCTGTTCATAGTAGGCTCACCATACCACAGCCAAGCGCAAATGAATATCCTTCATCAAAAGCGGAGAGGGACTACAGGTACAACATCACCGCCCCACGAGCGGTGAGGATATTGAAGCCCGCCGGTCCTGTCCCCTTTGCGGCGGCGCTGCTGCTACATCTGGGTCACGTGCCCAACGTTGAACCCCTCCACTACGACTCGCGGCGTCTCGCCACGCGTGTCGGCGTGCTCCAACTCCGTCTGAATGGTTCGCCGCTCGCCGGGCATTAATGCGATGTAGTTGTCACTGTAAATTGCCGGCAGGATCCGGTCTCCACTCTTCTCCCTCACAGCTTTCAGGCGGATCATCAGCGCCGGCTGGCTCGACGGATTATGCAGCTCGGTCGTTAACTGCCAGCGATTTCCCTGGCGGTCGACGCGCGTTGCCGCTTCCAGGTTGACCCTGGGCAACTGGCGAATGGCCCGATAATTGCCCTCCTCCCGGCCCCGCAGGTAAAAGTTCGTGGAGACCGTCTCAGCCCCGTGCGTCAAGGCGAGCCGCAGGAAGTGCAATGACGTCAGCTCGGGCGGATACTCCATCTTGATGCACGGGGCGACGCTGTCTTCCGTGCTATCCAGGGTTGCGGACTTCTCCCATTGCTTCGTCCCGTCCATGTTCAGGACTTCCACCGTGGCGGTCAAGCCTCGCATGTTCCCGGCGCTGTAGTTGACCACTTCGATGCTCTCGGTGGCTGGGTTCCACTGAATGTGGAGCGGTTCACACCCTTTCTTGCACCCAAAGTACGCCGCCGTGGGTTCAAAATAGTAATCGTAGGTCTGCCAGACGAACGAGGGCCAGCAAGGATGGCTCATCCAGAGGAGGAGCCCCATGCGGTACTTACTCTGCGCCTCGAACATGGCGCGATAACCTTCGTAATTGATGAATTGAGCGAGTGAAACCCATTCGTCCACATTGCCGGCGCCGCCGTAGTCGTACTCGATCATGGTCCGGAAGCTCTCACCGCCTTGCGCGCCACCCAGGCAGAAATCGTGCAGGCCCCAGACGAGCCCCTGCGGCCACAAGGCCGATTCGGGCATCATCGCGCGCACGCTTTCCATGGGGGGTATATTCGGCATGCCCATTTCACTGTGCAGCTTCGGGTCGGCGCCCAGGGTGAAGTAGAAGTTGAGGGGCATTGCCCTATAAGGCCCGCCGCCGCTGACAACCCCAAAGGCGGAGTTGGAGATGTAATGAATGCCGGGATGTTTTTCCGCCAGCACTTTCCTGATGCCCCCGTCAAGAGGCGGAGGTGGGTTGCCTTCATTACGGCCGCAGTAAAGGCCAATCGAGGGATGGTTTCGAAACCGCAGGACCGAGTCATTTACGTTGCGCATGAACAGGTCATCATCCTCCGGGTCCGGCCCATCCGCCGGGTTCGCCAGCCAGAACTCTTGCCAGACCATGATGCCGTGCCGATCACAGGCCGCAAAGAACTCCTCGTCACCGACCTGCCCTACCCAGTTGCGAATCATCGTGAAGTTCATTTCGCGGTGATAACGTACCGCCGCATCGTATTCGCGCGCGCGATAACGCAGCATGGACTCGCCGAAACCCCAATTCCCGCCGCGCGCCACAAACCGCCTGCCATTGATCCAAATCCGCAAGGCGCCGCCCTCTTCGCTGTAGGACATTTGCCGAACGCCTACCTCGAACGCCTTGGTGTCTGATACCTGGCGCTCCGGCGCCTCGAAGCTCAGCTCCAGAGCGTACAAGTGCGGCTCGCCGTATCCCGCAGGCCACCAGAGCTTGGGATTCTGCAGCCGCAGGGCCGGAGTGTTCGAGGGGTCAAACTTCACTTTCTGCGTCGCAGAGCCATCGACGGAAACGCGCTGCTCGAACTGCAACTCCGCCAGGCGTCCGCGCAGAGTTCCGGTGACAGGCTTGGAGGCGTGGTTCACTAACTCGACCTCGATACTCACGTCGGCACGCGAGGTATCGGGCAGCGGGAGGGTGGTCGTAACGAACGGATTCTCGATGGTAACGGCCCCGCTGAGGGTAAGGTAGACATCGCCCCAGATGCCCGTGTCGCGGCCGCGAATGGTGGGAATCCAGTCCCAACCAATGGAGGCGTGGTAGGTGGGATTATCGATTCCGAGCGCGCCCCCATTCTTGCCCGGACTCTCGAAGGTCTTCTGCTTCATGCTTCCGGGGGTGTCATCCTTCTCGATGCGGACGGCCAGCGCGTTTTTGCGGCCAGCGAGCAGGCGTCCCGTGACGTCGAACCGGCCGCGCATGAAGCCACCTTCTACCCGCCCGAGTCTTTCGCCGTTCAGGAAGACGTCCGCCTTCCAGTTAACCCCGTCGAAGTTCAGCCAAGCGCGCTGACCCTCGGTCAATGCCGGCGCCGTGAACTCGTTCCGGTACCAGAAATCTGCGTAGAAAAACGAATCGGAAATAAGCAACTGATTCTCGCCGTAATTCGGATCAGGAATTGCACCGATATTCAGATAAGAGGAGAGCACTGTGCCCGGCACGGTGGCAATAACCCAATCCTGGTCCTGGAATCCCACCTTGGAGAGTGTTGCTCCGTCCGCGTTCACAAGGGAATCTCGTTGCAGGCGCCAAGCGCCTCCCGCGAGGTCCAATCGCCCGTCAGGTCGAGCTGCGGGCGCGGGCTTCGGTTGCACGACAAATCCGCCCCGCCCATAAACCTCCATTTCGCTCAGAATGTACGCATGCGGCGAGGTGGGCCGCTGCATCAGTACGCGCACGTACCTTCCCTGGACGGGCTCCGCCAGTCTGAGGTCGTCAGTGTTCCCTGTTCCCTCAGGCAGGGGTTGAATGTCCCGCCAATTCTGCGCATCGTCGGAAACCTGGAGGGAACCCTCCGCAGCGCGCGCGATCCAATACAACACCACACGGTCGAATTCACAGCGAGCGCCCAAGTCGACATAAACCCACTCCTCACCCAAACCCGCGCTCATCCACGCACTCGTGAAGCTATAAGGCCCGCCAATTTCCACTCTCTGGTTCTGATGGAAGAATCCCACCTCACAGACTTGCCATTCCATGAAGAACGCGAACGGCGGGGCGTTGGCAGCTTCGAGTTCGATTCGATAGAAGCGGCTTTGAGAAGCTGAACGAAGAGGAATGGAAGGCTGGAACCGTTGCCCAGGTTGCGGAAAGCCTCTCGGGAAGCCAGTAACGGGTACGGGCTTCGGATTAGTTACCTTACCCAATTCCTTCCACTCCCGTCCGTCGTCGGAGACCAAGACGGCAACACCCAGGTCCTCCGGTTTCAAGTTGCGGGGCGCGATGAGGAGGACGTCAACAAGGTCGATCTCCGGAACCCTCGCCCCGCCTCCCAATTGAACCTGCACCCACGGGCGCGGACCCCGCAAGTCGACGTCGGTCATTGGGTTGTGGTCCAGGAAGAACTCCCGCTCGTGCTTAGGGAGCTCGCCGCGAAGGCCTACCCAGGTTGCGACCCAGTCGGGGAGATGCGAATCCTTGATCCCATCTGTAACCAGTTGGGCCGTCAGGTTGTAATCGTAGCAACTGGAGTGATACGCGGGCCGCCGTAGCGCCAGATTCCGGTAGGTCGAGGCATCTCCCACCAGCACCGGACCAAAATCCTCACGCGGGTCTCCCGGGTAAACACCCACCCCTCGCGTGTACTCCCCAGCCGCCGCGGAATCCGCAGCTAGGCGCGGTGAATTCCGGGCGCCAGGCAGCGGCTCAGGAGCAGCTCCCAGGGCCAAGGCCCGCAGATCTCCCAGTGCCAAACCCGCACCCGCAACCGTGCTCTTCAGAAAAGTCCTTCGGGAAGTAGACATCTGAGTCCTCCATGGTTTCGTCGCGCTCTATAGTCAGACACCCGCGGCGGGGTGGCGCCATGGCTGCGCCCCCGTTCAACCGAGCCGACCCTTGCCAGACTGCTGGTGCCACCCCCTCGCGAGGCGGATTATAGCCTGGGCACAACCCTCGGCACAAGTCGCCGACAACAGGCTCAAGCACCGCACCCTTCCAACTTGTGCTAAAATTCTATGTCTCAGAAAGGGCAGGCTAGTGCATCTCGCGCTGAGCCAGCACATATATGACTAAAGTTGGAATGGTTAGCCTCGGGTGTCCCAAGAATCTTGTGGACAGTGAGGTGATGTTGGGAATGCTGGCTCGCCAGGGATACGAGTTGACTCCCCAAGCTGAGCAGGCCGAGGTCATCATTGTCAACACCTGCGCGTTCATCGAGCCTGCCAAGCGCGAGTCTATCGACACCATCCTGGAAATGGCGGAATACAAGAAGTCCGGCGCTGCCAGAAAGCTGGTAGTGGCCGGCTGTTTGGTGGAGCGATACCGGCAGGAAATCCTGAAAGAGATCCCCGAAGTGGATTTTGTTATCGGGACCAACGAACTCGAGCGGGTCCTGGAAGCTTGCGGGGAGGATCGCCAAGATCGCAGCCTGGAGGGCTCCGCCGAGCCCTACCTTTACCACGAACTCACGCCCCGAGTCCTCGCCACTCCGTCTTATTCCGCCTATCTGAAGATCGCTGAAGGTTGTGATCATCCTTGTTCTTTCTGTGTGATTCCGCAGATGCGAGGCAGGTTCCGTTCCCGGAGGTTCGCCTCGGTGGTGCGCGAAGCGGAAAACCTGGCCCGAACAGGCGTCGGGGAGTTGACCATCGTCGGCCAGGACACCACGAGTTACGGTGAGGACCTGGGGCTGCGCGACGGTCTGGCGTCCCTTCTGCGCGAACTCGGCAAGATCCCTGAGCTCGTTTGGGTGCGGTTTCTTTATTGCTACCCCAATCGTTTGACCGACGCGCTGATTGCGGCCGTGGCGGAAACGGCGAAGGTGGCGAAGTATATCGACCTGCCGCTTCAGCACGCGAGTGCGCAGGTGCTGAAGTTGATGCGGCGGGGTTCCAGCGGCGAACATTTCCTGCGCTTGATTGAGAGAATTCGCGCCGCCATACCGGGCGTTACATTGCGGACATCTCTGATCGTGGGCTTCCCGGGTGAAACGGAAGAGGATTTCAAGGTTTTGCTGAGCTTTGTCGAGGCAGCACAATTTGACCACCTGGGTGTGTTCCTTTATTCGAACGAAGAAACAGGCTCGAGCTATGCGCTGCCCGGCCAGGTTCCATCGGCTGTTGCGGGCCATCGCCAGCGAAGACTCATGGCCTTGCAACGCAGGATTTCACGACGCAAGCTGCGGCAAAGAGTCGGCCGCTCCTTTCCGGTTCTCGTAGAGGGCCGCTCGGAGGAAACGGAATTGCTCTTCCGGGGCAGGCTGGAATCGCAGGCCCCTGGAATTGATGGTCAGGTATTGATCAACGATTTTGAGGGGGCAGAACCCAGACCCGGGGAATTCCGCTGGGCCACCATCACGGCAGCAGGGGACTACGATCTCGTATCGCGCCTGGAGGCACGAAACTTTGCTGAGCGGTTAGTTCCGAACTCGCCGCCTCCTGTGGGGTCACGGCTGGTCCAGATTCAACCGGCGGCGATGTCGGCTTCCGCCTAATCTCTCGCCATGCGATGTCCCATTTGCCACAAAGACGGTCCCTGGGCGGGTAACTCTTTTCGGCCCTTTTGCAGTGAGCGTTGCCAACTGATCGATCTGGACCACTGGCTGTCTGAACGCTATCGGATTTCGACCCCTGTGGAAAGGCAGGACAAGAACCGCCCTACCGAAGAGGAGGAGCAGGACGATAAGAGGGGGAGTGGTTAAAGAACGCCGCAGTCTCTCCATCTGGATCGCAACCGGTTTGGGGTCTGGCTACTTTCCCGTAGCGCCGGGGACCGCCGGATCAGCACTGGGCTTGGCTCTGGTAATCGCTTTTCGCCAGACTTCACTCGAGCCTCTGTGGTTGGCCTTATCCTTGGCGGCTTTCACGGGCCTGCTCTTCCTTGTCGGAGTCTGGTCGGCAGGGAAAGCCGAGAAGGTATTTGGACGTGTTGACCCCGGCCAAGTGGTAATTGATGAGGTGGCCGGCCAGATCCTTACTTTCGTCGCCACACCGAGGGTCGCGTGGATGGGGTTGATTTTCGGTTTCATCCTATTCCGCGCCTTGGACATCGTAAAACCTTTTCCGGCACGGCGGGCCGAGCGACTTCCCGGCGGTTGGGGTATTATGATGGATGACGTGGTCGCGGGTCTTTATAGCCTGATTGTGCTTGTAATTTTGGGACACTTTATCAAATGAGCTTGTGGAAGAAATCCGACAAACCCGATCCCCCTGCTGCAAAGAAAGGATCTGCCACGAATAAACCGTTGATTGAACGTGTTACTCCGCGTGCGGCGATTCCCGGCGGTGAAATCTCCATCTCGGGCCGGGGACTCACTCGAAACGGTCGCGGCAGGCCCCAAGTGCGGTTTGGCGATCAGCCCGGAAGCCTGCTCCTCACCTCTCCCAACCGGCTTGTGGTGCGCGTCCCCGAAGGCGTATCCAGCGGTGACTTAACGGTGGACACGGGAGTTGCGGTCAGCGCGCCTGCCTCTGTAGCGGTGGGCGTCACCATCGCCGATAACCTGCACCCCGTCGCCAATCCTGCCCTCGATTCAGCCGGGAATACTTTCACCACTTTCAGCGGCAGCCGTGGGCAGAAGGTTCCCGTTTCCGTGTTTAAGATCGACCGGCAACAGGTCGTTCGCCCCTTCCTCAATGATCTGGTGAACCCCACGGGGCTGGCCTTCGATCGCGCCGGTTATCTTTATGTTTCCAGCCGCATGGAAGGCACAATTTACAAAGTCAGTCCGGACGGCCACCGCGAGATTTACGCGGAAGGCATGGGAGTCGCCACCGGGATTGCCTTCGACGGCGAGGAGAACTTGTACGTGGGCGACCGGACGGGCACGGTATTCAAGATCAGTCGTGACCGGCAGATTTTTGTCTTTGCGACCATCGAGCCCAGCATGGCGGCGTATCATCTGGCTTTTGGCCCCGACGGCAACCTTTACCTTACTGGCCCGACTATTTCCAGCTTCGACCACGTATTTCGCATCACCCCAGCCGGCGAAGTAACTTCGTTCTACCGCGGGCTGGGACGCCCACAGGGATTGGCCTTCGATGTTGAGGGTAACCTTTACGTTGCAGCCTCGCTGGCCGGTCAGCGGGGAATTGTGCGCATCACACCCGGCGCTAAAGTGGAACGGGTTGTGTCGGGTTACGGCATGGTTGGGCTAGCCTTCACACGCCAGCAGTCAATGATGGTCGCCACCAACAGTTCCTTGATCCAACTACCCGTCGGCATCGAGGGCAAGCCCCTGATTCAGTGACGAGTGAGAAGTGACAACAAATCAGAAGTCAGAAATTAGAAATCAGAAGACAGAGGGAAAGGCTGGCGGAATTGCTTATAGGGGAGTCGGGCGCCACAAGTTGGTGACGGCGGATTTTGAAGGGCTCTAATGCGCCCCGGCTTCTGCCCACCCTGCATTTGATGCTTCCCTCTGACTCCTGGCTTCTTTTTTCTACCTTCTGATTTCTGACTTCTGATTTCTGATTTTCCTTCTACCATGGATGCTGAAATCATTGCCGTCGGCTCAGAGCTATTGACCCCCCTTTATCAGGACACGAATTCTCTCTTTCTCACTGAGCGGCTAAACTCCCTGGGGATTGAGGTACGCTTCAAGACGGTTGTGGGAGATCGTGCAGATGATCTGGCGACTGCCCTCAGGGAGGCGCTCTCCCGCTCTCCATTGATCATCCTGACGGGTGGCCTCGGCCCCACCGAAGACGATCTCACGCGAGGGGTGGTGTCAGGAGTTCTCCGCCGACCCTTACGCGAGGTCCCCGAAATCCGCCGGCAAATTCAGGAACGCCTTGCCCGCTTCGGACGGCCGATGGCGGAAAACAACCTGCGGCAGGCGATGGTCCCCGAAGGGGCCGTATGGCTCGAAAACAATAATGGAACTGCGCCCGGCATCTGGATTGAACACGATCACAAGATCGTCGTGCTACTGCCGGGCCCACCGGGCGAGTTGGAGGCGATGTTCGATGCCGCTTGCGTGCCTCGGCTGGCGCAGGCCTCAATGGAGCAGAGGATCAAGACTCGCGTTTACAAGGTTGTGGGCCTTCCCGAATCCGAAGTCGACAAACGGGCAGCAGCGATTTACCAGTCCTATGCGAACCCTACCACTACGATTCTGGCCAAGCCGGGCGGCATCGAAATCCATCTGCGCGCCCGCGCCGCGACCGACCAGGAAGCTGAGGCGAGGTTGGCAGAATTGGGCGACCAGATCGAACTTGCGCTGGGGGAATACATCTTCTCCACGCACGGGGAATCGCTGGAGGAAGTTGTGGGGATGTACCTCGTGATGCGGCAGAAAACTGTGGCCGTGGCGGAGAGTTGCAGTGGCGGCCTGCTGGCGGAGCGACTCACGCGGAACTCCGGCAGTTCCAACTTCTTCCTTGGCGGCGCGATCTGTTATAGCAATGCCTTGAAGACCAGTTTAGCGGGTGTGCCAACAACCCTGATTGAGGAGCACGGAGCCGTTTCTCAGCCTGTCGCCCAGGCTATGGCAGAAGGCATCCGCGCGCGAACGGGCGCATCTCTCGGAGTGGGCATCACGGGAATCGCGGGCCCGGCTGGCGGCTCCCCTGAAAAACCTGTGGGCTTGGTCTTTATCGGTCTTGCCGATGAGCGGGGGACGCAAGTTCGTGAATTCCGCTTCCCCGGCAATCGCGAAAGGGTCCGCCTGTGGGCTACCCAAATGGCTCTGGAAATGATCCGCAGAAGGATCAGGGGCTAGGGGCTACTCGGGTGCTGAACAACGTTTGCGTACGTTGTCATTCCGATCCCGCAGTCGCGGGAGAGGAATCTCGCTCTGCCAGCAAACGACTTGCGAGATTCCTCGTCGTCCCGATCAGATCGGGACTCCTCGCAATGACAGGCTAAACTGGTTTTTCAGCGTCTTAGGGGTCGGAAGGTGGGAATCTTTCCCCTCCTGCCACCTGCTACCTGCCACCTACTGGCTAAAGATGCGTGCTTTTATCGCCATCGACCTACCTGAAAGCGTCCGTGCCGCATTGCGCCGTAAGCAGGCTTCGTTCCGTTCCGTCTCTCCCGACGCGCGGTGGACCCAACCGGAGGGGATCCATCTGACTCTTAAGTTCCTGGGTGAGATTTCCGAGGCGAAGGTTAAGGAAGTATCTGAAAGCCTGAAGAATCTGGGCCGATTCGAAGGCTTCGCAATTGGATTGAAGGGTTTCGGCTTCTTTCCCGATGCCCGGCGCCCGACCGTGTTCTGGGCAGGGGTCGAGGCGCCCGCCAGTCTCGGCCAGCTCGCCGAACAAGTCGAAGAAGCTATGCGAAAGATCGGCTTCGCCCGCGAGCCGCGCGCCTTCCGACCGCACTTGACGCTGGCACGGTTCAGAGTGCCGCAACCACAGCCGGCCCTGCAGGCGCTCCTCACCCAACAAGGTGAACAGGAGCTGGGGAACTTCGCGGTCTCGGAGTTTTTCCTGTTTGAAAGTAAACTCTCGCCGCAAGGCGCAGAATATCGCAAGGTGGAACGATTCCCGTAATGAAATGATCGGCCCGCTCACAACTCTAATCGCGTACATACTGGGGTCGATTCCGTTCGGCTACCTCATCGTTCACTGGCAGCGTGGAATCGACGTTCGCGCGACGGGTAGCGGCTCCATCGGCGCCACCAACGTCATGCGGAACCTCGGAATCATGGGGTTCGTCGCCACCTTCATCCTTGACGCCGGAAAAGGACTGCTTGCTGTCCTGCTTGCTTCGAAGATGACCTCAGAAAATCCCACCTGGGTGGCGGCAGCAGCATTCGCTGCGGTGTTCGGCCACTGCTTCCCGGTTTGGTTGAAATTTCGCGGTGGCAAAGGCGTGGCAACCGGAGTCGGCGTATTCATTGCCCTCGCCCCTTGGCAGGTTGTCCTCGTGCTCGTGATCTTCGCGATCATGGTTGCGATCTGGCGCTACATTTCGCTCGGCTCGATTGTCGCCACCGCGGCTTTCCCCGTCCTGGTCTATCTCATGAAGCATCCACCGTTTCAAGTGGTGCTTGGCGCCACGGGGGCAGCTGTCATCATCATTGCGCGCCACCATGCGAATATCGCCCGGCTGCTCAAGGGGACGGAGAACAAGCTGGGGCGGAAGAAAGCAGAAGGCAGAAAGCAACGGGATCTAAATAGTAGGAAGGCTGAGAGCTGACGGCTGAAAGCTGGTAGCTTTACTATGAAGAGAATTGCTGTCATCGGCGCTGGGAATTGGGGCACGGCACTGGCGGCCACGCTCGCCAAGGCCGGCCATGCGGTCGCGTTGTGGGCCTATGAGCCAGAGGTCGTCGAGAGCATTCGCGCCCAGCATGAGAATGCGCTCTTCATGCCCGGGGTGAAGCTTCCGCAGAGTATTGCGGTTACGAACGATTTGGGCGAGGCACTTGAGCAGGCGGAGGTCGTTTTGACGGCCGTGCCCTCGCATGTGTGCTACCCCCTGTACGAACGGATGCTCAATCATCTCCGGCCGGAGATGCTCTTTGTGAGCGCCACCAAGGGCATCGACGCGGACCGCCTGATGCGCATGAGCGAGCTTATACAAAGTGTAGTGGGGCGGCGGTTTGCCCCGCGACTCTGCGCACTCTCCGGCCCCAGCTTCGCCAAAGAGGTTGTAAGAGGTGATCCCACGGCGCTGGTCGCGGCTTCCCAGGACCGCGAAGTGGCTCAGTGGGTACAGAAAGAGTTCTCGTCACGGACGCTAAGGATCTATACCTCGACCGATGTGGTTGGGGTGGAAATCGGCGGGGCGGTCAAGAACATCATCGCCATCGCTGCCGGTGTCATCGCCGGACTAGGGCTTGGACACAACCCTACGGCGGCGCTCATTACGCGCGGGCTCGCGGAGATATCGCGTCTCGCCTGCGCCTGCGGCGCCAAGCGCGAGACGCTTGCAGGACTCGCTGGTATGGGAGACCTCGTCCTTACCTGCACGGGTGACCTCAGCCGAAACCGCGCGGTAGGAGTTGAGTTGGGCAGAGGGCGCAAGCTTCCGGAGATTATCGGCTCCATGCGCATGGTGGCGGAAGGCGTCAAGACTACTTATGCCACGGTGGCATTGGCAGAACGGTACGGGGTCGAAATGCCGATCACAACGCAGGTCCACCGAATCCTCGCAGGCCAAGTCACTCCCCGTGAAGCCATCCGCAAGCTTATGGAGCGGACACTGAAGGACGAATAGCGGGTCGCCGATCCCCTATGCCTATCGGTCATATTAACTTCGTTCAGAATGACAGAGTGCGCCTAGGATGACGTTGGCGATCACTCACGATAACATCCGGAGAAGCTTTTCCGGCACCGGTTGGTTGATGTTATGACTGCGGGGATTCTTCGTCCGCCAATAAGAATGGCGGACTCAGAATGACAGGATTCCGAGACGCCACCAATTTCACAAGTCCACCGACAACTGACAACTGACCCGCCGCGGCGGGACGACTTACTACCTTCCCATCTGCCCGGCTTTTTCGAGGATTGCCGGCCGCGCGCTCTCCATGATCTCGCGCCAGTCCTGGTAGCGCAGGGTGCGTTGTTCAAAGGTGCGCTTCTCGAGTGCAGTCAGGAAACGGGATTCAAACTCCTGGAAATAGGAGCCGTAAAGGTGATAGCTGTCCGCCAAGTGGCAGTAACGCCCCACTTTGACAGTTCTTCCCGAAAGCTCTGAAACCCGGTTTGCCATCTTCAGTTGAAGTTGTACGAGGGCGAAGATGTTCATGAACGCCGCCTTGTAAGCGTCGTTGGAGCGGAAGCGCACATTCATGCTGAGGAACGGCTGGCCATCTTCTTCGGTAATCCGACACCAGATGCTTTGCATACATGCGGGGTCGTAGCACTCATTGTCCTCCCAGACCATCCAGGTCACTGCCTGCGCGCGCCGTGTGTGGGGGGTTTTCGCAAGCTTTACGCACAGCGTCTCAACCTGGTCGTAGGGTTGGAGGGTTGGGACCTGATAAGCAAAGAGCCGCTGGTGGTAGGTGTACTCCCAGCGAGTATCACCCGGGTCACGGGTGTCGCGCACCAGATGATCCTTGATGCCCTCGCAGACTTCCATCACGTATTCCTGCAGGTCTTCGGGCCCGCCGGGGAAGTCCTTGTGGATCATCGGCTCCTTGAGAGGATCGTGGATGGTGATGAGCATGGTGGCGTCTTTGCTGGGCGGGTCGCCAGGCTTGTCATACTGGGTTTTGACGTCGCCTCCGCACTTGTAGAGCAACCGCAGCGATTCTTCCCAGGCGCGCGCGATGCAGTCCGCTTCGACGTTTAGAACCGGTATGCCGTTCATGTGCTTCCCTCCGGCGGAGCGAAGAAGTCAGGAGACAAGTTTCACCACAGAGCACACAGAGACTACCGAGAACGAAAAACGAAGATAGAAGACAAGCCTCCTGGTTCTTAGTTCTTGCTTTCCGATTTCTCTGTGGCCTCCGTGTTCTCTGTGGTGAATAAGCAATTTGTGGAAACCCAGCAAAAGCTGCAGCCTTGCAGAACTGGTCTGCTCTGCGCGCTTTGGTGAGCGATGAACAAGATGAAGACTTTTCGCGCGCGAAGACCGGCTATCGCGACGTTGCTTCCGCGAGACTCGTATCGAGCGTAACGAGAGCCTGATCGACATCGGCCTTGGAAATATTGAGTGGTGGCGACATGCGAATCACGTTTCCGTAGAGCCCGCCCTTGCCCACTAGCAAGCCATTGACACGCGCGCGTTCCATGACCAGGTTCGTGGCTTCTGGCGCCGGCGCCTTGGTCTGGCGATCTTTCACCAATTCGATCCCTTGCATCAACCCCATGCCGCGCACATCGCCGATAAGGGCGTGCTTCTCTTTCAGAGCTTCGAGGCCCTGGCGGAAGTGATTGCCCACTTCCTGGGCATTATCCATCAGCCGCTCTTCCTCGATCAGGTCGATGGTGGCCTTGGCCGCAACGCAGGTGACGGGGTTGCCGCCGAAAGTTGAAATTGTGAGGCCCTTATAGGCGTCGGCGATTTCCGGGCGTGTGAGCGTCAAGCCGATGGGCACGCCGTTAGCCATGCCCTTTGCGGAGGTGATGATGTCCGGCTCGACTTCCCAGTGCTCGATGCCCCACCATTTCTTTCCGGTGCGGCCCCACGCCGCCTGAACTTCGTCGGCAATGAAAAGCCCTCCGTAATTGCGCACGATGTTGGCGACAATCTTGAAATAGCCTGGCGGCGGAACGATGAATCCGCCCAAACCTTGGATCGTTTCCGCGAGCATCCCGGCGATCGCGCCGCTGGTCGAAGTCTTGATGACTTCTTCGATATCCTTGGCGCAGTGCAGCTCGCAGCTCGGATAGGTCAGGCCATACGGGCAGCGGTAGCAATACGGGCCGGGAGCGTGCACGATCCCATAAGGAATCACGCCCGCGTTGCGCCAGGTGTGCAGCCCGGTGAGCGACTTGGCCAGTTGCGAGTGGCCGCTGTAGCCGTGCCGAAGGGCGAGCAGCTCGTAGTTCCCCGTGTACATGCGCGCCGTGAGCACCGCAACTTCGTTCGCCTCGGTCCCGCTATTCGTGAAATAGCTCTTTTTGAGCTTCCCCGGCGCGATCTGCGCGATCTTTTCGGCCAGCGCCACGATCGCCTCCGTGGGGAACAGCGTGGAGGTGTGTTGCACGCGATCAATCTGCTCTTTGATCTTCGCCGTCACCTTTTCGTTCGAATGGCCCACGCTAATCGTCACAATCCCGCCCAGGAAGTCGAGGTATTGTTTCCCGTCCAGGTCCCACACGTACTGCCCCTTGGCATGATCGATCACTAGCGGGTCTTTGAAGTACGTGGTGATGCAATTGAAAAGGTATTCCTGTTTTTTGCGGATGATTTCGTCTTTGGTCATGTGCTCCTCGGAAGTTCACAGTCTACAGTCGACAGTAGCGTCGGCGTCCCCACCGGCGGGTTTCGTTCCTCCGAACGAAGCCAGGAAAGTCACCTGCTGCTCTTCTTCGCTCCATTGGACGTGTGCAACCCGCTCGTCGGCGTTGGTGGCCGCGCGGTGTCTGCCCGACACTCGGTGTGATGGCTCAGTCCGTCGCTTGCTCACGAGACCGCCATGAGAGCCTTTTCGACGGGCTTGGGCAAGACGATGGAGAGGAAGAAATCCTGCGGATAGAGGTAATCCTCCCCCGATTCGTCAATGATCCTCAGCAGGTGGTGGCGCGCGGCACCAGTGTCCGGAATGGCTTGGTAAATCTTCCGCAGTTCTAGTGAGGCCTCGTAGCCTCGGTTCCAAATGCAGATGACGAAGCCCGTTGTCTTGTGTTTGTTCCTCAAAGCCCGTTCGTTATTTGTGCCCACACTTTTCTACCGCTGGATGGCCCTTCACGTTTTCACCGTTCGAGGCAACGGTGCGGGGGCGCCGCGCAGCAATCCCTCTGTGCTCAAGTCCTCATCGATGTCAGGCCAGTGAATGCCATAACCGGCCCCACACGTTCGCCAGTTCTTTCTCTGCTTCGCCGTGGCGTGCAGAAGCCTGGGATACCATGCGAGGGGCGCGCTGATGGTGCGCCCGTCCATTAGGGTCACTCGCAGTTCGTCTTCGGTGAACCGCACGTCAGCTACGCGCTCGTCGGCGTTAATCGCCAAGATACCCATACCACGCCTCCAACAATCCCGTCTGATGGTCCTCGACGAGTCCTTGCAGTTTCCTCAACTCCCTCGCACTAAAGCCAAGATTACGCGCCAAGCTCACCGGCTGCAACCAGAACTTTGCCGAAAAGTTCTCCCGATCCACATGGACATGAGGCGGCTCCGCCATATCGTGACTAACAAAGTATATCCGGTAAGGACCGGTCCTGAGAACCGTCGGCATATCCCGAAACCTGGTTGCCCAGAGGGGCACTTTAGGTCTGCGCCCTTTCTTCAGTATATCCCGTTACTATCAAGGGCAACCGACAACTGACAACGGACAACTGACGACTGTCGACTGTCAACTGTCGACTTGCATTCACTTCACATACTTATCCAGCCACTCGAGCACCGTCTTATACCAGAGCTGGCTATTCTGCGGCTTCAGCACCCAGTGGCCTTCGTCGGGGAAGTAGAGCAGCCGCGAGGGCACGCCGCGCCGCTGCAATGATGTGAAAAGTTGAATGGCCTGGCCCTCCGGCACGCGAAAGTCGAGAGCGCCCTGGACAAGCAGCATGGGCGTCTGAATGTTCTGCACGTGGTTCGAAGCCGAGGATTTTTCGTAGGCTTCCCGCTTCGTCCAGGGCGGCCCCTGGTGTTCCCACTCATCGAACCAGATTTCCTCGGTTTCGCCGTACACACTGCGTGAGTCGTAGACGCCGTCGTGAGAGACCAGCGCCTTGAAGCGGTTTGTATGTCCGGCGATCCAGTTGATCATGTACCCGCCGAAGGAGGCGCCCGCCGCGCCGATGCGAGTCTTATCGACGTAGGGCAGTGATTCGAGGTAATCCGTTGCCTTCATCACGTCTTGGTAGCAGGCGCCGCCCCAGTCACCTGAAATCTCCTCTACGAATTTCTGGCCGTATCCGGTGGAGCCGTGGAAATTGGTCATTATCACCACGTAGCCGCGCGAGGCGAACATCTGGGCATTCCAGCGGTAGCTCCAGGCGTCGTCCCAGGCGCTTTGCGGTCCGCCATGAACCAGGACGATGGCGGGGTATTTCTTATTGGCGTCGAATGCCGGCGGCTTGACAAGCAGACTTTGAATTTCTGCCCCCAGCGCTCCCTGGGTGGCTACGGATTCGGCGGGGCTCAGATCGAGTTCGGCGAGGAGTGCCGCATTCGCACTGGTCAGTGGCACGGGCGTTCCGCCGGATGCAGGGACGCGAAAGATCTCGGCAGGTTGCGTCAGGCTGCTGCGCGTCAGAAGCAGTGATTTGCCGTCTGGGGCGACCTGTACATCATCGTTCATTCCACCCAGAACTTTCTCGACCTTGGGCTTGCTGACGGAAGTCTTGAAGACGGGCTGCTGAGCATGTTCGGGAGCCGTGAAATATATGTTGTTCCTGTCCGGGGCCCACGCGAAACTCGATACCCACTGATCAAAGCCTGTGGTCAGGTCCTTGATGCTTGCGGTTTGCCGGTCGTAAACGCGCAGGCGAAGCAGGTCGGATTCATAGCCATCGCGGGCCTGCGACGTGTAAGCAATGTAACGCCCGTCAGGTGAGTACTGCGGTGAAGCATCGGAGCCGGGATTATCTTTGGTGATGTTCTTCGCTTCACCCCCTTGGGTGCTGACGAGGAAGAGATCGTTGTTGGTGGTCCAGGCGATGCGTGAGCCGCCCGAGTGGTTGGAGGTGAAGCAGACCTCCGTCCCATCCGGCGAGATATCGTAACCATCGGGCGCGTCGAGGAACCAGGTGGGAGAGTCCACCGCGCCCGGCGTCAAGTCGCGCGGCGTGCCGCCCTGGGCGGAGACGGTGAACAAGTGAGTGTACTTGCCGTCCCGCCAGGCATCCCAATGCCGGAAGAGAAGCTCATCAATGATCCGCGCTTTCACTTTGCTCTTTTCAGCATCTTCCAGGCGCTTCTTGTTGCACGCATCGTCGCCGCAGTCGGGATAGACCTGGGACGTGAACAGCAGCGCATCGCCCTTTCTTGCCCAGGTCACGCCGTCCGCTTCGGTCGAGATGCTTGTGAGCTGGCGCGCCTCACCGCCGTTGACGGGAATGATCCACACCTGCGACTTGCCGCCGCGTGCCGATATGAACGCAATGGATTCGCCGTCCGGCGACCAGCGCGGCCGCGAATCGGAGCCGTCGCCCGTGGTCAGTTGCTTCGGCTCACCGCCTTCGGCGCGAACGAGCCAGATGTGTTTGACGACTTTATTGGCCCCGAAATCGACCGCACCCTGCACGTAGGCGATCCAGCGGCCGTCAGGAGAAACTTGTGGATCGGAAATTCTTTGCACCTTCATCAAATCGTCGAAAGTCATTGGACGTTTCGCTTCTGCCACATTGCCCCCTAATACCAGAAACAAAGTTACACCCATCATCAGGAATGTTTTCATAATCATCACCGTCTAATCCTCGCTGAGCCCCCCTTCATCACGTGCTTCACTTCATCCCACGTCACCATGCTGGTGTCGCCGCGCGTACTTTGCAGCAGGGCTCCATGGGCGGCGCCGAGATTGACGGCGTCCTGCGGTGGCATGCCCGCCAGGAAGCCATAAATGACGCCGCTGCAAAAGCCGTCGCCGCCACCCACCCGGTCCTCGATCTCCAGTCCTTCATAGCGCGTGGACTGATAAAAGCTTCCATCATAGTAAAGAATTGCCGACCAGTTGTTGACCAGCCCGCTGACCACCTCGCGCAATGTTGTCCCGACGGCCTGAATGTGCGGATGCTTCTCGACCACCCGTGAGACCATGCTTTTATAGCCTTCCACGGGAAGCTTCTTGAGCGATTCGTCCACGCCTTCCACCCGGAATCCCAGTACCTTTTGGAAGTCTTCCTCGTTCCCGATCAAGACGTCGACGAAGGGGACCAACTCGCTGGTAACGGCAATCGCTTTCTCACTGGACCAGAGTTTGCTGCGAAAGTTCAAGTCGTAGCTGACCACCGTGCCGGCTTCGTGGGCGGCCCGCATCGCTTCCTTTACGACCGCTGCGGAAGAATCGCTGAGGGCGGTGCAGATCCCGCCGGTATGAAACCACCGAACACCGCGTCCGTTGAAGATTTGCTCCCAATCAATATCGCCGGGCTTGATGTGAGCCGCAGCGGAGTGGCCGCGATCGTACAAGGTTACGCTGCCCCGAACCCCGATGCCCACTTCCGTGAAGTTCAACCCGATGCGGTCCGCCTTGCCGACGCCGTCATAGGGCGCCCAGACCACGTGGCTGAGGTCCATGCCGGAAGTCCGCGCGTGGTTGCGAATGAACCAACCCAAGGGGTTATCGACAAGGCGCGAGACCCACGCAGTTCGCAAACCCAACCGGCTCAGGGCATAGCTGACGTTGTACTCTCCACCGCCCGCCCAAGCCTCGAAAACGAGCGTGAGTTCGATTCGCTGGTGCCCTGGAGGGCTAAGGCGAATCATGCATTCGCCAAAGCTCAGCACGTCCAGTTGACAACCCGTTGTGGAACGAAGTTTCAAGGGCATGGGCAAACCTCTGGAAAATGGATGGACATACGGTGGCTCACCGCTGCAAGGTAGTCCGCATAATGATGCAATATCTTAACGCAAATGCTTTGGTGTGAGTAGTGGCGTGGCCGGAACTCGACAGCAAGAGTCGCCCCGCCGCGCTCGGGGAGAATATCAATTTCAGATTTCCATTCCGTTTCTCAGCCGCTGCTGAATCCCTGGACCTGAAGTTCGCACAGATACCGCGCTTGTTCGGTATCTGTCCACCTGACTTATGAAGTTGCCTTCGCAGGCTGAGCTCGCCTCGGTCTTAGGATGATTCTGCAAAGTACACATCCAAGAATCACCGCCGCGGAAAGAAAGCCTATGAGCGGCCACTTCAACTGTGCCACGAATTGGCGAGCAAGTCGCAGTTGATCGAATGAGGTCCACTCCTCACGAATTTTTCCACCGACAATACGCCAAACTGTGATGCCACGTAGTTCAACCTTGGCTCCCGTTGGAGGTAATCCATGATATCCGGCGCCGGTATGCGTTCCCCGAAAGGTCCACACCACCGTGACTAGGTCACCCTCGGCTACCATCAGGTCCACGGTCATCTTGAGATCCGGAAACGCCTTCTTCTCCGCACGCGCTGCCGCCTGATCCTCCTGGAGGTCGGCATTCCTGTGGAGCCCGTGGTTCACAAAATCTTTTGCGTAGATTTCCTCTGCAACCTGGAATTTCCCCTGGTTGAAAATCTCTTCGAACACTCGCCCAGCTATCGCTTTATTTCTGGCCTCCTGAGAAGCTCCGTCTGGCGAAAATGGGACCCTGTCGGCTGCGCATGCCGCGCATGCCGGTGCGAGTATCATGAACAGTAACGGCAATGTCTTCCCCATGATCCTTCTCCCCCAACAGTTAATGTAACCACTGACTACTGACCACTGACCACTGACAACTGACGACTGACACCTTCACTTGTCCCACTCCGTATGGAACTTCCCTTCCTTGTCGATGCGGCGGTAGGTATGTGCGCCGAAGTAGTCGCGTTGAGCCTGAAGGAGGTTGGCAGGCAGGCGCTTGGAGCGATAGCCGTCGATATAAGCCAGCGTGTTGCTCAATGCCGGAATCGGCGTGCCCAAGTCGGTTGCCGTCCGCACAACCCTGCGCAGACTGCCGCCTGTTTTGTTCAGCAATTTGCGGAAATACGGCACCAGCATCAAGTTTTTCAAGTCAGGCTGGGACTGGAAAGCGGCGCGGATGGGATCGAGCAGCTTGGAGCGAATGATGCAGCCACCCTTCCAGATGCGCGCGATTTCCTCGAACTTCAAGCTGTACTTGTACTCTTGCGAGGCGATCCGCAGTTGCTCAAAACCTTGCGCGTAGCAGCCGATGACCGTGATCTTATAGGCCGCGCGCACGCGGGTGATGAGCTGCTTCTTATCGCCGGAGAATTTCTTGCTCGGGCCGCGCAGAATCTCGGATGCCGCAATGCGCTCCTCTTTAGCTCCCGAGATGATTCGCGCGATCACGGCAGCCGTCAGAGTTGGGACGGGTGCGCCCAAATCCAGGGCATCCTGCGCGGTCCATTTGCCAGTACCCTTCTGCTCGGCGGTATCCAGAACGAGGTCCACGAGCGGTTGGTTGGTTTCGGGGTCGATCTTCCCGAGGACGACGATACTGATCTCCAGAAGGAAGGAGCCCAGGTCGCCACTGTTCCACTCCGCGAAGATGTCGCGAATCTCCGGCCCGGAAAGCCCGAGAACATTCTTGAAGACGTCATAAGCTTCGCAGATGGCCTGCATGATGCCATACTCAATGCCGTTGTGGACCATCTTCACGTAGTGGCCCGCGCCGCCGGGTCCTAGATAGGTGCAGCAAGCGCCGTCGCTGGTCTGGGCGGCCATCCTTGTCAGAAGAGGTTCAAGGTGGCGATAAGACTCTTCGAATCCACCAGGCATCAGGGACGGGCCGTGCAAGGCGCCTTCTTCCCCGCCACTAACGCCCATGCCAAAGAAGCGCAGGCCGGAGGCTTCCAGTTCCCGCGCGCGCCGCTCCGTATCCTTGAAGTAAGAGTTGCCACCGTCGATCAGGATGTCCTCAGGGGTCAAGTAAGGCTTCAAAGTCTCAATGACGGAATCAACCGGCTTGCCGGCCGGTACCATCATCCAGATGCGGCGGGGCGTTTCCAGCGCGTCGACGAATTCCTGCCATGAACCGGTGGTCTGAATCTTGCCCCCGGTTTCCTCCCTGACCTTGTGCGATTTCTCCATGTCCAGGTCGAAACCCGCCACCGAAAAGCCTTTGCTATGGGCATTGAGACCCAGGTTTTTTCCCATCACGCCAAGCCCGATAATTCCAAGATGTCGTTTGCCCACGGTCGCCTCCTGAAATGCAAGCTGCAAGAATAAAGGATATCAGAACCTGTGCCTTCGAGCGCGGCATGGTTAAGACAAGTCAAAAGTCGAAGGTCGAATGTCAATATCTCATTCAGGGTGTCCAGCCCTATCGCAAAGTTATATAATGGCCGTTTGTTCTGAGTCCAACCGAATGATCCTGGCATCTAAATATATTGCAGGGCAGCGAACAGGCCTTGGGGTTTAGATTGTTCTTGGGCGGGGTTGGACTCAGCTTTATTCATTAATCAGGAGGACTAATCCCTTGAAGGGTAATGCCGCGGTGAGCCCAGAAAGCAAGTCATTCGACCAAACGCAACTCGATCAACTATGTATCAATACCATTCGGTTTCTTGCCGTAGATGGAGTCCAGAAGGCAGACTCCGGCCATCCAGGAATGCCGATGGGCGCCGCGCCCATGGCCTACGTACTCTGGACGCGTTTCATGCAATACGATCCCCTCAAACCTGGTTGGCCCAATCGGGACCGGTTCGTCCTTTCCGCCGGGCACGGCTCGATGCTTTTGTACAGTCTTCTTCACTTGACCGGATACGACCTCCCGCTCTCCGAGCTTCAGCAGTTCCGCCAATGGGGAAGCAAGACACCTGGCCATCCTGAATACCGACTGGCTGACGGCATTGAGACCACTACCGGGCCTTTGGGCCAGGGATTCGGGACCGCTGTAGGCATGGCCATCGCGCAAAAGTACCTCGCGGCGCATTTCAACCGCACTAAGCACGAAATCGTAAATTACAAGATCTATGCCATCGTCAGCGATGGCGATTTGATGGAAGGGGTTGCCTCGGAGGCGGCTTCGCTGGCCGGCCACCTGGGGCTCAACAACCTCATCTACTTCTATGATGACAACCACATCTCGATTGAAGGCTCGACGCACCTGGCGTTCACTGAGGATCGCGCCGAGCGTTTCGAGGCCTACGACTGGTTCGTGCAGAAGCTAGCGGACGGCAACGATTTGGAGGCGATTGATGGCGCCATTCGCGCGGCGCAGGCAGAAAAGGAGCGGCCCTCCATTATCATGATCCGAACCCACATTGGCTACGGCAGCCCGAACAAACAAGACACTGCCGAGGCACATGGCAGTCCGTTGGGTGAAGAAGAGGTGAAGTTGACCAAGCAGAATTTGGGCTGGCCGCTGGAGCCGAAGTTCTACATCCCCGAGGAAGCGCTTGCCCACTTCCGCAAAGCCATAGAGCGTGGTGAGAAGGCTGAAGCCGCATGGCAAACGCGACTCGCCGACTACCGAAAGGCTCATCCCGCTCTCGCGGCGGAATGGGATCGCTTCGTCAAGGGTGAGCTCCCCGAGGGTTGGACCGCCAAGCTTCCCACATTCAGTTCTGCTGAAAAACCCATGGCTACCCGCCAGGCTTCCGGGAAAGTGTTGAATGCCATCTCGCCCAGCCTGCCCACGCTCTTGGGCGGGTCGGCGGACCTTGCTCCCTCGACGAATACGCTGATCAAGGGAGAGGGAGACTTTAGCAGGGGTAACTATGGCGCGCGTAATTTCCACTTTGGGGTGCGCGAACATGGCATGGGCGCAATCCTCAATGGCATGGCGCTTAGCGGGCTTATCCCTTATGGCGCGACATTCTTTATCTTCTCAGATTATCTACGGCCCGCCTTGCGTCTGGCGGCGCTGATGGAAGTTCATTCCATCTTCGTCTTCACCCACGACAGTATCTTCCTCGGCGAAGACGGGCCCACTCACCAGCCCATTGAGCACTTGCCGGCGTTACGTGCCATCCCTAACCTGAGCCTGATTCGGCCTGCCGACGCGAATGAGACGGCGGTGGCATGGCGGGTGGCGATTGAGCGTCGCGGCGGACCGGTGGCGCTGTGCCTGACCCGACAAGGCTTGCCCATCATCGATCGGAGCAAATTTGGAGCGGCGGAAGGCTTGGCCAAAGGTGCTTATGTGCTGGCGGGTGCTCAAGGGAAGACTCCACAGATCATTCTGATTGCTTCAGGCTCTGAAGTGGCCCCGGCCCTCGAGGCTCTCGAGAAACTCACGGCAGAAGGAGTCGCGGCGCGACTGGTGAGTATGCCCTCGTGGGACCTTTTCGAGAAACAGCCGCAATCGTATCGCGACGAAGTTCTGCCGCCGGACGTGACGGCGCGGCTGGCCATTGAGGCTGCCTCGCCGTTCGGTTGGGAGCGCTATATCGGAACAAAGGGCGATGTAATCGGCATGAAGCGGTTTGGGGCGTCTGCTCCGGCTAAGGTGCTGGCGGAGAGATTCGGATTTACCGCGGCAAATATTGTGCGGCGCGCCCATGAGTTGCTGGGCCGCGGGGCAGTGACGAGTGACAAGTGACGAGCAGAAAAAAAGGAGACAGAAGGCAGAAGAACGAGGGCAAGGTGCTGGCTGCTGGCGCGATTCAGAATTCACCATTCATAATAAGAGTTAACTTGGCCCCCAGCCCCTTTTCTGAAGATGCTCTTCCCCCAACGACGTAGAGAGGAAATTCTATGGCTGAGAATCCATTGAGGCAGCTTAACCGAGCTGGCCAGAGCGTTTGGTTCGACTACATCCGCCGGTGGGAAATGGTCTCCGGCCATTTGAAGCATTTGATCAATGAGAACGGGGTCTCCGGAGTCACATCCAATCCGAGCATTTTTGAAAAGGCTATCGCTGGCAGCAAGGATTACGACGATGTCATACAGAAGCTGGCGTCTGAGGGCACGGAAGCGGCGCAGATTTTCGAGACTCTGGCGGTGGAAGATATCCAGATGGCCGCCGACTTATTCCTGCCCACTTACCATGCGACGGATGCCAGGGATGGCTACGTGAGCATCGAGGTTTCCCCGACTCTGGCGCATGACACCGCCGGCACGATCGGGGAAGCGCGCCGGTTGTATGGCGCGGTGAACCGTCCCAATGTGCTGGTGAAAGTGCCTGGAACGGTGGAGGGGCTACCCGCCATTCAGCAACTGTTGGGCGAGGGGATCAACATCAACATCACGCTGCTCTTTGCCATCGCGAGGTACGAGCAGGTGGCGGACGCGTATATTGCGGCGCTCGAGAAGCTGGCTCGTGAAGGCAAGCCGCTGAAGCGGGTGGCCTCCGTGGCGAGCTTCTTCGTGAGCCGCATTGATGCGCTTGTTGACCAGCAACTGGATGCCCGGCTGCGCGAGGCCAAGACGGACGCGGAGCGCGAGAGGATATCGGCGCTCTTCGGGAAGGCAGCCATTGCGAATGCCAAGCTTGCTTATCAGCGGTTCAAGGAGATTTTTGCCGGGCCGCGCTTTCAGGGGCTGGCGCAGAAGGGGGCGCGAGTGCAGCGGATGCTTTGGGCCTCGACGAGCACCAAGAATCCAAAGTATCGCGACATCCTCTATGCTGAGGAATTGATTGGTCCCGACACCATCGATACGATGCCTGCTTCCACCCTGGATGCCTTCCGCGATCACGGCAAGGTGCGTGCCACGATCGAGGAGGGCCTGGCGGAGTCCCGCCAGGTCATGGCCCAACTCGCGGAGGTGGGCATCGATTTTGCTGCCGTTACCCGAAAGCTCGAGGAGCAAGGGGTCGAGGCTTTTGCAATAGACTATCAAAAGCTCCTCAACAGCATTGCCGAGAAGCGCGCGCAAGTCCTGGAAGTAGGGGCGGTCCGCGAACCGCCCCTACAACCCAAAGCGGGCAGCCTTCGCTCCGCCGTGGACGCCACCCTTGACAGGCTCGAGGAGCAGAAGTTTCCGCAACGGCTCTGGGACCGCGACCCATCGTTGTGGAAGAATGATCCCGCGCATCAAGCGGTGATCCACAACGCGCTCGGTTGGTTGCGGGTTTCTCATGCCATGCTGGGGCACCTCGAGGGACTCTTGAGTTTTGTTCAGGAAGTCAGATCTGCTGGTTTTACTCAGGCTGTCGTACTGGGCATGGGAGGCAGCAGCCTTTGCCCGGACGTCTGCCGCGCCACGTTTGGGACGGCGCCGGGGTTTCTCCAGCTCCACGTGCTCGATTCCACAGTTCCCGCCAGCGTCGCGCAGATCGAGAAATCCGTCGATCTTGCGCATACACTCTTCCTCGTCTCCAGCAAATCCGGGGGGACGGTCGAGCCGAACAGCTTCTTCAAGTATTTCTACGAGCGTGTTCGAGCCTTGAAGGGCGAGCGGGCGGGCGAAAACTTCGTTGCCATTACCGATCCGGGGACTTCTCTCGAAAAGCTGGCGAGCGAGAAGAAGTTCCGGCGCGTTTTTCCTGGTGTTCCTGATATAGGTGGGCGTTATTCAGCTCTATCGAATTTCGGCATAGTACCGGCGGCTCTGGCCGGTGCGGATGTGCAGACCCTGCTCGAGCGCGCGGAACGCATGGTTCACGCCAGCGCGGCGTGCGTGCCGGCACAGGAGAATCCAGGCATAGTCCTGGGCGCGACGCTCGCGGAGGCGGCGCGGCGCGGGCGCGACAAGATTACGTTCCTGATTTCCCGCGAGATCGAGACTTTCGCGGACTGGGTGGAGCAGCTCATCGCTGAAAGCACCGGTAAAGAGGACAAAGGTTTGTTGCCGGTGGTGGGAGAAGCCCTAGGCGAGCCAGGGGTTTATGGCAAAGACCGGGTCTTCGTTCACCTCAAGTTGGAATGCGAAGCGGCTGGCCGCCTCGAGCAGGCGCTCAATGCCCTCGCGGCGGCGGGTCATCCCGTAATCAGAATCAGCCTGCGCGACACGCTGGATTTGGGCCAAGAGTTCTTCCGCTGGGAGGTGGCGACGGCGACCGCCGGCGCGCTGCTAGACATTGACCCATTTGATCAGCCCAACGTCCAGGAGAGTAAGGACAACACAAACCGCCTGCTGCAACAATTCCGGTCACAGGGGAAGTTCATCGAGGAGGCGCCTGCGCTCGAATCCGATAGCATCCAGCTTTACTGTAATCCGCAGACACGTGCTAGCCTGGAAGAGGCACAGGGCCGAGAATCGGATTCACCGGAGGGTTTCTTGGCGGCCTTCCTCAACCACCACCGAGAGGGAGATTACGTGGCGTTGTTGGCCTATCTTGAGCCGACGGCTGAGAGCGGCGCTCCTCTCGATTCCATTCGCACCCGTTTGCGCGACGCAACTCATCTGGCGACGACCCTCGGATATGGTCCCAGATACCTTCACTCCACAGGTCAGCTCCACAAGGGCGGCGCGAACAACGGCTTGTTCATTCAGATTACCGCCGACGATGCCCAGGATTTGCCGATTCCCGGGGAGCCCTACAGTTTCTCCATCTTGAAGCAGGCTCAAGCCCTCGGCGACCTGCGTTCACTTGAGAGCAAGCAGCGGCGCGTCATTCGGCTGCATCTTGGGAAGGACGTGCCGGCCCAATGGGTGCGACTGGAAAAACTGGTGGAGAGCGCGGTCAAGCTGATTGACAGGGCGAGAATCCAGTAGGCAGTCCGGAGAATCTTCGCATGGCTGACACCACCACGTTGAGCAATCCTCTGCGGGAGGGGATTCGGATTCACCGGACTCCCGAACCGTGCGCCATGGTGATCTTTGGGGCTTCCGGCGACCTGACGGAAAGAAAGCTTATCCCCGCGCTGTTCTACCTATCGCGCGAGCGCATGTTGCCTGCTGGGTTTTCCGTCATTGGGTGTGCTCGGACGCCCGCCACGGACGAGAGCTTTCGGGAGAAAATGGGCCAGGCGGTTAAGAAGTATTTGAAGCTCTCCGCCGAGAGCGAAGCATTTGTGGAGAGCTTTGGCAAGGGCATCTATTACATCGCCGATAACTTCAGCGACCCAGCGGCTTACGACCAACTGAAGACCCTTTTGGATCGGCTTGACCGGGAACGGGGCACCGCCGGCAACCGCCTCTTCTACCTTGCCACGCCGCCCAGTTTTTTCCCCGTTATCGTGAAGCACCTTGGGGCGGTGGGGCTGGCCAATCCGAGGTTTCCCCAAGAATCCTGGACGCGAATCATCATCGAGAAGCCTTTCGGGCGGGACCTATCCAGCGCCAGGGAATTGAACCAAGTGGTGACGGAGGTTTTCAAGGAAGAGCAGGTATACCGCATCGACCACTATCTGGGGAAGGAAACTGTCCAGAATCTGTTAGTGTTTCGCTATGCCAACGGGATTTTCGAGCCGTTTTGGAACCGGCGCTACATTGACCACGTCCAGCTTTCGGTGGCCGAAGACCTGGGAGTGGAGAACCGTGGTTCTTATTACGAAGAGGCGGGCCTGGTGCGCGACATGATCCAAAACCATGTCCTGCAACTCCTCAGCCTGGTGGCCATGGAACCTCCGTCTACCTTTGATGCCACCTCCGTGCGCGATGAGAAAGCTAAGCTGCTGCGCGCCATACGGCCTCTGGCGATCGACCGGATGGACGAGTCCGCTGTGCGGGGCCAATATGCGGAGGGCTGGGTGGGTGGAACGAAGGTCCCGGCTTACCGCGCGGAGCCGAAGGTTTCTCCCACCTCGAGCACGGAGACTTATGCCGCCCTCAAGTTCTACATTGACAACTGGCGTTGGGCAGATGTTCCCTTTTACCTGAGGTCCGGCAAGCGGCTGGCGAAGCGCGTTTCAGAGATTTCTATCCAGTTCCGCCGCGTGCCTCACCTGCTTTTCAGAGGCGCGGGAGCGGACGGCATTGAGCCCAACGTGCTCTCGGTTCGCCTTCAGCCGAACGAGGGGATTTCGCTGAAATTCTGCGCGAAACTTCCCGGTACCACGATGCAGATCCGTCCCGTCCAGATGGAGTTTCGATACGGTGAATCATTCGGCGCGCCGCCACCCACCGCCTACGAGACCCTGCTGCTGGACTGCATGTTGGGTGACGCTACGCTGTTCAACCGCAGCGATGCGGTGGAGCTTTCCTGGGAATTGGTGGACCCAATCCTCGGCCATTGGCGAGAGCAAGGACCAAAGGGACTCGCTCCCTACCAGGCCGGGTCATGGGGACCGGCCGAAGCTGATGCCTTGATCGAGCGCGACGGCCGCAATTGGCACAGGCTGTGAAGAAGGCAGAAATCAGAAAGTAGAAAGCAGAAGGCAGAAAGTAGAAAGCAGAAGGCGGAAAGCGGAAACCAGATGGCAGCCGGCAGGGAGGTAGGGGGATTGGACTGGCCTTTTAGCTATTCGGCTCTGAGTTACGGTGTTGATGGTGAGCCGCCAGTTTCCAATTTCCAGTTTCTAGTTTCTAATTTCTAATTTCTGATTTCTGATTTTTAGGAGTGTCGCTTGGCAGGAACAATCGAACCGATTGGGTTGGGCGAGCCTCGGCCGGCAGACGTAGCTGACCTGGAAGCCGAGCTCTCGGCTCTGTGGCGGTCGGCTGCTGAAGATCCCGCTGCCAAGAATGCGGTGACTCGTGCCTGCACGTTGACTCTGCTCATTTACGTGGAGAGCAATGAGGCGGCGGACGAGGTGAACAACCTGGTTGCCGAGGTGACGCGCCAGAACCCTTGCCGGGCGATTATCATGATGCTGGAACCGGAGGCCTCTCCCTCGGGGCTTGAGGCCTGGGTTTCCGCGCATTGCCACCTGCCGGTGGCGGGCGAAAAACAGGTGTGCAGCGAGCAGATTACCATTCGCGCTCGGGGTGAGGCGGGGCAGGGGTTGGCCAGTGTGGTTCTGCCTTTGACGGTCTCCGGATTGCCGATTTTCCTTTGGTGGCGGGCCGGCGATTTTTCGCCGCCTCCCTATTTCGACCCGATCCTCCGCCTTACGCAGCACGTCATCGTGGACACGGCGCGGTTTTCGCCCGGCGGGACGCATTTGCAGGACCTGGCCGCGTCGCTTCATAAGTCCGCGGGGAAAATTCAGTTGACTGACCTGAACTGGAGCCGCATCACTCCCTGGCGCGAGCTCATTGCCCAATGTTTCGATTCGCCCGACAGACGGCCCTACCTGGACCGCCTCTCGGAGGTAAGGATTGAATACGAGCAGGATTCCGCGCGCCTGGTGACGCAGCGCGCGCAGGCCCTGTTGCTGACGGGCTGGCTGGCCAGCCGCTTGGGATGGGAATTTCTGATGTCCGAAAGGCGGGAAGAGGCCCAGCCTCGCACTTTTTATTTCAAGTCCGCGGGCGGTATGGTGAAAGTGGAGCGAAACCTGAAAAGAGTTGACAGCGCCTGTGGTGTTTGTTTCACCATGGAGTTGAAATCTGAAGGGCCTTCTGCCGCCAGATTCTCCTTCTTGCGCGGGCCGGATGGGAAAGTGGTGAAGACGTCGGCCGAAGTGCCAGGCGCGCTGCCCATTGGGCGCTCGGTGCGTTTGGAAGTTCTGGATGAAGTCGAGATTTTGAATGAAGAATTAAAGTTGGGAGTTCGGGACCGGGGTTACGAAGAGGCCCTGAGTGTAGTGGCGCGCATAATCGCCTCGTGATGCCGGCCCGACGTTGCAAGAGGATGGACAATTGGGGGAGAAGGGGTATCCCGGCCATGGCCAAACACGAAGTGAAGGTTTTTTCCAGCCTTGAGGAGATGAGCTGGGCGGCGGTGTGTGCTTTTGAAGACCTGTCGCGCCTCAAGGCCGTCGAGAACAAAACGTTCTCCGCCGCGCTTTCCGGCGGATTGACGCCTCGGATGCTCTATCAAATTCTCGGAAGCCCGGCCCTCGCCGGACGCATTCGATGGAAGAATATTCATCTGTTCCAGGTGGATGAACGCTGCGTTCCACCCGACCACCCTGACAGCAACTATCGGATGATCCGTGAAGCCCTGCTTGATAACGCTGATATTCCGGCCGAGAACTTTCATCGCATGCAGGCCGAGCAGGCGGACCTCGACCAGGCCGCGCGAGACTATGCCCATGAACTGGCCCGCGTCCTCCAACCCCAAGACGGCGACTGGCCGCGTTTGGATATGGTATTTCTTGGCATGGGCCCGGATGGGCACACCGCTTCGCTTTTCCCTGGAACTGCGGCCTTGGAGGAGCAAACCCTGTGGGTTCGGCCCAATCATGTTGAGAGACTGGGATTGCGCCGTCTGACCATGACTTTTCCCGCGCTGAATGCCGCAGCACAGGTGATTTTCATGGTGGCGGGCGCGGACAAAGCAGAAGCCCTGCGCAAGGTGCTGGAAGGACCTCCGGGGCAGTTCCCGGCCCAAAGAGTCCAGCCGTTAAGCGGGAGCTTGAGCTGGTTCCTGGACGAAGCGGCGGCGAGGAAGCTCAGTCCTGCCACAAGGGGTGAATAGTGACCAAGATAGTGCCTTCCATACTTTCTGCGGATTTCACGCGACTGGGCGAGCAGGTCCAGGCGATGGAGGCCGCAGGAGTAGACCGATTTCAGGTGGACGTGATGGACGGCCGCTTTGTGCCCAATATCACCTTCGGCGCGCTGGCCATTGAAAGCCTGCGCCCCCTGACGCGCCTGACGATCGAGGCCCACCTGATGGTCGAGCCGCCGGAAGATTTTATCGAGCGGTTCGCCAAAGCCGGGGCGGATACCATCATCGTCCACCAGGAGGCGACGCCGCACCTGCACCGCGCCATCCAGCAAATCCACCACTTGGGGAAGAAAGCCGGCGTGGCCATCAACCCATCAACTCCGGCGAGCACGCTCTCTGAAATCCTGGGGAGCGTGCAACTGGTTTTGGTCATGACGGTCAATCCGGGCTTCGGCGGCCAGGATTTCATCCCCGAAACGCTCAACAAAATCCGTCAAATCCGCAACGCCATCCAGGAACGTGGTCTTGATTGCGAGATCGAAGCGGATGGCGGCATCAACCACCAGACCGCGCGCTTGGTGGTGGAGGCTGGCGCCAACGTGTTGGTGTCCGGCACGGCGGTTTTTGATTCGAAGGAAGGCGTTTCCGCCGCTATCCAGGGCCTGCTCGAAAGCTGCGCGTAGGGCAGTGACAAGTGACAAGTGATGAGTGACGAGTGACGTGTGATGTGTGACGAGCAAAAAGGCCGCGTCGTTTGTTCTTGCTCGTCACTCGTCACTCTTCGCTCGTCACTGAACTGGTCTTTGCCCTCTCCCCTGGGGAGAGGGTGGCCCGCGATCCCGATGCACTTCATCGGGACGCGGGCCGGGCCTTCGCCCGCCGAAGGGTTATTGGCGCTCAAGGCGCGCAGCCCGCTACGGCCCGCAGGCGGGTGAGGGGTCGGTTGCACGCTGAATAGGGATCAGACGGGTGACGGGACGCATGCGTCACCGGCCGCTGGCTGTTACATGGCGGCGCTTCTACCTGAGCATTTATTCCACAACAGAAAATGTGTAAATTTTACGGTTTAGCCGTGTGTTGGCTGGTGGCAAGAACCCAAACTCTCCCGCCTCAAGGTTTGTCAGATGCACCACGTATGTTTGCTCTGATACTTTCTTGAAATCGAAAGGCACAAGGTCCCGCCGCGGTCCGGCGGACTTGTGGAAGACCCCGCCCGTCATGGTCCGGAATTCGCGACCGTCCTCTTTCTCGTGCAAGCGTACTAGCTGGTACTCGGTTATGTATGTTTGCTCGGGCAGACGAATAAGGAATTCTATGTTAGTCCCTACGCGGGTGTGACTGTGCCGTCCATAAATGTACCCGTTGACGTCTGGTTTGACCACACCCTGGCTCGCCACGTGTTTGAGCACTCCCCCCGTCTTCCAGTAGGCAATCTCCGGCAGAACCTGAATCCACTTATCGCCCTTCTTCCAGAAAACGCCCAACCCTATGGGCGAGTCAGGTGCCGGCGTTTCCTTCTCCAGCATTGCAGCTATGATTCTATCTGAAACTCCCGCTTTCCTCAGGTTGCTAATCTCTTCCGTACCCAATGAATACTTGCCCGGTTGAGTCTGAACGATATTGGCGACCGCATCTTCACTCAATCCCGACTTCACTAACTTGATGACGGAATCATTATTGAGGGTTTCTTGGGCGAACAATGTGGCGAGAATTAGCACGGAGAACAGAAACAGGAAAGAAATCTGACGCACGCTCCCTCCCCCGAACTTAATCTGGCTGGCGACCGGTCGACAATCCCTCCCACTTGCCAGTTTCCCGACAATTCTGTTGGCCTACGTCTCCCACTAGTCTGCCACCTGAAGCTAGCGGCGTCAATCTCCGTTCAAGCAGATTGAATGAAGTCCTATTGCTTTTCCTTACCCATTGGCCTATAACACCCCCTCTCAAAAGCTCGTGCGAAGAATGCAACCTGAATCAGTGTGGAGGAGGCGATGGTGGCCACGAAAAAGAAGAACGGGAAGCTGCAAAGGCGCGAATTCCTGAAGAAGGTCAGTGTGGGCGGAGCGTTGGCCGGGAGCGTTCGAGGGCTGGCAGGGGAAGAGCCACATCCTTCCGCGCGCCGGGCAGCGGCCGCTGAGAAGCCAGCTTCGGGGCCGCCCAGTGCGGGCAATCGCATCACCTTTCCACGCACTTTCAGCGGCCGTAATCTGAAGATGATCGCCTTCCCACTGGGTGGAATCGGCACAGGCACGATCTCGCTCGGTGGCCGGGGGCAGTTGCGCGATTGGGAGATCTTCAACCGGCCGGACAAGGGAAATACGCCTGACTACTGTTTCCCTGCCATCTGGGCACAGGCGGAAGGAAAGAAGCCGGTGGCTCGGGTCCTGGAAGCGCGGATCGAGCCGCCCTACGAAGGGCCGAGTGGGCTGGGGTCGAACAACGTGCCCGGCCTGCCGCGCCTTGCTTCCGCGAAGTTCACCGGCGCCTACCCATTTGCGCGCCTCGAATTCGAGGACAAGAAGCTGCCTATCCTCGTCAACCTGGAAGCGTTCAATCCTCTTGTGCCTTTGGATGTTGAGGCGTCCGGTTTGCCCATCGCCGTGCTTCGTTACCACCTCAAGAATCCGGCCACTACACCTGTGAAAGTGGGTATCGCGTTCAGCCTTCAAAACCCTGTGGGAAATGAAGGGAAACAGGCCAGCTTTCGCCAGGACGAAGGCGTCGCGGGCTTGTTCATGGATAACCCCTTCTTGCCCGCGACTAATCCGTTGAAAGGCTCGATGTTCCTGGGCGTGCTGGGCGCGCCGGAAGCAAGCGTTTCGTACCTTCGGGGGTGGAAACGGACGCAGTGGTGGGATGGGCCGTTGACCTTCTGGGACGACTTCACGGATGACGGCGCTCTGACCAGCGACTCGCCCGCTGTGAGCCCGGTGGGTTCGCTTGCCGTCACGCAATCGCTGCCTGCGGGCAGCGAGACCTCCGTGACCTTTCTCCTTGCCTGGCATTTCCCCAACCGCACGCCCGATCGTTGCGGATGGGAGGCCCCGGCGGCAGAGGACAAGACCACGGTGGTAGGCAACTATTATTGCCAGCGATTCACGGACGCCTGGGAAGTGGCTCGGCACGTGGCGCGCGAGCTCCCTTCGCTCGAGGAGCGCAGCCGCCGCTTCGCTACTACGGTGGAATTTTCCACCTTGCCTCCGGCGGCGCTGGACGCGGCGCTGAGCAACCTCTCGACCTTGCGGACCAACACGGCTTTCCGCACCGCTGACGGCGAATTCCACGGGTTCGAGGGGTGCAACAATCAATCGGGATGCTGCCACGGGACGTGTACCCACGTGTGGAACTACGAGCAAGCGACGGCCTTCGTCTTCCCTTCGCTGGCGCATTCCATCCGGGAATCCGAATTCCTGCGTAACACCCGCGAAGACGGCCTGATGGGTTTCCGCTCCTACCTGCCGGATGGAAAAAAGATCTGGAATAAGGCGGCAGCGGACGGCCAAATGGGTTGCCTGATGAAGCTCTACCGCGACTGGCAGCTTTCCGGTGACAAGGAATGGTTGCGGGGCCTGTGGCCAAATGCCAAACGCGCACTCGAATTCGCCTGGATCAAAGGCGGCTGGGACGCCAACCGCGACGGCGTGGCGGAGGGCGTTCAGCACAACACCTACGACGTCGAGTTCTACGGCCCGAATCCTCTCTGCGGTGTCTGGTACCTGGGGGCGTTGCGGGCCGGAGAAGAGATGGCGCGCGCCCTCGGCGACCAGGCTGCGGCGGCGGAATACCGGCGGCTCTTCGAGAACGGCAGCAAGTGGATCGACGCCAACCTGTTTAGCGGCGAGTATTACATCCAGAAGGTCGAGGGCCGGCCGAAGGAAGAAGTGTTTGAGGGAGTGATGGTCGGTATGGGCGCAGCCAACCCCCAGAAACCTGACTACCAAATGGGCGAGGCGTGCTTGGTGGACCAATTGCTCGGCCAATACATGGCACATGTGGCGGGACTGGGGTATCTGCTTGATGAGGAACACGTCCACAAGACTTTGAAATCCGTTTTCCACTACAACTATATCCCCGACTTGAGCGAGCACGAGGCCGTCCAGCGCACCTACGCACTGAATGATGAGGGAGGTGTGTTGGTGGCGAGCTATGCCTCCGGCAAACGGCCGGAAATCCCATTTCCCTATTTCGCTGAGGTTTGGACCGGGGAGGAGTACCAGTTCGCCGCCCACTTGGTGTTTGAGGGCATGACCACGGAGGCGCAAGCTGTAGTGGAAAGCGCGCGCCTTCGTCACGACGGGGAGCGCCGCAATCCCTGGAACGAGCCGGAATGCGGTCATCACTACGCGCGCGCCATGTCCGCGTGGACGCTGATTGTTGCTCTGAGCGGGTTTCACTACTCCGGCGTTGACCGCAAGCTGACGCTCACGCCACGGGTGCGCGCTCAGAACTTCCGCTGCTTCTGGTCGGTCCCCAGCGGGTGGGGGAGATTCTCTCAAACCGTGACAGCGGCCAGCCATACCGTCGAAGTCGAGACGCTCGAAGGCTCAATGGCCGTGGCGAGCCTTGCGCTGGAAGGGAATGGCAAGGCGGCGCGCAAGAAAGTCTCCGCCCGGCTCGGTAAAGAACCCCTGGCCGCGACTTTGCGTGAAGAGGGAAAACTGCGCCTGGTCGCGTTTGATCGGGAAGTCCGCATCGTGCCCGGACTATCGCTCGCCGTCAGCCTGCGGGCGTAAAGCTCCAGTTCGAGCTTTGGCAAGGTTGTGGGAGGGCCGATGCGACGCAGCAGGTTCTGGTGCCGTGGAGTGTTCTCCAGAGGGCATCGGTATCGCAGTTATTTGAGCTTTGCATACTCAGCCTTGGCCTGTTTGAGGATGGGGATGTCAGGGTCCGCGTCCTTCCAAAGGGCGAAGAAGTCCTGGTAGGCGGTGCGGGCTTTGGCGGGGGCGTCCTGTTGTAAGGGTGCCGCTTGCGGGCGCTCTGTTTGGGCGGGCGCAACGCCAGCCCCTACACTCGCGTGGAGGGCGTAGGCCCGGCCCAAGCCGAGGCGAGCCAGCGCGCCAAGCGGAGACTTCCCCACGATGTCGGGATTGTCGATGATCTTCTGGAACTCTGCCGCAGCTTGGCTGCCTTGGCGCGCACGGAGATAAGCCTCGCCGCGCACACAGACGGGATAGAGCACCACAGTCAGCGAGGCTATTGGCGTCCCTAGTTCATACGGTGCTGCCGGTTGCAGGAGCCCGATGGCCTTGGAAGGGTCGTTGCGCCCGATTTCCACCGCAGCGCGAATCGTCGGCAACCAATAGCCGTTCAATAGCGTGTCCAAGGGGTGCTCTTTGTTCAGGTCATCGGCCATGGCAAGCGCCCGCGCCGAGTCACCCGCCCGTGCCAATTCCTCAAACCTCCGCTTCACCTCCTCTAACACTGTTCCTCGCGACTCCTCCCAAGCTTGCGCGATCAAGCTGGAGAGTGGTACCTTCTCGATACTCATCGGGGTATCTCCTTTCTGCTGCCTCAACAGCAGGTTTTTTCGACCTGGAGATACCCTTTTCTCTTTTCAACCCATTTTCAACACGAAATGTTACAGCCTAGGGGTTGAGTCTGTGGTCGGTGGACTGTAGTCCGTTGTCCGTTGTCCGTGGTCGGTTGAAGAAACGGGCCTGGAGACTGGAGTTCTTATCCAATCTACCACCTGCTGCCCGCCGCCTTCTGCTTTCTGCCTTCTGCCTATTGCCGGCCAACGATTCGCTTCCACAGCAATACCGCTCTCTCGGAAGACGCCGCGAAATACTCACCGTCGGGAGAAAAACTTACCGTAAGCAAGGGGTCCTTACTATCCTCCATGGTCTGCTGCAATGTGCCATCTTCTACTGACCACATCCGAGCTGTCTTGTCCTCACCAGCAGAAACCAGCCATTTGCCGTCGGGGGAGAACTCCGCCCAATGGACCGGCCCATGGTGTCCCGTGAGTGTCTTCAGCAGCTTCCATTCGGGCGCCGAGAAAATTCGAATTTTGCCATCTTCGCAGGCGGTTGCCACCTTACTGCTGTCAGGCGAAAAGGAGATGTTGAGCACGGTCCCCTCGTGTCCACGCAAGCTGTCAACAAATCGGTGCTGCTTGGCTTGGACCACTACGGGATCCGGGGTAGAACTCATGGCGATTTGTGCCAGGAGAACCCAATGACCATCCGGAGAAAACGCAAACACATTGGGCGATTGAGTCAAGTCCGGGATAGTGAGTCTGGTCATACGGCCGGAGCGAGGATCCCAAAGATCGAAACTGCTGGCCTTGTAAAGAATCAGGTATCCCAGACGAGGGACATAGAGAATGGGCCCAAATCCCCCGCCTCCCCCCACTACGTCTACCTTGCCGGAAAGCCGGTCTTCAACCGCGTCCCATTGAAACGCGAGGAGGGGTGTTGATCCGCCGGGTCCCTTGCCTTTGGCGGAGATCACTCCGTTCCCTAACAACAACAGTTGGTTCATGGCCAGAAAATTTGCGGATTGAATGTTCAGGTCGGCGATATCCGGTATGCGGGGCTTGAGAACTTTTTGAATGCTCCCCTCACGCACCCCCATCAAAACGATCTTGTCTTCGCTTGCGACCGCCAGAATTGAACCATCCGGCGAAAAAGCTCCGGCAGGGGAGTAGCTCAAAGCAAGGTGTCCTTCAATGCGCCCGTGGCTGAGCCATAGGTAATGCGTTGGCTCGGTGCTTTCAACGCTTTCAACTTGGGCTCGTGCAGGCAGAAGGCAGAAGGCAGAAAGCAGAAACCAGAAGGCAGAAAGCAGAAGGCGGAAAGCAGAAGACCGTGACCATGACCCATCTGCCCACGATGCCACAGTGGGGGCTGACATATTCCTAGCCCTCTCCCCCTCGGGGGAGAGGGTGGCCCGCGCCGGTGCTTTCTTCAGCCGGAGCGGGACGGGTGAGGGGGTGCCCCCGGTCGTTTGCAGATCACAAATCGATTTCAGCATTTGAGATTCGATGCACCAATTCGCGGTCCGCCTCAAGGAAGTTAAATTCAGTGAGTTGGGCTCGCCGCACCCACTCGACGGCCTCGAACACCTGATTGCGAATCGTCCCACGAAAGCTTCGGACCGCGAAGAAAACTACTTCGACATACCGATCCGGGTACCGGTGACGTATGCGAAAGACTTCCTCCCCTATTTCGGCCTCGATCATCAGTTCCTCAGCCAGCTCGCGGCGCAGCGAGGCTTTCAAGTCTTCACCGTCTTTCACCTTGCCTCCGGGAAATTCCCATTGCATTCCATAAGCGTCAGTGTGATGACGCTGGCAGATCAGGATAAGGTCGCCATCTACTACGATGCCGGCGCTGACGAGGATGGATTTCTGTTCAGTCATAAGGGAACGGTATTCTAACAGAGGATGAGGTGGGTTCGTTGCCAGGCTCATGCTCAGTGTTCAATGAACCCGAATTCGGAACTTGGAGTTGTGGGCACACGGCCCACAACCTTGTCACTCTGAGCCCGGCAGCCTTCCCGGTTGTTCCCGCGCTTTGATGGGAAAAATCGTAGAGCATGTTTCCGGTTAGCTGCAACTCGCGCTCGGTAGCGGTTCGCTCCATCAAATCGCTGTCTAACTCGCCCTGTTCGCAGAAGTGGACGCCCTAGGTCTCTCGAAGTCCCGATCTGAGAAATGTGCGCTGGCGTACGCTGGCCGCCGCCACATGTCGCCGGACGCCGTTTCCGGACAGCGTCCCAGTTTCTAGAGCAGTACCCCGCCTCAGAAGGGTCCGGACGAGGCATGACCCGCTTCGTGCCTCAAGGAGATGCCCAAGCACCTACTCAGCCACCGCGAGGATGAGCTTCTTGGCGCGGATGTCGATCGTGACTATGAAGCGGGATAGAACGTCGCTGCCGAGCGCCAGTGCGACGGGCAAGTCAAAGCCGGTTCCGCGACGGACCTGGGATTCGCGGAGGTCATCAAGAATGAATGTGTGCCCGCCCAGTTCCATCGGAACTCGCTCACGGAAAGCCTTGAATTTTCCAGGCCGCTCGACACGAGCGAGGCCTTCGGCAAAGGCGGGGTCGATGAAGGACACGTTGTAGCCTGTATCGAAATAGACGATCGCCTCACGCCCGTTCACCCTGGCTCGTGCATACAGAATGTGACCCTGCGATTTCGGAGGCTCGACCAGATCGACGCAAAGATAACGCTTGCGGTCGAGTTCCTCCGGGAGAGGTGAGGCGGTCACGCCGACTCTGCGTGATCGGTAATCCAAAGTCAGGCGCCGATCCAGGAAGAAGTCAAGCCCCACGGTTCCATTGAAGGGTTCGGAGGAGAACATTTGCCAATCGGACAGGCTTGCCGCGACATTCTTGAAAACTTCCCCGAGGACGGAGACCGTTTCGACGCGAATGCCAGACGATTCGCCACGGTGGCTGCCGTCGGCGTTGAGTTCCTCGATGCGTTCCTCAACGCGATGCGGAATCGAAGGGGCCTGGTTGGTAATCACAAAGCCACTGGCGGTTCCTGAATCGAGCATCAGGGGCAGTTTGATGCCGGAAACATCCACTTCTACGAAGGGACAGCCTGAGGCGCCAAGAGTCAGCGGATAGAGTTGGGCTTCCCGGTAGCCAAGGTCCTGCGACCACCGCCGCAATGAGGCAGACTCAAGCGTGGTCGAGACCACTGCCGCTTTGATCATTTGACCCGCCGCAAAAGACGCGCAACTCAAGACAGCCGCGACGGAGAATAAGACGGAGAATAATATGAAAGCGGTTGACGTCCACGCTGCGGCGGAACCTGATCGGACCGAGAGAAACCGCCGTGCCGTTTTCCTGAACATTGTGGCTCGCTCCATCTGCTTGAACGAGCCTATCTTACAACAGTTGCAGCGGGGCTAACAGTGCCGAGCAGAAAGCCAGCAGAAGGCGTCATCGCCGTAATCATCGCCTTGCTCGCACGCGACGTGGTAGCGCTGCCCAGCTACGCATCTTCCGAGGGTTTCAGCAATGGCGTCCGGCGTTTCACCAAGCGTTGCGAGCAGGAAGGGCGGGGCGGCGCGACGCTTGCTCGTAACCGATCGACCTTGAATCGCGTCCATCTCATTAGCGCCTCGCACGCTCCAAACCAGCCACGTGCTCCGGCGGAGACCCGTGCGCCTGCGCTTGGACGGAGGGAACACATGTTCATCAACGCGCGTATCGGCCTTTTTCTTCTCGTGCCTCTGCTATTCACCGCTGCGGCTTCAGCCCAACAAAACAGTCCGCTAACCCAACCTGGCAACGGTAGGATCTACCTTGACGTCGTCGTCACTCCGAAGTCCGGGGCGCCAGTTACCGGTCTTCAGCAGCAAGACTTCACCCTGCTAGATAACAAAACCCCGCAGACCGTCACCTCCTTCCAGGCCCTCGGCGGCAGTCAGGCTCCCATTGAGGTCATCCTGCTTGTTGATGCGGTCAACACGGGTATCCTGAACGTCGCCCGCGAACGTGAACAGATCGACAAATTCCTCCGTGCCAATGGAGGTCACCTTGCACACCCCACCGCCATTGCCGTCTTTACAGATACAGGCCTCCAGTTTGACGAGGGCTTCTCGAGCGACGGCAACGCGCTCAGTGCCTCATTGGATCAGACCACCGTCGGCCTCCGTAGCATCCGCAGGTCAGCCGGCTTCTACAGCGCGACCGCACGCTTGCAGCTCTCCATCGAGGCCCTGCGTCTGCTGGTGGCGCGCGAGGCCCCCCGCCCGGGGCGCAAGCTTATCCTCTGGGTCTCTCCCGGTTGGCCTCTCCTCCCCGGCTCCAACGAGCTCGGCTCGCAGCAACAGCAGATCTTCGCGACTATCGTCAGTCTCTCGACTCAGCTCATACAGGCCCGCATCACCCTCTACAGCATCGATCCTCTAAACTTCGCCCAAACCGGCGGCTCACGCGCCTTCTACTATAAGGAGTTCCTCAAAGGTATTAGCAAACCCAGCCAAGTCAGCATCGCGGACCTTGGGCTCCAGGTACTCGCCACCCAGAGTGGCGGTCTTGTTCTCAACTTCGGCCACGACGTCGCCTACCTCCTGCAAGAATGCCTCGCCGATACGGAGGCCTACTACGAGCTCTCCTTCGATCCACCCCCAGCCGACCAGCGAGACCAATACCACCACCTAGAAATCAAACTCGCAAAGCCCGGCCTAACCGCGCGCACTCGTCAGGGCTATTACGCGCAACCTTTGCGCCGCACCTGACGCCATATCGGTCGACACTCGCCAAATTATACAGAGCGACCTCACTTGTAGCGGCGCTCGGCGCCTGCCCCGGCTTGGCGGGGAGCGCCGACCGGCGGTCATAGACCGCCGCTACAGCGGATGTTCACCCCTGAGCAGGCGTAGCGAACACCTGTCTAATAGGCCCCCGGCTTTTCCACCCGCCCGCGCTCGCAGGTTGGCGACGGCGGCAAGGCGGGGCAGACCGATTAGGACGATCTCAATGATTCAATGACTCATTGTGCAATCTTCTATAAAGCCCTTGTTTTGTGTGCAGGGATAGCCTTTCGTGATAGACTGCGGCTGTTCAGGTGGACCTCGGGTAGCCTCGCCTTACCCCGGGAAATCTTTGAGGAGGAAAACGCATGAAGAGACTCGGTGCAGGTGGATTGATTCTGGTCGCCATGGCCATACTCATGGGCATGCCTGGGAGCGCGTGTGCCCAGGGCGCCTTCGAACAGATCTCTGGCAAGGCCTTTGAATCTGCGATACCCAATGATTTTTACCTGGAGGGGAATAGGATCCCCGTGGAAAAGCGCAACGCCGCACTGCTAAAGACCCCGGCGGGTGCGCGATTAGTGTTGGCCTTGATCGACACCGCTGGGTACAGCTCTCAGATTCAACAGAAGTACATGGGGATGGTCATTACCGAAGGGAAGGTGTCGGTCTGCGATGTTCCGTTGAGTGTGGGGAGCTATGGCTTCGGCTTGGAAAAGCCCGCCGGCAAGTTCTTTCTTTACAACCAGGCTGGCGAAAAGGTCGGTGATTGTGGCGCCAAGAAAGACAGTGCGGTGAAACAGCCCAAACCGCTCAATATCGTCTTGAGTAAAGAAACTGGCGCGCGGCTCTACTTGGGTCGATACTTTGTCGAGCTGAAGTAACGACCCGGACACAGGTGTTAGGTCCCAGGTGTCAGGTGTCGGGTGCCGGGTGTCAGGCGCCGAGTGTTAGGCGCCAGGGAGCCACAAGTTTGCAGCAACCAGCCACGGACCCGCCGCGGCGGGACGACTTCGCGCAGAATGACATGCCAGTAGCCTCTTCCACCAACCACTAAGACTTCGAGGCGCAAGGGCTCTGGGCCTGCGGGGCGCGGTGGCTGAACATTTCTTCGATCTGTGCCCGGTATTTTTCTTCCACGACGCGGCGCTTGACTTTGAGGGTGAGCGAAAGCTCTCCTGAGGCGATGGTGAATTCCTGGGGGAGCAAAATAAAGCGGCGAATCTTCTCATGGCGCGGGAGCCAGCAGGTGGCTTCGTCCACTTGCTGCCGTATAAGCGCTTGAATATCAGGGTGGGCAACGAGTTCCTGGCGATTCTGGAAAGCGATCCCCTGGCTGCGAGCGTAGGCCATCAAACGGGTGAACTCAGGCACAATCAACGCCCCGACGAATTTCCGCCCGTCCCCCAGCACCGCAATCTGATAAACGTAGGGATGGCCTTGGAAGAGGTTCTCGAGCTTTTCCGGCGCCACGTATTTGCCCCCGGAAGTCTTGAACAGGTTCTTCTTGCGCCCCGTAATCTTCAAGTAGCCATCGGAGTCGAAGGCCCCGAGGTCGCCGGTGCGGAACCAGCCATCCACGAAGGCGGCGCGATTCACCTCCTCGAGATGGTAGTAGCCGGCTGTGACGTTGGGCCCACGCACCAGGATTTCCCTTCCTACGGCGCCTTCCGGGTCGATCTCTTCCTCACTCAGCTTGACCTCCACGCGAGGTATGACGGGACCTACGGTGCCGAGCTTGGTGCGCCCCGGGCAGTTAACAGAAACGACCGGCGAAGTCTCCGTAAGCCCGTAACCCTCGTAGACCGGAAGCCCCAGAGCGAAGAAAAACTCCCCCAAGTCCTTGGAGAGCGGGGCTGCACCCGAAATGAGGATGTAGACCCTGCCGCCCAGTTGTTCGCGGACCCTAGAACAGATCAGCCGGTCGGCGAGTGCGTGCTTCAACCGCAGGCCCAGCGGCTGAGCTCGCCCTTCGAGGAGGAAAGGAGCGTACTGCTTGCCAACTTTCACAGCCCAGTGGAAGAGCCGCCGTTTCGAGGCAGGCGCCTGGCGGACGGCATCCATCACCCTGCCTTGGATCTTTTCGAGCAGGCGCGGAACCACAGCCATGACGGTGGGGCGGACCTCTAGGAGATTCTGTGGCAATGCGTCCAGGCTTTCCACATAAGCGATGGAAACGCCCTTCCAGAAGCAGAAGAACTCCACCATGCGCTCAAACACATGGGACAGCGGCAGGAATGAGATTAGGACGTCGGATTGACTGAGGGGAAAGACCTCGGCGGTTGATAGGATGTTGGAAACGAGATTGGCGTGAGTGAGGATTACGCCCTGCGGCTGGCCCATGGTGCCGGAGGTGTACAGGAGGCTGGCCGTATTCCCCGGCCGCGCATCTAACGCCTTGGCTTTGAACGCCTCGACGAGGGTGGGGCCGCTCCACCCCAGTTCGCTCTCGATGCTCCCCTCCCAGCAATTCGCCCCTGTCCCCGCAACGTTGGAGCAGTCCATGGCCAGCACAAACTTCAAAGCCGGCAGCCTGCCCCAGATGTTGAGGACCTTTCGGAGTTGGACGTCCGTGGCCAGGACGATGCCTTTGGCTTCTGAGTCACGGAGGATGTACTCGAGGTCCGGCTCGAGCAGCGTGGGATAAAGCGGGACCGTGATAGCGCGCATGCCAAGAATGGCGTAATCCGTCAGCGTCCACTCGGGCCGATTCTCCGAGAGCAACGCGATGCGCTCGCCCGGCCTGGCCCCGAGCCGCTCCAGTGCTGAAGCCAAGGCCGCAGCCTTCCGCAGCGCCTCGCGGGAGGATATGCCGCGATACCGGCCATCCGATTTGTATAGGAGACAGTCCGGCTTGTTATACTTCTCAATTGCCTTGAGAAACAGTTCGTTGAGAGTGGTGAAATCGCTGCAGTCCATATGCCCTGACGCGTTGTGCCCGCCCCATGCGAGCACATCTTAGCACATCTTCCACTCCCTGAGTCCAACTAACCCTAATTGGCTGTCAGGCCGCACTTTCTCTTTCCTCGGCATTGGGCTAAGATTTGCTCAGGGGGATAGGCATGACGGAAAGCCGTGTTTTGAATCGAAGCGATTCCTCGGCCACCACATATCAGCCCATTCGCGCGCCTCGGGGGAGCCAGATTTCCTGCAAAGGCTGGCAACAAGAGGCCGCCATGCGGATGTTGATGAATAACCTGGACGAGGAGGTGGCCGAGCGGCCGCAGGAACTCATCATTTACGGTGGCACGGGCAAAGCTGCGCGGAATTGGAATTGTTATCACGCTATCGTGGAAGCCCTCAAGAAGCTGGAGAACGACGAAACCCTCCTGGTGCAGTCTGGTAAGCCGGTAGGCGTTTTCCGAACTCACGAATGGGCGCCGCGGGTGCTGATCGCCAACGCCAATTTAGTGGGGCATTGGGCGACGTGGGAGAAGTTCCGCGAACTCGAGCGCCTGGGCCTCATGATGTATGGCCAGATGACAGCCGGAAGCTGGATCTATATTGGCACGCAAGGGATTCTGCAGGGGACTTTCGAGACTTTCGCCGCCGCCTCCCGCAAGCACTTTGGGGGTGACCTTGCGGGCAAGTTGGTGGTCACGGGGGGAATGGGCGGCATGGGAGGAGCCCAGCCACTGGCTGCCACCATGAATGGCGCCGCCTTTCTGGGCGTCGAAGTGGACGCCGAAAAAATCAAGCGACGCATCCGCGGCGGCTATTGCGACATCTGCGTGAACGACCTGGACGAGGCGCTCCGCATCCTGAAAAACGCCGTCCGCCAGAAACAGGCCGTGTCCGTGGGCTTGGTTGGGAACTGCGCGGAAGTGATCCCCGAACTGGCCCGCCGCGGTGTGGTGCCCGACCTGCTTACAGACCAGACCAGCGCGCACGACCCGTTGAACGGCTACATCCCCTCGGGCCTGACGCTCGAAGAAGCCGGCGAGCTCAGGCGGAAGAATTCAGATGACTATCTGAAGCGTTCTTACGAGTCCATAGCGCACCACGTCACAGGCATGCTAGAGCTCCAGAAGCTGGGCGCGGCTACATTCGATTACGGCAACAACATCCGCACCATGGCTTTCGAGCATGGGGGCGTGAAGGACGCTTACAGCTTCCCGGGATTTGTTCCTGCCTACATCCGGCCTCTCTTCTGCGAGGGACGCGGGCCGTTCCGCTGGGCCGCGCTCTCCGGCGAAGCTTCGGATATTTACCGGACCGACGACTTGGTGCTGGAACTCTTCCCTGACAATCCCATCCTCGACCGCTGGATCCGGCTGGCGCACAAACACGTAAAGTTTCAGGGGCTGCCGGCACGAATCTGTTGGCTGGGGTATGGTGAACGGGCGCTGTTCGGGGAGCGGATTAATGATTTGGTGGCGAAGGGCGAGCTGAAGGCCCCCATCGTTATCGGTCGCGACCATCTCGATTGCGGGTCCGTGGCGTCGCCTTTCCGTGAAACCGAGAGCATGAAGGATGGCAGCGACGCCATCGCCGACTGGCCGGTGTTAAACGCGCTCCTGAACACCGCCTCAGGAGCAAGCTGGGTCTCGTTCCATCACGGCGGGGGAGTCGGAATCGGCTACTCCCTCCACGCCGGGCAGGTCACCGTGGCCGATGGCACTCCGGAAATGGCCAGGCGGCTAAACCGCGTGCTGACCAACGATCCAGGCATCGGCGTAGCCCGCCACGTGGATGCAGGCTACGAAGAAGCCGTCACCTTCGCGCGAAAGGCGGGAATAAAAACCCCAGTGACAAGCGAATAGTACAGTGACAAGTGATCCCGCAAGGCGGGAACGAGTGGCGAGCAGAAGGACAAAAATCCTTGCCGCCTCGGACTTGTCACTCGTCACTTGTCACTGCTCTTCTCAGCTTTTCTTGGAAGTGACCGCGAAAAAGGTCGCGACTTTCTGCTCAACCTTTTTGCTCTTGCATTTTGGGCAGGCCACTTTCCCTTTGTCGTATTCGGCCAGCGTCATGATCAAGCTGAATGTCTTCGTGCATCCCTTGCAGACATATTCGTATTGGGGCATAGCACCTACCCTCCGATTTCGTTGGTCATGATTCTAGCAGAGAATCAAGAGCCGTCCAATGCCACTTTGCGCAGCGAGTTCACTCTTCTTCCGCCATGCTGAGCAACTGCTCACCCTCGCGGGCTTGCCTTGTCCCCGGCGTGGAAAAGCCCTTTCGCAACTTGGAATCATCGCCGATGGCGCGATACTGACCCAGGGGACCAGCATCCTGCGAGTTGGTCAGACACGCAGTCTGGACGCAGAGGCGCGGCGGTTGAAGGCCGAGGCCGTCGATTGCCGGGGTTCGGTGGTGATGCCCGGCTTCGTGGATTCGCATACCCACCTGGTATTTGCCGGAAGCCGTGTGGGAGATTACGAAAAGCGATTGCAGGGAAAGACCTACGAGGAAATTGCTCGTGCCGGCGGAGGGATAAGGTTGTCGGCACGGAGAGTGCGGCAGGCTTCCGTAAACTCGCTGGTCCGACAGGGCGAAGGCTTTCTGAGGCAGTTTGCGGCCCACGGCACAACAACCCTGGAAGTGAAGACGGGCTACGGCCTGGAAGTAACGCAGGAGCTGAAACTCCTGGAGGCGATTCGCCGGCTTCGCCAAACCTCAGACCTTGAACTCGTGCCCACTCTCCTTGCCGCGCATGCCTTGCCTCCTGAATACGCCGGACGCCCGGACGCCTATATCGAGACGGTCGTGCGGGAACTTATTCCTAGGGTGGCGCGCAAGAAGCTGGCGGAATTCATCGACTGCTTTTGCGACCGAGGCGCCTTTAGTGTAGAGCAATGCCGGAGAGTGCTGGCGGCCGGAAAGCGACAAGGCCTGATTCCGCGCCTGCATGCTGAGCAGCTTACTCGAACAGGAGCAAGCTACCTGGCGGTGGAAGCCGAGGCAGCTTCCGCGGATCACCTCGACAAGCTCTCCGCCGCAGACATCCACGCCCTCGCCCGCTCCCAGGTTGTAGCGACGCTGCTTCCGGGCGCGAACTTCCATCTTGGCCTCAAGGCATATCCTCCTGCCCGTAAGCTGATCGACGCAGGCGCCATCGTCGCGCTTGCCACCGACTTCAACCCCGGAACCAGCCCCACTCTCAATATGCAATTCATCCTTTCGGTGGCCTGCTCTGCCCTGCGCATGACGCCTGCCGAGGCAATTTCTGCGGCTACTATTAACGCGGCCTGTGCGCTGCGCCGCGCGGACCGCCTCGGCTCGCTTGAACCTGGCAAACAGGCCGACGTGATTGTGATGGACTTGGGTGACTTCCGCGAGATTCCCTACTATTTTGGCGTGAATCATTGCCGGATGACTGTAAAAGCGGGCCGCATTGTGTGGGAAGCAGCTGGCGGCCGCTAAAGGTTTGTCCGTGGTCCGTTGTCAGTTGTCCGTGGTCCGTTGTCCGTGGGTAAGATGTCGTCGGGTAAATAACCGTGCACCGAAGTCGGAGACACAGCCCTCTCTCTGGGGAGAGGGGAAAGACCATATGCCCTGCCGTTCTCCTCGACCACGGACGATGGACTGCTTCCAAATAGACCCAACACCGGCAAGAGCACACACGGCCTCCGGTTCGTGCTAAATTCTCTGCATGCAAACCATCATCGAATGTGTTCCGAACTTCAGTGAAGGACGCGATCCCCAAAAGGTCGAGACCATCATCCGGGCGCTGTTGGACGGACGGGACGTTTACCTGCTCGATAAGGAAATGGACACGGACCATAACCGCTGCGTCATCACCCTGGTGGGCACGCGCGAGAGCGTAGGGGAAGCGGCTCTGCGGGGCATCGGTAAGGCGGCGGAATTGATCGACCTGAACCAGCAGCAGGGCGCGCACCCTCGGCTCGGCGCCACAGACGTTGTGCCGTTCATACCGATCTCAGGCGTTACGCTGGAAGAATGCGTGCGCATCGCCGAATGGGTGGCCGAAGAAGCCTGGCGCCGGTTCAAAATCCCCACCTATCTGTACGAGGCGGCGGCCCGCAAGCCGGAACGCAAGAACCTGGAGAACATCCGGCGTGGCCAATTCGAGGGCGTGCGCGAGGAGGTGCGCACCAACCCTGAGCGGCATCCCGATTTCGGCGAGGCGGCGCTGCATCCGACAGCCGGAGCAACCGTGGTGGGCGCGAGGAAATTCCTGATTGCCTATAACATCAACTTGAACACGCCTGGTGTGGCGCTGGCGAAGGCGATTGCCAAGAAGATCCGCGCTTCGAGCGGCGGCTTTCCCTGTGTGAAGGCAATTGGTGTGGAGCTGAAATCCCGCAACCTGGGGCAGGTCTCAATGAACCTGACGGATTTTGAGACGACCTCCATCACGACAGCGTTCGATGCCGTGACGCGAGAAGCGGCGGCGCATGGCGTTGACGTCGTAGGCAGCGAGATCGTTGGGTTGGTTCCCCTCCGGGCGTTGGAGGACGCCGCAGTGCAGCACCTCAAGGTGGAGAACTATCATCCCCAACTTGTTTTTGAAAACCGCCTCGACCAAATCATCCGGGAGCAGACCCAATCGGCGGCGCAAGAAAAGACTCGGACGTTGCGCGCGATGGCAGAAGCATTCGTAACCGCAGTGGCGGCGCCGACTGCAACACCCGGCGGCGGAAGCGTCTCAGCACTCGGCGGGGCGCTAGCCGCAGCGCTTGGTGAGATGGTTTGCGGGTTGTCACTCAACCGGAAATCACTCGAGGCGCATCACACGAAACTGAAAGAGTTACAGAACCGGCTCTCCTCGCTGCGGCAACGCCTGCTCGAAAACACTGACCGCGACGCACGGAGCTACGAAGCGGTGATGGCGGCCTTCAAACTTGCCAAATCCACCGAAACCGAAAAAGCCGGGCGCGCACAAGCCATAGAAGAGGCCGGCAAGAATGCTGCCTCGGTGCCACTAGAAACGGCCGAATTGAGCGCGGAAGTTGCAAAGATCATTTCCAGCCTGCGGGACATCACCATCCGGCTAGCTGCCCCGGACCTTGCGGTCGCGCTCGACCTTGCCGGGACCGCCAAGCGTGGAGCGATTGAGAACGTCCGCGCCAACTTGCCTTCGATTAGAGACCAGGACTACATGGACCGCGTGGAGCGAAACCTCCAGGCCCTCGACTATAGAGCAGTGACGAGTGACGAGTCGGGAGTCAGAAGTCAGAAGGTAGGTGGTAGATGGTAGAGGGGAAAAACCTCCCCCGCACATACCACCTACCACATACGGGTAGGGGCCAACGAAGAATTCGGAACATAACTCAACTATACTTAGCGACCGATGGACGAACCGCACCTAACCTCAGATCACCGCTCACCCCCTATGCCCTCTCTCCCTGAGGTCCACAGGACGGTGGGCATTCCCACCGGAGCGGCCTTCTGGAGAAAAGTGCTGGCCTTTTCCGGGCCGGGCTTCCTGGTCGCCGTGGGGTACATGGACCCCGGGAACTGGGCCACGGATATAGCTGGGGGGTCGCGGTTTGCCTACCAGCTCATCTTCGTCCTCTTCATGTCCAACCTGATGGCGATCCTGGTCCAGGCGCTTGCCGCGCGGCTGGGCATCGTCACGCAACTCGACCTCGCGCAGGCCTGCCGTAGCTATTATTCGCGGAGAACCAGCCTGTTCCTGTGGGTGCTGTGTGAAATTGCCATCGCCGCCTGCGACCTGGCGGAGGTGATCGGGTCGGCCATCGCGCTCAACTTGCTCTTCCATATCCCGCTCTTGATCGGCGTCTGCCTGACGGCGCTCGATGTCCTGGCGATCCTCTACCTTCAGAACAAGGGGTTCCGATACCTCGAAGCCCTGGTGGTAGCCCTCATCGGGACGATTGGTGTCTGCTACCTGGTGGAGATTCTCCTGGTAAAACCAAATTTGGTCGAAATCGGGAAAGGCCTTATTCCCACCCCAGAGCTTTTGACCAACCACGAGATGCTCTACATTGCCATCGGGATGATGGGCGCAACGGTGATGCCCCACAACCTTTACCTCCATTCCTCGCTGGTCCAGACGCGGGCGATCGCGCGGGACCGGGAGGGGATACGAACCGCGCTGCGATTTAACCTGCTGGATTACGTGGTGGCGCTCAATTTTGCTTTCTTCATTAACGCGGCGATTCTCATCATGGCGGCCGGCACGTTCTACCGCCACGGGTTGAACCAAGTGGCAGAAATCCAGGATGCTTACTACACCCTGGCGCCGCTGCTGGGGACGCAAATGGCCAGCGTACTCTTTGCCATAGCCCTGCTGTGTTCCGGCCAGAACTCCACGCTGACCGGAACACTGGCTGGGCAAATCGTGATGGAGGGATTCTTGAACATCCGTCTGACGCCCTGGCTGAGGCGGCTGATTACGCGGCTCTTTGCTATTATTCCCGCGATTATCGCCGTGGCGTTTTTCGGACATCGGGGAACGGCACAGCTTTTGATCTTCAGCCAGGTCATCTTGAGTCTGCAACTCTCCTTTGCGGTTTTTCCCTTGGTTCAGTTCACCAGCAACCGAGCAAGAATGGGCGAATTCGTAAACCCGCTCTGGCTCAAAACCCTCGCCTGGATGGTGGCGGGGATTATTGCTATCTTGAATGCTTATCTCCTGGTCCTGACCGTCAAAAGCTGGGCCAGCTAGGCAGGCGTCATCATGTTCAAGAAGATTCTCGTAGCTCTCGATCACAGCAAAGCCGACAACGTGCTTTTGCCGCAGGTGAAGGAACTGGCGAAACTCGCCCAGGCGGAGATTCTGCTGCTCCACGTATCGACCGGCTGGGCGGCGCAGTGGCAGGATAACCTGAATCTCTCGGACTCACAGGAGATGAAGGAGGACCGCGAGTATCTGGAGAGCGTGGCGCAGAAGCTGCGGGAAGAAGGTTTCCGGGTGACCGCGCGCCACGAACGGGGCGAGCCGGCCCGCGCGATTCTGAAGACCGCCCGCGGAGAACATTGCGATCTCATCGCCATGGCGGCCCACGGACACAAGATGATTGACGATCTGATCCACGGGACCACCATCACCAAGGTTCGGCACGAAAGCGAGATCCCGATTTTCCTGGTTAAGGCCAGCCCCAACTGACCCTTCAAAGGTGGGTGGTAGGCCGTAGGTGGTAGGTGGGGAAAAGCATCCTCCGCCCCCCACATACGACCTGCCCCTTACCACCTACCTTTCTTGTGCTTGTTTTTTTCAAGAGTTCCGGGTTAGAAAAGGGGTAGACTCTTGGGCCGGATTCTGACTTCATGCTGATTCCAGGTTTCGCCACGGCGGAAGGTACGGCGCGCTTTCGCGAGCGATTTGCGGCGCGCCTGCCAGGGCATATCCGCGAGGCGCAAGGTCTCTGGATTTCCTCCATCGGAATCGGCACCTACCTCGGGGAGCCCACCGCCGCTTACGATGCACGTTACAGAGAGGCCGTCACGCGAGCGGTGTTGATGGGGGTCAACGTCATCGATTCGGCCATCAACTACAGGCAGCAGCGGAGCGAACGCGCCATCGCCCAGGCGCTGGCAGCACTGATTTCCTCCGGCGAAGTCCAGCGCGACGAAGTCATCCTGGCCACCAAGGGCGGGTTCCTGACCTTCGACAGCGAAGAACCGCCGGACCCTTCTGCCTATTTCCAGGAGAAACTCTTGGACCCCGGCATAATCCGCATGGAGGAGGTTGTTGCCGGCTGCCATGTCATCTCCCCCAAGTACCTGGAAAACCAGATTGACGCCAGCCGCCGGAACCTCGGCGTCGAGACATTGGACATCTACTACGTTCACAACCCGGAGACGCAACTGAGCCAAGTGGGCCGCGAGGAATTCTTCCGCCGGTTAAAGGCGGCCTTTGCGGCGCTCGAGAAGGCCGTGGCGGAAGGCAAAATACGGAGGTACGGGACGGCGACCTGGAACGCCTATCGAGTGGGCCCGCCTTCGGTCGAAGCCCTTTCGTTGACCGACGTTCTGCGTTTAGCGGAGGAAGTAGGAGGCAAAGAGCATCACTTTCGCGCCCTCCAGTTGCCTTTCAACCTCGCCATGCTGGAGGCACGCATGGCAAGCACCCAGCCGGCGGGCCGGAAGCTGGCCCCCCTCTTACAGGTGGCCAGGGCGCACGGATTAATGGTGTTCGCGAGCGCCAGCCTCCTGCAAGGCCAACTCACCCAAGGATTGCCGCCGGAGTCTCGAAGCTGGTTTCCGGGGATGCGAACGGACGCACAACGAGCCCTCCAGTTTGTTCGCTCCACGCCCGGCATTACCTGCGCTCTGGTGGGCATGAGCAATCTCGAACACGTGCAGGAGAATCTGGGCACGGCCTCGACTGCACCCATGACGCTCGAACAATTCCGCGCCATTTTACAGGGGACATGATACATTGCTCGAAAGCAGGAGGAGTCTTGCCTCACAGACCTATCATCACTCTAATAACAGACTTCGGAACGGCGGACCACTATGTGGGGACGATGAAGGGTGTTATCCTCAACATCAACCCCGAGGTTCAGATTGTGGACATCTGCCACCAAGTCTCTCCCTACGATATTTTTGAGGCCGCGTACGCACTGGTCCAGAGCTACAGGTACTTCCCCAGCGGTACTATCCATCTGGTTGTCGTGGACCCTGGAGTGGGAACGGCGCGACGGCCAATCCTGGCCCGCGCCGGGCAACACAGATTCGTGGCGCCTGACAACGGCGTCCTTTCACTGCTTTTCACGCGCGAGGAGAGTGTCAAGGTCTGGCACGTCACCGCCGATCACTATTTCCTGAATCCCGTCAGTAACACTTTCCACGGCCGCGATATCTTCGCTCCTATCGCCGGCTGGTTGAGCAAAGGGGTGGAAGTGGAAAAATTCGGCGACCCGATCACTGACTACACCCAGTTCAGTTCCCCGAAACCTAAACGGGTGAGCGAGAATCTGGTCAAAGGCATGACCTTAAAGGTGGACTCGTTTGGAAACCTCATCACCAATATCAGTCCGGAAGACGTCCCGGAACTGTTTTCGGAGAACCCTCCGCCTTTCAAAATAATTGTCAACCACCAGGAAATTACCCGCCTCAATTTGGCCTACTCGATGGGCAGGCCCTCGGAGCTTTTTGCCATGGTAGGGAGTTCCGGATTCATTGAAATCTGCATCAACCGCGGCTCTGCCGCCAAAATTCTGAATGCAAACCGAGGCATGGATGTGGGCGTGGTTATCGGTGGCGCACTCCCTGCTTAACCACTCGCCCTCCCTTCGGAATTCACGGCTGGCTTGGGACGAAAAAACCCACCCCGTGTCATTCTGAGCATGCATAGCCGAAAGCGGCTATCCGTGATGTCAGAAACGGGTACTGAAAGGGAGGATCGATGGGAGCGTGGCAGGCCCCGGCAGGGGCCAACCGTGAGTAGCCGCAGGTTTTAACCTGCGGATAGCAAAGCCCACCCGACCGCCCAACCCCGGCGGGGTTGACCGTTCGGCCCCTCCAGGGCCGGAATGATCTCGCGGCTCCTCTTTCCGTAGGTTTCATCCCGCGTGGCGGGACTACTCACCGTATGCCGCTTCGCGGCACTCGCGATGCGGCGACTGAACGACGGGCTCACGGAGTTCGGGTTCACGAAGCCTGAATAGGCGGTCGTCCAGAGGCCGGGCGGGCTTGAGGAGAGGTAATGGGGAGTTTCTCAATTCTGACTTTCGCCACACGCTGGCCGTCCATCTCAGCCACTGTGAATCGGCGGCCTTCATAAGCGATGCTCTCGCCGCCTTTGGGGATTACCCCCAAAAGGGAAAGCACAAATCCGGCCAGCGTTTCATATCCAACTCCACGGGGCAGGACAATCTCGTAGTCATTCGCCAGTTCCCTAAGGTTGATCGACGCATCCATCAGGAGCACGTTGCCGCTGACTTGGTGGATGGCTTGCTCGTCCTGGTCGTACTCGTCACGGATTTCGCCCACGAGTTGTTCCAACACGTCCTCGACGGTCACCAGGCCAACGTAGGTGCCGAATTCGTCAACCACCAAGGCCAGGTGAGAATGATGTTTCCGCGCCTCCTCGAGTACCTGGCTGAGAGGCTTGGCCTCGGGGACGATCATGGGTTGGCGGAGTATGGGGCGCAAATCCATGGGCGCCTGCAATGGCACGCCGCTCTTCAGTCGCTCCGAAACCACCCTCAGCAGGTCCTTGGTGTAAAGAATGCCCACCACGTGGTCCGGCGATCCTTCATAAATCGGCACCCGCGAGTGTTGGTCTTTCACGATTCGGTCGAGCAGGAGCCTGAGGTCCTGGGTAAGCGGCAGGCAAGTGATCCTGGTCCAGGGCACCATGATCTCCCGAACCAGAATACGGTCCAGGTCAAAGACCGTGTCGATCATATCCTCTTGTTCTTCCCGCAACAGCCCGTGCTTGCGGATCGACGACACAATGAGTTTCACTTCTTCCGGCGTGGGAAGCGGCCTATAACCCCGCAAGGGAGAACGGCCAAGTGCGCCCAAAACGGCGTTTGCCATTCCCACCAGAGCTCCCACGGCGTAACGGCTTAGCCTCAGGAAAATGAGCATAGGCCGGGCGACCACCAAGGAAACCATCTCGGCATGGTCATACGCAACCGCTTTCGGAACCAGCTCGCCAAGCACCATGAGAAAAACGGTGATGAGCACAAAGGCACAGGCCGAAGCAATCGAGTGCACCACTACAACGGAGGCATGCCCATGGGGTCCGGTGCCCACCAGATGCTGGAGGGCCCCCGCGATGAACCCCTCCCCAAGCCAGCCCATCAGCAGGCTGATGACTGTCACGCCAAGTTGCGTACCTGAGATAAGAGAGCCGATGTCCGCCAGCAGGACCTGAACAAGGCGCGCGCGAGGATCACCTCCCCGCACCAGTTGCTCGATGCGTGTCCGTCTCACGCTCAGGAGCGCGTATTCGGTGGCGGCGAAAAACGCATTGAGCCCGATCAGCCCGAGGATGAGTAGACCACGTAGCAAAACCACGTCCAGAATACCTGCGATTGAAACATTGTAGGATAAAACCATCTCGCTTCGCAAAACCCGGCGGCGGGCAAGGTATGCCCCCTTCATCCCCAGTCTCGAAGTTGAAGAGCACCGCGTGTCGTAATCCACTGGGGTGAAAGGCGATTCATCCAGGAGGTGCCGCAACAATCCAGTGCCTCGAGAAATCAGCCCCCCACGCGGTGGTTTCCATTGACATTAATCCCGTTTCCACGCCAAAAGGTCCATCGACCGTGAAACTGTGAGGTGTCGCAACACACTTGACTCAGGGCTCGATGGTATAATGCTTCTTCCCGTGGAGGTACACATGACGTTGGACTCTCTTCCTCCTTTATCCCCTGAACAGGAATTTGCTCATAAACTTGCTGCCCAGGAACTGGCCAAGTACTGCCAGGAGTTTTCGCGCTGGCGCAAGTCAAAAGGGTGGAGTGCAGCCTCGGAAAAATCTCAGCGCGCGCAGGGTATGCTGGTATCCCCTCCCATGAAGAAGCCAGACCCTCCTGTGCCGAACTCATCGGCATAGCGAAGCCAAAATTGATTGCGAAGCCCAAAGGTCGTCATTGACCGTGCCATTCGCCTCCGGCCCGGCGAGCGGTGGGGTGTCTTTCCAGCAGTGCCTCTCTAACTTGCTGGAACGGCTGAATGAGTCATGGATTCATTGAATCCACTGATCCGTTGAATCATTGCAAGGCGGGGCCAGCGGCAAATGAGCATTTATTCATTGAACCACTGATCCATTGAAAAGCGACGCCTGGGGCTAGGGCAATTTTGAATTTCAAATTTTGAATTGCTCTCTTGCTTCTCTGCACTGCCCACGGCTGACTTCGCTTGGCATTCCGCGGAGCGCGAATCGGAACAGGGCCGGTGGGCGATCGGCTACAACTTCAACTGCCGCACGTCTATCTTCGCCCGGTCCCACTCGCCCAACCCGAGGGCGCCTGCGATTTCGACGTGCTCGGGCTGCCGGTGTACGAAGGTGCTGAACTGATCGGGCGTATCTTCCACCAGCTTTTTCATCCCGACCGAAACCCGCTTGGCGTCGATCACATCCCAGCCGATGTGGTCGAGCGCGACGGGGTCGGTGGCGAAGTAGAGCGTGTTGTGCTCCCAAACGAACTGCGGGCGCGAGGTGGGCCCACCGTGATAGAGATCCTTAACGCCGTCGAGGATATGGAGGACGGTCTTGTTCCGGATCACGGGCATGGCCACGACGGCGGGGATGAAGGCGTTACAAGCGTTGAGGCTTTGGGTCCCGTGGCTGCGGCTGACGTTGTTGACCAAGCCGTGCGACAGGTTCTTGAGCGCCAGCGTGATGCCGGCTGACTGGTGGTCCTTCAGGCAGGGGACGTTGATCAGCTTGTTGACCTCGCGGGTGATGAAGCGGGCCGCATAGGAGCGGCGCGCCGTGAGGTTGTCGATGTCGTAGCCCGGCAGCGTAAGCGCCATCTCCATGTAGTGGTCCGGGTCGTACCCTGCGATCGCCTGCTGGATGTTGTCGCCGTCCTCGGCAGCGGAAGAGTTCCGGACGCCCTCGGGCAGCCACTTGTCGTATCCGGCCCGGTAGAACTGCCGGCGGTAGCGGTCGTAGGCGACGATATCCTGAGGCTTGACGCCGGCGGCTTCGAGGCCTGCGATGATCTCGCGCACCACCGTCGCGTCTGACTTCACCAGCGGCTGGCCCACAGGGCTGAGCTTGATCCCCACCACATCCCCCGGCTCGAAAAAGCGCCGCCATGCATCCACCCAGCCGTCCGCGCCTGTCAATTCCACCATCCCCCGGCGCATCATCTGGCGAACCGCCTCGGCCTGGTACTGACCCGATACCAGCACCGCCGGATTCTCGACCGCGACCACTCGGCCTCGGTAAAGCCCCGGCATCCCCAGCTTGCCGCCTTCGGCTTTCGACTCGGTTCGGGCAGCGAGGGCGAACGGCTTTGCCCCCTCAGCTACAACCGCCGCAGCCAGCCCCTTGCTTATCGCCTTCAGATAATCACGCCGACTGGTCATCATACGAACCTCCTGATTTAGCGACATTTGTGAACCGGACCACCAGTGACATTTCTACCTTCGAAACCCAGCTTTTGCAACCCTAAAAAGTCCCCCGCGGTGCACAGAGAATTTTCTTTGGCCGCTGGTGGCGCGTGTCCGCTGAGGCGAACCTTCCATTTACCGTGGGTTCGTCCGAACCCCGAAGAATGGACACCGTGTCTCTTGACACGCGGAAAATGATAGGCTAGAATGGTAAGTTGAAGCTGTGCAGGAGGTGGTGGCTTCCTGGAATACTTTGCTCCAATGCTCCCCCCCACGCCCCAATCCACTCTCGATCATGTGCCGGGCGGGGCCAAAAGGCCAGGGGACCCAGTGATTTCTAAGGGACAATAAGTCATTTGTCGCAGGGGAAAGAAGAAAAGAGTTTATCAAAAGTGAAGGAACGCCGCGGGAATGTCTATGAAAACAAAGGGTCGGCTTTCCACGGGCCGGGGTAAAGCGGGAATGTTGTAGAAAACAAATATAGTTACGAGTTTTAAGCGGGAATGTTATTGAAAATAAACGGCTTAGTCTGGGTAAATGGCAATAACCATGAATAGGGTTTTGGTGACTGGGGGCGCGGGGTTCATTGGATCGCACCTATGTGAAGATTTGTTGCGGTCCGGAAGACGTGTTGTGGTGGTGGATAACTTGGACGATTTCTATGACCCGCAACTCAAGCGCGCCAATTTGGAAGCGATGAAATCGGCCGGTGACTATGATTTCTATGCCGTAGACATCCGCGATTCCAGCCGGCTCGAGCAAGTCTTTCAAACGGCTCAACCGGATGCGGTGATCCACCTCGCGGCGCGGGCGGGCGTGCGGCCTTCGCTTCTTTATCCCGCACTCTACACTTCAGTCAATGTCGACGGGACGCTGTGCCTGTTGGAACTCAGCCGAAAATACGAGGTGCAACGGTTTGTTTTCGCCTCTTCGAGCTCGGTGTATGGTCAGTTCAATCGCGTGCCGTTCTCCGAAGACGATCCCACAAGCAAGCCGCTCTCGGTGTATGCCGCCACAAAAGCGGCTGGCGAAGGCCTGGCTTTCGCGTACTCGCATTTATATCAGCTTCCCATCATTTGTCTCCGCATCTTCACTGCCTTCGGCCCTCGACAACGCCCCGATTTGGCGATCCGAAAATTTGCCCAGCTCATTCAAGAGGGAAAGGAACTGCCGGTCTTTGGCGACGGCAGTATGAGCCGTGATTACACCTATGTTACTGACGTGGTGTCGGCCATCGAGTTGGCCCTGGAAGGCGACTATCCCTTCGAGATCTTCAACGTCGGCAATTCCCACCCGGTGCGGCTGGATTACATGATTGAGACATTGGAAAGTGCTTTCGGCAAGAAAGCGAGGAGAGTAGCCCTTCCCACCGCGCCGGGAGACATGCCGGTTACCTTTGCCAGCCTGGAAAAATCGCGAAGGCTATTGGGCTACAGTCCAAAGGTCTCTTTCGAAGAGGGCATGCGCTTGTTTGTTGATTGGTTTAGAGGGCAGTAGAGACTGGGGGCTGGTGCGATTTTGGATTTTAGATTTTAGATTACGCTGCTCGAACAGTAAGCATAAGGGACAGGGAAATCTAAAATCCAAAATCCGTTCATCCTTCCGAAATGCGGCGGATCTTAGCTCCCACTTTGTTGAGCTTTTCTTCGATGCGCTCGTAGCCGCGATCGATGTGGTAAACGCGATCGATGAGCGTTTCGCCCTGAGCGGCCAGGCCGGCAACGACCAGGGAGGCGCTGGCGCGAAGATCGGAAGCCTGCACGTTCGCACCGCTGAGAGGCGTCCGCCCTTTGACCGCCGCTCGCCGGCCGCTGACGGAGATGTCCGCGCCCATGCGCGCGAGTTCCAGGGCGTGCAGGAACCTGTTTTCGAAGATCGTCTCCGTGATGACGGAGGAGCCCTGAGCTTGCGTCATCAGCGCCATGTATTGCGCCTGCATGTCAGTGGGAAAGCCCGGATACTCTTGCGTGGTCATGTCTGAAGCGCGCAACGATTCACACGCTTGCACTTCGAGCACGTTCGCCTCGCAGCCCTGTCCCGAGCTCGAGGGCGGCTTCTCGACTCGCACACCCACTTCCGCCAACTTGGCCGTGACGGCGGCGAGTTGGCTCGGGTCGCTGCACTTGGTGAGCGTGAGGCGCCCGCCGGTGACAGCGGCAGCGACAAGGAACGTGCCCGTTTCAATGCGATCGGGGATTATCCGGTGCTCCGCTCCGTGCAGACGGCTGACTCCTTGAATGACAATCCGGTCAGTTCCGGCGCCTTCAATGCTGGCGCCCATTTTATTGAGCAGCGCCGCCAGGTCCTGGACTTCAGGTTCCCGCGCCGCATTCTCCAGCACCGTGGTCCCGTCGGCTAGGGTGGCGGCCATCATCAGGTTTTCTGTGCCGGTCACCGAAATGGTATCGAAGTAGATGTTCGCCGCCTTGAGCCCCTCCGCCCGGGCTTCGATGTAGCCGTGCTCAATGGTTAGGGTAGCGCCCAGCTTTGCCAGCCCTTTGATGTGCAAATTGACGGGACGCAGGCCGATAGCGCATCCTCCGGGAAGTGAGACCCGCGCGCGACCGAACCTTGCTAAAAGCGGACCGAGCACAAGGATCGAGGCGCGCATCTGCTTCACGAAATCGTAGGGAGCTACGGGTTCGCTCAGCCGGCGAGCCTCAATTTCTACGCGGTTGCCGTGTTCCTCATGAGCGATCGAAGAATCTGCCCCCAAATCCTCCAGCAAGCTGCGTAGCGTGCTGATGTCGCGAACCCGTGGAACATTGCGAAGTATCACGCGCTGCTCCGTGAGCAGCGCTGCCGCCATTGCCGGCAAGGCGGCGTTTTTCGCCCCGCTGATGACTACCTGGCCCTCTAAGGGGTGGCCACCCAAGATTAAGAATTTATCCACTTCTCCCTCGCCCTGTAATCCCTCAGTCTCGGGCGGTGTCGGGCCGATCCCGCAGGTGCGGGATCGGCCTGTGGCCGGGGCAAGCCCCGGCCCTACATCGCTCGTCGCCTGGGTCTGAGCGATTACCTCGCGCCTGCTTTTCTTTTCCCTCTCTTCGGCGCTTCAAGATAGAATGCAATTCTATGCCTCTGAGCCTCCTCGGATCGAGTGAAAAAGAGAAAAAGCCTGGTCTTTTCGAACGCCTCAAGCAGGCAGTTGCTTCCACGAAGGCCCAACTTGTGGAGCGCATCGAGGAAATTGTCGAAGGGAAACAGACGGTGGACCAGTCGGTTCTCGATGCCCTCGAGGCCACCCTCATTACCGCCGACCTGGGAGTCAAGACTACGGGCGAGATTCTCGACCGCCTGCGCGAGCAGGTCAGCTATAGAAAGCTCACCGAGCCCAAGCAACTTCGCGCTGCGGTCGAGCAGGAAATTCTCAGGATACTCGAAAATCCCACTGGCGGCCGGCAAGCCACTGCCCCTGCTGCCAGGCAACCGCCTGCCGGCATGCCCGCCGTAATCTTCGTGGTGGGAGTCAACGGGGTGGGCAAGACCACGAGCATTGCCAAGCTGGCGAACCTCCACCTACAGCAGAACCGCAAGCCATTGCTGTGCGCGGCGGACACCTTCCGCGCCGCCGCAACCGAACAGCTCGAAATATGGGCGGACAGGCTTAACGTTGACATCATCAAGCAGAAGTCCGGGGCCGATCCCGCCGCCGTGCTTTTTGACGCCTTGGCCGCCGCCCGAACCCGCCATTACGACTTAGTGATTGTGGATACCGCCGGCCGGCTCCACACCAAGTACAACCTGATGGCCGAGCTCGAGAAGATGTGCCGCATCGCCGCGCGCGAAATCCCCAACGCTCCGCACGAGGTCCTGCTGGTCATTGATGCCACCACCGGTCAGAACGGCCTTGCGCAGGCCCGCCAGTTCATCGACCACGGCGGCGCCACCGGCATTATTCTTACCAAGCTCGACGGCACCGCCAAAGGCGGGGTGGTGATTGCCATCGCTCGCGAGCTCGGCCTGCCCATTCAGTTTATCGGCGTCGGCGAAAAAGTGGACGATCTTCTCCCCTTCGACCCGCGCGAGTTCGTGGAATCACTTTTTGAATCCTAACAGGATGCTGAAGAACCCGTCCAAGCTGTCATTCCGAGGAGCCGCAGGCGACGAGGAATCTCGCCCCGATCAGATCGGGGTTTCCAGAGCGAGATTCCTCCCCTTCGCTCCGCTCTGGGTCGGAATGACAACTTTCATAAACATTATTCAGCATCCTGCTAAGCAGGCCAGCCGGCTTTTCCTCGCGCGACACGTAGCGCCCAACTCCGGCATGTGTCCGGTATGAACAAATGAGCATGAGAATCAACACCGTGATCTTCGACTTTGGCTATGTCTTGAGCCTCCCTCCGCAACCCTCCGACTATCAGAGATTGGCGGCGCTGGCAGGGCTCGATGGGAAACCCTTCGAGGAGATTTATTGGGGCACTCGCACCGACTATGACCGGGGGACTGTTGACGGTCCCACTTATTGGCGGCGCCTTGCAAGAGCGGGCGGCAGGGAACTCACGCCGGCCCAAATCGATAGCCTCATCGTCAATGACATTGCAATCTGGATGCGTGCGAACCCCGTCATGATGGAGTGGGTCCGGGCGCTGAAAAGAGGTGGCCTGAAGATCGCTGTCCTCTCAAACATGCCCATCGAAATCTCCGCTTACATGCGGCAATATGCTCCCTGGTTCAGGGATTTCGACTATGTGTGCTTTTCCGCGGAAGTGCAACTCGCCAAGCCGGAAGCCGCCATTTTTCACGCTTGCCTGGAAGTGGTGCACTCGAGACCCGAAGAATGTCTCTTCATTGACGACCGCGCTGAGAATGTGGAAGCGGCGCGGGCGCTGGGCATGCATGCCCTGAAGTTCGTGTCGGTCCAGGGGCTCGCAGTCGACGTCCAGCCTTTCAATCTCCCCGCACCCTTGGCCGACTTGGCAGGTCGTTGAAAAACCTTTCGCCAGTCTTTGTGGCAGCCGTCTTCAGGCAGGTCTTTGAGTCTAAAGCGGGGGGCTGAACAGGCTGCGGAAAAACTCGTACGCGCTGTCATTCTGAGGAGCCGCAGGCGACGAAGAATCTCGTATGTTCGTGAAATTGCACAGAGCGAGATTCTTCGCTTCGCTCAGAATGACAGCGTGCGCTCTTGCCGCTAGGGGCCGACCCTGGGGCCGAGGCGGTTGAGCCCATATGCCCAGCGTTCGGTCCGGGGCTGTTTTTCTTGAAGCCTGTTGAAGACTTACGGACTGCTGCCACCTCGCTGGGGGTCAGTTCGCGCCACTTCCCAACTTCCAGTCCGGCCAAGGTCAGCGGGCCAATGCACGTGCGGACCAATTTCAGGACCTTGAATCCCACCGCTTCGATCATGCGCCGGACCTCGCGGTTTTTCCCTTCCGCGAGCTCGACCTCCAACCAAGTGTATTTTCCGCGGTCTTCAACGCGCCGCACGCTGATAGGGCTTGCCCAATCACCTCGCTTCATCTCGACCCCGGCATTCAGCCTGGCGACGGTCTCTTCGCTCAGAATCCCGCTGGTCTTCACAAGGTAGGTTTTGGGAACTTTGCTGTCGGGCTTGGTGACATGGTCGGCAAACTCAGTATCGTTGGTCAGGAGCAGAAGGCCGGAGGTGTCCTTATCCAGCCGTCCCACTGGCGACACCCACTTCCCAATGTCCCCAAGGCACTCGTAGACGGTCTTGCGCCCGCCAGGGTCACCGTGGCTGGTGATGACACCTTTAGGCTTGTAAAAGAGCAAATAGCTCTTGCGCGCCGGCTTCAGGCGCTGGCCGTCAAGGTACAGGGTTGCCTGGTCCGGCCGCACCCAGAGGTCCGGGTCGCGCACCACCTTGCCGTTTACCTTCAGCCGCCCGGCAAGAATGGCTTCTCGCGCGGCAGTGCGCGACGCCAGGCCAAACCGCGAAAGGACGCGGTCAAGTGTCATGGTGGTTTTGGATTTCATCTCGGCAAGCACGGAAACTGGAGGGTAGAAACTAGAAAATGGAAATTAGAAACTGGGAATCGGTTACTTGAGATTCCGAATCCTCGACCCGCTCCGCTAGTTCCCAATTTCGAGTTTCCAGTTTCCAGTTTCGAGTTTTCAGTTTCCAGTTTCGAGTTTCCAGTTTCCGATTTCAAATTTCAAATCTCAGATTGCCATTTCCCTGCCCGCGCCTTGCTGCTCGGCTGCCTCGAGAACCAAATGTGCAGCGACGGCGTCCTGCACCGCGACTCCCACTGACTTGTAGAGCGTGATCTGGTCTGGCGAGGTTCGTCCGGGCCGCGCGCCTGAAATCAACTCGCCGATCTCGGCATGAATGTGCTCTTCGCCAATCAGCCCGTCACGGATTGCCCAGCGCAAATCGGTCGAGCCGGAGGGGAGCGGTGCCAGCGCCGCCCCGCGGGTTTCCACTACCACCAACGCTCGCCTTACCGCCTCGCCGTCCAACTCCGGGCCATTCGGGTTTAGCCCGACGGAGTTGACGTGCACGCCTAGTTCGAGCCATTCACCCTTTACAACAGGCTCCGCGGAGTGTGTGGTGGCGCAAACGATGTCGGCGCCCGCAAAGGCTTCCTTCCCTACTTCGGACGCCTTGGTTGGGATGCCCAGCCCACGCGCGATTTCCTCTGCCATGGCGAGGGCTCGAGCGCGATTGCGACCCACTACGCGGATCTCTTTGATGGGTCGCACACGCGGGATGACCTTGGCGTGCGCGCGCGCCTGGACTCCCGTCCCCACAATCGCCAGGATACACGCCTCGGGGCGCGCCAGCAGCCTCGTCGCCAGCGCTGAGCCAGCGGCAGTGCGCAGGGCCGTAATCGCCGTGCCGTCCAGCATGGCGCGCGGCGAGCCCGTGTGCGCGTCGAAAACCAGAATCACGGCTTGATGGCTCGGCAAACCCAGCGCGGCGTTCTCGGGAAAAACACTCACCAATTTGGTCGACAGAGTTTGCGTGGAATCCAGAAAGACGGGCATGGCGGCCAGCAAGCCTCCCCGCTCGCGGACCTGCACGACAATGCGCGGCGGCATGGAGACGCGACCGGCGCTCAACTCGACCATCGCCGGACCGAGCGCCTCCACCAAGCGGTCCAAGTCCAGCAGGCTTTCGACCTCATGTCGGTTTAGGACCAGCATAGCTCAGAGTCGACAGTCGACAGTCAACAGTTCACAGTCTGCGGGCCGCAACCATTCTCGGCTCCGCCTAAGCGCCGGCTTTTGACTGTCGACTGTTGACTGTTCACTCTCGCCTGCCTGTCAGGAAAGAAACCTCGTCGAGCCAAATGAAAGCTTGCACCATCGGTTCTGGCGAGGCGTCCAGTTCATTGATTGGCCCGAAAAACGCCACACGCCCATCGACTAGGAACACAACCCGGTCAGCCAGCTTGCGTGCCAGTTTCATATCGTGAGTCACCACCACCGAGGTGAGGCCCGTCTGGCGCTTCAGTTTCAGAATCAGGTCAGCAATGGTCTGCGCCATCAGCGGGTCCACCATGGTCGTTGGCTCGTCGTAGAGAAGCGCTTCCGGCTTGGCGGCAAGGGCGCGCGCGATGGCCACCGCGCGCTTCATGCCGGTGCTCAGGTCCGAAGGCATGAGATCGCGGACGCCATCCAATTCCACCATCGCTAAGAGTTCACCGACGCGGGCCTGAATTCTATCTTCATCGAGCGCCAGCCCGTATTCCGCACGCTCCCGCAGAGGGTAGGCAACATTCTCGCCCACCGTCAGTGAATCAAACAGCGCCCCCGATTGAAAAACCATGGTCACGCGGCGCCGGACATCAAACAACTCTTCCTCGGGCATCTTCGAAACTTCCCGGCCGGCAACGAAAACCTGTCCTGTGTCCGGTTGCAGAAAGCCCAGAATGTGCTTGAGGGTTACACTCTTCCCCACCCCGCTTTTCCCCAGCACGACCACCATCTCGCCCCGGCGCACCTCAAAATTCACGTCCTCCAGCACCGGCTGTTCGTCAAACGCCTTGTAAACATGGACGAACTGAAAATACGGGGACTCGAAACTTTTTGATTCCGGGCTGCTCGTCATGTGCGGCCACTTCGCTCCCCGGAGAACACCGGAAATGCCCCCAATTCGGCCACTACGGTTTGATTGTGGAGAGCCTCTAATTGCCGCCGCACCATCTGGTATTCCTCAGGCGTATTTGCATTACAGAAAATGCGGAGGGAGAATCCTGCGCGCGCAAACTCGGCCTTGCTGATGGTGCGCCGCTGAACCTTCTTGAAGAATCGACCCACCTGGTTCTGTCCCAAGGTGAGGCTGGAACGGACGGTCGAGAGCACACGCCGTCGCAGTACCGCACAAAGTGGGTACACTCCCTTCGCCCAAGGCGGGGGAAGCGTTGCCGAAGCGCGGCTTACTAATGCCTGTTCGCAGAGGTAGCGAAGAAATCTGGCGTCCATAAGGGGCATGTCACAACTCAAGAACAAGCTGAATTCTGTGCGCGCCCTGCGCAACCCGGCATGAATACCGCCCAGAGGCCCCTGGCCCGCGATCTCATCTTCGTAAACCTGAATCCCTGCGTCGGGGAATCTGTGGGGAGGCCCGATGATCGACACCGAACGACAAATGGCACGCAGCAAGCGAATCTGCCGGTCCAGCATGCTTTCTGAACCCAACGGCAACCTGGCTTTGTCAAATCCCATGCGCCGACTCGCTCCACCCGCGAGTACAAAACCCGAAACCTCACTGAATCGGCGCGGCCTGCTCATGGGGAATCTTGACCTGAACCTGTGCCTGGCATCTCGACCTTGCGCTCCAGGCCGATCAACAGGAATCTGCCGTCGTTGCTCAGCGTGGGCAGGTAGACATAGTGCTTTTCGGGAAGCTCGAACGCAAGTGCGTCAGGCGAGCCGGCATTAGCCTCTCGCGCCTGGAAAACCTGATCGTCCAAGAACTCCCGCCAATTCTCTTCCATCATCTGGCGGAACTTCTCCAGGCTCGGCGCATCGGTCTTCAGGAATTTGCCTGGGTCAATCAGGGCGTAGGCGCTGCGAAAATCGTGCAGGTGCAGCGCCGCGATGAAACGGTACAGGGTGTTATCAGGGCCGGGTGAGTATTCCGTTTGGGCAGGAACGTAGGCTTGCCCGTCCCAGTGATAAACGCATCTTGCGCTGAAGCCGCGATGCCCGTCGGGCGCGAATTGCAGAAGTCCAGGGTCTGCCCGCCCGATTACGATCATGTTTGTTTGGTCAAGCTTCGCGTTATCCTGAAATTCAATCTGGCCGTGCGCGAGGGCATTGTAGCGGTTATCTCCACCCTGACTGTCCCAGAGTAAGGCGGCCTCATGTTCCCGCACCTGAAATATCGCCGGGTAAGGTACGGCCTCTTCCCCCATCACATTCACCACGGCAATGCAACGACCCGTGCTTTTCCCGAGCCGGACGACTTTGAATTGAATATTCTCTGCTGAGGCGGCAAGGGGTGAGGCTTTCCAGCGAGTCCCATCCCAGGAGAGCAAATAAAGTCCGCGCGAAGAAGGGGGAGACTCCTGCCCCTGGGCATCCTCCTGGCTCGTTTCGGTGACCAGCAACTTCAGTGCAACTTCTGAAACCCCGTCGCCATCTAGGTCCCCCAATTCAATTAGCTCGACGGCGGAGGATTCACTTGAGGCCTCGTCTTGCTTCTTCACCGTAGTTTCGAAGGCTTGACCCAACACGCCAAGATCGGGGACGGGAACGTTTCCCAAGACAGCCTGAATCCCAGCCAGCATTTCGTCGCCTTGCTCAGGCGCAGATGGCTGTGACGGCTCAGAGCCCTTCTCAACCTGCCCTTGCTCACTCTCTGGAGTGGGCTGGTTGGCAGGATTCTGGGGTTCCTGCGGGGTTTGGCTTTTAGTTTGGTCTTGCTGGTTGGGAGGAGTGTCTTGGGCCAGTCGCAGCCGATGTTGCCACGAAATGCCGACGGTTGGAGCTCCCAAACCTGTCCATAGGGCCAAGACCCATATTCCGACCCCATACCCAAGACCAAAGGATTTCAGACGTTCACCGATGATTGAGACAAGTCGCATGATTGCCAACATTATAGGACATCTGCGCCTGTGTTACCAACTGGTCAGATTTTGGGTGCTGGTGTCAATTGGAAGGGGGATCGACTCGAGCCGCCGGTCGCGCAAATGCCACATGGCGCTGATGAATTTTGGCAGATCCTTCTCCATCGAGCACGCCAATCCAATGAAGTCCTTACGGGGCTTCGCGAATCTCAAATTAGCACTCGACTTGAGAGAGTGCTAACTCGTGAGTTTCAAACTCACTTTAAGGCTTGACAAATTCCTCCGAGATAGCTATATTAGCACTCAGTGAGTCCAAGCGCTAAAAGCTCGATGAGAAGGCCACCCGGCGGGCGCCCCGAAGGACCAGGCGCGGATGGCATTGCGAGGCGAGATTTAGAGCTTGGGTTGGCCACGATAAGTTTCTTGGAATTGAGTAATCAAAAGGGTTTGTAGACGAGAGGAGAGTCAAATATGAAGGTAAAGCCCCTGCATGATCGGATTCTGATCAAGCGAGTGGAAGAGAAAGAAACCGTGAAAGGTGGAATCATCATCCCCGACACAGCCAAGGAAAAACCCCAGGAGGGTGAAGTGATCGCCGTGGGCGGCGGGAAGAAGACCGAGGAAGGCAAGGTCATTCCCCTCGACGTGAAGGCGGGAGACCGCATCCTTTTCGGAAAGTACTCCGGCACCGAAATCAAGATCGACGACGTAGAGTACCTGATCATCCGTGAAGACGAAGTGCTCGGGATCATTGAAGCAGCAAAACAATCTGCTACTACCGGGAAGAAATAAACCGGTCTAATGGCGCGCTGCGGCATGACGGAAGGCACGACGTGCCGCTAAAGCAAATACGGGCTCGATAAAGTCCGCTACCTGCCAAGGAGCAGGGCGGAGCCAAAAATTTGGAGGGAGTTAAAGATGGCAAATGCAAAACAGATTGTACTTGGTGAAGATAGCCGCCAGGCTATTCTGCGGGGCGTGAACAAGCTGGCGGACGTTGTAAAAGTCACGTTGGGCCCAAAGGGTCGCAACGTGGTTCTGGATAGGAAGTTCGGTTCCCCCACGTCCACCAAAGACGGCGTGACCGTGGCCAAGGAGATCGAGTTGAAGGATCCTTTGGAGAACATGGGCGCTCAGATGGTTCGTGAGGTGGCGTCCAAGACCTCCGATGTGGCCGGTGACGGCACCACGACGGCGACGGTCCTGGCGCAAGCGATTTTCCGCGAGGGCGTGAAGACCGTGGCGGCGGGCGCCAACCCCATGGCCATCAAGCGGGGGATCGAGATGGCCGTGCGCGCCGTCTGCGGGTACGACGAAATTCAAAAGGACGGCTCCAGGAAGCACGTGAAGGGCGAACTCGAGAAGCTGTCCAAGCCCGTCGAGGGTGCGATGATCGCGCAAGTGGGCGCGGTTTCGGCCAACAACGACATCACTATCGGGAACATCATCGCGGAAGCCATGAAGAAGGTGGGCAAGGACGGGGTCATCACGGTCGAGGAAGCCAAGACCATGGAGACGACGCTCGAGGTGGTCGAGGGAATGCAGTTCGACCGCGGATATCTCTCCCCCTATTTCGTGACCGATCCGGACCGGATGGAGTGCATCCTCGAGGACCCCTACATCCTGATTCATGAAAAAAAGATCAGCTCGATGAAAGACCTCCTGCCGTTGCTGGAGCAGATTGCCAAGTCCGGCAAGCCGCTGCTGATCGTTGCGGAGGAAGTCGAGGGCGAAGCGCTGGCCACCCTCGTCGTCAACAAGCTCCGCGGAACGCTGCACTGCTCCGCCGTCAAGGCCCCGGGCTTTGGCGACCGGCGCAAGGCCATGCTGGAGGATATCGCTATCCTGACCGGCGGCAAGGCCATCACGGAAGACTTGGGCATCAAACTGGAAAACGTGAAGCTCGAGGACCTTGGCCGGGCCAAGAAAATCACGGTGGACAAGGACAACACCACGATCGTGGAGGGTTATGGAAAGAGCTCCGCGATCGAAGGCCGCGTGAAGCAGCTCCGCACCCAAGTCGAAGACACCACTTCCGACTACGACCGCGAGAAACTGCAAGAGCGGCTGGCCAAGCTAGTGGGCGGCGTGGCCCAGATCAAGGTGGGCGCGGCAACCGAGACCGAGATGAAAGAGAAGAAGGCGCGCGTCGAGGACGCCATGCACGCCACGAAAGCTGCCGTCGAGGAGGGCATTGTTCCGGGCGGCGGCGTGGCTATGATCCGCAGCATCCCGGCGCTCGGTAAACTCAAGGCCGAGGGTGATGAGCAGATCGGTATCGACATCGTGAAGCGCGCTCTCGAAGAGCCGCTGCGACTGATCGTCCAGAACGCCGGCGAGGAAGGCGCCGTGGTAGCGGAGAAAGTCCGCGCCAATTCCAATGCCAACTTCGGCTTCGATGCTCAGGCCGAAACTTACGGCGATCTCGTCGAGGCAGGCGTCATCGACCCGACCAAGGTCGCCCGCACGGCGCTCCAGAACGCTGCCTCCATCGCTTCACTCATGCTCACCACTGAGGCGCTGGTCAGCGAGATCCCGGAAAAGGAAGATAAGCACCCGATGCCTCCGGGAGGCGGCATGGGCGGCGGGATGTATTAAGAACAGTTGACAGTCAACAGTTGACAGTCGACAGTAAGAACCAAGGGCGGGGAGAACGCTTCCCCGCCCTTCTGTTTCTGAACCGCCGCTTGCACCGTACTTACAGTTCGTATATACTTTCTGCATGGCCATCACCAAGGTTTTTCGCAGCGGAAATAGCCAAGCCGTGAGGATTCCCAAGAGGTTTCGTTTTCGCTCGCAGCACGTGGAGATTCTGAAACGGGGGAAGGATATCGTGCTGCGCGAGCGGCAGGCGGATCTTTCTGCCGCCTTCGAGCTTCTGACCGGCCTCTCGCGCGACTTCTTCAAGGGTGGCCGCCGCCAACCCAAACTGGATAAGCGTTTGGGGCTTTGATGCGCTACCTCCTCGACACCAACGTCTGTATTTACATCGCCAAGCAAAAACCTCCCGGCGTCCTGGCGCGCCTCCAGCGTTTGCGGCCCGGCGACGTGGGCATGTCCGTCATCACCTATCTGGAGCTGGTTTATGGTGCTTGGAAGAGCGAGCGCCGGGAAGAGAACCTCGAGCGCATCAGGGAGTTGGAACTGCTGATCCCAGTGCTGGCTATGGATGCGAGCACCGGCCGGCATTACGGGCAGGTCCGAGCTGAACTCGAAAGGAAAGGGTCACCCATCGGCGCCTATGATGTGCTGATTGCCGCGCACGCCCTGAGCCTTGGGCTAACGCTGGTCACGAACAATGTCCGGGAGTTTCGCCGAATTGCGCAATTGAGGCTGGAGAATTGGGCCGAGGGGCAGCCGTAAGAAAGAAGGCGGTAGGCAGCAAGCATTTTGCGCGAGTCACGGCAAAGTCGGGGCAAGCGCCAGGGTGGGGAGAACGCTTCCCCGCCCTTTTCCCTTTCTCAAGGAGGCTTTGGCTGGGCTTGGCGAATAAGCGTGGGGTTAGAATCGGCGAATGTGTTTACTGCGGAGAACCGGGGCCGTTGACCAATGACCATGTCCCGCCAAAGAACCTCTTTGCTAAGCCGCGCCCGAGCAACTTGGTCACGGTACCTTCATGCCGAAAATGTAACAAGAGCTTTGAGCCGGATGATGAGTACTTCCGTCTCGCCATCACAACAGGAATTGACCCCGTCTCGTTTCCAAACGAGTTCGATCTTTCAGTAAACGCGATAAGGAAGCTGAGGGATCCTCGCAAGATTGGATTTAGGAAGAGCATGCTTGCCAGCTTCAGCAAGAAACCCCAGTATACCCCGGCGGGTCTTTATCTCGGTGAAGCTGGAGTCTTAGAGATCGACGTCGCGCGAGTCCAGAATGTCGTTTCGCGAATCATCCGCGGTTTGTTCTTCTTTCACTCAGGGAGGCGCCTACCAAGTACTAGCCGCGTTTGGGTCTTGTCCGACTGGTTCGGTGGAGACTATGGCAGTGACGCAGAGTTCGTTGCCTCCCTGCAGGAGATCTTGGCCGCTTTAGACACGGAGCAAGTCAGGGAAATCGGCGAGCGCGTTTTTCGTTACCGCTATCGTCTAGGCGATGACGGCTTGGACCAGTCAATCTGGGAGTTTTCTTTTTACGCACACAGGCACTTTGTTGGTGCAACGGAGGGTCCGTCGGAAGGTTGCTCAGATGGAGAAAAAGTGCACTAAGTGCCAACGCTCAAAACCTGTCGCCGAATTCGGCAGGAACTCTCGCATGCCCGATGGTTATCATTACTGGTGCAAGGACTGCGTCAGGGCATACCAACGATCGGAACGGGGAAGGATTTCACTGCGCCGAGCAATCCAGAAGAAGCAAGAAGAGGGATACTATCGCTACGGGAGGGGCGCAATCCCCATCCTTCGGCAGGGCGCAGAGAAGAGAGGCGTCCCATTTAGCCTAAGCCCGGAAGGACTAGAATCTTGGTGGTCCGAAACTCCGGACAACTGTGAGTACTGCCGCTGCACACTCGAACAGTTTAGAGAACTGCGCGATTTCGTTCTCTTGTATGAAGGAGCCAACCGCGAAATCACCAAATTCAAGAGGGTCTTCGCGACGTCGAAACAAGCAAAGATCGGTTGGCTAACGATAGATAGGCGCGATAACGTCAACGGCTATAGCGTCGGGAATCTCGTGAAGGCTTGCTGGTTTTGCAATTACATAAAAGGATCATTCTTAGAGTACGAAGACATGAAAATCATCGGCCCCCGCGTGATCGAGAGATTGCGGCGGGAGATAGGCCAACAAAGGACTAGCACCTGACCGCACACGTATCAGACAGCGCTAATCGGAAGGGCAAGCAAGCTCCCGACCCCCTGCCCTCTCCCCCTTGGGGGAGAGGGTGGACCGCCGCCGGCGCTTTCTCCAGCCGGGGCGGGCCGGGTGAGGGGGTCAGGGCCGTCCTGCCCCATGCAAACGTGGCTCAGTGCGTCCATGCTAGTGCTCACCCCCTCACCCCCGGCCCCTCTCCCCCATGGGGGCGAGGGGAGCAGGAAATCAAGAATCCACGCCCATCGCGCCTTCGCAGAGCCCTCGGACTTGCCCTTCGCTTTTCGGAATTGCAGAGCAACCTAAGCCCGGGGAAGCAACTCAATGACTACCGCCGTTCCGTAACAGAGGACTTCGGTGGCGGACTCTCGCCCAACGACTTCGGAAGCGTCGTAACGGAGGCCGACCACGGCGTTGGCGCCCAGCTCTTCGGCGTGCTCAATCATCAAATCGTAGGCCTGCTGGCGGGCCTGCTCACACATCTCGGTGTAGGCGCCGATGCGCCCCCCGATAATGCTCTTTAATCCCCCCAGGATGCCCTGCGAGATGGTAGGCGCTCGCACGATGATGCCGCGCACAATTCCCCTATATTCTCTGATCCGGTAACCGTCGATGCTCAAGGTGGTGGTGACTGGAATGCCCATTGTGCCCTCCTCAATAGCGGGCTAATTCTAACGAAACTTAGCCCAAGCACAAGAGCAAAAATCCGGGAGGGAATGCAAGAAATCCCGGCGGCGCTGATGTCTCCACAATCGACGCGAAAGAAGCGTGCGTTTTCGCCTGAACGAGCCTAATGCTTTTGCCCCAAACGCCGCCCCCAGAAACCTCGACGAAACAGGCCCGCCTTCCGCCTTCTGATTTCTGCCTTCTGCTTTCTGAATCCTGAATCGAATCCTGAATCCTACCTACGGTCACCAACCCTTACATAGGGCCTCATCTGCTTCCACTTTTTAAATCCTATACCCCTAATCACCATCAAGTCTTCGACGCGCCTGAAAGGTCCGTGCTTTTCGCGGTAGGCAACGATTTGCTTCGCCAGACTCGGTCCGATTCCGGGGAGCTTCTCGAGGTCATCCACTGTGGCTTTATTGATGTCGATTGCCTCCGCCTGAGGCTTGGCGGCCTCCCCCTGACTCTGGAGAGCAGACAGCCAACTATCGCAAGGCACCCCCCCAAACATGACCAGCAACGCGAAGATGCAACCGAGGCGCCTGAACAATTCCCCAACCTCGCTCAGGAATTGAATCATCGATCCAGTGAATCATTGATTCATTGGGAAAACGACGATGCAACTGCTTTCCAATGATTCAATGAGCCAATGATTCGATCATTCAATGTGGAAACGGTCACGACACGAAGTTAAGTCTTCAATATACTTTTGACCTTCGACCTTCAACTGTCGACTTGTCTAGAGAGGCATGGCTGCCTTTTCTTTCAGAGCCTTTAGGCGGTCGCGGAGCTGAGCAGCCTTTTCAAACTCAAACTGCTTGGCGGCTTCGCGCATCTGGTTCTCGAGACTCCTGGTCAGCTCCTCGAGCTGGTCAGGGGATACATCCTCGTCCGGCAAATCGGCAGGCACCGTAACATAGTCCGCCGCCACGATGGAGGCCAGGGCCATATCCACAGGTCGGACAATGCTCTCAGGAGTGATGCCGTTATCCTCGTTGAAGCGAGTCTGTTTGGCCCGCCGCCGATAGGTTTCGGAGATCGCTTGGCGCATGGATTCCGTCGTATGGTCGGCATAGAGGATCGCTTTCCCGTGCAAGTTCCGCGCCGCCCGCCCCATGGTTTGAATCAGCGCTCCCGCCGAACGCAGGTAGCCTTCCTTATCGGCGTCCAGGATGGCGACCAGCGAGACCTCCGGCAGGTCGAGCCCCTCGCGCAGGAGGTTGATACCGATCAGGACGTCAAACTCACCCCGCCTTAGGTCGCGCAGGATCTTCACGCGCTCGAGAGTCTCGATCTCCGAGTGGAGGTAGCGGCAGCGCACGCCGACTTCGGCGTAATACTCCGCCAGATCCTCGGCCATGCGCTTGGTGAGGGTAGTGACCAGAACTCGTTCATGGGCCTCGGCCCTGCTGCGAATATCACCCAGCAGGTCATCAATCTGGTGGCGCGTGGGACGGACCTCAACCTCAGGGTCAATGAGTCCCGTGGGGCGAATAATCTGCTCCACCACTTCCCCGCTGGACTTGGTCAGTTCGTAAGGGCCCGGGGTGGCGGAGACATAAATCACCTGTCCCACCCGATGCTCGAATTCCTGGAAGGAGAGGGGGCGGTTGTCCAGGGCGGAGGGTAGCCGAAATCCATAGTCTACAAGAGTCTGCTTGCGGGAGCGGTCGCCTTGGTACATGCCGCGCAGTTGGGGCACGGTCTGGTGGCTCTCGTCGATGAAGATCAGGGCATCCTGCGGAAGGTAGTCGAGCAGGGTGGGGGGCGGCTCTCCCGGCAGCCGTCCGGAAAGGTGGCGCGAGTAGTTTTCAATGCCGTGACAGTAGCCGATCTCCCTCATCATTTCCAGATCGAACAGGGTGCGCTGCTGGACGCGCTGGGCTTCCACCATCTTTCCTTGCTTCTCGAGCTCGCCCCGCCACCACTCCAGTTCGCTAAGGATGCGCTGTATCGCTTCCTCTTTCCTCTCCGCAGGCAAAACGTAGTGGGTTCGAGGATAAATGGGCAGGCGGGAGTAAGTCTGCTTCACCTGGCCGAAAAGCGGGTCAATCTGGGCTAGAGTTTCCACCTGCTCGCCCCACATTTCGATCCGGTAGGCGACATCCTCGTAGGTGGGAAAAACCTCAATCACGTCACCGCGCACGCGGAAGGTGCCACGCCGGAAATCCGCGTCGTTGCGTTCGTATTGGATTTCGACCAGCCGCCGCAGGATGTCTCGCCGCGAAATCTTCTGCCCGGTTTCGAGCAGCAGGAGCATTCCATAGTAGGCCTCAGGCGAGCCCAAGCCATAAATACAGCTCACGCTGGCCACGATGACGCAATCGCGACGCTCGAAAAGCGAGCGGGTGGCGGACATGCGCAGCTTGTCCAGCTCATCGTTGATGGTCGCTTCCTTCTCGATGTAAACGTCGCTGGCGGGGAGGTAAGCTTCCGGCTGGTAATAGTCGTAGTAGCTCACGAAGTATTCCACGGCGTGGCGCGGAAAGAAGGAACGGAACTCGTGGTAAAGCTGAGCGGCGAGGGTCTTATTGTGAGCCAGAATCAGGGTGGGGCGGTTCACGGCCTCAATCACCTTGGCGACAGTGAAAGTTTTGCCGGACCCCGTAACCCCTAGCAAGACTTGATGGGGCTTGCCTTCCTCAACGCCCCGCACCAGTTCCTGAATGGCCGTCACTTGGTCGCCACGTGGCTGGTAGTCACTCGCGAGATTGAAAATCATGGACCCCAAATCGCTTTTTGGCATCACTTGATTATAGCAGCCAAAAGTCCTTTGTCCGTTGTCCGTTGGTTGAGGAATCCCCCGCAAAAGCGCCGACCCGCAGGACAGGTCTGCGGTTGGCGGCGAATTATGTTAGGATGGTTGTGTCTTTCTTTTGTCAATTCAGATTATGAGGCGGGGTCAATGAATCAGATTCAATGGGGGCGAGGGCGTTGGTTCACAAGGGGGCTATTGATAGCGGGACTTCTTGTAGGTGTCGGGTACGGACAGACACCTGGCGGGCAAGCGCCGGCGGGGCCAGCCCCGAGCGCGGCCGCGGCCGCCCAATCTTCCTCACCCGATAAGATAGTCCTGAAGGTTGGAGATGAGTCGATAACTCAAGGGGAGGTTGATGGGTTTATCCAAGGGCTCAGTCCCCAGGTTCAAAAGACTCTGGCCACCCAGGGTCGCCGGTCTCTTGGAGATGAGTACGTACTGATGCTCGTTCTTTCGCAGGATGCCCTCAGGCATCATCTTGACTCCACTCCTGCTTTCCATCAGATGCTCGCTCTGCGTCGCCGTCAACTTCTGGCGACGACAGCGTACCAGGAAATAGTGCGACAGTCCGTAGTAACACCCGAAGAAATCAGCAAATATTTTGCGGCGCACCAAAGCGAGTTCGAGGAAGCCCAGATCTACCAAGTCGTCATTCGCAAGAAACCGGAGGAAGCGAAGGAAGGAACTCCGGGGTTGACGGCGGAAGAAGCCAAAACCCGCGCCGAGGAAATCCGTAAGGCTTTGAGCTCCGGCGACGATATCAAGAAAGTAGCCGAGAAGTATCAAGTGCCGAACTTCGTCCGGGTGGATGACGAACCCTCTGCCATTCGCCGGGGAACCTTGCGCCCGGATATGGAAAAGGCGGTCTTTGAACTCAAAGATGGCCAGGTTTCGGAGGTGTTCGACGTCACGCAGTACCTGGTCTTCTATAAAGTTGCCTCACATAAGGCGGGGGAATTAAAGAAGGACGTCTCCTCCCAAATTGAGAAAACCCTCCAGCAGCAAAAAGTCAATAGCGCTTTAGACGAACTCAAGAAAAATGCCAAGGTCTGGCTGGATGATGGTTACTTTCCCACGCCTAGCCCGCCCGGGCCGCAGGGGGCTGCCAAACCACCGGCGATGTCAGTAGAACCCGCGACTCCAAAATAGTCTCACCGTGAAGAAGCGGGTTGTCCGTCGTCCGTGGTTAGTTGAGATCGGTATGTAATAGGTGGAAGGTGGGGGAAACACCCGCTACTGCCTTCCGCCGGCTGCTTTCGAATGTCTCTCCCCCCCTCTAAGGGTCTTTGACAAATCGAGAATTCAATCGCGCGGTTTAGATTGAAACCGGGGACTACCCTGGAAATTGCGGAGCGGTTTGGCAATCCATTTGCGCGCGTCTGACATCTATCAACTCTGTCATCAAAATTATTTTTCAACAGGTTTGTTGAAAACCTTGTGGAAAAGGTGGCTCAAGGTTACGGAAAGGTTAACGATTGGAAGAGCTTTTAACTCTTTGCACCAACCTGTAGCATCTCCAAACCTGCTCCGGTAAACCCCGACAATACTCCCCTCAATTGTTAGGCAGGCCTAATCATCATGCGGTTCGTCGCTAGCGGCTTGGGAAATGTGCCGGCCCGTCAATCCTTGTTGTGTCGAAGAAGCTCTGGCGCCGGATTGATGGTCAGACCAGCCACCCGAATATCCCTATTCGGCACTAAAGGAGGGGCTGCGGCTTCTTTAGCTTAACCTCAATAACCTGATTATCTTCTTCCACTTCTATTTCCTTGCCAAAACTTTGGTGGCGATCAGCGGTGACGAGCAAACGGATGGTCTCTTTTGGAATGTTTGTGAATCGGTACCGCCCTTGAGCGTTTGTTTTGGCGCTGTACGAGATAGAACGGTGAAGCTTGCCCTGTTGCTTGAAGGTAAGCGTAAGTCGTGCTTGACTGATGGGATCGCCTGTCTCCGCCTCTTTGACCACCACGGTAAGGCTGACCTCAGGAATTGGTTGTTGCTGCGCGGGTTTGAACCCTACGCAAGAAAGCAGGATTGCAGCACCGACGAAAACCCAAGTTCGAAATCGCAGGTGATTGGGACGAAGCATGGAATCGTTACTCCTTTCCGGATATCCTCTGACCTATCCATCTCCTAACAGAATGAAGGAAGAAAATAATTCAGGGTTGCCGTAGCCCCATTTTTTCGACACCAAGGGCAACTGAAAACCGGCTACTAACGACTTTGCATAGAATGACACACCACTTCCCAGCATCCTGTTCAACAAACCTACAAACGATCACTCCAACATGATAACTCAGAGTTATAGGGGGCATCTCTTCAAAAGTAGCCGGCAGAAGGTGGGGCGCAATCCGAAATCCAAAGAGGATGTCGAAGACCTGATTGCTGACCTCCAGCAGGCTCTCGACAGGCTGGAATAATGACGAGTGACCCGCCGTGGCGGGACGAGCAGGAAACACAACCCAGAAGCAAGCGTAGTGCAGGTCCCGCGCCGCCCGGCGGGAGACCTGCGGCTCTTCGAAATCAGTCGGCATAGCTCCCGCCACGGCGGGTCACTTGTTTTCCGTGGCTGCCGGCTTCACCGAATCGGACACCCACTGCAAGTAGTTGCGCGAGCCATCGATAACAGGGAGGCAGATGATTTCGGGCGTGTGATAACTGTGGATCTTTGAGATCTCGGCTTTAATCACAGGGAACAATTCCCTGGTGCTCTTGATGAGTAGCAGAAACTCCCTCTCCTCGGCGATTTTGCCTTCCCAGCGATAAACTGACTCCATGGGCTGCGAGATGTTTACGCACGCTGCAAGTTTAGTCTCCACAAGATGGCGCGCGATTTTCTTGCCCTCACCCCGGCTGGCGGCGGTGACGAATATAACGACTATGTCGGTCACAATTCCTCCCACAACGGCGGGATTGCCTGCTTGCTCGAAACGTCCGCCAAAGATACAATATCGTCAACAGGTTCGGCAATGCCATTCCTTCTGCCGCTGGCGACTGGCGCGCAGTAAGGATATCGGGTTGCCGCGCCTGGACCAGCGGTCTGGGTCGAATGTGAAATGCCGTTCGAGCAAGGGGGCAGGTGGGCAGGCTTTGACCACGAACGCCTTTGTACTTGAACCATGAATAAGCTCTCTTGGGACGCCGCAACCCTACGCCGTAACGCCGCATACGTCCTTGTGCTGGTTTGCGTTGCCTTGCTCGTTCACGAGATATTCGGGCAACACGGCCTCCTGGCTCTGCGCCAGGAAAAGAAGGAAGTTGAGAGCCTCCGCCAACAGATCCAGCAACTTCAGCGCGAAAACGAGCAATTGGATAAGCGCATCAAGGCACTGCAGTCTGACCCGAAGGCCATCGAGCGCCTGGCGCGGGAGCAAATGCGTTTGGCGCGTCCGGGAGAGATCATTTACACCTTGCCGGAAAAGAACCCGAAAAAAGACCAGGCCCCCCCCGCCGCCCAGGAGAGCCCGCCGAGATAGATCCTCATGCTTCTGAGAGCCGAGCCCGCAGCGCGTCTGGCAACTGCCAGACAGCCTTTTGTTCCCCCGGGCTTCCCTTCTTCCCCACTCAATTTGTATTCTGGAATCTGCCGCAGACCGTAGTTCATACACGAAAATGAAGCCGTCGCCCTTACCGGACGACGCCTTCTAGCGGGCTTGATGCAGCGGCGTAGAGTTTCCTTTGCATGCGGCCGGCGAGGTAAGCCTGGCGACCGGCGATGACGGCGTGCTGCATGGCCTGGGCCATCAGGATGGGGTCCCGCGCGCCGGCAATGCCGGTATTCATCAGGACGGCATCGGCGCCCAACTCCATAGCAATGGTCGCATCGGACGCCGTTCCCACGCCCGCGTCAAGAATGAGGGGCACGCTGGTGATCATCTCACGCAGGATGCGTATATTGGCGGGATTCTGAATGCCCAACCCGGAGCCGATGGGCGCTCCGAGCGGCATCACGGCGGCAGCCCCGGCGTCGATCAGCCGCCGCGCGGAAATCAAATCGTCGTTCGTATAAGGCAGGACTACAAAACCTTCCTTGACCAGTGTTTCCGTGGCCCGTACCAGTTCGAAATTGTCGGGGAAGAGCGTTTTCTCGTCTCCGATGACTTCCAACTTGATCCAGTTGGAGAGACCCACTTCCCGAGCCAAACGTGCGGTGCGGATAGCTTCATCGCCGGTGTAACAGCCGGCGGTGTTCGGCAGAATGAAGAACTTCTTGCGGTCAACATAATCGAGCAAAGATTCCTTGCTGCGGTCAGTCAGATTCACGCGGCGGACGGCGACCGTCACCATCTCTGCGCCCGAAGCCTCGTGGGCCCGCGCCATTTCTTGAAAGCTCTTGTACTTTCCGGTGCCGATGATCAATCGCGAATGGAACTCCCTGCCCGCAATCCGTAGAACGTCGTTATCCATTTTTCCGCTCCTTCCATTTGATTCTAGATGCCGAAGGGTGAAATTGCAATGAAGGGACCGGGGGAGCAGCAGCTTCGGAATCCCCATGATAGAAAGTGCTGAATCGCGGTTTGGGACGCATTTGACAGTCAATGGTGATCTCACGGCGAAGCGGCACCTATTTTCCGAACCTATTTTTTCTCTATTTGCCGA